>NZ_JBVJSJ010000013.1:0-287218 GCF_055606745.1 Streptomyces sp. NPDC037054 | reverse complement strand
ACCCCCCAGGTCATGCCTTCGACAGAGGGGACACAGTCATACCGGGCCCGGAGGCCAGCAGCCCCATTGCAGGACCGCGAAGAACATAACGGGGGCGCTGGGCGCCGCCGGACGCGGCCTTCGTCCGGGCCGCCCATCAGCGGATGAGGGTGCGGAGTCTCGCGAGGGTGTGGGCCGCTCTGGCGGCGGGCGGCTCGCTCGTCGTGCACCGGACCGTGCTGCGGGTCCTGCGTTGGCGGGCGGTGACGGGCGGGCGCCGCCCCGGGGAGTCGAACCACCGGGGCGGCGCCCTGTCGGAGGAGGCGGCGGGCCGTGTCCGGACGGCCCGGGCGCTCTACGGGAAGGTCAGCTTCCAGCCGTTGATGTGGCCGGTGTCGTACCGGGCCGTGTCCTGCACCCTCAACTGCCAGGTGCCGTTGGCCGTTTCGGAGGACGCGTCGACCGTGTACGTCGCGTTGACGTTGTCCGCCGAGTCGGAGGAGCTGGCGCTCTTGAGGCGGTACGCCGTCCCGTCCGGGGCCAGCAGGTCGATCACCAGGTCACCGCGCCACGTGTGCACGATGTCCACCGCGACCTGGAGGTTGCTCGGCGCGTTGCCCGCGCGGCCCGAGACGGTGATCGACGAGGTCACGGCCGTGCCGGCGTCCGGGATCGCCACGTCGGCGGTGTTCTCGAAGGAGGTGCCGCCACCGCCGCCGTCGCCGGGGCGCGTGCCGACGTTGACGCCCGCCCACGCGTCCTGGACCGCCTTGTACTCGGCGCTGGTCGTGCCGTAGAGCTCACCGGCCGCCGCGAGGGTGCCGGTGCGGGCGCCCGCGTAGTTGGTGGTCGAGGTGAACTTCGTCGTCAGCGCGCGGAACCAGATCTTCTCCGCCTTGGCGCGGCCGATGCCGGTGACCGGAAGGCCGTCCGAGGTCGGCGAGTTGTAGGTGACACCGTTGATGGTCTTGGTGCCGCTGCCCTCGCTCAGCAGGTAGAAGAAGTGGTTGGCCGGACCCGAGGAGTAGTGCACGTCGATCGAGCCGATGCCCGAGTACCAGGCGTCCTTGGACGAGCCGTCCCTGCTGGGCTTGTCCATGTAGCGCAGCGGGGTGCCGTCGCCCCGGATGTTGATCTCCTCGCCGATGAGGTAGTCACCGACGTCGGAGGCGTTGTTGGCGTAGAACTCGACCGTGGCGCCGAAGATGTCGCTGGTGGCCTCGTTCAGGCCGCCGGACTCGCCCGAGTAGACGAGGCCCGCGGTGTTGGACGTCAGGCCGTGCGTCATCTCGTGCGCCGCCACGTCGATCGACGTCAGCGGGTTGGCGTTGCTCGCGCCGTCGCCGTAGGTCATGCAGAAGCAGCTGTCCGACCAGAAGGCGTTGACGTAGTTGTTGCCGTAGTGCACCCGCGAGTAGGCGGCCCGGCCGTCGCCGCGTATGCCGCTGCGGCCGTGCACGTTCTTGTAGTAGTCCCAGGTCAGCGCGGCCCCGTAGTGGGCGTCGGCGGCGGCCGACTCCAGGTTGGACGGGCTGCCGTTGCCCCACACGTCGTCGGGCCCGGAGAACAGCGTGCCGGTGCCCGAGGTGCCGCGGTTGAGGTTGTACGTCTTGTGGCCGCCGCGCGCGCCGTCGGTCAGGTTGTACGTCGTCCCGGACTGCGTGGTGCCGAGGGTGACCGTGCCGCTGTAGACCGTGTGGCCCGTGCCGGTCTCGATGGCCTCCCACTCGTACAGCTTCTCGCCCGTGGTGGCGTCGGTGACGACGTGCAGCTCCTGCGGGGTGCCGTCGTGCTGGAGGCCGCCGACGACCGTCTCGTACGCCACGACCGGCTTGCCCTCGGCCGCCCAGATCACCTTGCGGGGGGCGCGGTCGACGTCCGGGTTCTTGGCCTTCTCGGCCTTCGCCGCGTTCAGCGCCTGCCGCTCGGCGTCGGCGGCGGGCAGCGCGGCCTTCGTCGTCGCCGGCTTCACGGCGGTGCGGGTGGCCTTCACGACGCCCTCGGTCGCGCCCGACTTCGACGTCTCGACGACGAGGTCGCCGCCGAGCACCGGCAGGCCGTCGTAGGTGCGCTCGTAGCGCGTGTGCACGGTGCCGTCGCGGTCCTTGAGGACGTCGCGGACGACGAGCTTCTCCTTGGCGCCGAGGCCCAGTTCGCGGGCGGTCTCCGCCGTGCCGGCGTCGGCCTGCCGGAGCAGCTCCGCGCGCTGCGCGGGGGACAGCCGCACGGACTCCGAGGCCGGAGCCGCCTTCGGGGCCTGCTCGGGGGCGGCGGTGGCGGTGCCCGTCTGGACGGCCGCGGCGATGAGGGCGGCGACACCGGCGAGGGCGACGGCCGCGGTGCGGCGGCGCGGGGTGGTGCGGGGTGCGGTGTGGGAGGTGCGTCTGTGGGAGGAGCTGCTTCTCAACACTGACTCCTTCTGCGGGCCGCGGGTCGCGCGGCCGGGGGGAGACCGGTCGGCGGGTGGGCCGGCCGGGCAGAGCTGGGTCTTGCGCAGAACCACGTGCGGGAGCGTCGGCCGCGCAACAGCGTCTTTTCGCCGAAGCTGTGGGGTTGCTGTGCAGCGGCCGTGGGAAGCGTGGCAGGAGACCCCCGGGTCTGTCAGGGTCGCGTCAGAAAGTTGGCTGGAAACGGTCCGTTGTCCGGGCGTTCACGTTCGATAAACGGACGCTTGGCGGATGTTCTGTGGGATGCGCGGCGGGTCAGACCGCGCCGGACGGGCGGTCGCCGTGCCGGTCCTCTCCGGACGGGCGGTCGCCGTGCCAGGAGTGCCACAGCGCCGCGTACGCGCCGCCGGCCGCCACCAGCTCGTCGTGCGTGCCCAGTTCGGTGAGCCGCCCGTCCTCCATCACGGCCACCCGGTCGGCGTCGTGCGCGGTGTGCAGCCGGTGCGCGATCGCGATGACGGTGCGCCCCTTCAGTACGGCCGCCAGCGCGCGCTCCGTGTGCCGGGCGGTCGTCGGGTCCAGCAGCGCCGTCGCCTCGTCCAGGATCAGTGTGTGCGGGTCGGCCAGCACCACGCGGGCCAGGGCGAGTTGCTGCGCCTGCGAACCGTCGGTGCGGTGACCGCGCTGCCCCAGCTCCGTGTCCAGCCCGTCCGGCAGCTCGCGCACCCACTCGGCGGCGCCGACCGCGTCCAGCGCGGCCCACAACTCCTCGTCACCGGCGGACGGTTCGGCGATGCGCAGGTTGTCGCGGACCGTGCCGAGGAACACGTGGTGCTCCTGCGTCACCAGCACGACCTGACGGCGCAGTGCCTCGGGGCCGAGCGCCACGACCGGCACCCCGCCGACCGTGACCGTGCCCTCGGTCGGCGCGTCGACGCCCGCCAGCAGCCTGCTCAGCGTGGTCTTGCCCGCCCCGGAGGGCCCGACGACGGCCAGCCGCTCCCCGGGCCGCACCGTCAGATCGACACCCCGCAGCACCTCGCCGCCGCGCTCGTAGGCGTAACGCACGCCGGTCACGTCGATGCGGTCGCCGGACGGCGTGGGCGAGCCGTCGTCCGCCGACCTCGGGGCGTCGGCCAGGCCCTCCACGCGGGCGAACGAGGCGCCGCTGCTCTGCAGTTGCTCGACCCGGATCAGGATCTCGTCGATCGGCGCGTTCAGTTGGTGCAGGTACAGGGCGGCCGTGACGACCGCGCCGAGCGACACTTCGCCCCGCGCGTGCAGCAGCCCGCCCACCAGCAGGGCGCCGGCCACGGGCAGGACGTAGGAGAGCTCCACGGTCGGGAAGAGCACCGAGCGCAGGAACAGCGTGCGCAGGCGGGTGCGCCGCGCCACCTCCACCGCGTCACGGCTCGCCGCGATCCGCCGCTCCCGCAGCCCGAACGCCTCGACCGTGCGGGCGCCCGACGCCGTCGCCGCGAGGATCTCCGCGACGTCGGAGGTGGCCGCGCCCTCGGCGAGATAGGCGGTCCGGGCCCGGCGCAGATACCAGCGCAGGGCGACCCAGATCGGCGTCAGGGCGAGCACGCCGACGGCGCCGAGCAGCGGGTCCAGGACGAAGACCGCGCCGATCACGCACAGCGCCTGCACGGTGTTGACGAGCAGTTCGGGACCGGCGTCGCGCAGCGTCGTGCCGACGGCGGTCACGTCGGACGTGCCGCGCGCCGTCAGGTCCCCGGTGCCGGCCCGCTCCACCACGGACGCGGGCAGCGCAAGCGCCCGGCCGACGAACCGCTCCCGCACGCGGGCCAGCGTGCGCTCCCCGAAGCGGTGACCGACGTAGCGGGCCCAGCGGGCGAACAGCAACTGGGCCAGGGTGCACAGCAGGATGGCGAGCGCCATCCGGTCCACGGCACCGACGTCGGCCCCGGCCCGCACCTCGTCGACGATCCGCCCGAGCAGCCACGGTCCGGCGAGACCGGCGGCCGCCGCGAGGGTGTTGAGGACGAGGACGGTGCCGAAGGCGCGCCGGTCGGCACGCACCAGCGCGAGGGCGGCACGGCGGACGGCGTGGCGGGAGGCCACGGGGAGCCGGTCGGCGGGGAGCCCGTCGGCGGTGTCCGGGGCCTGCGGGCGGGCGCCGGCCGGGGTACGCCGCCGCGCGCCGGCCGGCGAGTCCTTCTCCTCCGGGCTCTGCGCCGTCGTCGCGGTCATCGTGCGGATCCCTTCGCCGTACGCCCGTCCTGCGTGCCCCTCGCGTCTTTCGCGTCCTCCGTGCCCTCCGCGTCCTCCGTGCCCTCCGCGTCCTCCGTGCCCTCCGCGTCCTCCGTGCCCTCCGCGTCCTGCGTGCCCTCCGCGCCCTCCGTGTCCTCCCCGTCCCTGGCCACGAGGGCGCGGTAGCCCGGCTCGTGGTCGAGGAGCCAGTGGTGGGTGCCGGTGGCGGTCACCTTGCCCTCGTTGACGTGGATCACCGTGTCCGCGCGGGCCAGCACCAGGGGTGACGTCGTCGCGAGGACCGTCGTACGGCCGGTCCGCGCCGCCCGCAGCCGGTCCGCGACCGTGGCCTCCGTGTGCGCGTCGAGTGCCGACGTGGGCTCCGCGGCGAGCAGCACCTCCGGGTCGGCGTGCAACGCCCGTGCCAGCCGGACGCGTTGACGCTGGCCGCCGGACAGGTCGCGGCCCTGCGCGGCGATCTCCGAGTCGAGCCCGTCCGGCAGTCCGAGCACGATGTCGTCGGCGGCGGCCGCGTGCAGCGCACGCCGGATCGCGTCGTCGCCCCGGCCCTGCGGACCCCACCGCCCGCCGACCAACTCCCGCAGCGGGCCGGCGAAGAGGTCGGCCTCGTGGTCGGCGACGAGGATCCGCTCCCGCACGTGGCGCAGCGCGATCTCGTCCAGGCGCACCCCGCCCCAGGTGGCGTCCGACGGCGCGTACCGGCCCAGCCGGTCGAGGACGGCCGCGGCGTCGGCCGGCCGGGCGCAGGCCAGCGCCGTCAGCCGGCCCGGCAGCACCCGCACGCCGGACTCCGGGTCGTGCAGCACCGACGGCTCGGCGGGCGCGTCCCGCGTGCCGGTGTCCGGCGGGGGCTCGAGGCGCAGGAACTGCGCGACGCGACGCGCGGCCACGAGAGCGCGGCTGATCTGGTAGCCGGCCTCCACCCAGAAGCCCACCGGCCCGACCAGCACCGCGACATAGCCGTACACCGACACCAGCTCCCCGACGCTGATCTCGCCCCGCGCCGCGAGCCGGGCCGCCGGCCACGTCACCGCGGCCAGGAACAGCGTCGGCAGCCCGACCCCGAGCGCCTGCACCCAGCTGGTCACCGCGCCGACCCGGTAGCCCTGTTCGCGCAGCCGCCGCGAGTCCGCGCGGAACGCGTCGGCGACCAGGCCCTTGCCGCCCAGCCCGTTCAGGACGCGCAGCCCGCCCGCGAGGTCGCCGATCCGCGCCGTCAACACGCCCTGCCGCTCCCGGTATTCGGTCTCCGTGCCCTGCAACCGCCTCAGCAGCGGCCCCACCACCAGCACGATCACCGGGATGCCGAGCAGCACCAGCGCGGCGATGAGCGGGGACATCGACACCAGCAGCACCGCGACCGTCAGATACGCGACGATCGAGCCGACCCCCGGTCCGACGACGGTGAGCGACCAGCTGATCGTCTGGACGTCGCCGACGCCGATCGTCATGACCTCCCCGGCGCCCACCTGCCGCGACAGCGCGGAGCCGAGCCGCACGGCCTGCCCGACGACGACCTTCACCGTGCGGAAGTTGGCGTCCATCCGCACCCGCGTCATCGTGCGGTGCCGCAGCGCGCCCAGCCACGCCGAGAGCGCGCCGAAGGCGACCAGCGCGCCGCACCACCCGGCCAGCGCGCCCGTGTCGCCCCCCTCCAGGCCCTCGTCGATCGCCCGGGACATCAGATACGGCGTCGCCGCGAGCAGCACCATCCACACGGTGGCGATCAGCGCCCCCGCCGCACACCGCCCGGGCTGCCGCCGCACGAGCCACCACAAATACCGCGCCCCGCCCCGCGCGTCCGGCGTACCGGGGTCCTCGTACGCGTCGATGCCCTTCACCCTCTCGGCCGTAGGTTCCCCGAACGCTAGCCGCCGTTCCCACGGAGGCGCTGAAATCCGGACCCCGCACCCGACGCGTCCCGCGTCACGCCAGGCTGTCCCGCCAGGCGCGGTGCAGGTCGGCGAAATCGCCCGCGCCGGCCACGAGTTCGGCGGGCGTGCCGTCCTCGACGACCCGGCCCCGGGCCATGACCAGTACCCGGTCCGCGATCTCGACCGTGGACAGGCGGTGCGCGATGACGACCGCCGTACGGCCCTTCAGCACCGTCGCCATCGCCCGCTGCACGGCCCGCTCCCCGGGGACGTCCAGCGAACTCGTCGCCTCGTCCAGGATCAGCACCCCCGGGTCTGCCAGCAACGCCCGCGCGAACGCCACGAGTTGGCGCTGTCCGGCGGAGATGCGGCCGCCGCGCTTGCGGACGTCGGTGTCGTAGCCGTCGGGCAGCGCGCTGATGAAGTCGTGCGCGCCGATCGCCTTCGCGGCCCGCTCGATGTCCTCGCGGGAGGCGTCCGGGCGGCCGATCGCGATGTTCTCGGCGACCGTGCCGGAGAACAGGAACGCCTCCTGCGTCACCATCACCACCCCGCGCCGCAGCTCGGGGAAGGCCAGGTCGCGCAGGTCCACGCCGTCCAGCAGCACCCGGCCGTCGGACGGGTCGTAGAACCGGGCGAGCAGCTTGGCCAGCGTCGACTTGCCCGCGCCGGTCGAGCCGACGACCGCGACGGTCTGCCCGGCCGGGATCGTCAGGTCGAAGCGGGGCAGCACCTCGCCGCCGGTGCGGTACCCGAAGGAGACCCCGTCGAAGACCACCGTGCGGCCGGGCCGGTCACCCGCCGCCGCAGGCAGCTCCTTCGGCGTGACCGGCTCGGGCACGGACGGCGTCTGCGCCAGCAGCCCCGCGATCTTCTCCAGCGACGCCGCCGCCGACTGGTACGAGTTGAGGAACATGCCGAGCCGGTCGATCGGGTCGTACAGCCGCCGCAGGTACAGCACCGCCGCCGCCAGCACACCCAGCGCCAGCGTGCCGTCCGCCACCCGGTACGCGCCCCACAGCACGATCAGCGCCACGGCCGTGTTCGCGACCAGCCGCGAGCCGACGACGTACCGCGCCATCTCCAGCAGCGCGTCGCCGTTGCTGCGCTCGTGCCGCCGGTTCAGGACCCGGAAGTCCGCGTCGTTGACGGCCTCGCGGCGGAACGCGCGAACCGGCCGGATGCCGTTCATCGTCTCCACGAACTTCACGATCACCGAGGCGATGGCCGTGGACCGCTCCCGGTACACCCGCGCCGCGCGCCGCCGGTAGACCCGCACCAGCAGGTACAGCGGACCGAACGACGCCACCGCGACCGCGCCGAGCCCCAGGTCCAGCCAGAGCAGCAGCGCCGAGATGTAGACGAACGACAGGACCACCGAGACGAGCTCCTGGAGCCCTTCGTCGAGGAGTTCGCGCAGCGACTCGACGTCCGTGGTGGCCCGGGAGATGAGCCGGCCCGAGGTGTAGCCCTCGTGGAAGTCGAGGCTGAGCGCCTGCGCGTGGCGGAAGATCCGGCCGCGCAGATCGAGCAGCACGCTCTGGTTCACCCGGGCGGAGGCGCGGATGAACCCGTACTGGAGCACACCCGAGGCGACCGCGCACAGCAGGTAGCCGACGGCCACCGCGATCAGCGGACCCCGGTCGTCGGCCCGGAACGCGGGCACCGCGCGGTCGATGGCGTACGCCACCAGCAGCGGGCCCGCCTGCACCGCCGCCTGCTGGAGCAGCAGCAGGAGCGTGGTCACCGCGACGCGCGCCTTCATCGGCGCGAGCAGGGAACGCAGCAGCGCGCCCGTCGCGCCCGGGGGCGAGGGCAGGACGTCCCGGTCGAACGCGTCGCCCTTCCCGGGCACGGGCTCCGGCCGGTCCTCGTCGCCGGTGGCCGGGGCGGACGTCGTCGGCGCGGTCATCGGTCGGCCTCCGCCTTCTCGGCCACGGGTGCGTCGTGTGCTGCCGGGGCGCCCTTCAGGGGGTCGTCGAGTCCCGACATCAGATGGGCGTACTCGGCGCTCGTACGCAGCAGTTCGTGATGGGTGCCGACGGCGGTGATCCGGCCGCCGGACAGCAGGGCGACGCGGTCGGCGAGCTGCACCGTGGACGGGCGGTGGGCGACGATCAGCGCGGTCGTGTCGGCGAGCACGCGCCGCAGCGCGGCCTCGACGGCGGCCTCCGTGTGCACGTCCAGCGCGGACAGCGGGTCGTCCAGGACGAGGAACCCGGGCCGTCCGACGACCGCGCGGGCCAGCGCGAGCCGCTGCCGCTGACCGCCGGACAGGCTGAGCCCCTGTTCGCCGACCTGCGTGTCCGCGCCCTGGGGCAGGGCGTGCACGAAGTCCGCCTGGGCGACGGCGAGGGCGCGGCGCAGCTCCGGGTCACCGGCGTCCGGGCCGGCGCCCATCAGGACGTTCTCCCCGACGGACGCCGAGAAGAGCGTGGGCTCCTCGAACGCCACGGCGACCTTGGCGCGGAGGTCCTCGCGGGACATGTGGGTGATGTCGACGCCGTCTAGGGTGATCCGGCCGGAGGTCGGCTCGTGCAGGCGGGGGACGAGGGCGGTCAGCGTGGTCTTGCCGCTGCCGGTCGCCCCGACCAGGGCCATGGACTCGCCGGGGCGGATGTGGAGGGTGACGCCGTCGAGGGTGGGCGGGGAGTCGGGGGAGGCATCGGGATACCGGAAGGTGACGTCCTCGAACCGGATCCCGTCGGGCACGTCGGCCTCGCCGGGGACGGACACGACGGCGCTCTCCGCCTCCTCGCCCTCGTCCATCACCTCGAAGTACCGCTCGGTCGCCGTCGCGGCCTCCTGGCTCATCGCCAGCAGGAAGCCGATCGAGTCGATCGGCCAGCGCAGGGCGAGGGCGGTGGACAGGAACGCGACGAGCGTCCCGGCCGACAGATCACCGTCGGCGACCTGCACGGACCCCACGACCAGGGCCGCGCCGATGGCCAGTTCGGGAAGGGTGACGATGACGCCCCAGATCGTCGCCAGCAGACGCGCCTTGCGCAGCTCGGTGCCGCGCAGGGTGCCCGACAGCTCGCGGAACGCCCGCGCCTGACTGCGGTGCCGGCCGAACCCCTTGATGATGCGGATGCCGAGCACGCTCTCCTCGACGACCGTCGTGAGATCCCCGACCTGGTCCTGCGCGAGCCGCGCCACGCGCGCGTACCGCTTCTCGAACACCACGCACGTGATCATCACGGGCACGGCGGGCCCGAGGATCACCAGCCCGAGCGTCCAGTCCTGCATCAGCATGATGGCGACACCGACGAGGATCGTCACGCCGTTGACCAGGAGGAACGTCAGCGGGAACGCGAGGAACATGCGCAGCAGCATCAGGTCGGTCGTCGCGCGGGAGAGCAACTGCCCCGACGCCCACCGGTCGTGGAAGGCGACCGGCAGCCGCTGGAGGTGCCGGTACAGATCGGCCCGCATCTCCGCCTCGACGCCCGACAGGGGCCGCGCCACGAGCCACCGCCGGAACCCGAACAGCAGGGCCTCGGCGAGCCCGAGCAGCAGCAGATACAGCGCGCCGAGCCACACGCCCGCCGGATCCCGCTCGGCGATGGGCCCGTCCACCATCCACTTCAGGACGAGCGGGATGACGAGCCCGAGACAGGAGGCGAGCACGGCGACGAAGGCGGCGCTGAACAACCGCACCCGCACCGGCCGCACGTACGGCCACAGGCGCAACAGGGCACGAACGGCGGAACGGTCCTCGGCGGCGACGGTTTCGGTGGACATCAGCAGCGAGCCTACGGAACACCACTGACACTGCCCACCGAGTTTTCCGCCCGCCCGAACCCGCGTCCGCCCCGCGTGGTCCGCCACAGGTCGCGCAGCAGCGCGATCTCGGCCATGTGGTGGATGAATTCCAGGTTGGCGCCCCACACAACGGAGATGAACGGCTCGTCGGGGGCGGAACCGTACGGGTACTGGCACAGGCCGACCGTGTCGAGCCGGTCCTCGGTGAGGCCACCGACGGCCTCGCGCCAGCGGTCGACCACCGGCCAGAAGCGCTCCAGGGTCACGGAGGCCGAGGGGGAGAAGTCGACCATCCGCTTCGGGTCCCGCCGGCGCTCGCCGAAGGTCCACTCCCAGGTGCCCGCGAACTCGTAGTGCAGATGACCCAGTCGCCACGCGATGGTCGTGACCGCGGTCTCGTCCGGCTCCGGCTCACCGGTGTGGGCCAGGACCTCCCGGACCCGCTCGACGGTCACGCTCCAGTCCTCGGCGATCCTCTCCACCGACATGCCGTCGGCCGCCTGTCTCGCGACCTCCGCGTACTCGCTCGCGGGGATGTCCGGCGCGCCCAGGTCCAGCACCCACTCGCCCGGCCCGAACGCCCGCGGTGTCGTCGCCTCGCCGCGCCGCCGCAGTGACCAGCAGCCGGGCACCGGCTCCCACAAGTACTCCTCGTCGCAGAGACCCGTCAGCCGCACCTCGGCCATCTCCCGGGCCTTGTCGAACTGGTCGAGCAACAGCCCCAGCCGGTCGGTCCGTACGCCCTCGATCTCCATGAAACGGCTCCCCTCGCGGACACGGATCCGGCGGAGCCTAACGGCCCCGCCGCACGAGGAGCGAACGATTTCGCGGCTGACGCGGCCCGTCGGCCACCTCGATGCTGGCCCGCCTCCGCCGGGTCCGGCGGGGTTCACCGCACCCGCAGCAACAACACCGCCCGCCCCGGCACCCCGATCACCGCCCCCGCGGCATGCACCGCTCCCGGCTCCCCGGACTGGTCCTCGCGCGACGTGTCCACCACCACCTCGTACTCCTCCGCCCACGGCGCCCCCGGCAGGACGAAGTCCACCGGGTCCTCGCCGGCGTGGAGTACCGCGAGGAAGCTGTCGTCGACCACCGGGTCGCCCCGTTCGTCGCGGCCCGGGATGTCGCGGCCGGAGAGGTACATGCCGAGTGTGGCCGCCGGGGCGTACCAGTCGGACTCCGTCATCTCCTCGCCCCGTGCCGTGAACCACGCCAGGTCGCGCAGGCCGTCCGCGGAGTGGGGACGGCCGGAGAAGAAGGCGCGGCGGCGCAGCACCGGGTGGCGGTGGCGCAGGGCGATCAGGCGGGCGGTGAGGTCGAACAGGGCCCGCCAGCCGGGGTCGTCCAGCAGGCTCCAGTCGAGCCAACTGATCTCGTTGTCCTGGCAGTACGCATTGTTGTTGCCGCCCTGCGTGCGGCCCATCTCGTCGCCCGCGACCAGCATCGGCACACCCGTCGACAGCAGCAGCGTCGTCAGCAGGTTCCGCAACTGGCGGCGCCTCAGCGCCCGTACCGGCTCGTCGTCCGTCTCGCCCTCGGCGCCGCAGTTCCACGAGCGGTTGTCGTCCGTGCCGTCGCGGTTGCCCTCGCCGTTCGCCTCGTTGTGCTTGCGCTCGTAGGAGACCAGGTCGCGCAGCGTGAAACCGTCGTGCGCCGTGACGAAGTTGACCGACGCGTACGGGCGGCGCCCGCCCCACGCGTACAGGTCGCTGGAGCCCGACAGGCGGTAGCCCATCTCCCGTACGTCCGGCAGCGCGTGCCGCCAGAAGTCCCGCACCGCGTTGCGGTAGCGGTCGTTCCACTCCGTCCACAGGGGCGGGAACGCGCCCACCTGGTAGCCGCCCGAGCCGACGTCCCACGGCTCGGCGATCAGCTTCACCCGGCGCAGCACCGGGTCCTGCGCGATCACCGCGAGGAACGGGGACAGCATGTCGACGTCGTGCATGGAGCGGGCCAGCGCCGCCGCCAGGTCGAAGCGGAAGCCGTCCACGCCCATCTCGGTCACCCAGTACCGCAGCGAGTCCGTGATCAGGCGCAGCACGTGCGGCTGCACCACGTGCAGCGTGTTCCCGCAGCCGGTGTAGTCGGCGTAGCGCCGCGCGTCCGACTGGAGCCGGTAGTAGCCGCGGTTGTCGATGCCCTTCAGCGACAGCGTCGGCCCCAGCTCGCCCGCCTCCGCCGTGTGGTTGTAGACCACGTCGAGGATCACCTCGATGCCGGCCGCGTGCAGCGCGCGCACCATGCGCCTGAACTCGCCGACCTGCTGACCGGTCGTGCCGGACGCGGCGTACGCGGCGTGCGGGGCGAAGTAGCCGATCGAGTTGTAGCCCCAGTAGTTCTTCAGCCCGCGCCGCAGCAGATGGTCCTCGTGCGCGAACTGGTGCACCGGCAGCAGTTCCACCGCCGTCACCCCGAGCCGCGTCAGGTGCTCGACCGCCGCCGGGTGCGCGAGCCCCGCGTACGTGCCGCGCAGCTCCTCCGGGACGCCCGGGTGGCGCATCGTGAAGCCGCGCACGTGCAGCTCGTAGATCACCGAGTCCGCCCACGGCGTCTTCGGCCGCCGGTCGTCCATCCACTCGTCGTCGGTGGCGTCGTCGTGCACGACCACGCCCTTCGGGACGTACGGCGCCGAGTCACGCCCGTCGCGCACCGTGTCGGCGACGTGCTGCTCCGGCCAGTCCCGGACGTGCCCGTACACCTCCGGCGGCAGCCGGAAGTCGCCGTCCACCGCGCGCGCGTACGGGTCGAGGAGCAGCTTCGCCGGGTTCCAGCGCGCGCCGGTCCACGGGTCCCAGCGGCCGTGCACCCGGTAGCCGTACCGCCGCCCCGGCAGCACGCCCGGCACGAAGCCGTGCCAGATCTCGTGCGTCAGCTCGGTCAGGCGCAGCCGCGTCTCCGTGCCGTCCTCGTCGAACAGGCACAGGTCGACCGCCTCGGCGCCGCCCGCCCACAGCGCGAAGTTGGTGCCCGCCACCCCGTCCGGGCCCACCCGGAACCGGGCACCCAGCGGCGTCGGCGCACCCGGCCGCGCGGCCGGCGACGGCGCCCGGCGCGACACGCCGTTCACCACGACGGCCGCGGGCCGCCCGTCCCCGGCGGCGCGCCCGGCCACCGCCTCCTGCTCGGCTGCGCTGGACACCTGTCCGCCTCCCACGGCTCGCGGAACGACCCGACCACGGGGCCCCGGCGGCCCGCCGGGGCCCCGCGTCCCGGCCAGGACCCCCGGCGCCCCCGCCGGAGCGCCGTCGGCCGGCCCCGTGGCGTCGTCCTTCCCCACAGTCTGCCCACCGCACGGCTCGCACTCACGTTTCCCCGGGGCGGGGCTGATCGTTGTGCCCTCACGTGAGGCACGTAGAAGGGCGCGCGCGGCGCGTGGCGGCCGGTCTGGCCGCCGTACTGACATGGGCAGGACTGCTGGCCGGAGCCGTCGGCTGCACGGGTGACACCCCCGGCGGCACCGGCATGGGCGGACTCGGCAAGCCCCCCGCACCCGACGAACACATCCGCATCACCCCCGACGACGGCAGCCGCGGTGTCCGGCCCGACGGGAAACTGCGCGTACGCGTGCCCGAGGGCCGGCTGGAGAAGGTCACGGTGGCCAGGTCCCAGGACGCCCAGGAGACGCCGGTGCCCGGCCGGATCTCCGCCGACGGCCTGACCTGGAAACCCGCCGAGGACCGGCTGGCCCTCGCCGCCCGCTACACCGTCGACGTCGTCGCCCTCGACGGCCACGGCCGCCGCTCGGCCCGGCACGCCACGTTCACCACCCACGTCCCGGAGGAACGCTTCATCGGATACGTCACCCCGGAGAACCGCGCCACCGTCGGCACCGGCATGATCGTCTCCCTGGAGTTCAACCGGAAGATCGCCCACCGCGCCGCCGTCGAACGCGCCGTCCGCGTCACCGCCAGCCCCGCCACCGAGATCCGGCCCCACTGGTTCGGCAGGGACCGCCTCGACTTCCGCCCCGAGCACTACTGGAAGCCCGGCACGCGCGTCACCGTCGACCTCCGTTTCCGCGACATCGAGGGCGCGCCCGGCGTCTACGGCCTCCAGGACAAGACGCTCACCTTCACCGTCGGCCGCAGCCAGGTCTCCCTCGTGGACGCCGCCCGGCACACCATGGAGGTCCGGCGCGACGGCGCCCTCCTCGCCACCGTGCCCGTCACGGCCGGCGCCCCGAAGACCACCACGTACAACGGCAAGATGGTGGTCACCGAGATGCTCGACGTGACCCGCATGGACAGCCGCACGGTCGGCTTCGGCGGCGAGTACGACATCCCCGACGTGCCGCACGCCATGCGGCTGACCGAGTCCGGCACCTTCCTGCACGGCAACTACTGGGCGCCGCCCGCCGTGTTCGGACGCGACAACGTCAGCCACGGCTGCGTCGGACTGCGCGACGTGAAGGGCGGCGGCGCGGACACCCCGGCCGGCTGGTTCTTCGACCGCAGCCTCGTCGGCGACGTCGTCGAGGTCGTCGGCAGCGACGACCGGAAGGTCGCCCCCGACAACGGCCTCGGCGGCTGGAACATGAACTGGCGGGAATGGAAGGCCGGCAGCGCGGTGAAGTGAACCGCACATCCAGCTTCCCCGCTCTCCCCGGGTTCGGTACGGAACGGTGACAGTCGCACCACGTCAACGCCCCTGACCATGCGGTTAATATGCGCCAAGTGCGCGCGGGACGCGCTTGGGGGTGGGCCCCGGCGGGGCCCTGCGAGGGGAGAAACAAGTGAACGTGCGACCGATACCGGGGGCTTCGGTTGACGCGCGGGGGCGGCACCGGCGCCGGGGCGCCACGGCGCTGGTGCTCGGGGTGCTGATGCTGGCCGTCACCGCGTGCGGGGGAGGCGGCGCGGGCTCCGCCTCGGGCGGCGAGGACGGCAAGGGCGGCGGCAAGGGCTCCGGCGCCGCGCAGAGCAAGCAGTCCGAGGCGGTGGTCACCATCGCCCCGAAGGACGGCGCGAAGTCCGTCGACACCAGCGGCGCCCTGAAGGTCACCGCGGCCAAGGGCAAGCTGACCGACGTCGTCGTCAAGGACTCCGACGGCGACCGGATAGCCGGGAAGATATCCGGCGACGGCGCCACCTGGACGCCGTCCTCCCACCTGGCCGCCTCCACCAAGTACTCGGTGCACGCGGTCGCCAAGGACTCCGAGGGCCGCACGGCCGCCGCCGAGTCCGGCTTCACCACCCTCACGCCGCAGAACACCTTCATCGGCCACTTCACCCCGGAGGACGGCTCCACCGTCGGCGTCGGAATGCCGTTCTCCCTGCGCTTCACCCGGGGCATCACCAAGCCCGAGGACGTGGAGAAGGCCGTCACCATCAAGACCGAGCCGGCCGTCGAGGTCGAGGGCCACTGGTTCGGCAACGACCGCCTCGACTTCCGCCCGGAGAAGTACTGGAAGGCCGGCACGAAGGTCACCGTCGAACTCAACCTCAACGGCGTCGAAGGCCGCCCCGGCGTGTACGGCGAGCAGGCCAAGACCGTGAAGTTCACCATCGGCCGCAGCCAGGTCTCCACCGTCGACGTCAAGACCAGGAAGATGAAGGTCGTCCGCGACGGCAAGCTCATCAGGACCATCCCCGTCACCACCGGCAAGCCCGGCTACGACACGTGGAACGGCCAGATGGTCATCAGCGAGAAGCTCACCGTGACCCGCATGAACGGCGAAACGGTCGGCTACGGCGGCGAGTACGACATCAAGGACGTCCCGCACGCCATGCGCCTGACCACCTCCGGCACCTTCCTGCACGGCAACTACTGGGGCGGCGACGCCTTCGGCAACTACAACGCCAGCCACGGCTGCGTCGGCCTGCGCGACGTGCGCGGCGGCTGGGACAAGAAGGCGCCCGCCGCCTGGTTCTTCAACCGCTCGATGATCGGCGACGTCGTGATCGTCAAGAACTCCGACGACAAGACCGTGGCCCCCGACAACGGGCTCAACGGCTGGAACATGCCGTGGGAGAAGTGGAAGGCCTGAGCACCGCGTGCGACGGCGGGCCCGGTGTGAGGTACGGCACCGGGCCCGCCGCCGTTAGTGCCCGTTAACCTGCCTGCATGACCGTGAATCTCGAAGTCGCCGAAGGCGTCGGCACGCTCCGCCTGGACCGCCCGCCGATGAACGCCCTGGACATCGCCACACAGGACCGGCTCAAGGAACTCGCCGAGGAGGCCGGCCGCCGCGACGACGTGCGCGCCGTTGTGGTCTACGGCGGCGAGAAGGTGTTCGCGGCCGGCGCGGACATCAAGGAGATGCAGGCCATGGACCACGCCGCGATGGTCCTGCGCGCCCGCGCCCTCCAGGACTCCTTCACCGCCGTCGCCCGCATCCCCAAGCCCGTCGTCGCCGCCGTCACCGGCTACGCCCTCGGCGGCGGCTGCGAACTCGCCCTGTGCGCGGACTTCCGCATCGCCGCCGACAACGCCAAGCTCGGCCAGCCGGAGATCCTCCTCGGCCTCATCCCGGGCGCCGGCGGGACCCAGCGACTGGCCCGGCTCGTCGGCCCCTCCAAGGCCAAGGACCTCATCTTCACGGGCCGGATGGTGAAGGCCGACGAGGCGCTCACGATGGGTCTCGTGGACCGCGTCGTCCCGGCCGCCGACGTCTACGCCGAGGCGCACGCCTGGGCCGCCAAGCTCGCCCAGGGGCCGGCCATCGCGCTGCGCGCCGCGAAGGAGTCCGTCGACACCGGCCTGGAGACGGACATCAACACCGGGCTCGCCGTGGAGCGCAACTGGTTCGCCGGCCTGTTCGCCACCGAGGACCGCGAGCGCGGCATGCGCAGCTTCGTCGAGGAGGGCCCCGGGAAGGCCAAGTTCCTCTGAGACCGGTCTCGGCGGGACCCCGGAAAACCGGCCGAACGCCTTGCAATTGACACGATGTCTCATCCGGCCCCCTCGCCCCGACGGCGTGTGGCAGCCTTGGGCCTGCCTCAACTCCGCCTTGTCGAGGGAGCTGTCGATTGCCTCCAACCGATCCGTCGCCGCAGGTCACGTGGGGTGCCGCTGACGCCGAGGTGTCAACGGCATATGCCGATCGGCCGCCGGGAACCGTGGCGTTCCGGGGGGCGCATTCCCCCGGAACGGCCCCGGAGCCGCCCCGGGGCGGCCATGATGGGGGCATGGCGGGGCTGGAGGGCATGGATCAGCCGCGGGGAGACGCACGTGCGACCGCCGCGCGCTGGTCGCCGGCGGTCGAGGACGAACGCGCGCTGCGCGCACTGGAGTTGTACGGCAACCCTGCCGAGCGCGAGGTGCCGCTGCCGTCCCTCCCCGAGTCCGCCGCCATCGCCCGCCGCCTCGCCCAGGTCGTCGTCCTGCGGCACTGGGGACTCTCCCCGAAGCTCGCCGAGGGCGCCGTCCTTCTCGTCTCCGAACTCGTCGGCAACGCCGTACGGCACACCGGCGCCCGCATCTTCGGGCTCCGCCTCAAACGCCGCCCCGGCTGGGTGCGCTTCGAGGTGCGGGACCCGTCCCGGGGGCTGCCCTGCCTGATGCCGGTGCAGGAGACGGACGTCAGCGGCCGAGGGCTGTTCCTCGTCGACAAGCTGTCCGACCGCTGGGGCGTGGACCTGCTGCCGCGCGGCAAGACGACGTGGTTCGAGATGCGGGTCACCGACCGGTAACGGGTCGCCGACCGGTAACGGGTCTTCGACCGGTCATACGGGTCGCCGACCGGTGAGAACACCCGCGACCGGGTGAATGACCCGATTTCCCCCCTGACGCCCCTTAAATGGTGCGCGTGACCACGCCTTCACGCCGCAAGACCCGCGCCACACCCGCCCGCGCCACCCTCACCCGCGCCCTGCTCGCGGGCACCGCGCTCGCCGCCCTCGCCGCCTGCGGCGCGGGCACCGAGGACCGTGCCGCGCAGGCCCGCGGCACCGGAGCCGCCGTACCCGCGCCGCGCGAGAAGCACGCCGACGGGCTGCCCGGCATGCCGCCCGTGCTCGACCCGGAGGACGTGTACGCCGCCGACCGCCCCGGCAAACTCTCCCCGGTCGTCAAGGACTTCCCGTCCCGCGTCTACGTCCCCAACACCGAGTCCGACACCGTCACGGTCATCGACCCGAAGACGTACGAGGTCGTCGACACCCTCCGCGTCGGCCGGCAGCCCCAGCACGTCGTCCCGAGCTGGGACCTGAAGACCCTGTGGGTCAACAACAACCGCGGCCACACCCTCACCCCCATCGACCCGAGAACCGGCAAGGCCGGCAAGCCGGTGGAGGTGCACGACCCGTACAACCTCTACTTCACGCCCAACGGCAGATACGCCGTCGTCATGGCCTCCCTCGACCGCGAACTCGTCTTCCGCGACCCGCACACCATGAAGCGGAAGAAGACCGTGCCCGTCAGCTGCTACGGCGTCAACCACGCCGACTTCTCCCTCGACGGCCGCTACTTCATCGTCTCCTGCGAGTTCAGCGGCGAACTGCTCAAGGTCGACACCGAGAGGATGAAGGTCGTCGGACAGCAGCGGCTGCCGTTCGACGGCGCCATGCCGCAGGACGTCAAGATCTCGCCCGACGGCAAGGAGTTCTACGTCGCCGACATGATGGCCGACGGCATGTGGATCGTGGACGGGGACACGTTCGGCAAGCCGCGCTTCCTGCCCACCGGCAAGGGCTGCCACGGCCTCTACGTCAGCCGCGACTCCCGCGAGATGTACGTCTCCAACCGCGGCGAAGGCACCGTCTCCGTCTTCGACTTCACCCGCGGGAAGATCACCAAGAAGTGGCGCCTGCCCGACGGCGGCAGCCCCGACATGGGCGGCGTCTCCGCCGACGGCAAGGTCCTGTGGCTGTCCGGCCGCTACGACGCCGAGGTGTACGCCATCGACACCCGCACCGGTACGCAGCTCGCCCGCGTCAAGGTCGGCAGCGGGCCGCACGGCCTCGCCGTCTACCCGCAGCCCGGGCGCTACTCCCTCGGCCACACCGGCGTCTTCCGCTGAACGACCGGCTCCCGCGGCGGCGGTTGGGGACGGCGCGGGACACGCCCCCGATGGGGTGATGATCCACGAACCGCCGCCGCCGGACGGCCATGGTGCTCCCATGATCACAACTCGCCTGCGGCGGCGGACCGCTGCCGCCGCCGTGTCCCTCGCCGCCGTCCTCGCCACCACGGCGGCCGCCAACGCCGAACCGGCCGCGCCCGCGAAGCCCGCCGCGCCCGCCAAGGCGGCCCCGGCCTGCCCGCAGTTCGACGACAAGCTGAAGGCCGCCGCCAACCGCGACGTCGACGTGAACCGCATCACCCCCGAGCCCGTGTGGCGCACCACCTGCGGCACCCTCTACCGCAGCGACAGCCGCGGCCCGGCGGTCGTCTTCGAACAGGGCTTCCACCCCAAGGACGTGGTGAACGGCCAGTACGACGTCGAGAAGTACGTCCTGGTCAACCAGCCCTCCCCGTACGTCTCGACGACGTACGACCACGACCTCTACAAGACCTGGTACAAGGCGGGCTACAACTACTACATCGACGCGCCCGGCGGCGTCGACGTGAACAAGACCATCGGCGACACGCACAAGTGGGCCGACCAGGTCGAGGTCGCCTTCCCCGGCGGCATCGCCCGCGAGTACATCATCGGTGTGTGCCCGGTCGACAAGAAGACCAAGGTCGAGATCATGAGCGACTGCGAGAGCAACCCGCACTACAAGCCCTGGCACTGAGCCGGACCCCGCCCCTGCCGTGTCCCGATCGCCGGTTAATCTGACCGGCGACAGTAGGACGATCCACGTGATCACAGCATGGAATGAGGGGCGGGCCGGTGGCCGACATCGAGGAAGCGCGCAAGCAGTTCGAGCGGATCGATCTGGACGGGGACGGCCTCATCACCGCCGCCGAGTTCAAGACGGCCCTGGCGCGACAGGGCGACTGGAACGTCACCGAGTCGGTCGCCGAGGCGATCATCAACAGCCGTGACCTGAACGGCGACAAGATGATGTCGTTCGACGAGTTCTGGGCCTACCTGAACAAGTGACACCCACCGAAGGGGCGCCACCTCCTGACGGAGACCCCGGCGCCCCTTCGGCATGCCCGCGCTTGCGCGGCCGTCAGCGCTTCGCCCACTCCCGCAGGGCGGCCCGGCTCTCGAAGTCGGCGACGTTCTTGTCCAGCGGGTCGTCGGTGTACTGGTGGAAGCGCCACCTGGCCTTGATGCGGGGCTTGCCCGCGGTGACGTAGTCGGCGATCCAGAGGGCGTCGCCGGCGTACGAGGTCGTGTCGACGTTGAGCCAGAAATGGCGGTTCGCGTACAGAATCACGCGGTTGTTCGGGCGGAGTTCCTTCACTTTCCGGATAAAGCGGTCCTTCTCGGCGTTGCTCGCATGGGTGCCCTCGCTCGTCGATTCCCAGTCGACCGCGAGGATGTCGCCCGCTCTCTCCGGGGCCTTGCTGACGAAGTACTCGGCCTGGGCCGTGAGGTTGCCCGGCCAGAGGAAGTGGTAGAAGCCGACGACGAGGCCGGCGTCGCGGGCCGTCTTCGTCTGGGCCGCGAGTTTCGGGTTGACGTAGCTGCGGCCCTCCGTCGCCTTGACGAAGACGAAGGACAGGCCGTCGGTGTCGTAGGAGGAGGGCTGGTAGGCGCTCACGTCGATGCCGCGCAGCATGGGGAACTCCCTTGAAATGCCGGTCGGGGGAGTGGAGTCGGGACTGTTGTTATGCCCCGGACCGGCACGGATGATCCCCCTCCGTCCTCCGGATCCTGTCGATACGATTGCGGGCACGGCGAATTGGGGGAGTTCTGCGCGGAACCGCTGATGGGAATGGTGCTCTCGGCCGTCGGGACCGTCGCCTCGGGCGCGCTGTCCGGAGCGGGCGGGGAGATGGGCAGACGGACCTCCGAGCGGCTGTTCGGTCTGCTGAGCCGGACGCCGGGTCATGCCGCTGCGCTGGCGCCTCGGTCCCGCCTACCGGGGCCTCGAACTGCCGCGGGACCGCGATCCGGCCGACGGCAGGCGGGCGTTGGCGGAACTGCGCCGCGAGCGGGAGAACCTGGCGGCCGTGATCCGGGCGGCCGACCACCACGGCTTCGACGACCTCGTGTGGCAGTTGTGCGAGGCGATGTGGGGCCTGCACCTGCTGTTGGGCTTCCACGCCCAGTGGATCGACACCCACCGGCTCGGTGTGGAGGCGGCCCGGCGCCGCGCGGCGGAGTTCGACGACCCGCGTGCGGTGGGCCGCATGCTGACGCAGCTCGCGTTCGGGTACATGGGCGCGGGGCAGGCCGACGACGCCGAGGCGGCGCTGGTGGCGGCGGCGGAGGCGGACCGGGAGTGCGGCCACCACCGGGGGCGGGCGAGCGCGGTCGAGGCGCTGGGGCTGCTCCGCCTGAAGCAGTGGCGGTACGCGGACGCGCAGCGGTGCTTCGAGGAGGCCCGGCGGATCCTGGGCCGGATCCGGGAGGGCGACGACGGGTGGCCGGACGTGCCCCGCGCGACGGCCCTGCTGGAACACCACATCGGCCGCGCCGAGGCCCGGCAGGGGCGCTTCCCGGCGGCCGTCACCCGGCTGAACGACGCGCTGGCGAGTTTCCGCCGGCTGCCGGGCGGGGGCGACGCGTACAACGCGGGCCGGGTCTACATGAGCCTGGGCGAGACGCACCTCGACGCGGGGGACACGGATCTCGCGCGGGTGTGCCTGGACCGGGCCGTCGAGACCATGGAGCGGGCCGGTGCGGGACTCCAGCTCGCGGACGCCACCGAGCTGCGGGCCCGCAGCCACCGCCTCGCGGGCCGCCCGGAGCAGGAGGCGGCGAATCTGCGTGCCGCGGCCGAGCGGTACGAGGAGCACGGCGACCGGATCGGCGCCGACCGCGTGCGGGAGCGGCCGGCCGAACTGGACGCGTGAGCCGCCCGGCCGGTCAGCGCGGGGCGTCGGTCAGCGGCTCGACGGTGACGTGGTGTGCCGTCGCGCCGGTGCGCACGATGAGCCGGGGCACGGCCTCGGCGAGGGTGCGGCCACCGGCCAGCCAGGCGTGCAGCGCGGAGGCGTGGGCGGCGGGGTCGCACAGGTCGGGCCGCCCGTCCGGACCAGGGGCGGCGGTCAGCCGTACGAGGTCGCCGGCGCGGGTGCGGACGACGCAGCGGTCCGGGCCGTCGACGTAGACGGCGAGGGAGCAGTACGGGTGGCGGGTGAGCGTCTCCGAGGTCCACGCGGCCGGTGGTCCGAGGCGCGGGTCGTCCTCGGCGGCGTGCCGTACGACGACGTCCGCGATCCGCAGCCGGCCGGCCTCGCGGGTCTCCTCGTCGACGACGGTGTGGGCGAACGCGGCGTGCTCCGAAGGGCTTTCGGCCTGATCGGGCGCGTCGCCGCCGACGGCGTACCGGACGATCGTGACGCCCGGCGGGTCCGTGTCGAGGGGACCGGCCAGGACGCGGACCGGGGCGGTGCGGCGGGCGGGCCGGAACGGCGGCAGGGGCAGCGGGTCGAGCAGCGCGGGGTGGCTCGTGGGCTCGGTGAGGTCCATGAGGCGGTAGAAGAGGCGGCGCAGCAGTGCGGCGGACTCTCCCGGTGACGAACTGGTCTGCTCCGCCAGGTCCTTGTAGCGCTCCGGCTCGTGGGAGGCGATCGTCCGGTCGAGCTGTGCCCGCAGGCTCGCGCCGGGGCGCAGGCGGGGCGCCGTACGGCCGAGGGCGGCGACGGGGGAGAGCGGGTCGAGGTCCTGGTGCGGGAAGGCGCCGAGCAGGACGGGGACGCCGATGGACGCCGCGTAGTAGGTGACGCTGGAGTGGTCGCCCAGGACGCAGTCGGCGGCGATCAGGGCCTGCCGCCATTCCGTGAGCGGGTCGACGGTGTCGAGGCCGGCCCGGCGGGCGTGGTCGAGCCAGGCGCGGACCTGGCCGGGTCCGTGTCCGTACCAGATGTTGGGGTGCAGGACGGCGACGGCGCGGTACTCGTCGGCGGGCAGTTCACCGGTCAGGCGGCACAGCAGCCCGGGCAGCAGGTCGGCGCCGAAGAGGGAGCGGGCCGACCAGGTCGAGTTGAGCACGATCAGCCGCTGGCCCGGTGCCACGCCGAGGGCGCGGCGGAAGCGGTCGCGTTCCGGGAGGGCGGCGAGGACGCGGTCGTAGCAGGGGTCGCCGGCGAGGACGGCCGTGGGTGCCGCCTCGGGGCAGGAGGCGCGCAGCCGGTCCAGTTGCTCGGGGTGGGACAGGACGGTCGCCCTGGCGATCGGGCGTCCGTCGACCAGGACCCACTCGCGCGAGAGGCCGAAGACCGGGCTTTCCGTCCGGGGGGTACCGGGTTCGGCCAGCCTCTTGTTGTAGCCGACGCCGTGCGACAGCACGACCAACTCGGCCTGGATCTCGTGGAGTTCGCCGCCGTAGCCGGCCGTCACCGCCAGGTCGAACGCGGTGTCCCTGGCCTGGTCCCACGGCAGCACCGGCAGCCCGGCCCGCGCCAGCAGCTCGGGCACGCCGGCCAGGAACGGGGACGATCCGGTGCACGTGGCGAACAACTGCACCCGTACGTCACCGTGGAACAGCGGCAGCACGTCCAGCAGCCGGGTCGCGGAGGTCACGTTGTGCACGACGTACAGCACCCGCCGGCACCCGGCCCGCGTGACCCACCGCTCGGCATCCGCCCCCACGGGCACCCGCAGCCGCGCCCCCTCGCCCGTCACCGCAGTCCCGCTCCCTGACTCCGTCACCAGGCGCCGAGGCCACCAGCTCTCTGACCTGCGCATTCAGGACGGCCCGAAGGACCGACACGCCGTGGGCAAGGCGAGCGCGGTGCGCCCTCAGCACTCGATGATGTTCACCGCCAGCCCGCCCCGCGCCGTCTCCTTGTACTTGACCGACATGTCCGCGCCGGTGTCCTTCATCGTCTTGATGACCTTGTCCAGGGACACCTTGTGGGAGCCGTCGCCGCGCATCGCCATGCGGGCGGCGGTCACGGCCTTCACCGCGGCCATGCCGTTGCGCTCGATGCACGGGATCTGGACGAGGCCGCCGACCGGGTCGCAGGTCAGGCCCAGGTTGTGCTCCATGCCGATCTCGGCCGCGTTCTCGACCTGCTCCGGGGACCCGCCCAGTACTTCGGCGAGCGCGCCCGCCGCCATCGAGCAGGCGGAGCCGACCTCGCCCTGGCAGCCGACCTCGGCGCCGGAGATGGAGGCGTTCTCCTTGAACAGCATGCCGATCGCGCCGGCCGCCAGCAGGAAGCGGACCACGCCCTCCTCGTCGGCGCCGGGCACGAAGTTGATGTAGTAGTGCAGGACCGCCGGGATGATGCCGGCCGCGCCGTTCGTCGGGGCGGTGACGACCCGGCCGCCGGCCGCGTTCTCCTCGTTCACGGCCATCGCGTACAGGGTGATCCACTCCATGGCGAGGGCCTGCGCGTCGCCCTCGGAGCGCAGCTTGCGCGCGGTGTTCGCGGCGCGGCGGCGCACCTTGAGGCCGCCGGGCAGGATGCCCTCGCGGGACATGCCGCGCTTCACGCACGCCTGCATGACGCGCCAGATCTCCAGCAGCCCGTCGTGGATCTCCTCCTCGGTGCGCCAGGCCCGCTCGTTCTCCAGCATCAGCGCGGAGATCGACAGGCCGGTCTCCCGGGTCAGGCGCAGCAGCTCGTCCCCGGTACGGAAGGGGTACTTGAGGACGGTGTCGTCCAGCTTGATCCGGTCGGCGCCGACCGCGTCCTCGTCGACGACGAAGCCGCCGCCCACCGAGTAGTACGTCTTCGACAGCAGCTCCGTCCCGGAGGCGTCGTGGGCCCACAGGGTCATGCCGTTGGCGTGGTAGGGGAGGGTCTTGCGGCGGTGCAGGACCAGGTCGTCGTCGAAGGAGAAGGCGATCTCGTGGGTGCCGAGGAGGCGGAGCCGGCCGGTGGACCTGATCGTCTCCACGCGCTCGTCGGCGCTCTCCACGTCGACCGTGCGGGGCGAGTCGCCCTCCAGGCCGAGCAGCACCGCCTTGGGCGTGCCGTGGCCGTGCCCGGTCGCGCCGAGCGAGCCGTACAGCTCGGCGCGCACCGAGGTGACGGCGTCGAGCAGGCCCTCGTTGCGCAGTCGCCGGGCGAACATGCGCGCCGCCCGCATCGGGCCCACCGTGTGGGAGCTCGACGGGCCGATGCCGATCGAGAACAGATCGAAGACCGAGATGGCCACGGGGGACTCCTCAACAGCGGGGGTGGTGCAGAAGTGGTGCGAAGGGGTGCGGGCGGGGCACGCCGGGTCCCGGGTGCCCCGCCGCCGCGGCGTTACTTGCCGATGTTCGGGTACAGCGGGTGCTTGTCGGCCAGCGCCTTCACGCGGCCCTTGAGGGCCTCGGCGTCGTACGACGGCTTGAGCGCCTCGGCGATCACGTCCGCGACCTCGGCGAAGTCCTCGGCCGTGAAGCCGCGGGTGGCGAGGGCGGGCGTGCCGATCCGCAGGCCGGACGTCACCATCGGCGGGCGCGGGTCGTTCGGGATCGCGTTGCGGTTGACGGTGATGCCGACCTCGTGGAGGCGGTCCTCGGCCTGCTGGCCGTCCAGCTCCGAGTCGCGCAGGTCCACCAGCACGAGGTGCACGTCCGTGCCGCCGGACAGGACGTCCACGCCCACGGCCCGCACGTCGTCCCGGACGAGGCGCTCGGCGAGGATGCGGGCGCCCTCCAGGGTACGGCGCTGGCGCTCCTTGAAGTCCTCGGACGCGGCGACCTTGAACGCGACGGCCTTGGCGGCGACCACGTGCTCCAGCGGACCGCCCTGCTGACCGGGGAAGACGGCCGAGTTGATCTTCTTGGCGAGTTCGGCGGTCGACAGGATCACACCGCCGCGCGGGCCGCCCAGCGTCTTGTGGGTCGTGGTGGTGACCACGTGCGCGTGGGGGACGGGGTTGGGGTGCAGCCCGGCCGCGACGAGACCGGCGAAGTGCGCCATGTCGACCATGAGGTACGCGCCGACCTCGTCCGCGATCCGGCGGAACGCGGCGAAGTCCAGCTGCCGCGGGTACGCCGACCAGCCGGCGACGATCAGCTTCGGCTTGGCCTCCTTGGCGAGGCGCTCGACCTCGGCCATGTCGACGCGGCCGTCGTCGCCGACGTGGTAGGCGACCACGTCGTAGAGCTTGCCGGAGAAGTTGATCTTCATGCCGTGGGTCAGGTGCCCGCCGTGCGCGAGGTTCAGACCCATGATCGTGTCGCCGGGCTT
Source organism: Streptomyces sp. NPDC037054 (assembly GCF_055606745.1). NCBI lineage: Bacteria > Bacillati > Actinomycetota > Actinomycetes > Kitasatosporales > Streptomycetaceae > Streptomyces > Streptomyces sp. NPDC037054. Next base: position 260,835 of record NZ_JBVJSJ010000013.1, on the reverse strand, counting down.
GAGCAGCGCGAACATCGCGGCCGCGTTGGCCTGCGCGCCCGAGTGCGGCTGCACGTTGGCGTGCTCGGCGCCGAAGAGTTCCTTCACGCGGTCGATGGCGATCTGCTCGACCACGTCGACGTGCTCGCAGCCGCCGTAGTAGCGGCGGCCCGGGTAGCCCTCGGCGTACTTGTTGGTGAGGACCGAGCCCTGGGCCTCCATGACCGCGACCGGCGCGAAGTTCTCGGAGGCGATCATCTCCAGGGTGGACTGCTGACGGTCCAGCTCGGCGTCGACCGCGGCGGCCACGTCCGGGTCGAGCTCGTGCAGGGGCGTGTTCAGAAGCGACATGGGACTACGACCTCTCAGCCGGCGGAGTAGGCGGTGTACTCGTCGGCGGAGAGCAGGTCGCCGGGCTCCTGGGTGACACGCACCTTGAACAGCCAGCCGCCCTCGAAGGGCGCGGAGTTCACCAGCGACGGGTCGTTGACGACGTCCTCGTTGACCTCGGTGATCTCACCGGAGACGGGGGAGTACAGGTCGGAGACCGACTTCGTCGACTCCAGCTCGCCGCAGGACTCGCCCGCGGTCACGGTGGCACCGACCTCCGGGAGCTGGACGAAGACGACGTCGCCGAGCGCGTTCGCCGCGTGCTCCGTGATGCCGACCGTCGAGACGCCGTCCTCGGCGGCCGACAGCCACTCGTGCTCCTTGCTGTAGCGCAGCTGCTGGGGGTTGCTCATGGCCTGAATTCTCCTGTACGCGAGGGAGTGCTGGTGAATGAGGTACTGCTCAGAGCGCTGTTGAACAGCGGAAACGTGCGCGGCGTCACGCCGTGACCAGCGTAGGCCGCGCTGAAAAGTGTCTACTTCTGGCGCTTGTAGAACGGCAGCGCCACGACCTCGTACGGCTCGTGGCTGCCCCGGATGTCCACGCCGACCCCGGGCGTGCCCGGCGCCGCGTGCGCCGCGTCGACGTACGCCATCGCGATCGGCTTGCCCAGCGTGGGCGACGGGGCGCCGGACGTGACCTCGCCGATCACCTCGCCGCCGGCGACCACGGAGTACCCGGCGCGCGGGACGCGGCGGCCCTCGGCGACCAGGCCGACCAGGACCCGCGGCGGGTTCTCCTGGGCGCGGGAGGCGGCCTCGGCGAGCGCCTCGCGGCCCACGAAGTCGCCCTCCTTCTCGAACTTCACGACGCGGCCGAGCCCGGCGTCGAACGGCGTCAGCTCCGTCGTCAGCTCGTGCCCGTACAGCGGCATGCCCGCCTCAAGGCGCAGCGTGTCACGGCAGGACAGGCCGCAGGGCACCAGACCGGCGCTCTCGCCGGCCTTGGTCAGCGCCTGCCACAGCTCCACGGCGTGCTCCGGCTTCACGAACAGCTCGAAGCCGTCCTCGCCGGTGTAGCCGGTGCGCGCGATCAGCGCCGGGACGCCCGCGACGGTGCCGGGCAGACCGGCGTAGTACTTCAGGCCGTCCAGGTCGGCGTCCGTCAGCGAGGCGAGGATCCCCGGCGACTCGGGGCCCTGTACGGCGAGCAGCGCGTACGCGTCCCGGTCGTCGCGCACCTCCGCGTCGAAGCCGGCCGAACGCTCCACGAGCGCGTCCAGCACGACCTGGGCGTTGGAGGCGTTCGCGACCACCATGTACTCGGTCTGGGCGAGCCGGTACACGATCAGGTCGTCGAGGATGCCGCCGTCGGCCCGGCAGATCATGGTGTAGCGGGCGCGGCCGACGCCGACGGAGGCGATGTTGCCGACGAGGGCGTAGTTCAGGAGCGCGGCGGCCTCGGCGCCGGTGACGGTGATCTCGCCCATGTGCGAGAGGTCGAACAGGCCGGCCCGGGTGCGCACGGCGACGTGCTCGTCGCGCTCGGAGCCGTAGCGCAGGGGCATGTCCCAGCCGGCGAAGTCGGTCATGGTCGCGCCGAGCGAGCGGTGCAGGGCGTCGAGCGCGGTACGGCGGGGTTCGTTACTGCTCATCGGACGGTCGTCTCCAAGGGCATGACAGGCGAGGTCGGTCCTCCCCATCTGTCATCGGAACCTGAGAGGTTCGCCATGACCAGCCCGGGAAAGGGATGGGCAATGGCTTGCACCTTGGGTGGAGCCACTGACACAGCGGCCCGCTTTTCAGATGTGCCTCGCCCGCGCGGTAACGGGGCCTGAGAGATTCAAGGGAGGGACTTGCTCCTTCGGCGCCCCGGACAGTGCCGGGGACTCTCCCGCGCGGATTCAAGCGGCCGGTATGCAGTTGGCGGCCACATCATTGCACGCCCGGCCGACTCGCCGACAGGGCGTACTTGTCACCGTCTTGTGGCAGTAAGCGAACGAAAAAGCGGGACGGTCTGCATTACCTTCTCTTTACACTCGGCGGGAACGGGACTCCGTACCCGACCCCAGGGGGGACGATCACGGTGAACAGGACCACGGCGTACGCCACGACCTCGGGCCTCACGCTGCCCAAGCAGGCCACTGTCCCGGCCCGGGCCCGGGGAGCCTGCGGCCCGCAGCCCGCCCCCGTCGTCCGCGACCTGCGCGACCGCGGCGGACACAGCCCGCGCGCCCTCCTCTTCGGACCACGCGACCTCGTCGTCGTCACCGGCCTGCCCGGCAGCGGCAAGTCCACGCTGATGCGACGCGCCGTGCCCGGCAGACGCGTCGACTCCCAGGACACCCGCGACCGCTGGGACCGGCGTGTGCCCGGCTTCCTGCCGTACGCCGTCTACCGCCCGCTGGTCCGCCTCGCGCACTACGCCGGGCTGCGGCGCGCGCTGCGCTCCGGCGAGGGCGTCGTCGTGCACGACTGCGGCACCCAGGCCTGGGTGCGCGGCTGGCTGGCCCGCGAGGCCCGCCGCCGGGGCGGCAAACTGCACCTGCTGCTGCTCGACGTGACGCCGCAGGAGGCGCTGGCCGGCCAGCGCGACCGCGGCCGGGGCGTCTCCCGCTACGCGTTCCGCAGGCACCGCTCGGCCACGAACCGGCTGCTGCGCGCGGTCGCCGAGGGCGACCTGCCGGCCGGCTGCGGCTCGGCGGTCCTCGTCGACCGGGACGCGGCGAACGCGCTGCGCAGGATCGGCTTCACGGGCTGACCGGACCGCGCCCGGCACCCGTTAGCCTTTTCAGCCACAGCAGTGGCACCAGTCAGGCGGTAGGCAGATGGACTTCCCGGCGGAATTCTCCGCGGACTTCCCGGCGCAGGCGCACCCCCACCCGCACGGTGGATGGCCCGGCAACGAACTGGAGGAGGTGCTCTCCGCCTCCCTCGGCGTCCCCTCGGCCGGCGGCCGGATCGTCGAGGTGCTCGGCCGCAGCTTCGTCTGGGTGCCGCTGCCGGGCGGCGGCCCGCACAGCGGCCCGCTGGACCTGCCCACACTGGAGATCGAGGGCCAGGCCTACGTGCCGGTGTTCAGCTCCGAGGAACAGTTCCGCCAGGTCGTCGGCGCCCACATGTCGTACGCCATCGCGCCCGCCGTGGAGTTCGCGCGCGGCCTGCCCCCGCAGGCCGGCATCGCCGTCAACCCCGGCGGAGTGGTCGGCATACCCCTGCCGCCGCCCGCCGTCGCCGAGTTGTGCCGCGCCGGGCGCACCCCGCTGGACGGGCCCGCGAGCGGCGGCCGGGTCCGCCTGTTCGAGCCCGACTGGCAGGACGACCCGGTCGGCTTCCTGTCCGCCGCCGCCACCGAGTTCGAGGGCATCGGCGTGGTCCGCACGGCCCGCCGCTGCCTCGCCGCGATCGAGACGGCCGACCCCGTCATGTTCGTCGGCGTCGAACTCTCCCAGTGGGAGGGCGACCTGAGAGCCCTGCCGATGGACGCCCTCGGCCGCGCCCTCGGTACCTCCCCGGTCAAGTGGCCGGTCAACCTCGTCCTCCTGGACGTGGCCCAGGACCCGGTGGGCGACTGGATGCGCGAGCGGGTCAAGCCGTTCTACCAACGGCAGGCGTGAGGACGGGCGCGCGGGCCACCGAACTCCCACCCCGGCCCCGCCACACTTAATCTGGTTTCATAACCGACGGCACTTTCCCGAAGGGGCACAACGTGAGCGCGAGCGGCACAGCCGCGGCCGGACAGGTCGAGCACATGCTGCGCCAGGTGACGCCCGGGCGCTACGACGCCTACGAGGCGCTGCTCCGCGCGCTCGCCACCCCGTCGTCCGGCCAGATCTGGATGCTGCTGTGGCACGGCCAGGCCGGCTCCCCGGACGCCCAGTACGGGAACATGGAGGTCGACGGCCACGGCTACGCCCCCTGCGTGACCTCCGCCCAGGAACTCTCCGCCAGCGGCTGGAACCGCTCGTACGAGGTGGTCGACGGCCTGGAGGTGGCCCGCGCGCTCTACCCGGAGCGCTTCGGCCTCTGGCTCAACCCGCACGCCCCGGGCGGCGGCGTCGGCATCCCCTGGCTGGACCTGCGCCGCATCGCCACCGGCCTGGACCGGCAGCCCGCCGGACCCCTGCGGCTGTCCGAGCCGGCCATCGAGATCCCGCAGTTCTACGCCCTGATCGCGCAGAACGCCCACCGCACCCCGGCAGTCCGCTCGCTGCGCCGCGCCTGGGTGCAGCCGGCGCTGGGCGCGCCGTACCTCGCCATCGGTCTCGACGTCTACGACACGAGCCCGCCCGCCGTGGACGCGGTGCGCGCGATGATGCAGCAGTCGATCGGCGCGGTCCCGGAGGGCCTGCCGGTGTCGACGGTCGCGCTGTCCGACGAACACGACCCGGTGGCGATGTGGCTGCGCGCCAACGCCCGCCCGTTCTACGACCGCGAGGCGCACGGGGCCCCCGCGCAGGCGCCCGCCGCGGGGTACGGATTCCCTCCCGCGCAGGGCCGCTACTGATCCGACCGAATGGCAGACGGGCGGCTCGCCCGCGGTGACTCTCCGCGCGTAGAGAAGGGTGGTAGGACAGGAAATGTGCCGAACAACCCGACTCGCCCGCGTCCGACGGCCGTAACCGTCCGTTCGGATAACGGAACCCCCCGGACAGCATCACGGTTGCGCATCCATTCTCCGTCAAGTCTGGCAACAAAACGCCGAAGCGTTGAAGACTCCCGCACCAGGGGTGTTCACCCCTGCGTACGACGGACTGAAACGCCGCCACAGCGGCAAGTGCTGGCCGGCCACCGCCGGTTGAGAGGGGTCCCTGCCAGATGACGGCACCATTGCACGAGCCGACCGCGGAAGCGGCTCCGAGTGCGGCCGAAGAAGCGGCGGTAGTCAGTTCCGACGCGAAGGCCGTGCAGGGGCGCTCCTTGGGCCGGATCGCCTGGGAGCGCCTGAAGCGGGACAAACTCGCCCTCGCGGGAAGCGTCGTCGTGCTCTTCCTGATCGCCGTCGCGCTGCTCGCGCCGGTGATCACGAGCCTCGTCGGACAGGATCCCGAGACCCACCACGAGGACCTCATCGACCCGCTGTTCGGCACCCCGACGGGCTCCTGGGGCGGCATCAGCGGTGAGCACCTGCTGGGCGTGGAGCCGGTCAACGGCCGCGACATCTTCGCCCGCATCGTCTACGGCGCCCGGATCTCGCTCCTCGTCGGCTTCCTGTCGGCGCTGGTGGCGGTGGTCATCGGTACCGTGCTGGGTATCCTCGCCGGTTTCTTCGGCGGGTGGGTCGACGCCGCGATCAGCCGCGTGATGGACGGTCTGCTGGCCTTCCCGCAGCTGCTGTTCATCATCGCCCTGGTCTCCGTCATGCCGAACGAGATGCTGGGGCTGACCGGTACGGGCGTCCGCCTGTTCGTGATGATCCTCGTCATCGGTTTCTTCGGCTGGCCCTACATCGGACGCGTGGTGCGCGGTCAGACGCTCTCCCTGCGTGAACGGGAGTACGTCGAGGCGGCCCGATCGCTGGGCGCGGGGCGGTTCTACATCCTCTTCAAGGAACTGCTGCCCAACCTCGTCGCGCCGATCATCGTGTACACGACGATGATGATCCCGACCAACATCCTCACCGAAGCGGCACTCAGCTTCCTGGGCGTGGGCGTCAAGCCGCCCACGGCCTCCTGGGGCCAGATGCTCTCGAGCGCGATCGACTACTACGACTCGGACCCCATGTACATGGTGATCCCGGGCGTGGCGATCTTCATCACCGTTCTTGCCTTCAACCTCTTCGGCGACGGCGTGCGTGACGCGCTCGACCCGAAGGGCTCCCGCTGAACTGCCGTACCCCAAGCGACCCGTGGCATCTGGCACGGGACCTCTCATCACAACCGGAGGATCCGAGATCGTGACTACCCAACGCACCTCAGGGCGGCGCAAGCAGGCCATGGCCGCTGCCGCTGTGGTCGCGGCGCTGCTGGGCACGGCGGCGTGCGGCGGCGGCGAAGACAGCAACGGCGACAGCAGCAAGGGGGCCGGCTTCGACGCGGCCAACAACAAGCTGGCCAACCAGGCCTCCGCCAAGGGCGGCGAGCTGAAGTTCGCCGGAGCCCAGGACGCCGACTCGTGGGACACCACGCGCGGCTACTACGGCTTTGCCTGGAACTTCATGCGCTACTACAGCCGTCAGCTGCTCAGCTTCAAGACCGAGCCGGGCAAGGCGGGCGCCGAGCTCACGCCCGACCTCGCCACCGACGCGGGCAAGGTCTCGGACGACGGCAAGACCTACACCTTCACCCTGCGTGACGGCGTCACCTGGGAGGACGGCAAGCCGATCACGTCCCAGGACGTGAAGTACGGCATCGAGCGCCAGTGGGCGCAGGACGTGCTGTCCGGCGGCCCGGTCTACCTGAAGGACATCCTGGACCCGAAGGGCGAGTACCAGGGTCCGTACAAGGACAAGTCCGCCGACAAGCTCGGCCTGAAGGCCATCGAGACGCCGGACGAGAAGACCATCGTCTTCAAGCTCCCCGCGGCCAACAGCGACTTCCCCGAGATGCTCGCGATGCCGTCGGCGTCCCCGGTCCGCCAGGACAAGGACACCAAGTCGAAGTACGGCCTGAAGCCGTTCTCCAGCGGCCCGTACAAGTTCCAGTCGTACTCCCCGGGCAAGTCCCTGGTCCTCACCCGCAACGCGGAGTGGAAGCAGGACTCGGACCCGATCCGCAAGGCGCTGCCGGACAAGATCAGCGTCCGGTTCTTCACCAACGCCAACGACATGGACCAGCGCCTGATCAACGGCGACTACCACCTGGACATCAACCAGACCGGCATGTCGCCGCAGGGCCGCACCACCGCCCTGAAGCAGCACAAGGAGAACCTGGACAACCCGGTCACCGGCTACATCCGTTACGCGGTCTTCCCGCAGACGGTGAAGCCGTTCGACAACATCCACTGCCGCAAGGCCGTGATCTACGGTGCCGACCACGTCTCGCTGCAGAACGCGCGCGGCGGCCCCATCGCCGGCGGTGACATCGGCACCAACATGCTGCCGCCGTCCGTGCCGGGCTCCGAGGGTCAGAAGTACGACCCGTACGAGATCGCCGGTGCGAACAAGAAGGGCAACGTCGAGAAGGCCAAGGAAGAGCTGAAGGCCTGCGGCCAGCCCAACGGCTTCAAGACCCGCATCGCGGTCCGCAACAACAAGCCGGTCGAGGTGGCCACCGCCGAGTCGATGCAGGCCTCGCTGAAGAAGGTCGGCATCCAGGCCGAGATCGACCAGTACGACGGCTCGCAGACCTCCGGCATCATCGGCAGCCCTTCGAACGTGAAGAAGAAGGGCTACGGCATCATCATCATGGGCTGGGGTCCGGACTTCGCCACGGTCCAGGGCTTCGGTCTGCCGCTGTGGAGCAGCAAGTACATCCTCGAGAGCGGCAACAACAACTTCGCCATGATCAAGGACAAGGCGATCGACAAGCTCTTCGACGACTACGTCAAGGAGCTGGACGAGGCGAAGAAGGCCCAGATCTCGACGGAGATCAACCACAAGGTCATGGAGGGCGGCTACTACCTGCCCTTCGTGTTCGAGAAGTTCATCAACTGGCGCTCGCCCGCCCTCACGAACGTCTACACGACCGACGCGTACAACGGCATGTACGACTTCGTGAGCCTGGGCGTCAAGAAGTAATCCGGCCCGGCACACCCGCCATACGGCACGAAAGGCAGGTGAAGGCCGGGGCGGCGTGACCGTGGGCCACCGGACGAACTCCGGTGGCCCTGGTCCGCCGCCGGGCCGAGAGCTGTGCTCGCTTACCTCATCAGGCGGCTGTTCGCCGCCGCAGTGATGCTGGTGGTCATCATCCTGGTGGTCTTCAGCATCTTCTTCCTCGTCCCCAAGTGGGCGGGAGTCGACCTGGCCACGAGCTTCGTGGGCAAGCAGGCCGACCCGGCCGCCGTCGAGGCGGTGCGGCAGAAGCTGGGCCTGAGCGACCCGGTGTTCGTCCAGGTCTGGGAGTTCTTCCGGGGCATCTTCATGGGCCGCACCTACGCGGCCGGCGGCGACGTCACCGAGTGCGCCGCGCCCTGCTTCGGGTACTCCTTCCGCAGCGAACAGGCCGTCTGGCCGGTGCTGACCGACCGCTTCCCGGTGACCCTGGGACTGGCGCTCGGTGCCGCCGTGCTGTGGCTGCTCATGGGCGTCGCGGCGGGCGTGCTCTCCGCGCTCAAGCGGGGCAGCGTCTGGGACCGCAGCGCGATGGTCGTCGCCCTCGCGGGTGTCTCCCTGCCCATCTACTTCACCGGTCTGCTGAGCCTGGCGATCTTCAGCTACGGACTGGGCTGGATCGACGGCGAGTACGTGCCCTTCGAGGACAGCTTCACGGGCTGGCTCGGCGGCATGATCCTTCCGTGGGTCACCCTGGCGTTCCTGTACGCGGCGATGTACGCCCGTATCACCCGCGCCACCATGCTGGAGATCCTCGGCGAGGACTACATCCGCACGGCCCGCGCCAAGGGCCTGCGCGAGCAGGTCGTGATCCGCAAGCACGCCATGCGCTCCACGATGACGCCGATCCTCACCATGCTCGGCATGGACATCGGCGCCCTCATGGGCGGGGCGATCCTGACCGAGACCACGTTCAGCCTCCCCGGCCTCGGCCAGAAGGTGCTGGACGCGATCAAGAACCAGGACCTGCCGTTCATCCTGGGCGTCACCCTGATCACGTCGCTCGCCGTGCTCGTCGCCAACCTCGTGGTGGACATCCTGTACGCCGTGATCGACCCCCGAGTGAGGCTCACATGACCGAACTCAGCAAGACCGGAGCGGCCGTGGGCGAGCCCACCGGCGCCTCGAAGCCGCCCACCGCCTTCCTGGAGGTGCGCGACCTCAAGGTGCACTTCCCGACGGACGACGGTCTGGTCAAGTCCGTCGACGGGCTCAGCTTCCAGCTGGAGAAGGGCAAGACCCTCGGCATCGTGGGCGAGTCCGGCTCCGGCAAGTCGGTGACCTCGCTCGGCATCATGGGCCTGCACACCGCCGGCCAGTACGGCAAGCGCAAGGCGCGGATCTCCGGCGAGATCTGGCTCGACGGCACCGAACTGCTGTCCGCCGACCCGGACTACGTGCGACGGCTGCGCGGCCGCGAGATGGCGATGATCTTCCAGGACCCGCTGTCCGCGCTGCACCCGTACTACACGATCGGCGCGCAGATCGTGGAGGCGTACCGCATCCACCACGACGTCGACAAGAAGACCGCCAAGCGGCGCGCGGTCGAGATGCTCGACCGGGTCGGCATCCCGCAGCCGGACAAGCGCGTCGACAGCTACCCGCACGAGTTCTCCGGCGGCATGCGCCAGCGCGCGATGATCGCCATGTCGCTGGTGAACAACCCCGAACTGCTCATCGCGGACGAGCCGACCACCGCCCTGGACGTCACCGTCCAGGCGCAGATCCTCGACCTCATCCGCGACCTGCAGAAGGAGTTCGGCTCCGCGGTCATCATCATCACCCACGACCTGGGCGTCGTCGCCGAACTGGCCGACGACCTCCTGGTGATGTACGGCGGCCGCTGCGTCGAGCGGGGCCCGGCGGAGAAGGTCTTCTACGAGCCGCGCCACCCCTACACCTGGGGCCTGCTCGGTTCGATGCCGCGACTGGACCGCGAGCAGCAGGACCGGCTCATCCCGGTCAAGGGCTCCCCGCCCTCGCTGATCAACATCCCGTCGGGCTGTGCCTTCAACCCGCGGTGCCCGTACGCGGACGTCCCGAAGGACGACGTCACCCGCACGGTGCGTCCCGAGCTTGCCGAGGTCGGCGACCGGCACTGGGCCGCCTGCCACATGAGCGCGGAGCAGCGGGAGCGTATCTGGACCGAAGAGATTGCGCCGAAGCTGTGAGCGAGAACTCCAAGGACACAGACGTGACCACTCCCGCGACGAGCGACGGTGCCACCCTCACGAAGGACGCCGCCCCCGGCGAGGTCCTGCTGAAGGTGACCGGCCTCCAGAAGCACTTCCCGATCCGCAAGGGCCTGCTCCAGCGCCAGGTCGGCGCGGTGCGCGCGGTCGACGGCATCGACTTCGAGGTCAGGTCGGGCGAGACCCTGGGCGTCGTGGGCGAGTCCGGCTGCGGCAAGTCCACGATGGGCCGGCTGATCACCCGGCTGCTGGAGCCGACCGCGGGCACGGTGGAGTTCCAGGGCAAGGACATCACGCACCTCGGCGTCAGCGGCATGCGCCCGCTGCGCCGCGACGTCCAGATGATCTTCCAGGACCCGTACTCGTCGCTGAACCCCCGGCACACCATCGGCACGATCGTCGGTGCTCCCTTCAAGCTCCAGGGCGTCGAGCCCGAGGGCGGCGTCAAGAAGGAAGTGCAGCGGCTGCTGTCGGTCGTGGGGCTCAACCCCGAGCACTACAACCGCTATCCGCACGAGTTCTCCGGCGGCCAGCGCCAGCGCATCGGCATCGCCCGCGCGCTCGCGCTCAACCCGAAGCTTGTCGTGGCGGACGAGCCGGTGTCGGCCCTGGACGTGTCGATCCAGGCGCAGGTGGTGAACCTGCTGGACGACCTCCAGCAGGAGCTGGGCCTGACGTACGTGATCATCGCGCACGACCTGTCCGTCGTCCGGCACGTCTCGGACCGCATCGCGGTGATGTACCTCGGCAAGATCGTCGAGCTGGCCGACCGCGACCTGCTGTACAAGACGCCGATGCACCCGTACACCAAGGCGCTGATGTCGGCGGTGCCGATCCCGGACCCGCGGCGCAAGGCGGGCAAGAGCGAGCGCATCCTGCTCAAGGGCGACGTGCCCTCGCCGATCGCCCCGCCGAGCGGCTGCCGCTTCCACACCCGGTGCTGGAAGGCGACGGAGATCTGCCGCACGACCGAGCCGCCGCTGCTGGAGCTGCGGCCGGGCCAGCGCGTGGCCTGCCACCACCCGGAGAACTTCGCGGACCAGGCCCCGGGCGACACGGTGCTGCTGACCGCCGCGAAGGAGGCCGGCGCGCTGGTCGGCGACGCGGTGCTGGAGGAGTCGGCGGAGACGTCGGCGGCGGTCGCCAGGGCGGTGTCGTCCGACGAGACGCCCGCCGAGGAGACCCCCGCCACGGACACCCCCGCCACGGAGGCTCCCTCGGAGGAGGCTCCTTCCAAGGACGCTCCCTCCAAGGAGTAGTAAGCCTGAGCGAGCCCCCGCCTTTCATTGGAAGGCGGGGGCTCGCTCGTGGGTCAGAATGGAAGGGTGCTTCAGCAACTGTTCAGCCCGTCCGTCCAGCACACCCTCGACCTGATCGGCATCTTCGTCTTCGCGATCTCCGGCGCCCTGCTGGCCGTCCGGAAGAACTTCGACGTCTTCGGCATCGCCGTCCTCGCCGAGGTCACCGCGCTGGGTGGCGGACTGTTCCGCGACCTGATCATCGGTGCCGTGCCGCCCGCCGCGTTCACGGACCTCGGCTACTTCCTCACCCCGCTGCTCGCCGCCGCACTGGTGTTCTTCCTGCACCCGCAGGTGGAGCGCATCCAGGCCGGTGTGAACGTCTTCGACGCGGCCGGCCTCGGCCTGTTCTGCGTCGCCGGGACGACGAAGGCGTACGAGTACGGGCTCGGCCTCACCGCCTCCGCCTGCCTCGGCCTCGCGACGGCGGTGGGCGGCGGCGTGCTGCGGGACGTGCTCGCCAACGAGGTGCCGTCCCTGCTGCGCTGGGACCGCGACCTGTACGCGGTGCCGGCGATCGTCGGCGCCACGATGGTCGCGCTGTGCATCCGGTACGACGTCCTCACGCCGGTCACCAGCGGTCTCGCGGTGATCACCGCCTTCGTGCTGCGGCTGCTCGCGATGCGCTACCACTGGCGGGCGCCGCGCGCCTGGAACCGCCGCTCGACGGTCAGCGAGGAGGACCGCGGGGCCGCGTCGTTCACCTGACCCGCACCGTTCACACGGCCGTCACGCAGAAAGCTACCGCTTAGTAGTTTCCTGTTGTACCGTACCGCCATGGCTCAGGCATCCCAGGCGACCATCGGCAGCAGCGAGTTCGACCGCGACACCGCCGTCACCCGGCGCGCGGAAGGCGTCTACGACATCGACCTGTCCGCGGGCTGGACGATCATCAACGCCGTCAACGGCGGCTACCTGCTGGCCGTGCTGGGCCGCGCCCTCTCCGACGCGCTGCCGCACCCGGACCCGTTCACCGTCTCCGCGCACTACCTCACCGCCTCCCAGCCGGGCCCGGCGGTCGTGCGCACCGAGACCGTCCGCACCGGCCGCACCCTCTCCACCGGCCAGGCCTCGCTCCTGCAGTACGACGACGAGGGCAACGAGGTCGAGCGGATCCGCGTCCTCGCCTCCTACGGCGACCTCGACGCGCTCCCCGACGACGTCCGCACCTCGGCCCGGCCGCCCGCGATCCCGCCGATGGACCAGTGCTTCGGCCCCGAGGACGGGCCCGCCCCCGTGCCCGGCAGCTCGGCCATCGCCGACCGGCTGATGATCAAGCTGGACCCGGCCACCCTCGGCTGGGCGCTCGGACAGCCGTCCGGCAAGGGGGAGATGCGCGCCTGGTTCGGCCTCAAGGACGGCCGGGACGCCGACCCCTTCTCGCTGCTCCTCGCGGTCGACGCGCTGCCACCCACCGCCTTCGAACTCGGGCTGTCCGGCTGGGTGCCGACGGTCGAGCTGACCGTGCACGTGCGGTGCCGCCCGGCCCCGGGCCCGCTGCGGGTGTCGATCACCACGCGCAACCTCGCCGGCGGCTTCCTCGAGGAGGACGCCGAGGTCTGGGACAGCGCAGACCGGCTGGTGGCCCAGTCCCGCCAGCTCGCACGCGTGCGACTCGGCTGACGCGCGCGCTTTCGGGCCTCGGTCCCCGGTCCTGCCCGGTCCGGCCTCGCGTCGGCCGGACCGCCGGTCTCAGTCCAGCCAGTGCCGGCGGCCGAGGCTGATCAGCCTCAGCCGCCGGGCGGCCAGCCGCGTGACACGCGCCCGCTCCTCGCCCGCCGGCGCCTCCAGGAACAGCGACGCCGTCACGAGCATCTGGTCGACGTAGAGATGCGCGAGCATCGTCAGGTCGTCCTCGCTCCAGCCCGCCGACACCGGGTCCTTGGCCAGCTCCTCCTTCACCTCACCGGCGAACCGGGCCAGTTGGGCCCGGATGGCCTCCCGCACCGGCTGCACCCCGCCGTGCCGCTCCCGCGCGACGAACCGCACGTGCGCCGGGTGCGCGTCCACGTGCCCGGCGATCAACTCCACGGCGCGGTCGATGCGTTCGTCGCTGTCGCCCGTCGTGGCCACCGTCCTGCGGATCATCGGGTGCAGACTGCCCAGCGCCTCCTCGACCAGCGCCACGCCCAGGTCCGCCGTGGAGCGGAAGTGCCGGTAGAACGCGGTCGGGGCGACGCCGACCGCGCGCGTGACCTCGCGCAGCCCCAGGCTGCTCAGGCTCTGCTCCTCCAGCAGCCCCAACGCCGCCGCCAGCAGCGCCTGCCGGGTCTTCCGCTTCTGGGCCTGCCGGGCGCCGAGGGTGTGACTCATGGCATGCAGTCAACAACCGTTCTCCGTCAGGGCAAAGTCGTGACGCGCGTTAGACTGGGTAGTCAGTGAACAACTGTCACCACATTGTTCGCCCGACCGGAGGGGGAATCTCCATGCTTTTCCTGGTCGCAGCGCTCCTGCTGCTCGGCGTCGCCCTGGGCACCGTCGCCCACGCACCCCTGTCCTTCACCCTCGTCGCCGCCGTCGTGATCGCCGCGTGGCTGGGCGTCTTCGCCCTCCGCGAGCGCCACGCCCGCCGCCGCGGCACCACCGCCGGCTGACCCGCACGTCCGACCCTCCACCGACCGCCGGGAGCCGACCCACCATGCATCTGACCGCACCGGCCACTCACCGGACCGGCATCCGCGACACCGACGGCATGGCCGTCGCGTCCTTCGTCCTCGGCCTGCTCGGCCTCCTCGTGCTCAACGTGTTCCTCGGGCCGACCGCCATCGCGCTCGCCGGCGTCGCCCTGTGGCGCGGCACCGCCCGCCGCGGCCGGGCCCTCCTCGGCCTCGGGCTCGGCGTCGCCGACCTCCTCGTCCTCGCGGCGTTCGTGCACGCCGACAACACCATCTCCTGGAGCTTCTGAAACCCCTGGGACCACTGGGGCGGCGGCGCCGGGGCACGGCCCGAAGGGCGCGCGGAACAGCCCCGTAGAATCGGGGTCACCATGGCTTACCTCGACCACGCCGCGACCACCCCGATGCTTCCCGAGGCAGTCGAGGCACTCACCGCGCACCTCAGTGTCACCGGCAACGCCTCCTCGCTCCACGCGGCCGGCCGCCGCGCGCGGCGCACCGTCGAGGAGGCCAGGGAGACCCTCGCCGACGCCCTCGGCGCCCGGCCCAGCGAGATCGTCTTCACCTCCGGCGGCACCGAGGCCGACAACCTCGCGGTCAAGGGCCTGTACTGGGCCCGCCGCGACGCCGACCCCGCGCGCACCCGCGTCCTCGCGAGCCCCGTCGAGCACCACGCCGTCCTCGACGCCGTGCACTGGCTCGGCGAACACGAGGGCGCCACCGTCGAGTACCTGCCCGTGGACTCCTACGGCCGCGTCCACCCCGAGGCGCTGCGCGAGGCCATCGCCCGCAACCCCGACGACGTCGCCCTCGCCACCGTCATGTGGGCCAACAACGAGATCGGCACGGTCCTGCCGGTCCGTCAACTCGCCGACGCCGCGAGCGAGTTCGGCGTCCCGCTGCACGCCGACGCGGTGCAGGCCTTCGGTCAGCTGCCCGTCGACTTCGCCGAGTCCGGGCTCGCCGCGATGACGGTGTCCGGGCACAAGATCGGCGGTCCGTACGGCATCGGCGCCCTCGTCCTCGGCCGCGAGTACACGCCCGTGCCCGTGCTGCACGGCGGCGGTCAGGAGCGGCACGTGCGCTCCGGCACCCTCGACGTGCCCGCCGTCGCCTCCTTCGCGGTCGCCGGGCGGCTGGCCGCCGAGCAGCGCGCGTGGTTCGCCCGCGAGATCGGCGCCCTGCGCGACGACCTCGTGGCCGCGGTCCGCGCCGCCGTGCCCGACGCGATCCTCGGCGGCGACCCCAAGGACCGCCTCCCGGCCAACGCGCACTTCACGTTCCCCGGATGCGAGGGCGACTCGCTGCTGCTCCTGCTCGACGCCCAGGGCATCGAGTGCTCCACGGGCTCCGCCTGCACCGCGGGCGTCGCCCAGCCCAGCCACGTCCTGCTCGCCACCGGCACCGACCCGGAACTCGCCCGCGGCACCCTGCGCTTCTCCCTCGGCCACACCTCCACGGCGGCCGACGTCGAGGCCCTCGCCAAGGCCATCGGACCGGCGGTGGAGCGGGCGCGGGCGGCCGGACTGACGTAGGACGGACCCCCCGGCCTCCGGTCCCGCGGGCCGGGCTCGCCTTGCCGAGAAGCGGGCGGAGGCGGACACTTCGGACGTGAACGTCGTCGCGCAGGCCTTCGCGCTGCTCGCCGCCCTGATCCACGTCGTGGTCGGGATCCTGGAGCGCTTCTGCTACGGCCGCCCGGAGGTCCGCCGCTTCCTCACCACGTCCACGGCGGACGCCCCCGAGGTCACCCTCTGGCGCTCGGGCGTCGCCGTCTACAACATGCTGCTCGGCCTCGGCCTCGTCGCCGGGATCGTCGCCCTGCACACCGGGGACACCACCGCCGGCCGCACCCTGGTCGGTTACCTGTGCGCGTTCCTCGTCGTGTCCGCCGTCGTGTTCGCCGTGTCCTTCCCCCGCCTGTGGCGGGGCGCTCTCGGCCAGGGCCTCGCCCCGGCCGCCGCCCTCGCCGCCGCCGCGCTCGGCTGAGTCAGGCCGTGGCCGTCCGGGCCCGGCGTACGAGCTTCATGTAGCGGTCCCAGTCCCAGTGCGGGCCCGGGTCCGTGTGGTCCGTGCCGGGCACCTCCACGTGGCCGATGATGTGCTTGCGGTCCACGGGTATGCCGTAGCGCGCGCAGATCCGGGCCGTGAGACGGGCCGACGCCTCGTACATCTCGTCCGTGAGGTCCTGCGGCCGGTCCACGAAGCCCTCGTGCTCGATGCCCACGCTCCGCTCGTTGTAGGAGCGGTTGCCCGCGTGGTACGCCACGTCGAGCTCGCGGATCATCTGCGTGATCCGGCCGTCCTGGCCCACGATGTAGTGCGTGGCCGCCCGGTGCCCCGGGTCCTGGAAGGCCCGCACCGCGCTGTCGAAACTGCCCTGCGTGACGTGGACGATCACCATGTCGATGCCGTAGTCGTCGGGCCGGTCCGCGCGGCGCCAGTTCGCCTCCGACGCCGCCCGCCAGCGCGCACCCCGGAAGTCCACCTCGCCCGGCTTGCGCGGCTTCTCCACGCCCGGCGCCC
Organism: Streptomyces sp. NPDC037054; assembly: GCF_055606745.1. Lineage (NCBI taxonomy): Bacteria > Bacillati > Actinomycetota > Actinomycetes > Kitasatosporales > Streptomycetaceae > Streptomyces > Streptomyces sp. NPDC037054. The sequence goes on along the minus strand of NZ_JBVJSJ010000013.1, from coordinate 244,182 downwards.
GCCACCACAGCCGGGCCAGCTCGTCCCGGGCGAGCGCGGCCGTACCGACGGCCGCCGCCGCGCCGCCGACGATCACCGCCCGTCGCCCGATGCGCCGGTCGGTGTCCTTGGATGCTCGTCTCGCCCCCATGTGATCGTGAACGGATACCCCGGGGCCCTGGTTCCCGGTTCCGCGGTGCCGCGGCCCCCGTACCCTGGAGAGGCTATGACTGACACCCCGCAGCGCACCCGACCCCTCCGCGTCCTCGCCGCCATGTCCGGCGGCGTCGACTCAGCCGTCGCCGCGGCCCGCGCGGCCGAGGCCGGCCACGACGTCACCGGCGTCCACCTCGCGCTCTCCGCGAACCCCCAGAGTTTCCGCACGGGCGCGCGCGGCTGCTGCACCATCGAGGACTCCCGCGACGCCCGCCGCGCCGCCGACGTCATCGGCATCCCGTTCTACGTGTGGGACCTCGCCGACCGCTTCCGCGAGGACGTCGTGGAGGACTTCGTCGCCGAGTACGAGGCCGGCCGCACCCCGAACCCGTGCCTGCGCTGCAACGAGAAGATCAAGTTCGCCGCGCTGCTCGACAAGGCCCTCGCCCTCGGCTTCGACGCGGTCTGCACCGGCCACTACGCCAAGGTGATCACCCGCGAGGACGGCACCCGCGAACTGCACCGCGCCTCCGACATGGCCAAGGACCAGTCGTACGTGCTGGGCGTGCTGGACGACCGGCAGCTCGCACACGCGATGTTCCCCCTCGGCGACACGGTCACCACCAAGGACGAGATCCGCGCGGAGGCCGAGCGGCGCGGCCTCGCCGTCGCCAAGAAGCCCGACTCGCACGACATCTGCTTCATCGCCGACGGCGACACCCAGGGCTTCCTCGCGAACCGGCTGGGCCGGGCCGAGGGCGACATCGTCGACGAGTCCGGTGCCAAGCTGGGCACCCACGAGGGCGCGTACGGCTTCACCATCGGCCAGCGCAAGGGCCTGCGCATCGGCACCCCGGCCCCCGACGGCAAGCCGCGCTACGTCCTCGACATCTCGCCCGTCGACAACACCGTCACCGTCGGCCCCGCCGCCGCCCTCGACGTCACCGCGCTCACCGCGATCAGGCCCCGCTGGTGCGGAGCCGCCCCGACCGGCCCCGGCACCTACACCGCGCAGCTGCGCGCCCACGGCGACGAGACGCCGGTGACCGCCGAGCCGGTCGACGGCGAGCTGAAGGTCCGCTTCAGCGAGCCCGTCCGCGGCGTCGCCCCGGGCCAGGCGATCGTCCTGTACGACGGCACGCGCGTGGTGGGCTCGGCGACCATCGCGTCGACGGTCCGGGCGACGGCGGCGGGCGTGGCCTGAGCGACGGGACGGGCGGCGGCCGGCGAGGCCCGCGCGAGAGGACCGGCGGCGGCCGGTGAGGCCCGCGCGGCAGGACCGTCCCGGCCGCTCCGTCATTCCGCGAAGAACTCCGTCAGCACCGGCGCCAGCACGTTCGGGTCGACCATGTGGGTCTGGTCCGCCAGCGCGCGGTACGTGCCGGCCGGCGCCGCCTCGGCGACCGCCTCGGCCGCCGCGCGCATCCAGGGCGGGCTCGCGTCGCCCGCCAGCGACAGCACCGGCACGGTCAGCGCGGCCAGCTTCTCGCGCGGCACCCGGCCGTCGCCCAGACACGCGTGGTCGTAGGCGAGGGTCGGCGCGATCTCCTCCATGGCGGCCCACATCGGGGACTGCCGCGCGCCCTGGATCATCTCCTCGGCCAGCCCCGTCAGCCGCAGGAACAGCTCGACCGCGTCCCCGCGCCGCCCCTGCCCCAGCGCCTCGGCCAGCCGCTCGCCGTACTCCCGCCGCTGCCGCGCGCCGTCCTCGTCCATGACGTACGGCACCTCGTACACGGCGGCCCGGCGCACCGGCAGACCGCTCGCCACCGCCTCCAGCACCAGCGCGCCGCCCGACGAGATGCCGTACAGCGACGCCTGCCCGCCCACCACGTCGATCAGCGCCGCCAGGTCCTCCACCTCGCGCGCCACGTCGTACGGCCGCGTGTCGCCGCTCTCGCCGCGGCCCCGCCGGTCGTGCACGACGACGGTGAAGTGCCGGGAGAGCGGCCCGGACAGCGGCGCGACCGTGGCGCCCGTCGACATCGCGCCGCTCACGAGGATCACCGCGGGCCCCTGCCCGGTGCGCCGGTAGGCGATGGACGTGCCGTCCTGGGAATGGGTCTTCTTGTCCATGCCTGTGCAGACTGCCCTACCGCACGCGATTCGTCGCCCCCGACACCGCGGCGGTCAGCCGACCTCCACCTCGTAGAAGCACAGGTGGTCCTTGATCTCCGCCACGGCCGGTTTCGGGTCCGGGTACGCCCACACCAGGTCCGCCGCGTCCGGCCGGGACCAGTAGGACGCGGTGCCCTTGAACGGGCAATACGTGTGCGTGGCGGACGGCGTCAGCAGGTCGAGGCGCACGTCCTCGGGCGGCAGGTAGTAGCGGTCCGGGCAGCCCGTCTCCCGCAGGAGCAGGGCGTCGGCGCTCTCCGCGAGGACCTGGCCGTCGCGCACCACGCGCACGTGGCGGTCACTCTTCTCGACGGTGATCCGGTGTCCTTCGGTCACGATCGCCCCTCCTTGGGTAGCCGACTCCTCCGATACAGCGCACCCTGAAGCCGAGTTCTTCCCGCAGGAGGCCCCCCATGGCGACCACCCGACCGGCCAGGAACCGCAGCAGCCTCGCCCACCAGGTGCGGTACGCCCTGTCCCACCCGGACAGGGTCCCCGCCCACGTCCGGCGCGTGGCCCGCGACACGTGGCTGAGGCTCAAGCACCGCGACCACATCGCGTACTACCGGGCCGTCATGGCCTCCGACGCCGCCCGCGACCCCAGGGCCGCCGTCGGCCACAACCCGTCGGCCGAGTCCTGGGAGCGCATCGGCCGCATGCAGTTCGACTACCTGCTGCGGCACGGGCTGCGGCCCGGGCACCGGATGCTGGACATCGGCTGCGGCAACCTGCGCGCGGGGCGGCTGTTCATCGACCACCTGGACACCGGCCACTACTACGGCATCGACATCTCCCCGGCCATCCTGCTCGCCGCCCAGGACACCCTCGTACGGGAGGGCCTCCAGGCGAAGCTGCCGCACCTGATGCTCGCGAACGACCTCACCTTCGCGTTCCTGCCCGACGCGCACTTCGACGTCGTCCACGCGCACAGCGTCTTCTCGCACTCGCCCCGGCACGTCATCGAGGAGTGCTTCGCGCACGTCGGCCGGATCCTCGCGCCCGGCGGCTTCTTCGACTTCACCTTCGACCGCACCGAGGGCGAGGAACACCAGGTGCTGCACGAGGACTTCTACTACCGCACCGAGACCCTGGTGGACCTCGCCGCCCGGTACGGCCTGACCGCTCGGTTCATGGACGACTGGGAGGACCTGCCGCACCGGCAGTCCAAGCTCCGGGTGACCCCGGCGCAGGAGGCGGCGCGTACCGTGGCGCCATGAACATCTGCGTCTTCCTCTCCGCCGCCGACCTCGACGACCGTTACACGCGCCCCGCCCGGGAGTTCGCGGAGCTGCTCGGCAAGGGCGGCCACACGCTGGTGTGGGGCGGCTCCGACGTGGGCCTGATGAAGGTCGTCGCGGACGGCGTGCAGGAGGCCGGCGGCCGGCTCGTGGGCGTCTCGGTGGAGTTCCTCTCCGCCAAGGCCCGGGACGGCGTCGACGAGATGGTCGTCGCCAAGGACCTCGCCGAGCGCAAGAGGCTGCTGCTGGAGAAGGCCGACGCCGTCGTGATCATGGTGGGCGGCACGGGCACGCTCGACGAGGCCACCGAGATCCTGGAGCTGAAGAAGCACGGCCACACCGACAAGCCGGTTGTGCTGCTCAACACGGCGGGCTTCTACGACGGCCTGAAGGAGCAGTTCCGGCGCATGGAGGACGAGGGCTTCCTGCCCCGCCCGCTGACCGAGCTGGTGTTCTTCGCCGAGGAGCCGGTCGGCGCGCTGGCCTACCTGGAGGAGAGCCGGGGCGTGGCCTGAGCGCCGGTGGTGCGAGCATGGCGGGCATGGCTACACATGTGATCACCGGGGCCGGGTCCGGCATCGGCGCGGCCGTCGCCCGCCGTCTGCACGCGCGCGGGGACGACCTCGTGCTGCACGCGCGCGACGCGGGCCGCGCGAAGGAACTGGCCGCGGAGTTCCCCGGGGCGCGGACCCTCGTCGGCGACCTCGCGGACCCCGACAGGCTGAGCTGGGCCTTCTCCCACCAGACGCTGCCGGAGCAGGTGGACTCGCTGCTGCACATCGCGGGCGTGGTCGACCTCGGTCCGGTCGGCGAGCTGACGCCCAAGACGTGGCGGCACCAGCTGAGCGTCAACCTCGTGGCGCCCGCCGAGCTGACGCGGCTGTTCCTGCCCCAGCTGCGGACGGCACGCGGGCACGTGGTGTTCGTGAACTCGGGGGCGGGCCTGAACGCCCACGCGGACTGGTCGGCGTACGCCGCCTCCAAGCACGGCCTGAAGGCGCTCGCGGACTCCCTGCGGCACGAGGAGCACGGCAACGGCGTCCGCGTCACGTCGGTGTATCCCGGCCGGACCGCGAGCCCCATGCAGGCGAAGGTGCACCAGCAGGAGGGCAAGGCGTACGACGCGTCGAAGTGGATCGACCCCGATTCGGTCGCGACGACGATCGTCATGGCCCTGGACCTGCCGCGCGACGCGGAGGTCAACGACCTGACGGTACGTCCGGGACGCTGACCGCCTCCGGTGGCTCCGCCCCCGGAGCCACCGGAGCCCGAACCTCCGTAGGCTGCACCCGTGAACGACACCAAGCACTTCGGCGGAGCCACCGGTATCGGCTCCCTGCCCGGCGGTGACGTCCGTGAGGCCGTCAAGACCGTGACCGGGACCTTCGAGGACTTCCCGTTCCTGCCCGAGCTGCCCGCCCGCGGACCCGGCGCCGACATGATCGGACGGACCGCCGGGATGCTCGTCGAGCTGTACGCGCGCGTGGAGCCGAGCGGCTGGCGGCTGGGGGACCGGCCGGGACGGGACACCAAGCGGGCGCGCGCCTGGCTCCTGGAGGACCTCGACGCGCTGGAGGAGTTCACGCAAGGCTACGAGGGCCCGCTGAAGGTGCAGGCCGTCGGACCGTGGACGCTCGCCGCGAGCCTGGAGCTGAGGAATGGCGAGGCCGCCCTCTCCGACCCCGGCGCCGCCCGCGACCTCGCCGCCTCCCTCGCCGAGGGCCTGCGCCGGCACCTCGCTGAACTGCGCCGCCGCGTCCCCGGCGCACGGCTCGTCCTCCAGCTCGACGAGCCGTCCCTGACCGCCGTCCTCCAGGGCCGGGTGCGGTCGGCCAGCGGCTACCGGACCCACCGGGCCGTGGACCGGCAGATCGTCGAGGGCACGCTGCGCGACGTCCTCGCGGTCAACGACGGCGGCCCGGTCGTCGTGCACTCGTGCGCGCCGGACGTCCCCTTCGCCCTGCTGCGCCGGGCGGGCGCGGCGGCGGTCTCCTTCGACCTCGCGCTCCTCACCGAGCGTGACGACGACGCGATCGGCGAGGCGGTCGAGGGCGGCACCCGGCTGTTCGCCGGTGTGGTGCCGGGCACGGACACCGGATTGTCAGACCCTGCCGGTAGCGTCATGGGTGTCAGGACGCTGTGGCGCAGGCTGGGGCTGCATCCGGGACTTCTCGCGGAGGCGGTCACGGTCACGCCGTCGTGCGGACTCGCGGGCGCCTCCCCCGAGTACGCGCGCCGGGCCCTCGCCCACTGCGCCCGGGCGGCGAGATCCCTCGCGGACAACCCTGAGTAACGGGAGGACGACACGGTGGCCGGCGACAAGCAAGCGGACATCACGGCGGTGCCAGCCGAGGCACGGGAGAAGCACGCCCTGCTCGCCGAGCAGATCGAGGAACACCGCTTCCGGTACTACGTGAACAACGCCCCGGTCGTCAGCGACGCGGAGTTCGACAGGCTCCTGCGGGCCCTGGAGGCGCTGGAGGAGGAGTACCCCGAGCTGCGCACGCCGGACTCGCCGACGCAGAAGGTCGCGGGCTCCTACGCGACGGAGTTCACGGCGGTCGAGCACCGGCAGCGCATGCTGTCGCTGGACAACACGTTCAACGACGAGGAGCTCGCCGCCTGGGCCGACCGCATCGCGCGCGAACTGGGCGAGCAGGAGTACCACTTCCTGTGCGAACTCAAGGTCGACGGACTCGCCGTCAACCTCACCTACGAGCACGGCCGGCTCACCCGCGCGGCCACCCGCGGCGACGGCCGCACCGGCGAGGACATCACGCCCAACGTCCGGACGATCGCCGAGATCCCGGACCGCCTCCGCGGCGACGACGTTCCCGACCTCGTGGAGATCCGCGGCGAGGTCTACTTCCCGATGGAGAAGTTCGAGGAGCTCAACCGCCGTCTCGTCGAGGCCGGCGACAAGCCCTTCGCCAACCCGCGCAACGCGGCGGCCGGTTCGCTGCGCCAGAAGGACCCGCGCGTCACCGCCACCCGCCCGCTGCACATGGTCGTGCACGGCATCGGCGCCCTGGAGGGCTCCGCAGGCGTGACCCGCCTCTCCCAGGCCTACGACCTGCTGAAGACCTGGGGCCTGCCCACCTCCCGGCACAACAAGGTGGTGGACGGCCTCGACGGCGTACGGGAGTTCATCGCGCACTACGGCGAGAACCGCCACTCGGTGGAGTTCGAGATCGACGGCGTCGTCGTCAAGCTCGACCAGATCCCGCTCCAGGGCCGGCTCGGCTCCACCTCCCGCGCGCCGCGCTGGGCGATCGCCTACAAGTACGCGCCGGAGGAGGTCAACACCAAGCTCGTCAACATCCGCGTGGGCGTGGGCCGCACGGGCCGGGTCACTCCGTACGCCCAGGTCGAGCCGGTGACGGTGGCCGGCTCCGAGGTCGAGTTCGCCACGCTGCACAACCAGGACGTCGTCAAGGCCAAGGGCGTGCTCATCGGCGACACGGTGGTGCTGCGCAAGGCCGGTGACGTCATCCCGGAGATCCTCGGCCCGGTGGCCGACGCGCGCGACGGCAGCGAGCGCGAATTCGTGATGCCGTCCGAGTGCCCCGCCTGCGGTACGCCGCTGAAGGCGATGAAGGAGGGCGACGTCGACCTGCGCTGCCCCAACGCCCGGAGCTGTCCCGCCCAGTTGCGGGAGCGGCTGTTCTACCTCGCGGGCCGCAAGGCGCTCGACATCGAGGCGTTCGGCTATGTCTCCGCCGCCGCCCTCACCGCCCCGCTGGAGCCCGAGGACCCGCCGCTGAAGGACGAGGGCGACCTGTTCGACCTCACCATCGAGCAGTTGCTGCCCATCAGGGCGTACGTCCTCGACCAGGACAGCGGCCTGCCCAAGCGCGACCCGGAGACCGGCGAGGAGAAGGTCGCCCAGGTCTTCGCCAACAAGGAGGGCGGGCCCCGGAAGAACGCGCTCGCCATGCTGGAGAACATCGCCGCCGCGAAGGAGCGCCCGCTCGCCCGCATCCTCACCGGACTGTCGATCCGGCACGTCGGACCGGTCGCCGCGGAGGCGCTGGCCCGCGAGTTCCGGTCCATCGACCGCATTGAACAGGCCAGTGAGGAAGAGCTCGTCGCGGTCGACGGAGTGGGCGAAATCGTGGCAAAGGCGGTCAAGGAGTGGTTCGCCGAGGACTGGCACCAGGAGATCATCCGCAAGTGGAGGGCCGCCGGTGTCCGCATGGAGGACGAGCGCTCCGGGGAGGACGAAGGGCCGCGCCCCCTCGAAGGTCTCACCGTCGTCGTCACCGGCACCCTCGAACACTTCACGCGGGACGGCGCCAAGGACGCCCTGCAGGCCAGAGGCGCCAAAGTGACCGGATCGGTGTCCAAGAAGACGTCGTTCGTCGTGGTGGGTGACAGCCCGGGATCGAAATACGACAAGGCGATGCAGCTGAAGGTTCCGGTTCTGAACGAGGACGGCTTCAACGTCCTGCTGGAGCAAGGGCCGGAGGCCGCCGCCGGCGTCGCACTTTCGGCCGAGGAATAGCGGTTGAAGGCCACCTGATCGGCGCATATCAGATGCATAAGGGTGGCAGGGGCGCATTCGGGCAACCGTCGACGACCGCTGCCCGTAGAAGCCTTCCGCGGCCTACTGTTGAGATGTGCGCCTGCCGTGCCCAGCCGCGGCCGGTGCGTTCCCGTGCTGCCGAAGTTCCGGGGACAGGGTTTTCCAACGCGGAGCCGTTGATGGTTGTCGGGCGTCGGACCGCGTGGCGTGGGCGCCGCCGGCCGTGAGAGGGACGGGAATGGAACCGACCGAGAGCGCCGCCCCGGACACACGGCTGCGCCTGCGCCGCGTGACCAACGCGTTGCGGGCGTTCCACCGGGCCGCGCGGGCCGCGCACGCCGGCGTGGACACCCACGCCGGCCACCACCGCCCCGCGGCGCACGGCCCAGGCGCCGCCTACGCCACCGCCGGACACGCCCCGGCCCTGCCCGGCGCCGAGCAGGACCGGCGGTGGACCTGGCCCCCGCTGCACGCGGCGGTCGTCGCGGCGGCCGGGATCGTCCTCGGCGCCGGTTTCTACCGCGCGTTCGCCGAAGGCCACGCCCTCTTCCCGTCCGGCCGGGTCGGCTGGTCCCTCGCGGTGCTCACCGGCATCATCGTCGGCCACCTCGTCATGCTCGGCCGCTCCCGCTGGTGGGGCGGCACCGGCTCCGGCGCCGCCCTGACCCTCGCCGTCCTGCTGCTGTACGGCTGGGTGCCCGCCGGCATGGTCAGCCTCACCGTCGTGGTCCTGGTCGGCGTCGCCCGCCGCGGCCGCTGGCGCCAGGGCGCGCTGCACGGCGCGGTGGACATCCTCGGCATCGGCGCCGGCGCCCTCGTCCTGGCCGTCTCCGGATCCGTGCCCTCCGTCGAGCACCCCTGGACCCCGGACACCTGGACGCTCTACGCGGTGCCCGAGGTGATCCTGGTCGCCGTCGCCTACCTCGCCGTCACCCGCCTGCTGCTGTGGTACCTGCACGCCCCGAACCGCGGACTGCCCACCGTCGCCCGCACCGCCCTGGTCAGACAGGGCCTGGTGGCGGTCGCGCTGCTCGGCATCGCGCCCCTGGTGTGCGTCGTCGCCGTCGCGCGGCCCGTGCTGCTGCCGCTGTTCGCCATCCCGCTGATCGCCCTCGACTCCACCCTGTGGATGGCCCGCGCCCGGGCCGAGGAGCAACTGCGCGACCCGCTGACCGGGCTGCCCAACCGGCAGTGGCTGCTGGAGCGCATCTGGACCGCGCTGGACGACGCCGAACGCATCGACGCCCGCGCCGCCCTCATGCTGATCGACCTCGACCGGTTCCGGTCGGTCAACGACACCCTGGGCCACCTCGCCGGCGACCGGCTGCTGCTCCAGATCGCCGACCGGCTGCGCCTCGCCCTGCCGCGCGGGGCGGAGGCCGCGCGGCTCGGCGGCGACGAGTTCGCCGTCTTACTCCCCGTCGCCGACTCGACGACGTCCGCGACCCGTGTCGCCCGCACCCTCGTGGCGGCCCTCAGCTCACCCCTCGACCTCGACGGCCTCACGCTCGTGCTGGAGGCAAGCGCCGGGGTCGCCGTGTTCCCGGACCACGCGCTCGACGCCGAAGGCCTGCTGCGCCGCGCGGACGTGGCGATGTACCAGGCCAAGCGGGACCGCACGGGCGTCGAGGCCTACGAGTCCAAGCGCGACTCCAACACCCCCGACCGGCTCGGCCTTCTGGGCGACCTGCGCCGCGCCCTCGACGCGCACGAGGTCGAGCTGCACTACCAGCCCAAGGTCCGCTTCGACGGCCAAGTGGCCGGACTCGAGGCGCTGGTGCGCTGGGTGCACCCCGAGCGCGGCAAGGTGCCGCCGGACGAGTTCATCGCGATCGCCGAGTCCTCCGGGCTGATGCCCCACCTCACCGAGTACGTGCTGGAGACCGCGCTCGCCCAGGTCGCCGTGTGGCGCTCGCAGGGCCTGTTCGTGCCGGTCGCGGTCAACGTCTCCCCGCGCGACGTCCACACGCCCGGCTTCGCCGGCTCCGTCGCCGCCCGGCTGGCCCGGCACGGCGTCCCGGCCGGCGCGCTCCAGCTGGAGATCACCGAGCATGTCCTGCTGGAGGACCCGCAGCGCGCCGCCGACACCCTCAACGGCCTGACCGGGCACGGCGTGAAGATGTCGCTGGACGACTTCGGCACGGGCTACTCCTCGCTGGTGCACCTGCGGCGGCTGCCCGTCAGCGAGCTGAAGATCGACCGCTCCTTCGTGGCCCGGCTGGCCGTCGACGCCGAGGACGCGGAGATCGTGCGCTGCACCCTCGACCTCGCGCACTCCCTCGGCCTGCTCGTCGTCGCCGAGGGCGTCGAGGACGACGAGACGTGGGAGCGGCTGCGGGACCTGGGCTGCGACGCCGTACAGGGCTGGCTGGTCGCGGCGGCGATGCCGCCGGAGGAGACCACGGCGTGGCTGCGGGCGCGGGGGGACCGCGGCTGGCAGCGGCCCGCCGCCGCGCTGCCCGCGGCGGCGGGGGACGACCCGGGGTGCGTGGGCTAGGACCCGGCCCGGGGCCGGTCCCCGGACCGTTTAACGGGTACGGCCCCCGGACCCATAGGATTGGGCCAAACCCAACACACTCACCCCAGAGGATCGCTGCATGCCTGGCATCACGCGCGAGGAGGTCGCCCACCTCGCCCGGCTGGCGCGTCTGGAGCTGAAGCCCGAAGAACTCGACCACTTCGCGGGCCAGCTCGACGACATCATCGGCGCGGTCGCCCGCGTCAGCGAAGTCGCCGACCAAGACGTACCGCCGACCTCGCACCCGCTCCCGCTGACGAACGTCATGCGCCCGGACGAGGTCCGTCCCTCGCTCACCCCCGAGCAGGCGCTCTCCGGCGCCCCGGCCCAGGAGCAGCAGCGTTTCAAGGTGCCGCAGATCCTGGGGGAGGACTAACACGTCATGACGGACAGCAACATCATCAGGCTCACCGCCGCCGAGACCGCCGAGAAGATCGCTTCCGGCGAGCTCACGGCCGTCGAGGTCACCGAGGCCCACCTCGCCCGCATCGAGGCCGTCGACGAGAAGGTGCACGCCTTCCTGCACGTCGACCGCGAGGGCGCCCTCGCCCAGGCCCGCGCCGTGGACGAGAAGCGGGTCCGCGGGGAGAAGCTCGGCCCGCTGGCCGGCGTCCCCCTCGCGCTCAAGGACATCTTCACCACCGAGGGGATCCCGACGACCGTCGGTTCCAAGATCCTCGAAGGGTGGATCCCGCCCTACGACGCGACCCTCACCCAGCGGCTGAAGGCCGCCGACGTCGTCATCCTCGGCAAGACCAACATGGACGAGTTCGCCATGGGGTCCTCCACCGAGAACAGCGCGTACGGGCCGACGGGCAACCCGTGGGACCTCACCCGCATCCCCGGCGGCTCCGGCGGCGGCTCCTCCGCCGCGCTGGCCGCGCACATGGCGCCGCTCGCCATCGGCACCGACACCGGCGGCTCCATCCGCCAGCCGGCCGCCGTCACCGGCACGGTCGGCGTGAAGCCGACGTACGGCGCCGTGTCGCGGTACGGCATGGTCGCGTTCTCGTCCTCCCTCGACCAGGGCGGGCCCTGCGCCCGTACGGTCCTGGACGCGGCGCTGCTGCACGAGGTGATCGCCGGGCACGACCCGATGGACTCCACGTCCATCGACGCGCCCGTCCCGCCGGTCGTCGAGGCCGCGCGCAACGGCTCGGTCGAGGGCATGCGCGTCGGCGTCGTCAAGCAGTTCCGCGGCGAGGGCTACCAGGCCGGCGTCATGCAGCGCTTCGAGGAGTCCGTCGCGCTGCTCAAGGAGCTCGGCGCCGAGATCGTCGAGCTGGACTGCCCGTCCTTCGACCTGGCGCTGTCGGCGTACTACCTGATCGCCCCGTCCGAGTGCTCCTCCAACCTCGCCCGCTTCGACGGCCTGCGCTACGGCCGGCGGACCGGCGACGACGGCACGCACTCCGCCGAGGAGGTCACCTCCCTGACCCGCGAGGCCGGCTTCGGCCCCGAGGTCAAGCGCCGCATCATGCTGGGCACGTACGCGCTGAGCTCCGGCTACTACGACGCGTACTACGGCAGCGCCCAGAAGGTCCGCACGCTGATCAAGCAGGACTTCGACAAGGCCTTCGAGCAGGTCGACGTGATCGTCTCCCCGACGACCCCGACCACCGCCTTCCCGATCGGCGAGCGCGCCGACGACCCGATGGCGATGTACCTCGCGGACCTGTGCACCATCCCGACCAACCTGGCGGGCAACGCGGCCATGTCGCTGCCCTGCGGCCTCGCCCCGGAGGACAACCTCCCGGTCGGCCTGCAGATCATCGCCCCGGTCATGAAGGACGACAGGCTCTACAAGGTGGGCGCCGCGGTCGAGGCCGCCTTCGTGGAAAAGTGGGGCCACCCGCTGCTCGAGGAGGCACCGTCGCTGTGAGTGCACTGACCAAGGCCAAGGGCTTCAAGAAGTCCAAGTCCGGTACGTACCTGTCCATGGCCGCCACCGCGTTCGGCGCGATCGGCGTCGCCAAGCGGCTGAGGACGGCCCGCGCCGAGAAGGACACCCTGGTCCTCATCGACGCCACCGTGTCCGCCGCCGCGATCGTCACCGGCCTCGCCATCCTCTACCGCGAGCTGAAGCGGCTGGGCGACGACGACGTCCTGCTGGGCTGAGAGGGAAGTTTTCACCGTGACCACCACGACCGACCTGGTGTCGTACGAGGACGCGCTCGCGTCGTACGACCCCGTCATGGGCCTCGAGGTCCATGTCGAACTCGGCACCAAGACCAAGATGTTCTGCGGGTGCGCCACCGAGCTGGGCGCCGAGCCCAACGCGCAGACCTGCCCCGTCTGCCTCGGCCTGCCCGGCGCGCTGCCGGTCGTCAACGCGACCGGCGTCGAGTCCGCGATCAGGATCGGTCTCGCGCTGAACTGCGAGATCGCCGAATGGTGCCGCTTCGCCCGGAAGAACTACTTCTATCCGGACATGCCGAAGAACTTCCAGACCTCCCAGTACGACGAGCCGATCGCCTTCAACGGCTACCTCGACGTGCAGCTGGAGGACGGCGAGACCTTCCGCGTGGAGATCGAGCGCGCCCACATGGAGGAGGACACCGGCAAGTCGACGCACGTCGGCGGCGCCACCGGCCGCATCCACGGCGCGTCCCACTCCCTGCTCGACTACAACCGCGCCGGCATCCCGCTCATCGAGATCGTCACCAAGCCGATCGAGGGAGCGGGCGAGCGTGCCCCCGAGGTCGCGCGGGCGTACGTCCGTGAACTGCGCGAGGTCATCCGAGCGCTCGGCGTCTCCGAGGCCCGGATGGAGATGGGCCAGATGCGCTGCGACGTGAACCTGTCGCTGCGCCCGAACGGCACCGAGAAGTTCGGCACGCGTTCCGAGACGAAGAACGTGAACTCACTGCGGTCCGTGGAGCGCGCGGCCCGCTTCGAGATCCAGCGGCACGCGGCCGTGCTGTCGTCCGGCGGCACGATCGTCCAGGAGACCCGCCACTTCCACGAGGACACCGGGTCCACGACCTCGGGCCGCGTGAAGGAGGAGGCGGAGGACTACCGGTACTTCCCGGAGCCCGACCTGGTGCCCGTCGCGCCGTCCCGCGAGTGGGTCGAGGAGATCCGCGCGTCGCTGCCCGAGCTGCCGCTGGTGCGCCGCAACCGGCTCCGCGAGGAGTGGGGCATCTCCGGCACCGACATGCAGGCGATCCTCAACGCCGGCGCGCTGGACCCGATCGTCGCCACGATCGACGCCGGTGCCGACGCGGCGTCCGCCCGCAAGTGGTGGATGGGCGAGCTGGCCCGCAGCGCCAACGAGTCCGGCAAGGCCCTGGACGAGCTGGCGATCACGCCGGAGCAGGTCGCCCGGGTCACCGAGCTGGTGACGAAGGGCGACCTGAACGACAAGCTGGCCCGCCAGGTCATCGAGGGCGTTCTCGCAGGTGAGGGCACGCCGGACGAGGTCGTCGACAAGCGCGGCCTGAAGGTCGTCTCGGACGAGGGCGCGCTCACGGCCGCCGTCGAGGAGGCCATCGCCGGCAACCCGGGCATCGCCGACAAGATCCGCGGCGGCAAGGTGGCCGCGGCCGGTGCCCTGGTCGGCGCGGTCATGAAGGCCACGCGCGGCCAGGCCGACGCGGCCCGCGTGAAGGAGCTGATCCTGCAGAAGCTGGGCGTCGAGGGCTGACGGCCGGCAGCGGCGGAGGGGAGGCGCCCGGCAGTCCGGGTGCCTCCCCTCCGGCGTGCCGCGGGGCGGGCGCGCTACGCTCCCGCGGCATGAGTGGACGCGCTGATTCCGAGCCGCCCGCGGAGCCGGAGGCCCCCGGGCCCGAGGGCGACAGCCCGGACGGGGCCGAGGACGACACCCCGGTCGGCGACGCGCGGCGGGCCCGCTGGGCGGCCGCCGGGGGCGGAGCCCTGCTCGCCCTCGCGGGCCTCGCCGCCGCGCTGCTCCGGCTCGGCGGCGACGCGCCGGCCGTCGTCCCGGTCGCGTACGCCCTCGGCGCCGCCGTGTGCGCCCTCGCGGCGGTCCTCGGAGCGCGCGGCCGGACCCGCAGGGCGCTGTGGCTGCTGATCGCCGGAGTGATGGTCATGGCGGTCGGCGACCACTCCGACTGACGGCCGCCGAGGGCTTCCGGCCGTGAGCGGCCGGGGCTGTGAATAAGCCCACGAACCCGACAAACGATCATTTTTGGCTGTAACAGTGGCACTGCACGGCAGGCATCGCACTGCCGTGCCCCCGTGCAGTCCACCCCCCTGGAGCTCTTTCCGTGGCAGCCCTCGCTCGCTGGTGTGTCCGACGCCGTCTGGTCGCGGTCCTGCTGTGGCTCCTCGCCTTCGGCGGGGTGTCCGCCGCCGCGGTCGTGGCGGGCTCGGCCTACTCCAACGACTACAAGGTCCCCGGCACCGAGTCGGGCCGGGCCGCCGAACTGCTCCGGGAGAGCTTCCCGGACCTCGGCGGGGACAGCGACACGATCGTCTGGCACACCGGCTCCGGCAGCGTCCGCGCCGCAGACGTCGAGCAGACCATGACCCGCACCCTCGACCGCGTCGAGGAACTGCCCGGCGTCGCCTCCGTCACCGGCCCGTACGACGAGCAGGGCGCAGGCCGCGTCAGCGCCGACGGTCACACCGCGTACGCGACCGTCACCTTCGAGGAACAGTCGAAGGACATCGACGAGGCCGACGCGAAGGCCGTCGTGGACACCGCCAAGGACGCGGAGGCCGACGGGCTGCGGGTGGAGCTAGGCGGCAGCGCGGTCGGGCTCACCGAGACGTCCGGCGGACACCTCGCCGAGATCGTCGGCGTGGTCGTCGCCGCGATCGTGCTGTTCCTCGCCTTCGGCTCGCTCGCCGCGTCCCTGCTGCCCATCGCGACCGCACTGATCGGCGTCGGCACCGCGTACGCCGGGATCGTGCTGCTCGGGCACGTCATGACCGTCGCCGACTTCGCGCCCATGCTGGGCATGCTGATCGGCCTCGGCGTCGGCATCGACTACGCCCTGTTCATCGTCACCCGGCACCGGCGCGGCCTGAAACGCGGGCTGTCCGTCGCCGAGGCCGCGACCAACGCCGTCGCGACCACCGGACGCGCCGTCGTCTTCGCGGGCGCCACCGTGTGCATCGCCCTGCTCGGCATGCTCATCCTGCGCCTGAGCTTCCTCAACGGCGTCGCCATCGCCGCCTCGCTCACCGTCGTCCTCACCGTGGCCGCGTCCGTGACGCTGCTGCCCGCCCTGCTGTCGTTCATCGGCATGCGCGCGCTGAGCCGCCGCGAGCGGCGCCGCCTCACCGAGCACGGCCCCGAGCCCGAGGTGCCGACCGGGCTCGCCGCCCGCTGGTCGGCGTTCGTCGAGCGGCACCCCAAGCTGCTCGGCGGCATCGCCGTCGTCGTCATGGCGGTCCTGGCGCTGCCCACGCTCTCCCTGCACCTGGGCACCTCCGACCAGGGCAACGACCCGAAGACCGCCACCACGCGCCAGGCCTACGACCTGCTCGCCGACGGCTTCGGCCCCGGCGTCAACGGCCCGCTCACCCTCGTCACAGAGGTGCACGGCGCCGACGACCGACTGGCCCTCGACAACCTCGACGCCACCCTGCGCACGACCGACGGCGTCGCGTCCGTGACGCCCGTGACCTACGACGCCGGCGGCGACACGGCGTACCTCACCGTCGTCCCGGAGTCCTCGCCGCAGTCGAAGGACACCAGCGACCTCGTCGACCGGCTGCGCGACGACGTGCTGCCGCGCGCCGAGACCGGCACCGCCCTCGACGTCCAGGTGGGCGGCATGACGGCCGGCTACGACGACTTCGCCGACGTCATCGTGGACAAGCTGCCCCTCTTCGTCGGCGTCGTCATCGGCCTCGGCTGTCTGCTGCTCCTGCTGGCCTTCCGCTCCGTCGGCATCCCGCTGAAGGCCGCCGCGATGAACGTCGCCGCCGTCGCCGCCGCCTTCGGGGTCGTCGTCGCGATCTTCCAGTGGGGCTGGGGCAGCGAACTGCTCGGCCTCGGCGCCGCCGGACCCATCGAACCGTTCCTGCCCGTGATCATGGTGTCGGTGCTGTTCGGCCTGTCCATGGACTACCAGGTGTTCCTGGTCAGCCGCATGTACGAGGAGTGGCTGGAGACCGGCGACAACCGGCGTGCCGTGCGCGTGGGCCTCGCCGAGACCAGCCGCGTGATCAACTCCGCCGCGGTCATCATGATCTCGGTCTTCCTCGCCTTCGTCCTCAGCGGCGACCGCGTGATCGCCATGTTCGGCATCGCGCTCGCCGCCGCCGTCGCCCTCGACGCCTTCGTCCTGCGCACCCTGCTGGTGCCCGCCCTGATGCACCTGCTCGGCGGCGCCAACTGGTGGCTGCCCCGCTGGCTCGACAAGCGTCTGCCGCGCATCAGCATCGAGCCTCCCGAGGCCCGCGCGGCCCATGAGAGGCTGGCCGCCGCGACGGACGCCGAGGTGGCGGACGTCCTGGCGGAGGAGGAACGGCAGCGGCATGTACGCGATACCACTGGGTGACGACGGCGCGGAACTGCGGCCCCTGGAGCCCTGGCACGCCGAGGAGTTCCTGGCCCATCTGGACCGGGGCCGGGAGTTCATCAACCGCTTCGTCCCCTTCGCCGCCAGGGCCACGGACGCCGACGGCGCCCGGGAGGTCCTCCAGAGGTACGCCGACTGGCGCGCCGCCGACACCGCCTCCCTGCACGGCCTGTGGCTGGACGGCAAGCTCGTCGGCGGCGTACTGACGCTGAACTTCGACGCCGCGAACGGCACCTGCGAGGTCGGCTGCTGGCTGGAGCCCGCCGCCACCGGACGCGGCCTCGTCACGCGCGCGATGCGCGTGCTCATCGACTGGGCGATCGAGGAACGCGGCATCCACCGCGTCGAATGGGTCGCCGCAGCCGGCAACGAGCCCAGCCTCAACACCGCCCGCCGGCTCGGCATGCGCCGCGACGGCGTCCGCCGCGAGGCCCACCTCCACCACGGCGTACGGCACGACCTGGAGGTGTGGTCCGTGCTGGCCCCGGAGTGGCGGGCGGCACGCGCGCGTACCGCTCACGACGATCATTAAGCAGACTCTCAGACTCCGTCCGTACGGTGCGTGGCATGGCAACGAAGACAGTGGACGGAACCGAGGCCGCCGAGGCCCACGAGGCCCCCGGGGCCGCGAACGACGAGGAGGCGGTGGACGTCACCGAGTCCGAGGACGCGCAGGACGCGGCGGCCGCCGACGCCGCCGAGGCGCAGGACGCGGACGACGAGGGCAAGGACGAGGACGCGGTGGCCGCGGCCGGCCCGTCCGGCGTCGGCCAGGGCGCCGGGGCCGTCGTGTCCGCCGCGCTGGGCGTCGTCTCGCTCACCGGCAGCTGGGTCGGCACCGTGGCCGCCGCGCGCGAGACGCTGATCGGCCAGCTCCGGACCTCGCAGTCGGCGAGCGTCGCCGACCAGGTCCAGGCCGTGTACGGCGACGCCTGGCAGGCCAGCGCCCTGTGGGGCGGCGTGTTCGCCGTGCTCGCGCTGGTCGTCGGCGCCGTCGTGCTCGCCCGGCCCGCGTTCGGCGCGCCGGGCAGGCCGCAGGCCGGCTGGATCAAGTCGGTCGCCCTGGGCGGCGTCGCGCTCGGCGCCGTCGGCCTGCTGCTGGCCGTCCTCAAGTACACCGGCGTCCTGCTCGGACTGCCGTCGACGAGCTGACAGCGCGTACACACAGCGCGTACACCGGGAGGGGCCTCGCGGGTCCGTAAGCACCTTACGGACCCCTCCGAGGCCCCTCACGCACGTCTGAGGTCCCGGCGGCCCCCTCTGAGGTCCCGGCGGCCCCCGAAGATGCGGAACACGCCCGATGCGGCCGTACCGCCTTGGAGACGAAGGTGGGGGCATGCCCGGAACGAGCCGGGCACCGGCCTCTCACCAGGGACACACCATGTACGAGTACGAGCTCCAGCAGTACCGCTCCGCCGACCTGATCCGCCGCGCCGACCACCAGCGCCGGGTGCGCGCCGCACTCCACGCCCGCCGCGCCGCCCACGGCACCGGCACCGGCACCCAGGACACCCGGGAGGCGGAGGACCATACGCACCCCTCCCGACGCCACCGGTACACCCGGGCCGCGTGAACACCGGACCACGGGGGGACGGCGGCCCGGGACCCGGACGCCGCGCGGGTGACCGCCACGGGGAGGACGACCGGACACCGGCCGTCCTCCCCGCGCCGCGTGCTCTCCCCACAGCGAAAACGAGTGCCGCACCGACCGGTCCGCGTGCGATGCTCGGGCCCGTGGAGACCAGGTCCGTGAGTCCCGTGTTCGTCGGCCGCGCAACCGAGTTGGACATCCTGCGCGACGCGCTCGCCCGCGCGGCGGGGGGCGAGCCGCAGGCCCTCCTCATCGGCGGCGAGGCCGGCGTCGGCAAGACCCGCCTCGTCGAGGAGTTCGCCGCCGGCGCCTCCCGGCGGGGCGCCGTCGTCGCCGTCGGCGGCTGCGTCGAGATCGGCGCCGACGGACTGCCCTTCGCCCCGTTCTCCACCGCCCTGCGCGCCCTGCGCCGCGCCCTGCCCGACGAACTCGCCGCCGCCGCTGCCGGGCAGGAGGACGAACTCGCCCGCCTGCTGCCCGAACTGGGCACGGCCACCGCCGGCCGGCACGACGAGGACGGCACCGCCCGCCTCTTCGAACTCACCGTCCGCCTCCTGGAACGCCTCGCCGCCGACCGCACGGTCGTCGTCGTCCTGGAAGACCTGCACTGGGCCGACGCCTCCACCCGGCACCTGCTCGCCTACCTCTTCCGCACCCTGCGCACCGGCCGCCTCGTCGTCCTCGCCACCTACCGCGCCGACGACATCCACCGCCGCCACCCGCTGCGCCCCCTGCTCGCCGAACTCGACCGGCTGCGCACCGTCCGCCGCGTCGAACTCGCCCGCTTCAACCGCGCCGAGGTCGGCCGCCAGATCGCCGGCATCCTCGCCCGCGACCCCGACCCCGACCAGGTCGACGAGATCTTCGAACGTTCCGACGGCAACGCCTTCTTCGTCGAGGAACTCGCCGTCGCCGCCCACGAGGGCTGCCGCACCGGGCTCACCGACTCCCTGCGCGACCTGCTCCTCGTCCGCGTCGAGGCACTGCCCGAGAGCGCCCAGAACATCGCCCGGATCGTCGCCGAGGGCGGCTCCACCGTGGAGTACGCGCTGCTCGCCGCCGTCGCCCGGCTCGCCGAGGACGACCTCATCGAGGCGCTGCGGGCCGCCGTCAACGCCAACCTGCTCACCGCCGCGCCCGCCGGCGACGGCTACCGCTTCCGGCACTCCCTGGTCCGCGAGGCCGTCAGCGACGACCTGCTGCCCGGCGAGCGCTCCCGCCTCAACCGCCGCTACGCCGAGGCCCTGGAGGCCGACCCGACGCTCGTCCCGGCCGACCAGCGCGTGATGCGCCTGGCCAGCTACTGGTACCACGCCCACGACGCGGCCAAGGCCCTGCCCGCCGTCCTCGACGCCTCCGTGGAGGCCCGCCGCCGGCACGCCTACTCCGAGCAACTGAGGCTGCTGGAACGCGCGATGGACCTCTGGGACGCCGTACCCGACGAGGTCCGCGCCACCCTGCGCCCCGTCGACTACACCGAGGTCTACCCCCCGTGCGGCTGCGACCCGGAGGTCGCGCCGCTGCGCTACCTCGACCTCATGGCGGAGGCCGCCGTCGCCGGGCGGCGGTGCGGCGAACGCGAACGCGCCCTGAAGATCACCAAGCGGGCGCTGCGGCTGCTGGAGGACGACCCGGACCCCCTGCGCACCGCCTGGTTCTGGGTCCAGCGCTCCCGCCTCGTCCAGACGATGGCCCGCGGCGACGGCTGGGCGGAGCTCGGCACCGCGCAGGAACTGGTCCGCGGCCTGCCGCCGTCCGAGGTGCACGCCGAGGTGCTCGCCATGGCCGCCGGCTGGGCCATGCTCCACGAACCCGGCCCGGAGGCCGTCACCGCCGCCGAGCGCGCCGTCGACTACGCGCGCATGGTCGGCGCCGCCGACATCGAGCTCAACGCCCGGCTCACCCTCGGCGGCCTGATGGTCGACGCCGGCGACATCGAGGCCGGGCTCGCCGAGATGTACCAGGTGAGGGACCTGGCCGTGGCGCAGAGCCGGCCCGCCGTGCTCGGCCGCGTCCACATCAACCTGCCCTCCTCCCTGGAGGGCGTCGGCCGCTCGGCGGAGGCCGCCGAGATCCTGCGCGAGGGCACCCGCCTCACCAGCCGCATGGGGCTGTTGGAGTCCGAGGGCTGGGTGTGGGTGAACCTCGCCGAGTCGCTGTGCTCCCTCGGCCGCTGGGACGAGGCCGTCGACGCGGCCGTCCGGGCCGCCCAGCGCACCGGGCAGGCCGCCAAGCCACGCGGCGGGGCCTGCCTCCAGCTCGCCGGCGTCGCGCTCGCCCGCGGCGAGGTCGCCGAGGCGGCCCGGCTGCTGGCCGACGCCCGCGCCTCGTACGGCACCCACGACCCCATGCCGCAGAACAACCTGCCCCTGACCCGCATCTGCGTCGGCGTCGCCGCCGCCGAGGGACGCGTCCTCGACGCCCGCGCCGAGGCGGACCGCGCCCTGGACGCCGGCTTCCCGCCCGGCACCCACCGCTACGCCTGGCCGCTGCTGCTCGCCGCCGCCACCGCCGAGGCCGACGCGCGCGGGCAGAGCGCCGCCGAGCAGGGCCGCGCCGCCTTCCTCGAACGCCTCTTCCGCACCGTCAGGAACCTCACCACGGCCGCCCCCGTCTGGGTCGCCCACGACAAGTGGGTGCGCGCCGAACTCCTGCGCGCCGACGGCCGCGACACCCCGGACACCTGGTCCGAGGTGGTCACCGCCTTCGAACCCCTGGAACGCCCCTACGACCTCGCCCGCGTCCGGTACCGGCTCGCCGCGTCCGTCCTGGCCGCCGGCGGCGACGACGAACGCGCCCGCGCCACCGAACTGCTCCGCCTCGTCCACGCCGTCGCCGGCCACCTCGGCGCCCGCCCGCTCGCCGACGCCGTCGCCCTCCTCGCCCAGCGCGCCCGGCTCACCCTCGGTCACCGCGCCCCGGAGCCCGCCCCGGCCGACCCCGCCGAGGCCCTCGGCCTGACCAGCCGGGAACGGGACGTGCTGCGCCTGGTCGCCCTCGGCCGCACCAACCGGCAGATCGCCGGGGAACTGTTCATCTCCCCGAAGACCGCCAGCGTCCACGTGTCGAACATCCTCGCCAAGCTGGGCGTCACGGGCCGGGGCGAGGCGGCGGCGGTGGCCCACCGGGAAGGGCTGTTCCCCGCGGACGCACCCGTGTCCGAAGCCGTGGGCTGACGGTCGCGGGCACGTCCGGGCCACCGGTGGGTGCGTTTCCGGCGGGCAGGTCCTAGGAGACCCGCAGCTCCAGGATCCGGTCGTCGCCGTCCTTCGGCTCGCCCCGCCCGTCGGTGTTGCTGGTCGTCACCCACAGCCGGTCGCCGCCCGCCGCCACGACCGTACGCAGCCTGCCGTGGTCGCCCGCCAGGAACGCCTGCGGCTCCGCCGCGGCCTCGGTGCCCTTCAGCGGCACGCGCCACAGCCGCTCGCCCCGCAGGCCCGCCATCCACACCGAGCCCTCGGCGAACGCGATGCCGCTCGGGGACGCCTCGTCCGTGCCCCACTGGGCCAGCGGGTCGTGGAACCCGCCGCCGTCCGAGCGGCCCTCCGCCTCGGGCCAGCCGTAGTTGTCGCCCGGCTCGATCGCGTTCAGCTCGTCCCAGGTGTCCTGGCCGAACTCGGCCGCGAACAGCCGCTGCTTCCCGTCCCAGGCGAGCCCCTGCACATTGCGGTGCCCGTACGAGTACACCGGGGAGTCCGGGAACGGATTGCCCGGCGCCGGCTCGCCCTCCGGCGTCAGCCGCAGGATCTTGCCGCCCAGGGACTTCCTGTCCTGCGACAGGCCCGTGTCGCCGCTCTCGCCCGTGCCCGCGTACAGCATCTTGTCCGGCCCGAACGCGATCCGGCCGCCGTTGTGCACGAAGCCCTTCGGGATGCCCCTGAACACCGTGTCGGGAGCGCCCAGTTGCTCACCGGCGGGCTTCTTCGCGTCGTACAGCATCCGGACGACGCGGTTGTCGGAGGCCGAGGTGAAGTACGCGTAGACCATGTGGTCGGTGGCGAAGTCGGGGGAGAGGGCGATGCCCATCAGGCCGCCCTCGCCCTCCGGGGCGACGCCCGGCACCTCGCCCAGCTCGGTCTTGCGGCCGGTCTTCTCGTCGACGCGCGTGATCGTCGCGTCGTCCCGGGAGGACACCAGCAGCCCGCCGCCGGGGATCGCGGCGAGGCCCCAGGGGCTGTCCAGGCCCGAGGCGACCGTGCGGACGACCTCGACCGTGCCCTTCGCGGGCGGGCCCTGCTCGGCGCCCCGCCCGGTGGGCGACGAACCGGCCGTCGTACTCGGGGTGGCGCTCCTGCCGTCGCGGTCGGGCGGTCCTCCGTCGTCGGAGGTGCAGCCGGCCGTCAGCAGGAGGGCGGCGGCCAGGGCGGCCGTCGCGGCTCGACGTTGCACGATCATGGTCCCTTCGACGCGGTGGGCTCTCCCTTGTCATACACCGCCCGGGCTCCCCAGGTTCCCGATCCGGGACCCCTCAGTCCCACGACCCCTGCGCCCGGGGCAGCCCCGCGACCTCCGCCAGGTCCCGCTCGGTCAGCCGCAGCGCCGCCGCCCGCGCGTTCTCGGTGACCCAACGTTCCTGCTTGGCGCCCGGCACCGGCACCACGTGCCGGCCCTGCGCCAGCGCCCAGGCCAGCGCGACCTGCGCCGGGGTCACCGCGTCGCCGTGCCGGGCCGCGACCCGGCGCAGCCCCGCGACGATCGGCTGGTTCGCCGCCATCATCTCGGCCGTGAAGCGGGGGTGCCGGGCCCGCAGGTCGTCCGGCTCGAAGCCCTCGCCGGGCGTCAGCGTGCCGGTCAGGAAGCCGTTGCCGAGCGGCATCGCGGCGAGGAAGCCGATGCCGCGCGCCTCGCACCACGGCAGCAGCGCCTCCAGCGCCTCCGGCGACCACACCGACAGCTCGGCCTGCACCGCGCTCACCGGGAACACCTGCTGCACCCGCTCCAGCTGCCGCAGCGTCCCGTCGTGCAGCCGGGCCCCCGCACGCCGAGCCGACCGCGCGCCCACCGCGCACAGCCCCAACGCCCGTACCTTTCCCGCCCGTACGAGCTCGGCCATCGCGCCCCAGGTCTCCTCGACCGGCACCTCCGGGTCCGCGCGGTGCAGCTGGTAGAGGTCGATCACGTCCGTCTGGAGCCGCCGCAGCGACGCGTCGCACGCCCGCCGCACATAGCCGGGGCGGCCGTTGGCCACGATGTGCTGATCGCCGACCAGCAGTCCGACCTTCGTCGACACGAAGGCGTCGGCCCGCCGCTCCTTCAACACCCGCCCCAGCAACAGCTCGTTGGTGAACGGGCCGTACATGTCGGCCGTGTCCAGCAGCGTCGAACCCAGGTCCAGCGCCCGGTGCACCGCCCTGAGCGACTCGTCGCCCCGCTGTCGCGAGGCGCTGTACGCCCAGCTCATCGGCATGCACCCGAGTCCGACGGCCCCCACCGCGAGCGCCGCCGCGCCGATCGTCCTGCGCTCCACCTGCTCGTGACCCTCCCTCTCCTGGCGCCCCCAACCTAACCTCTGCGCCCGCCGGCCCCTGACATAGCCTCCAGACATGACTGCTGACGTGTGGCTTCCCATCCCGCCGGAAGAGATCGAAGGCCTCCCCGAAGGGCCCTCCTACCGCTTCTGGGACGGCGCCGAGGAGTACCCGGCCGACCCCGCCCACTGCGCCTTCTACGTGGTGCCGTACATGAAGCCGCCGGGCCTCGGACAGCGCCCGCTGCCCGCGATGAGCTCCGTCGAGGTCGTCCAGACCCTGTCGGCCGGCACCGACCACGTCGAGCCCGGCCTGAAGCACCTGCGTCCCGGCGTACGGCTGTGCAACGCGCGGGGCGTGCACGAGGCGAGCACCGCGGAACTCACCCTCACCCTGATCCTGGCGTCCCTGCGCGGCATCCCCGACCACGTGCGGGCCCAGGACCGCGGCGAGTGGCTCGGCGGGTTCCGGCCCGCGCTGGCCGACAAGTCCGTGCTGATCGTCGGCTACGGGTCGATCGGCGCCGCCGTCGAGGACCGGCTCGCGCCGTTCGAGGTCGCGCGGGTGGCGCGCGTCGCGCGCTCCGAGCGCACCACGGCGCGCGGCCCGGTGCACCCGATCACCGAACTGCCCGCCCTGCTCCCGGAGGCCGACGTCGTCGTCCTCACCACGCCCCTCACCGACGCCACCAGGGGCCTGGCCGGCGCCGACTTCCTCGCGCGGATGAAGGACGGCGCGCTCCTGGTCAACGTCGCGCGCGGGGCGGTCGTCGACACCAAGGCCCTGCTCGCGGAGCTGGAGAGCGGCCGCATCACCGCCGCCCTCGACGTCACGGACCCCGAACCCCTGCCCCGCGAACACCCGTTGTGGCAGGCACCCGGCGTGCTGATCAGCCCGCACGTCGGCGGGCCCACGTCCGCGTTCCTGCCGCGCGCCAAGCGGCTGCTGGTGGACCAGTTGAGCCGTTTCGTGAACCGGGAGCCGTTGCGGAACGTGATTCTGACGACGGGCACGGCAAGCGTGTAATTCCGGTTCGAGTACCGTCCGCGACCCTTCGGAAGCGGTGGGTACTCGCATCTTCCCTGGTCGTCACGGAGCGTAGAGAACCTATGTCCCTGAGTGACGATCCTGGTGTATCGTCCCGACAGGGGTTGCGCCGCGCACTACGGCGCCAGGGGACGGACATTCACAACGGTGAGGGGGGCGACGGGCGATGCACGGCCTATGGACGAGCGATCCGATGTGGCGGGGCCGCCGACGGCGACCCTGGCGGAAAACCGCGCGCAGCCGCGGTTGCCACGCCCATCAAGGCGGCCTTCACAGCAGTCACACCCGGCACGGCGGGCGCCGCAGGCACGGCAGCCGCAGGAGGCACGTCCACCCGGCGCACCCCAGCCGCCGGGACGCGGGGCCGGGGACCGGGAGGGACCGGTGACGTCGCCGCCGCCCCCCGCGCCGGCCCTCGACGGCGCACCGCGCACGCAGCCGTCGCCGGGCGCCGTGCTGCCCCGCCCGCCGGACCCCGTCGAGGCCCCGGGGCGCACCGCTCCCCGCCTCGCCCTCGCCCTGACCTGCGCGGCCTACGCCGTCGGCGCCGCGCTCGGCTGGGGCTCGGAGCAACTCGCGCTGATCATGGGCGACTTCGGGCTGAGCGCCGCCGCCGCTGCCGCCGCCGTCTCCTGCCTGCTGTACGCCCGCAGCCCGCGAGTCCGGTTTCGGCCCGCCTGGCTGCTGTTCGGCCTCTCCTCGGCGATGGCGGCCCTCGGCAACCTGGTCTGGGGCTGGTACGAGGTGGTCCTCGGCGTGCCCGTGCCCAGCCCTTCCTACGCCGACCTGTTCTTCCTGTGCTTCGCGCCGCCCGCCATCGTCGGACTGCTGGTGCTCGCCAAGCGGCCGGTGACCAGGGCGGGTTGGGTCTGCCTCGCCCTGGACGCCTGGCTGATCGGCGGCTCGCTGCTCACGCTGGCGTGGAGCCTGGCGCTCGCCCAGGCGGCCAAGTCCGAGGGACCGAGCGTGGCGCACGCGGCGCTGTCGGTGGCGTACCCACTGCTGGACATCGCCCTCGTCAGCATGATCCTCGCGCTGCACTTCCGGCGCTCCTCGGTGAACCGCACGGTGCTCAACACCGCCATCGGCGGGCTCGGCCTGACCGTGCTGTGCGACGCCCTGTTCACCTCGCCGCTGCTGCACAACAGCTACCGCTCGGGCGAGCTGCTCGACGCGGGCTGGTTCGCCGGCTCACTGCTCCTGGCGTACGCACCGTGGGCCGCGCCCCGGGACGCGGCGCCGCCCCACGCGGACGGGCACACGCGCGTGGTGCACGAGCACCTGCCGGGCAGGCCCGCGGGAGCGCACCGCCCACCGCCCCCGCCGGCCGACCCCGCGCGCGGCACGGCCGCCCGGCCCATCGCCGGTTCCCTCGCCGCGCTCACCCCGTACCTCGCGGCCGCCGTCTGCACCCTGGGGATCCTCTACAACGTCCTCAACGGCCGCAGCGTCGACCGCGTCGTGCTCATCACCTGCGGCACCGTGGTGCTCGCGCTCGTCGTGCGGCAGGGCATCATGCTGCTCGACAACATCACCCTCACCCAGGAACTCGCGCAGAAGGAGAACCACTTCCGCTCCCTGGTGCAGGGCTCCAGCGACGTCATCATGATCGCCGCGCCCAGCGGCATACTCCGGTACGTCTCCCCGGCCGCCGCCGGCGTCTACGGGCGGCCCGCCGAGGAACTCGTCGGCCAGGAGCTGTCGAGCCTGATCCACCCGGAGGACCTGGGCCGCGTGGTGCACGAGGTGCGCAGATTCCTCGCCGCCGACCCGGCCGACGAACCCACTACGCGCATCGAGTACCGCTTCCGCTCCGGCGGCGGGGGAGGCTGGCTGAACGTCGAGTCGACCGTCAACCGGCACCACGGCGGCCTCATCTTCAACAGCCGCGACGTCACCGAACGGGTCCGCCTCCAGGCGCAGTTGCAGCACAACGCCGAGCACGACCCGCTGACCGACCTGCCCAACCGCACGCTGTTCACCAAGCGGGTCCAGCAGGCGCTCGGCGGCCGCCGGGCCACCGACCGCGGCGCCGCCCTGCGCGGCACGGCCGTCCTCTTCATCGACCTGGACGGCTTCAAGGCCGTCAACGACACCATCGGGCACCAGGCCGGCGACGAGCTCCTCGTCCAGGCCGCCCGCAGACTCCAGGAGGCGGTCCGGCAGGGCGACACCGCCTCCCGGCTCGGCGGCGACGAGTTCGCGGCCCTCATCGTCGGGGACGGCGCGCGCGACCGCACCGCCCGGGAACGGCACATCCTGGAGCTCGCCGACCGCCTCAGGCTGACGCTGTCCCAGCCGTACCTCATCGACGGCAACGACGTCCGGGTCAACGCCTCCATCGGCGTCGCCTTCGCGGACGCCGGCATCGGCGCGGGCGAACTGCTGCGCAACGCCGACCTCGCCATGTACCGCGCCAAGGCCGGCGGCAAGGGCCGCGTCGAGCTGTACAAGCCGCAGATGCAGCAGGACGTCGTCCGCAAGGCGGAGCTGGCCACGCGCCTGCGTGCCGCGCTGAACGACGGCGAGTTCGCCCTGCTGCACCAGCCGGTGGTCTCCCTCCAGGACGGCCGGATCACGTCCGTGTGCGCCCAGGCCCGCTGGCGTTCCTCGCAGGGCGTGCTGTTCACCCCGGCCGAGTTCCTGCGGGTCGCCGAGGACAGCGACAAGACGGCCGAGCTGTGCCGCTGGGTGCTGGAGGAGGCCGTCGAGCAGGCCGCCGAGCGCGCCGCGACCGGGCTGTCCGTACCCGTCGCCGTCCGGATCGGCGCCCGCCGCCTGCTGGACCGCTCCATGCCGCTCGGATCCATCGAGGCGCTGCTCACCCGGCACGGACTGTCGCCCGGCTCCCTGGTCCTCGAACTCGCCGACACCGACCCGCGCGTGGCGCTGGACGACCTGGAGCGCCGCCTCGGCGCCCTCAAGCGGGTGGGCGTACGGATCGCGCTGGACGGCTTCGGCAGCGGTTACGGCACGATAACGGCCCTCAGACGGCTCCCCGTCGACGTACTGAAACTCGACCGCGGCCTCGTCGAGGGCGTCGTGGAGTCCGCCCGGCTGCACAAGATCACCAGCGGGCTGCTGCGCATCGCCACCGACCTCGGCCTGCAGTCCGTGGCCGACGGCGTGGACCTGCCCGAGCAGGTGGTCGCCCTGCGCGCGATGGGCTGCACCCACGGGCAGGGCATGGCCTTCTCCGGGCCGCTGGACGAGTACCGGCTGCGCCGGGCCCTGACCGCCGGCCACTATCCGGTGCCGCACGGGCCGGCCGAACCGGCGTTCGTGAGCGGCGCCGCGGGCGTGTACTCCAGTGGAGTGACAGCCGTCCTCAGAGGCGGGACGGCCCTCCGCTCACATAATGAGACTCCCGTCCCACCCACTTGACAGTGAGTGCGTGCCGGGGGGAGGGTCAGTGCCATGCGCACCCGAATTCTCGTACTTGGAAAGCGCGTCGGCTGAAGCTGGTGACGTCCGGACGGACCCGGAACTCCCAGCGACCCCACCCGGCGCGCTCCCCTCGCTTGCCTTTTGGCACGAGGGGTTTTTTGTTGCACAGGCACCTGCCGAGCAGCACGCGTGACCCGCACGAACCTCGCAAAAACCCTCAGCATCGAGAAGAGAATGCCGATGACCGAGCAGGCCACCGGGGCCCATCACCCGCAGCCGCGGCCCCGATCCGGAGGACAGCACTCCGCCCCCGAGCACGTCACGGGCGCGCAGTCCCTCATCCGCTCTCTCGAGGAGGTCGGCGCCGACACGGTATTCGGCATTCCCGGTGGTGCCATCCTTCCGGCGTACGACCCGCTGATGGACTCCACCCGGGTCCGCCACGTCCTGGTCCGCCACGAGCAGGGCGCCGGCCACGCCGCCACCGGCTACGCGCAGGCCACCGGCAGGGTCGGCGTCTGCATGGCGACGTCCGGACCGGGCGCCACCAACCTGGTCACGCCCATCGCCGACGCCCACATGGACTCCGTGCCGCTGGTCGCGATCACCGGTCAGGTCGCGTCCAAGGCCATCGGCACGGACGCCTTCCAGGAGGCGGACATCGTCGGCATCACGATGCCGATCACCAAGCACAACTTCCTCGTCACCAAGGCCGAGGACATCCCGCGGGTCATCGCGCAGGCGTTCCACATCGCCTCCACCGGCCGCCCCGGCCCGGTCCTGGTCGACATCGCCAAGGACGCCCTCCAGGCGAAGACCGTGTTCACCTGGCCGCCCACCATGGACCTGCCCGGCTACCGCCCGGTGACCAAGCCGCACGCCAAGCAGATCCGCGAGGCCGCCAAGCTGATCACCACCGCCAGGCGGCCCGTCCTCTACGTCGGCGGCGGCGTCCTCAAGGCCGGCGCCACCGCCGAGCTGAAGGTCCTCGCCGAACTCACCGGAGCGCCCGTCACCACCACCCTGATGGCGCTCGGCGCGTTCCCCGACAGCCACCCGCTGCACGTGGGAATGCCGGGCATGCACGGTGCGGTCACCGCCGTCACCGCGCTGCAGAAGGCCGACCTGATCGTCGCCCTCGGAGCCCGCTTCGACGACCGCGTCACCGGCAAGCTGGACAGCTTCGCCCCGTACGCCAAGATCGTCCACGCCGACATCGACCCCGCCGAGATCGGCAAGAACCGCGCCGCCGACGTGCCGATCGTCGGTGACGCCCGCGAGGTCATCGCCGACCTGGTCCAGGCCGTGCAGAAGGAGCACAGCGAGGGCCACCGGGGCGACTACACCGCCTGGTGGAACGACCTGAACCGCTGGCGCGAGACCTACCCGCTCGGCTACGACCAGCCCGGGGACGGCTCGCTCTCCCCGCAGCAGGTCATCGAGCGGATCGGCCAACTCGCCCCGGAGGGCACGATCTTCGCGGCGGGCGTCGGCCAGCACCAGATGTGGGCCGCGCACTTCATCGAGTACGACAGGCCCGCCACCTGGCTCAACTCCGGCGGCGCCGGAACCATGGGCTACGCCGTCCCCGCCGCGATGGGCGCCAAGGCCGGCGCGCCCGACAAGGCGGTCTGGGCGATCGACGGCGACGGCTGCTTCCAGATGACCAACCAGGAGCTCACCACCTGCGCCCTGAACAACATCCCGATCAAGGTCGCCATCATCAACAACGGCGCCCTCGGGATGGTCCGCCAGTGGCAGACCCTGTTCTACAACCAGCGGTACTCCAACACCGTGCTGCACTCCGGCCCCGAGGCCGACGGCAAGGCACCGAGTTCCGGCACCCGGGTCCCCGACTTCGTGAAGCTGTCCGAGGCGATGGGCTGTTACGCGATCCGCTGCGAGTCCCCCGACGACCTCGACAAGGTCATCGAGGAGGCCAACTCCATCAACGACCGCCCCGTCGTCGTCGACTTCATCGTCCACGAGGACGCGATGGTGTGGCCGATGGTCGCCGCCGGCACCTCCAACGACGAGATCATGGCCGCCCGGGACGTCCGCCCCGACTTCGGCGACAACGAAGACGACTGAGCGAGGAAGAGCACCCGAACATGTCCAAGCACACGCTCTCCGTCCTGGTGGAGAACACCCCCGGCATCCTCGCCCGCATCGCCGCCCTGTTCTCCCGGCGCGGCTTCAACATCGACTCGCTCGCGGTGGGCGTCACCGAGCACGCCGACATCTCCCGCATCACCATCGTGGTGAACGTCGAGGACCTGCCGCTCGAACAGGTCACCAAGCAGCTCAACAAGCTCGTCAACGTCCTGAAGATCGTCGAGCTCGAGCCGTCCCAGGCCGTTCAGCGCGAACTCGTCCTGGTGAAGGTGCGCGCCGACAACGAGACGCGCTCCCAGATCGTGGAGATCGTCCAGCTGTTCCGCGCCAAGACCGTGGACGTCTCCCCGGAGGCCGTGACCATCGAGGCCACCGGGTCCAGCGACAAGCTGGAGGCCATGCTCAAGATGCTGGAGCCGTACGGCATCAAGGAACTGGTCCAGTCCGGCACGATCGCGATCGGCCGCGGTGCCCGTTCGATCACGGACCGCTCGCTGCGCGCTCTCGACCGGTCGGCATAA
The DNA here is from genome assembly GCF_055606745.1 of Streptomyces sp. NPDC037054. Lineage (NCBI taxonomy): Bacteria > Bacillati > Actinomycetota > Actinomycetes > Kitasatosporales > Streptomycetaceae > Streptomyces > Streptomyces sp. NPDC037054. The sequence goes on along the minus strand of NZ_JBVJSJ010000013.1, from coordinate 213,022 downwards.
CGACGGAACCGGGCGGCCGGGCAACAGGGCCGCCCGCATTCCGAGATCCCCAGACTTCCCCTCCCCTCACCGTCATACGGTGGGACGCGACACCTGCACACAAGGAGAGAACCCAAAGTGGCCGAGCTGTTCTACGACGCCGACGCCGACCTGTCCATCATCCAGGGCCGCAAGGTCGCGGTCATCGGTTACGGCAGCCAGGGCCACGCCCACGCGCTGTCGCTCCGTGACTCGGGTGTCGACGTGCGCGTCGGTCTGCACGAGGGCTCCAAGTCCAAGGCGAAGGCCGAGGAGCAGGGCCTGCGCGTGGTGAGCCCGTCCGAGGCCGCCGCCGAGGCCGACGTCATCATGATCCTCGTCCCGGACCCGATCCAGGCCGAGGTCTACGAGAAGCACATCAAGGACAACCTGAAGGACGGCGACGCCCTGTTCTTCGGCCACGGCCTGAACATCCGCTACGGCTTCATCAAGCCCCCGGCCGGCGTGGACGTCTGCATGGTCGCCCCGAAGGGCCCGGGCCACCTGGTCCGCCGCCAGTACGAGGAGGGCCGCGGCGTTCCCTGCATCGCCGCCGTCGAGCAGGACGCCACGGGGAACGCCTTCGCGCTGGCCCTGTCGTACGCGAAGGGCATCGGCGGCACGCGCGCCGGCGTCATCAAGACGACCTTCACCGAGGAGACCGAGACCGACCTGTTCGGTGAGCAGGCCGTCCTCTGCGGTGGCACCGCCGCGCTGGTCAAGGCGGGCTTCGAGACGCTGACCGAGGCCGGCTACCAGCCGGAGATCGCCTACTTCGAGTGCCTGCACGAGCTGAAGCTGATCGTGGACCTCATGTACGAGGGCGGCCTGGAGAAGATGCGCTGGTCGATCTCCGAGACCGCCGAGTGGGGCGACTACGTCACCGGCCCGCGCATCATCACGGACGCCACCAAGGCCGAGATGAAGAAGGTCCTCGCCGAGATCCAGGACGGCACCTTCGCCCGCCAGTGGATGGACGAGTACCACGGCGGTCTGAAGAAGTACAACGAGTACAAGCAGCAGGACTCCGAGCACCTGCTGGAGACCACCGGCAAGGAGCTGCGCAAGCTCATGAGCTGGGTCGACGAGGAGGCGTAAGCCCCCCGCCCGAAGGGGCCGGAGCCGTTCGCTCCGGCCCCTTCGGCGAACCTCGGGTAACGTCGATGAAGAGGCGTTGTCCATCCCGTCCCACCACGGACGGGTGATCCTTCCGAAGCGGCGTGGGACGACGCCCTTGGCGCCACTACACTGCTGCAGAACATCGCGTCAGGCCCACAGCGTCGTGCGTCTTCCACGCGGCTAGCACTTCTTCACCGCATGCGGCCGTCGGGACGGCCGTCCGCATTGGACTTGTGAGGACTCACGTGAGCTCGAAACCCGTCGTACTCATCGCTGAAGAGCTGTCGCCCGCCACCGTCGACGCGCTTGGTCCGGACTTCGAGATCCGCCACTGCAACGGCGCCGACCGGGGCGAGCTGCTCCCGGCCATCGCCGACGTGGACGCGATCCTGGTCCGTTCGGCCACCAAGGTCGACGCCGAGGCGATCTCCGCCGCGAAGAAGCTGAAGGTCGTCGCACGAGCCGGCGTCGGCCTCGACAACGTGGACGTCTCCGCCGCCACCAAGGCCGGAGTGATGGTCGTCAACGCGCCCACCTCCAACATCGTGACCGCCGCCGAGCTGGCCTGCGGCCTGATCGTCGCCACCGCCCGCAACATCCCGCAGGCCAACGCCGCGCTGAAGAACGGCGAGTGGAAGCGCAGCAAGTACACGGGCGTGGAGCTGGCGGAGAAGACGCTCGGTGTCGTGGGCCTCGGCCGCATCGGCGCCCTCGTCGCCCAGCGCATGTCCGCCTTCGGCATGAAGGTCGTCGCCTACGACCCCTACGTGCAGCCCGCCCGGGCCGCGCAGATGGGCGTCAAGGTGCTGTCCCTGGACGAGCTGCTCGAGGTCTCCGACTTCATCACCGTCCACCTGCCGAAGACCCCCGAGACCCTCGGCCTGATCGGTGACGAGGCGCTGCGCAAGGTCAAGCCGAGCGTCCGCATCGTCAACGCCGCGCGCGGCGGCATCGTCGACGAGGAGGCGCTGTACTCGGCGCTCAAGGAGGGCCGCGTCGCCGGCGCCGGCCTGGACGTGTACGCGAAGGAGCCGTGCACGGACTCGCCGCTGTTCGAGTTCGACCAGGTCGTCTGCACCCCGCACCTCGGCGCCTCCACGGACGAGGCGCAGGAGAAGGCCGGTATCGCCGTCGCGAAGTCGGTGCGCCTGGCCCTCGCCGGTGAGCTGGTCCCCGACGCGGTGAACGTGCAGGGCGGTGTCATCGCCGAGGACGTCAAGCCGGGCCTGCCGCTCGCCGAGCGCCTCGGCCGCATCTTCACGGCGCTCGCCGGAGAGGTCGCGGTCCGCCTGGACGTCGAGGTCTACGGCGAGATCACCCAGCACGACGTGAAGGTGCTGGAACTCAGCGCCCTCAAGGGCGTCTTCGAGGACGTCGTCGAGGAGACCGTCAGTTACGTCAACGCTCCGCTGTTCGCCCAGGAGCGCGGCGTCGAGGTCCGGCTGACGACGAGCTCCGAGTCGGCCGAGCACCGCAACGTCGTCACCGTGCGCGGCACGCTCGCGAGCGGCGAGGAGGTGTCGGTGTCCGGCACGCTGGCCGGCCCGAAGCACGTCCAGAAGATCGTCGCCGTCGGCGAGTACGACGTGGACCTCGCGCTCGCCGACCACATGCTGGTGCTGCGCTACGAGGACCGTCCCGGCGTCGTCGGCACGGTCGGCCGCATCCTCGGCGAGTCGGGCATCAACATCGCCGGCATGCAGGTCGCCCGCGCGGCGGTCGGCGGCGAGGCGCTGGCGGTGCTGACGGTGGACGACACGGTGGGCACCACGGTGCTGGCCGAGGTCGCCGCGGAGATCGGCGCCGCGTCGGCGCGTTCGGTGAACCTCGTCTGAGACGAACGGATCGGCGCAAGGGCGCCGGACGGGCCGGACTCCGGCTCGTCCGGCGCCCTTTCGTGTACTCCGTGGCTCAGAGCCGGTGCGCCTTGAGGGCCATGTGCAGCAGCAGGCGGTCCTCGCCGTCGTCCAGGTCCAGGCCCGTGAGCTTCTCGACGCGGGAGAGGCGGTAGTAGAGCGTCTGCCGGTGGATGCCCAGCTCGGCCGCCGTGCGGCCCGCCTGGCCCGCGCGGTCGAGGTAGAGCTCGGCGGTGCGGGCGAGTTCGCGGTGGGCGGGGGAGAGCAGCGGGCGTACCGCCGGGTCCTGCGGGGTGTCCGGCGGCAGCGCCGTGAGCAGGCGGAACGGGCCGATGGACGCCCAGTCGGCGACCGGTCCCAGCCGGGGTTCGGCCAGGGCGGCGCGGGCCGCCGCCGACGCCTCCCGCCAGGCCGTCCCCAGTTCCGCGAGCCCGGCCCGCGCGGCCCCGAGCCCGGCGGCGACATCGCCCGCACCGCCCGGCCCGCTCGCACCACCGGGCCCGCTCGCACCGCCCGGCCCGCTCGCACCGCCCGCGCCCGTGCTCGCCCGTGCTCGCTCCAGCAGCCGGGCCGCCGCCGACGTCGCCGGGGCCGGGACGTCCGCCGAGCGCAGCCGGACCAGCAGGGCGAGGCAGAGGTGCGAGCCGGTCCACGGCAGGGTGCACAGGGCCGTCGCGCCCGGGACCGTGCGGACCGACGGGGCGTCGTCCGGGTCGGCCGAGGGCCAGGGGGCCACGCAGACGACCGTGTGGACGCCGTCCGCGCGCGGGCCCAGCGCCGTGCGCAGCTCGGCGACCGCCATGTCCCGCTGCCAGTCCCGCTCGGCGGTCAGCACCGCGCGCAGCTCGCGGGTGAGGTCGGCGCCGTGCTGGGCCTCGTCCGCGAGCAGCGCCCCGATCCGGGCGGCCACCCCCATCGCCGCCGTGAGCCGGCGCTCGTCGGGGCCGGGGTCGCCGTCCAGCAGCCAGACGTAGCCGAGGACGACGCCCCGGTGGCGCACCGGCAGGCAGATGCGGCCCCGGTAGACGCCCGCCTCGGTGCTCGGCGGGATGCGGACCGGGCCCGTCGCGCGCGTGATGCCGAAGCCCTCGAACCAGGCGCGGACCGCCGCCGTCGAGCGGCGCGTGAGGATCGAGCGGGTGCGGACCGGGTCGAGCGCCGACGGATCGAGGTCGCCCTCGCTGTCGTAGGCGCCGAAGGCGATCAGCTCGAAGTCGCGGTTCTCCAGCGTCGCCGGGGCGCCGAGCAGCTCCGAGATCTCGTCCACCAGCTCCTGGTAGTCACCGCTGTGTTCCGACGTCACTCGGGCATTCTGCCGCATATCAGGGGCGCCTTCATACATCTGTCTGAGATCTGCGGCACGGATGCGTGACAGCTGTCGATGGCCCACGATCGGAGGGATCCTTAGGTTTCACGGTGGTTCTCCGTGCCGTACCCGGACCGTCGGGTCACGGCCTCGTGTTGGTCGTCTTGTGGAGGTGCCCCGTGCTGGGTCCCGTGATTCTCGCCGCGTCGCGCAGTGACCGGATGCGACGCCTGGTCTCGGCGGCCCCCGTGACCAAGCAGGTCGTCAACCGCTTCATCCCGGGCGAGACCGTCGACGAGATCCTGCCGATCATCGAGGACATCGCGGCCAAGGGCCTGGAGCTGACGATGGACGTCGTCGGCGAGGACATCACCACCCCCGCGCAGGCCGCCGCCGCCCGGGACGCGTACCTGGAGCTGGTCGACCGGCTCAAGCCGCTGGAGCTCGGCCCGCGCGCCGAGATGTCGGTGAAGCTGTCGATGTTCGGCCAGGCGCTGGAGGGCGGCCACGAGCTGGCCCTGGAGAACGTCCGCCCGGTGGTCGAGGCCGCCGCGGAGATCGGCACCACGGTCACCCTGGACGCCGAGGACCACACCACCCTCGACTCGATGTTCGCGATCCACGACGAACTGCGGAAGGACTTCCCGCAGACCGGCTGCGTCATCCAGGCGTACCTCTTCCGCACCGAGGCCGACGCCCGCCGCCTCGCCGGGAACGGCAGCCGGGTGCGGCTCGTGAAGGGCGCGTACAAGGAGCCCGCCGAGGTCGCGTACCAGCACAAGCACGAGATCGACAAGGCGTACGTCCGCATCCTCCGCACGCTGATGGAGGGGGAGGGCTACCCGATGATCGGGTCGCACGATCCGCGTCTGATCTCCGTCGCCCAAGAACTCGCCCGGGCGGCAGGGCGCAAACTGGACGAGTACGAGTTCCAGATGCTCTACGGCATCCGTGGCGACGAGCACGTGCGGCTGGCCGCCGAGGGTCACCGCATGCGCGTCTACACCGCCTACGGCACCGACTGGTACGGCTACTTCATGCGCCGTCTCGCGGAGAAGCCCGCCAACCTGCGGTTCTTCCTCCGCTCGATGGTCACCAAGGGCTGAGCCCCCACCCACCCGCTCAACAAGGAGTTACGGAACCCATGGACGCTGTGACCCAGGTCCCCACCCCCGTCAACGAGCCGGTGCACGGCTACGCCCCCGGCTCGCCGGAGCGTGCCCGACTGGAGGCCAAGCTCAAGGAGCTGGCCGACAACCCGATCGACCTGCCCTGCACCATCGGCGGCGAGCGGCGGATGGGCGGCGGCGAGGCCTTCCAGGTCGTCCAGCCGCACAACCACAAGGCCGTCCTCGGCACCTTCCGCCACGCCACGCAGGCCGACGCCCAGGACGCGATCGACGCCGCGCTGGCCGCCGCCCCCGCCTGGCGCGCGATGTCGTTCGACGACCGCGCGGCGATCATCCTGCGCGCCGCCGAGCTGCTGGCCGGCCCCTGGCGCGAGACGCTGGCCGCCTCCACCATGCTCGGCCAGGGCAAGACCGCCCAGCAGGCCGAGATCGACACCCCCTGCGAGCTCGTCGACTTCTGGCGCTTCAACGTCCACTACGCCCGCCAGATCCTGGCCGAGCAGCCCCCGGCCAACTCCCCGGGTGTGTGGAACCGCCTCGACCACCGCCCGCTGGAGGGCTTCGTCTACGCGATCACGCCGTTCAACTTCACGGCCATCGCCGGCAACCTGCCGACCGCGCCCGCCCTCATGGGCAACGTCGTCGTGTGGAAGCCGTCCCCGACGCAGACCCACGCCGCCGTGCTGCTCATGCGGCTGCTGGAGGAGGCGGGGCTCCCCAAGGGCGTCATCAACCTCGTCACCGGCGACGGCATCGAGGTCTCCAAGGTCGCCCTCGAGCACCGCGACCTCGCCGGCATCCACTTCACCGGGTCGACCAAGACCTTCCAGTACCTGTGGAAGACGGTCGGCAACAACATCGAGAAGTACCGCACCTACCCGCGCATGGTCGGCGAGACCGGCGGCAAGGACTTCCTCGTCGCGCACCCGTCCGCCGACCCGGCGATCCTGAAGACGGCGCTGACCCGCGGCGCCTTCGAGTACCAGGGCCAGAAGTGCAGCGCGACCTCCCGCGCCTATGTGCCCGCCTCGATCTGGAACTCCGGCTTCAAGGAGGAGTTCGCCGCCGAGGTCGACGGCATCAGGATGGGTGACGTCACCGACCTGTCGAACTTCATCGGCGCCGTCATCGACGAGCGTGCCTTCGCCAAGAACAAGGCCGCGATCGACCGTGCCAAGGAGGACCCGACCTGCACGATCGTCGCGGGCGGCTCCTACGACGACTCGGAGGGCTGGTTCGTCCGCCCGACCGTCATCGAGTGCGACGACCCGGAGAACGAGGTGTTCCGCACCGAGTACTTCGGCCCGATCCTCGCCGTGCACGTCTACGAGGACGACAAGTACGACGAGATGCTGGCGCAGATGGAGTCGGTCTCCGACTACGCCCTCACCGGCTCGGTCATCGCGAACGACCGCGCGGCGGCGGCCCACACGATGGAGAAGCTGCGCTACGCGGCCGGCAACTTCTACATCAACGACAAGTCGACCGGCGCCGTCGTCGGCCAGCAGCCCTTCGGCGGCGGTCGCGCGTCCGGCACCAACGACAAGGCCGGCGCCCCGCAGAACCTGATGCGCTGGACCCTGACCCGCGCCATCAAGGAGACGCTGGTCCCGCCGACCGACTACACGTACCCGCACATGGGCTGATCCGCCCCGCGGCCGTACGGGCCGGGCCGCTTCCCTCCGGGGAGGCGGCCCGGCCCTTCGCGTTGACGGAGAAACCGCAGGTCGGGGCCGTGTGAGGCACCGCACTGTCTCAGATAGTAGGAAGCCCAAGTAATTGTGGAGACAGCGGCGCGGTCCTCGCCTACTTTTGTAGGAGCCGAACGTCTCGCTCGATCCAGCGAATGGCGGTCGTGAGCCGGGCCCGCGCAGGCAACCCCTGCGGTCCGACGCTCCCCGCCCCTTCCGGCGTCTCGATACCCCCTTTCCGCACTCCGTGATGTCGAAGGAGTCGATCTCCCATGGCCGAGACGACCGTCCGCCGCCGAGTCCGCCACGTGTCCCGCACGAGCGAGTCCGACCGCAAGAACGCCGCCGCCGCCCTCCAGCGCGCCCTGGACCGCAGGGACAACGGCGGATCCACCGGGCACTGAGCCCGCCCCGGGTCCTCACCCGCCGCGCCGCACCTCGAAGTGGTCGATGCGCTCGCCGCCCGGCGTCAGCGCCGACACCGCCAGCCGGGGTGCCGCGCCGGACTCCGCCTCGACCCTGAGGAAGGAGAAGCCGCGGTAGCGGACCCGGGACCACTCCACCGTTTCCGGCCTGGTCCCGCGCGACGCGGTCCAGCGGAAGGTGTCGACCGACTCGCGGTCGGCGACGTCGCCCTCGTAGCTCTCCTTGACGCCCGTCGGGAAGCCGTACAGGTCCTTGCCGCCGCCGCCCGCCGTCACGTACACGATCCCGTCCCGCGCCGGATCGGTCGACCCGCCGACGGGCACCTGCCTGCCGACCTCGCCGTCCCGGATCGCGTCGGTCCGCTCGTAGACGTGGTTGTGGCCGTTGATCACCAGGTCCACCCGGTGCCGGGCGAACAGCGGCACCCACGTGGCGCGGACCCCGCCGTCCGAGGCGTGCGTCGACGTCGAGTAGGCGCAGTGGTGGAAGAAGACCACCACGAAGTCGACCTCGGGCGCCGCCCGCAGCTCCTTCAGCGTGCGGTCCAGCCACGCCGTCTGCCGTCCGTCCGTGTAGCCGCGGTTGGCGGGCAGTTCGTACGACCCGTCGTTCGCGTCCAGCGCCACGACGGCGACGTTGCCGTACCGGAACGCGTACACCCCCGGCGCCCGGCGTGGGTCGAAACCGCTGTCCGGCAGGGAGAACCGGGCCAGTTGGCCGCCGTAGCCCTCCGGCGAGTACCAGGCCTCCATGTCGTGGTTGCCGGTCGTCACCATCCACGGCACCGACCGCGCGACCGGCTCCGTCTGCTTCAGGAACCGGTCCCACTGGGAGGCGTCGAAGGCGTCGGACTTCTCGCCCCTGCCCTTGGAGTTGGCGTAACAGATGTCGCCCGCGTGCAGGTGGAAGGCGGGGTCCTGGCGCCGCAGCAGACGGTTGTTGGCCATCGCCTCCGCGCCCACGCCCTGGTCGCCGAACGCCGTGAACACGAAGCGGTCCGGCGGCGTCGCGGGCGCCGTGCGGAAGGACGCGACCGTCGAGCGGTGCGGGGCCGCGGCCGGGTCGAAGCCGTCGTGGCCGACGCCGTACCAGTACGTCGTGCCGGGGCGCAGCCCGTCCAGGGCCGCGTGCACGTAGTACTGCTCGACCGCCGGGCGCACGGCCCCCAGCTCGGGCGTACGCAGGTCGCGCACTTCCGCCGGGATCCGCCGGTCCAGGTCGTCGGGGCGCAGGCCCACCCGCACGTACGGCCGGCGCACCGGCAGCGGCACCTGCCAGGAGATCCGCATCTGGGTCATCGGGTCGGCGCCGAAGGCGAGATGCCGGCCGAACGGGGAGATCACCGCGCCGGAGACCTCGGTCGACGGGGTCGCGGTGGGCGACGGGGACGTCGTCGCGCCGCTCCGCCCGGACCCGTCGGAACAGCCCGCGAGCAGTCCGCCCGCCACCGCGCCCGCCGTCACCAGCGTCCGGCGCCGGGTCAGCCGCAGCCGCAGGTACTCGTGCTGCTCCGCCATGCTCATGCGGCGGGCGAGCGCGGGCGGGATGCCGAAGTCGGGGATGTCCATGGCAGTGAACTTCCCAGCACCGGCCAACACCCGTCGTACGTACGGGTGAACGGCGGTCGACGCGACGGGAGGCGTCCCGCGCGCGGGTGTCCGCATCGCGGACGGTCCGTGTCATCCCATGGGACGAGGAGTAGGGTGCCCCGCATGTCTCGCAGCATCAATCTCGCAGTGATCCCCGGTGACGGCATCGGCCAGGAGGTCGTGACCGAAGGCCTGAAGGTCCTCTCCGCCGTCCTCCCGCAGGATGTGAAGCTGGAGACCAAGGAGTACGACTTCGGCGCCCGGCGCTACCACGCCACCGGTGAGACCCTCACCGACGCCGACCTCGACGCCCTGAAGCAGCACGACGCCATCCTGCTCGGCGCGATCGGCGACCCCTCCGTGCCGTCCGGCGTCCTGGAGCGCGGCTTCCTGCTCAAGCTCCGCTTCGCCTTCGACCACCACGTCAACCTGCGGCCGAGCAAACTGCTGCCCGGCGTCGCGACCCCGCTCGCGGGCGAGCCGCAGATCGACTTCGTCGTCGTCCGCGAGGGCACCGAGGGCCCGTACACCGGCAACGGCGGCACCATCAGGAAGGGCACCGAGCACGAGGTCGCCACCGAGGTCTCCGTCAACACGGCCTTCGGTGTCGAGCGCGTCGTCCGCGACGCCTTCGCCCGCGCCCAGGCCCGCCCCCGCAAGAAGCTGGCGCTGATCCACAAGAACAACGTGCTGACCTTCGCGGGCCACCTGTGGACGAACATCTTCAACAAGGTGGCCGAGGAGTTCCCCGAGGTCACCACCGAGTACATGCACGTCGACGCGGCGACCATCTACCTGGTCACCCAGCCCGAGCGGTTCGACGTGATCGTCACCGACAACCTCTTCGGCGACATCATCACCGACCTCGCCGCGGCCGTCTCCGGCGGCATCGGCGTCGCCGCCAGCGGGAACATCAACCCCTCCGGCGACTTCCCGTCCATGTTCGAGCCCGTCCACGGCTCGGCCCCGGACATCGCGGGACAGGGCAAGGCCGACCCCACCGCCACCGTCCTGTCCGTCGCCCTGCTGCTGCGCCACCTCGGCCTGGACGCCGAGGCGACCCGCATCGAGGACGCGGTCGCCGCCGACCTCGCCGAGCGCGTGGGCGGGCCCGCCCGCAGCACCTCGGAGATCGGCGACGCGCTCGCCGTACGAGTAGCCGGCTGACCCCGCGCCGCTCGATTCACCTTCGAAGCCGCCGGGGCGCTCGCACCCGGCGGCTTTCGCATGTTCGCCGCCGGGTGGGACCATCGACCCCTGGGCCGCATTCACGCCGTTTCGTCCGCGGTTTCCGCTTGCGATAATCGGACGCGGAGCCGCGGAATGAGGGAATGCTCGGACGTCCTAGCACTGGCCACTGGCAGTACAGGCGCGAGCGCGGCCCGTCACTACAACCGGTGAAGGACATCAACCCATGACGACGCCCACGATCGAGCTCAAGCCCTCCGCCAGCCCGCTCGCCGACGCCGAGCGCGAGGCGATCCTGGCCAGCCCCGGCTTCGGCCGCCACTTCACCGACCACATGGTGACGATCAAGTGGACCGAGGGCCGCGGCTGGCACGACGCCCAGCTCGTCCCGTACGCGCCGATCTCCCTGGACCCGGCCACCACGGTGCTGCACTACGCGCAGGAGATCTTCGAGGGCCTCAAGGCCTACCGCCGGCCCGACGGCTCGGTCGCCACGTTCCGCCCCGAGAAGAACGCCGAGCGCTTCCAGCGCTCCGCCCGCCGCCTCGCCATGCCCGAGCTGCCCGTCGAGACGTTCCTCGCCGCCTGCGACGCCCTCGTCCAGCAGGACCAGGCGTGGGTGCCGGCGCACGGCGGCGAGGAGTCCCTCTACCTGCGCCCGTTCATGATCGCCACCGAGGTCGGCCTCGGCGTGAAGCCCGCGAGCGAGTACCTGTTCCTCGTCATCGCCTCGCCCGCCGGCGCCTACTTCCCCGGCGGCGTCAAGCCGGTCTCCATCTGGGTCTCCGAGGACCGCGTCCGCGCCGTCCCCGGCGGCATGGGCGACGCCAAGACCGGCGGCAACTACGCCGCGTCCCTGCTCGCCCAGGCCGAGGCCGCCCGCAAGGGCTGCGACCAGGTCTGCTACCTCGACGCCGTCGAGCACAAGTGGGTCGAGGAACTCGGCGGGATGAACCTGTACTTCGTGTACGGCGACAAGATCGTCACCCCGGCCCTGACCGGGTCCATCCTGGAGGGCGTCACCCGCGACTCCCTGCTCACCGTCGCCCGCGACCTCGGCTACGAGGCCGTGGAGGAGCGCGTCTCCGTCGACCAGTGGCAGCGCGACTCCGAGAACGGCAGCCTCACCGAGGTCTTCGCCTGCGGTACGGCCGCCGTCATCACCCCGGTCGGCACGGTCAAGCGGGCCGGGGCGGAGTGGCAGCAGAGTGGCGGTGAGCCGGGTGAGGTGACCGCCCGACTGCGTCAGGCTCTGCTGGACATTCAGCGGGGGACGGCCGAGGACAAGCACGGGTGGATGCGGACGTTGGCCTGACGGTGGGCTTGGCGACCCCGGCGTTGTGAAGGCACCCCTCGCTGGTGCCGGTCCCGCCGGGGGCCGCCGCCCCCGGACCCCCGCTTCGGCCCCGAAGGGCCTCGTCCTCAAACTCCCCCACTCTCGACTTCGCTCGAGCGCGGGGACCCCCACGGCGGGCTGGATGAACTCACCTCGGCTCGTGGGGTCGCCCCCGTCGGCGTCAGCAGCACATACGCCAAGCCCCCCACCGCCCCCGACAGCAGGAAGCTCACGTCCACCCCGCCCGTCAGGGACAGCAACGGACCCTCGTACTCCGGCAGGGACACCGACAGCAGGCCGGTCACCGCGCCCAGCGCCCACGACACCGTCGCCGGGACGTTCCAGCCGCGCGTGTACCAGTAGACGCCGCCCTTCGCGCGGCGGTTGAAGACCTGGAGGGCCTCCGCGTCGTAGACGCCGCCGCAGCGGGCGAAGCCGATCAGCGTGATCACCGCCCAAGGGGTGCCGATCGCCGTCAGGAGCAGGACGAACGACGTCATCGCGTCCTGCGCCGTCGAGGCGTAGTGCCCGACGAAGACGCAGGCCGTGGCGACGACGGCGACCGTGTACGTGGCCGTGGCGCGGGAGGCGCGGGGCACGATCGCGTCCAGGTCGAGGCCCATCGAGTAGAGCATCAGACCGGCGTTGCCCACCGAGCCCGCCGTGGCCGCGAGCAGCAGCGGCAGCAGGTACCAGCCGGGCGCGGCGTCCACCAGCGGTCCGGCGTAGTCGAGGGCAGCGCGCGCGGCGAACGCCGTGAAGGTGCCGAAGAGCTGGGGCACCAGCAGGCCGAGCATGAGGCCGAGCCAGGTCGCGCGCAGCACGCGGCGCGAGGAGTGCCGCGCCGGTGAGATGTAGCGGGTGTAGTCGCCGAGCAGCGTGATGAAGGCGATCGGTCCGGACAGTCCCGCGGCCACCGCCGACAGCAGCCAGGTCGGCCAGAACCCGCCCAGCAGGTAGCCGCCGGCCTCGGGCAGCGCCCCGGTCGTGAAGTGCGGGGCGTACGCGAACACGCCGAGGAGCAGCAGGGCCGTCATGCCGAACGCCAGCACGCGGGACATCGCGAGCAGCACGCGGTAGCCGTACACGGCGCCCGCGACGGTCGCCGCGGCGAGCAGCGCGTACACGAGTCCGTACGTCACGCCGTTCACCGGCAGTCCGGTGAGCCGGGCGAGGACGCCCAGCATCACGTCGCCGCCGATCCACACGGTCAGGGCCGTGTAGCCGAGGGCGAGCAGCAGGCCCACGACCGAGCCGACGAGCCGGCCGCGCACGCCGAACTGGGCGCCCGACGAGGTGGACAGGTTCGTCGCGGTGCGCAGGGAGATCAGCGCCAGCGGGGCCGTGAGCACCGTGCCGACCACCGTGCCCGTGACGACCGAGCCGACCGACGCCCACCAGTCCAGGCCGAAGGACGGCGGCAGCCAGCCGAAGACGATCACGCCCAGGCAGAGGTTGGAGCCGAGCAGGATCGTCACGAGGTCCCGTGGGCCGCTGGTGCGTTCCTCCTCGGGGATGGTGTCGACTCCGCGCTGTTCCATGGGCATGGCTGGGTCTCCCTCGACGGCCGGGCTTGTGTTTGAGTGCCGTTCAATGTGAGGTTCTCGGAGTGCATCCGTCAATGGTGTCAGCTTGCTGATTTCCGGTTTAGAGTGATGCTCTAATCGGAGGCAGGCAAGGAGGTGACCGCGTCATGAGACTGACCCCCACGGAACGTGACCGGCTGCTGCTCTTCGGGGCGGCCGAGCTGGCCAGGGCGCGCCGGGCGCGCGGCCTGAGACTGAACGTGCCGGAGGCGACCGCGCTGATCGCCGACACGGTGTGCGAGGCGGCCCGGGACGGGGCGCGGCTCGCGGAGGCCGTCGAACGGGCCCGGTCCGTGCTCGGCCCCGACGACGTGCTGCCCGGCGTCGCGGACGTCGTCACGGAGGTGCACGTCGAGGCCGTCTTCGACGACGGCTCCCGGCTGGCCGTGGTCGCCGACCCCATCGGCGGCGGACTCGGCGACGACGCCCCGGGCGCGCTGCTGCCCGGCCCCGAACACACCGAACCCGCGCCGGCGGTGCGGCTGACGGTCACCAACACCGCGACCGTGCCGGTCTCCGTCACCTCCCACTTCCACTTCTTCGAGGCCAACCCGCGGCTGGACTTCCCCCGCGAGCGCGCCTACGGCATGCGGCTCGCCGTGCCCGCCGGGTCGTCCGTCCGGTTCGGGCCCGGGCAGAGCGTGGAGGTCGGGCTGCTGCCGATCGGGGGCGACCGGATCGCCATCGGCTTCGCCGGACTCGTCGACGGGCCGCTGGACGCGCCGGGAGCGAAGGAAGAGGCCCTGCGCAGGGCCGCCGCCTGCGGATATCTGGGAGCCGCGCAGTGAACCCCTACGAGTACGCCGCCACCCACGGCCCGCGCGCCGGCGACCGCGTCCGGCTCGGCGACTCGGGTCTGGTGATCCGCGTCGAGTCCGACGCGCAGCGGCACGGCGACGAGTTCCTCGCCGGGTTCGGCAAGACGGCCCGCGACGGGCTGCACCTGAAGGCCGCGGCCGTCCGCGAGACCTGCGACGTCGTCGTCAGCAACGTCGTCGTGATCGACGCGGCCCTGGGCATCCGCAAGGTGTCCATCGGCATCCGGGAGGGCCGGATCTGCTCGATCGGGCGGGCCGGCAACCCCGACACCCTCGACGGCGTGGACGTCGTCGTCGGCACCGGCACGTCCATCGTGTCCGGCGAGGGCCTGATCGCCACCGCCGGGGCCGTGGACACGCACGTCCACCTGCTGTCGCCGCGCGTCATGGAGGCGTCGCTGGCGTCCGGCGTGACCACGATCGTCGGCCAGGAGTTCGGTCCCGTGTGGGGCGTGGGCGTCAACTCGCCCTGGGCGCTGCGGCACGCGTTCAACGCCTTCGACGCCTGGCCCGTCAACATCGGCTTCCTCGGCCGGGGTTCGTCCTCCGACCCGGCGCCGCTCGTCGAGGCGCTGGCCGAGGGCGGCGCGAGCGGCTTCTAGGTGCACGAGGACATGGGCGCCCACACCCGCGCCCTGGACACCGCGCTGCGCGTCGCCGAGGAACACGACGTCCAAGTGGCCCTGCACAGCGACGGGTTGAACGAGTGCCTGTCCGTGGAGGACACCCTCCGGGTGCTGGAGGGCCGCACCATCCACGCCTTCCACATCGAGGGCTGCGGCGGCGGACACGTCCCGAACGTGCTGAAGATGGCCGGTGTGCCGAACGTCATCGGCTCGTCCACCAACCCCACCCTGCCGTTCGGCCGGGACGCCGTCGCCGAGCACTACGGCATGATCGTCTCCGTCCACGACCTGAAGACCGACCTGCCGGGCGACGCCGCCATGGCCCGCGACCGCATCCGCGCCGGGACCATGGGCGCCGAGGACGTGCTGCACGACCTGGGCGCCATCGGCATCACCTCGTCCGACGCGCAGGGCATGGGCCGCGCGGGCGAGACCGTCCGCCGCACCTTCGCCATGGCCGGGAAGATGAAGGCCGAGTTCGGCGCCCCGGACGACCACGACAACGAGCGCGTCCTGCGCTACATCGCCAAGCTGACCATCAACCCCGCGATCGCGCACGGCCTGTCGCACGAGGTCGGCTCCCTGGAGGCCGGCAAGCTCGCCGACATCGTGCTGTGGCGCCCCGAGTACTTCGGCGCCAAGCCGCAGCTCGTCCTCAAGTCCGGCTTCCCGGCCTACGGGGTGACCGGCGACCCCAACGCCGCCACCGACACCTGCGAACCCCTCGTCCTCGGGCCGCAGTTCGGCGCGCACGGCGCCACCCCCGCCGACCTCTCCGTCGCCTTCGTCGCGCGGGCCGCCCTCGACCAGGGCGGCGACCGGATGCCGACCCGCCGCCGCCGGGTCGCCGTGCGCGGCACCCGCGGCATCGGCCCGGCCGACCTGCGGCTCAACTCCCGTACCGGACAGGTCGACGTCGACCAGCGCACCGGCCTCGTCACCCTCGACGGCGAACCCGTCCGCTCCGAACCGGCCGACTCCGTCACCCTCAACCGCCTCTACTTCCTCTAAGGACCCGTCATGTCCGCAGCCGCCGACGGCTTCCGCATGCCCGCCGAGTGGGCCCCGCACGAACGCACCTGGATGGCGTGGCCCGGCGCCAACGCCACCTTCGAAGGGCCGGAGGAACTGGCCGCCGCCCGCCGCGCCTGGGCGTCGGTCGCCCGTGCGGTCCGCCGCTTCGAGCCCGTGACCGTGGTGTGCGGCCCCGGGCAGTCCGCCGCGGCGCGCGCCCTGCTCGGCGCGGACGTCGACACCGTCGAGCGCGACCTGGACGACGCCTGGATGCGGGACATCGGGCCGACCTTCCTGACCAACGGCGCCGGTGAACTCGCCGCGGTCGACTGGGTGTTCAACGGCTGGGGCGCCCAGGACTGGGCCCGCTGGGAGCACGACGCGAAGATCGCCGCGCACGTCGCGGACCTCGCGGGGGCGCGGACGTACCCCTCGCGGCTGGTCAACGAGGGCGGCGGCGTCCACGTCGACGGCGAGGGCACCGTGCTGCTCACCGAGACCGTGCAGCTCGGCCCCGAGCGCAACCCCGGCTGGAACCGGGAGCGCGTCGAGGCCGAGATCCACGCCCAGCTCGGCACCCGCAAGGCGATCTGGCTGCCGCGCGGCCTCACCGGCGACTACCCCCCGCACGGCTTCGGCACCCTCGGGCACGTCGACATCGTCGCCGCCTTCGCCGCGCCCGGCGTCGTCGTCGCCCACCACCAGCCCGACCCGGCGCACCCCGACCACGAGGTGACCCAGGAGGTCATCGGCCTGCTGCGGGCGCAGACCGACGCCCGGGGCCGCCGCCTGGAGGTCGTGGAGGTGCCCGCCCCGACCGTCCTGGAGGCCGACGGCCACTGGGCCGACTACTCCTACATCAACCACTACGTCTGCAACGGCGGCGTCGTCCTGTGCGCCTTCGACGATCCGCGCGACGAGATCGCGGCCGGGATCTTCCGCCGCCTGTACCCGAACCGGACGGTCACCCTCGTGGACGCGCGTACGATCTTCGCCGGTGGAGGAGGCATCCACTGCATCACCCAGCAGCAGCCCAGGACTTAGGAGCCGTCGATGGCCGGTGCGCGGAAGAACGCCCCGCCCCGCGAGCGGGTGCTCGCCGCCGCCATGGAGATGATCGCCGATCGCGGCCTGGAGAAACTCACCATGGCCGCGCTCGGCCGCGAGGTCGGCATGAGCAGCGGCCACCTCCTGTACTACTTCCACTCCAAGGACGAGCTGCTGCTCCAGACCCTGGAGTGGAGCGAGGGGCGCCTCGGCGCCGAGCGCGGCCGGTTGCTGATCCGCACGGGCACCGCCCGCGAGCGCCTGGACGCCTTCGTCGACCTGTACGTCCCCGACGGCCACCGCGACCCGCACTGGACCCTGTGGCTGGAGGTGTGGAACCGCTCGCAGAACGCCGAGGACGACGCCCGCGACCGGCAGGCCGCCATCGAGGGTGCCTGGCACCGCGACCTCGTCGCCCTGCTCGCCGAGGGCGTCTCGCACGGCGAGTTCCGGGCCGTCGACCCCGACCGGTTCGCGGCCCGGCTGCGCGCCCTGCTCGACGGCTTCTCCATCCACGTGGCCATCGGACTGCGCGGCACCGGCCGGGAGCAGGTCCTCGGACACGTCCAGGAGTTCCTCGCCGAGCAGCTCCTCGTCGAGGGATGATCACGCACCGCCCGCATCCTGAGACACCCCGTGGGCAACGGTCCCTTCTGTGCCAGACTGCCCCCGTGCTCTCGTTCGCCATGATTATTGGCAGCAGGCGCGCCGGTCCGCAGTGACCGCCACGTACGACCAGGTACGGGCGGACACCGTCGTCCTCGACCCGCGCGCTGACCTCTCGCACCCGCGAGAGGTTTTTCTGTTTCCCGGCCCACCACAAGCCGGGAGACGAGCGCGAGGATCACAGGGGCGGTGGAACCGGTCATTCCGGTAGACCGAGATCCCATATCAGGAGCCTTCAGATCATGACCGCAACCAGCGAGCTCGACGATTCCTTCCACGTCTTCGACACCACCCTGCGCGACGGCGCGCAGCGCGAGGGCATCAACCTCACCGTCGCGGACAAGCTGGCCATCGCCCGGCACCTGGACGAATTCGGCGTGGGCTTCATCGAGGGCGGCTGGCCCGGCGCGAACCCGCGCGACACCGAGTTCTTCGCCCGTGCCCTGAAGGAGATCGAGTTCCGGCACGCCAAGCTCGTCGCGTTCGGCGCCACCCGCCGCGCCGGCGCCAAGGCGAGCGAGGACCCGCAGGTCAAGGCGCTCCTGGACTCCGGCGCCGAAGTGATCACGCTGGTCGCCAAGTCGCACGACCGGCACGTCGAGCTCGCCCTGCGCACCAGCCTGGACGAGAACCTCGCCATGGTCCGCGACACCGTGGCCCACCTGCGCGAGCAGGGCCGCCGCGTCTTTGTGGACTGCGAGCACTTCTTCGACGGCTACCGCGCCAACCCCGCCTACGCCAAGGCCGTCGTCCGCGCCGCCTCCGAGGCCGGTGCCGACGTCGTCATCCTGTGCGACACCAACGGCGGCATGCTCCCCGCGCAGATCCAGGCCGTCGTCGCCACCGTCCTCGCCGACACCGGCGCCCGGCTCGGCATCCACGCCCAGGACGACACCGGCTGCGCCGTCGCCAACACCCTCGCCGCCGTCGACGCGGGCGCCACCCACGTGCAGTGCACGGCGAACGGCTACGGCGAGCGCGTCGGCAACGCCAACCTCTTCCCGGTCGTCGCCGCCCTGGAGCTCAAGTACGGCAAGCGGGTCCTGCCCGAGGGCCGGCTGCGCGAGATGACCCGCATCTCCCACGCCATCGCCGAGGTCGTCAACCTCACGCCCTCCACCCACCAGCCCTACGTCGGCGTCTCCGCCTTCGCGCACAAGGCCGGACTGCACGCCTCCGCGATCAAGGTCGACCCGGACCTGTACCAGCACATCGACCCCGAGCAGGTCGGCAACACCATGCGGATGCTGGTCTCCGACATGGCCGGCCGCGCCTCCATCGAGCTCAAGGGCAAGGAACTCGGCATCGACCTCGGCGACGACCGCGAACTGGTCGGCCGGGTCGTCGAGCGCGTCAAGGAACGCGAGCTGAAGGGCTACACCTACGAGGCCGCCGACGCGAGCTTCGAACTGCTGCTGCGCGCCGAGGCCGAGGGCCGGCCGCTGACGTACTTCCGGGTCGAGTCCTGGCGCGCCATCGTCGAGGACCGCCCCGACGGCAGCCACGCCAACGAGGCCACCGTGAAGCTGTGGGCCAAGAGCGAGCGCATCGTCGCCACCGCCGAGGGCAACGGCCCGGTCAACGCCCTGGACCGGGCGCTGCGCGTCGCCCTGGAGAAGATCTACCCGCAGCTCGCCAAGCTGGAGCTCGTCGACTACAAGGTCCGCATCCTGGAGGGCAAGCACGGCACCCAGTCCACCACCCGCGTGCTGATCTCCACGTCCGACGGCACGGGGGAGTGGTCCACGGTCGGCGTCGCGGAGAACGTCATCGCCGCGAGCTGGCAGGCCCTGGAGGACGCCTACACCTACGGCCTGCTGCGGGCCGGGGTGGAGCCGGCCGAGTAGGGTCCGCCCGCCGCGACGGCAGGCCCGCCCACCCGGCCGGCCCCGGCGGCGCTACTGCAACCGCCACTTCTGGTTGGCGGCGCCCGTGCAGCTCCAGATCTGCGCGCGGGCGCCGTTGGCCGACGAGTTGTCCGTGACGTCCAGGCACTTGTCGGCCGCGAGGTTCACCACGTCACCTGTGGACGCGTTGTACGACCAGCGTTGCGCGCCGGTGCCGTTGCAGTCGTACAGCTGCGCCTTCGCGCCGTCCGCCGTCGAACCGCCCGTCACGTCCAGGCACTTGCCGAGCGCCCGGACCGAGCCGTCCGCCTGCACCGTCCAGCGCTGCGCCGCCGAGCCGTTGCAGTCGTAGAGCTGCACGGGCGTGCCGTTGGCGGCCGAACCCCCGGCCACGTCCAGGCACTTGCCCGCCAGGCCGACGAAGGCACCCGAGCGGCCGGACTCGCCGGACTGGGTTCCCGACCAGGTGAAGGTCGCCGAGGTCTTGCCCGGCAGCGAGTAAGTGGCGTGCTGGCCGCCCCAGTTGATCGTGACGGTCCTCGCGCTCGACGCGTCGTTGTACGCGATCAGCGCCTTGGAGCCGTCCGGGTTGCGCCACGCCACGTTCGGCACCGCCGAGGACGCGGTGGACGCGATGCGCTGCGCGCCCGGCCTCACGAACTTCGTCAGGTGGCCCATCGTGTAGTACTCGATGGTGAAGTCGACCTGGCCGTGCCGGCTGTCGCCGTTGTGCACGGTGATCAGGCCGTCGCAGGTGCCGCAGCCGCCGTTGTGCGGACCCCGGTTCTGGTCCAGCGCGAGGGACCACTTGGTCACCGACTTCGCCCAGTTGCGGGTGTAGTCGATGATGTTCATCATGTCCTCGCGCTGCTGGTTCGCGATCCACGTGCCGCCCGAGTGCTCGGTGCCGAACGCGTCCAGCTGCGGGTACTGGTTGTGCACGGCCGTCTGCTTGGCGACGTCGCCGCCGTAGCCGTGCCAGGCGATCCCGCCGAAGTTCGGGTGCGAGCGGACCGCCGCGTCGTCCACCGTCTGCGCCGCGTACGCGTCGTAGGTGTCCCAGTTCCAGTCGTGCGCCAGCACCTTCGTGGACAGGCCGGCCGCCTGGAGCTTCGGCAGCAGCTCATTCTTCGTGAAGTAGGCGAGACCGGAGGCGTTCCAGCTCATCGACGGATAGCCCGCGCAGCAGGTCGGCTCGTTCTGCGCGGTGACGTACGAGATCGGGATGCCCTGCGCCTGGTAGGCCTGGACGTACTTCACGAAGTACTGCGCGTACGTCCCGTAGTGCTCGGCCTTCAGCCAGCCGCCGTTGAGCTGCCCGCTGTCCTTCATCCAGGCCGGCGCCGTCCACGGGGAGGCCATCACCGTCAGCGCCGGGTTCAGCTGCTTCGCCTGCTTCGTCAGCGGCACGACGTCCTGGAGATCATGTGCGATCGAGAACTCCGACAGGTCGGTGTCGGTCTGCCCGGCCGGCATGTCGTCGTACGTGTAGCCGAACCGCGCCAGGTCCGAGCCGCCCATCGGATTGCGCAGGAACGACAGGCCGATGCCGTCCGTCGGCGAGAACAGCTTCCGCATGGTCGCGTCGCGGGTGGCCTGGGACAGCGCCCCGCTGCCGTCCATCAGCCAGGCCGCGGTGTCCGTGAAGGACGCGCCGCCGCCCGTGAAGCTCTGGTAGCGGGTGTTCTCGTCGACGGTGATGTTCTCGCCGCTGCCGCCGGAACCGGCCTGGAAGGCGAACGGGGTCTGCGGCTGCAGGCCCCGCACCACGTGCCGGCCACCGGTGTCGTCGGTGGTCGTGAGGTGCGCGGTCACCTGTTCGCCCGCGGCCCGCGCGGGCGTTGCGTTCGTGAAGCCGGCCGCGGTGACACCGGCCGTGGTGAGCAGCCCGGCCAGGAGCAGGCCGAGCGTCCGGGTGGGGGGTCTGGTGGATCTCCGCATGGAGCGCCGCCCTTCTGAGTGGGGAGTGGGAGGCGTGCGAGCCGTGAGTAAATGACGCCGGCGAAGGGCCGTCAAGAGGGCGCGTGTTCACTTGTCGAAGGGCCAACCCCGTGAATCCGGCCGTGACTTGGGGATGTACCGGTTCCGGTGTGAAGCCTTGACGGCAACACGCCGCACCAGTTAACTCACGCCCTGATCTAAGTCATGAGATGACTGTGGTCGACCATGCAACGACCAAGAGAGCCGAGGGAAGGTCCATGCGAAGAACCGCCCTGCTCGCCTCCGCCGCACTCCTCACCACCCTGCTGCCGCTCACCGCGGCCACGCAGGCGGTCGGCGCCGACGACCCCGCCCCCGTCCCGGTGGACCGCTTCGAGGGCGAGGTGCCGTTCGCGAGCCAGCCCGCGGAAGGCCTGTTCACCTGGGGCGGCGACACCGACGACCCGCCCGCCCTGGAGCTGACCGCCCGCGACGACGCCCCCGAGGGCGACAAGGTGCTCACCGGCACCTACGACATCAGCGGCTACGGCGGCTTCACCCACGACTACGCCGCCGCCGGGCCCGCCCGCGACTGGTCCGCGCACCGCGGCATCCGCTTCTGGTGGGAGGGCCGCGACACCGGCAAGAAGATCGCCTTCGAACTCAAGGACGGCGGCGCGCACGGCGAGGCCTCCGAGCTGTGGACCACGTCCTTCACGGACGACTTCACCGGCTGGAAGCAGATCGAGATCCCCTTCGCCGACTTCACCTACCGCACGGACTACCAACCGGTCGGCGGCATCGACCAGGTCCTCGGCCTCACCGAGATGTGGGGCTACGCCGTCACCCTCCCCACCGGCCTCAAGAGCGACTTCGCGATGGACGCCGTCGAGTTGTACGGCCGGGCCGACCAGTCGCTGCGCGCCGCGGTCACCACCGGCGCCGCCGTCCACCCGGTCAAGGAGGGCGGCACGGCGTCCGTCGAGATCCGGGTCGCCACGACCGGCGAGGCCCCGCTCGACGAGCCGGTCACCGTCGCCTACGAGACCGCCGCGACCGGCGGCGCCGAGCCAGGCGAGGACTACACCCCGGTCAGCGGCACGCTCACCTTCCCGGCGGGCACCGCCTCCGGCACCACCCGCGCCGTCGAGGTGCCGACCCTGAAGGACGGTCCGGCCGAGTCCGCCGAGACGATCCCGCTGAAGCTGACCGTGACGGGCGCCAAGGCCCCGGCCGAGACGCCGCGGGTCGTCGTCAACGCGCACGGACTGCCGTACCTGGACAGCAAGCTGCCGGTGAAGAAGCGCGTCGCGGACCTCGTCTCCCGGCTGTCCCTGGAGGAGAAGGCCGGGCAGATGACCCAGGCCGAGCGCGGCGCGCTCACCGCCCCCGGCGACATCGCGGCGTACGACCTCGGCTCGCTGCTGTCCGGCGGCGGCTCCACCCCCTCGCCCAACACCCCCGAGGCGTGGGCGAAGATGATCGACGGCTACCAGCTGCGCGCGCAGGCCACCCGCTTCCAGATCCCGCTGATCTACGGCGTGGACGCGGTGCACGGCCACAACAACCTGGTCGGCGCCACGATCATGCCGCACAACATCGGCATCGGCGCCACCCGCGACCCCGAACTCGCCCGCCGCACCGGCGCGGTGACCGCCGCCGAGGTGCGCGCCACCGGCGTCCCCTGGGACTTCGCGCCCTGCCTCTGCGTCACCCGCGACGAACGCTGGGGCCGCTCCTACGAGGCCTTCGGCGAGGACCCGGCGCTCGTCGAGTCGATGGAGACCGTCATCCAGGGCCTCCAGGGCCACGCCGACGGACGCGACCTGGACCGCTCCGACAAGGTGCTCGCCACGGCCAAGCACTTCGTCGCCGACGGCGGCACCGAGTACGGCTCCTCCACCACCGGCTCGTACACCATCGACCAGGGCGTCACCAAGGTCACCCGGCAGGAGCTGGAGGCCGTCCACCTCGCGCCCTACCACGACGCGGTGAAGCGCGGCGTCGGCACGGTCATGCCGTCGTACTCCTCCCTCGACCTCGTCGGCGACGGCAAGGGCCCCGTCAGGATGCACGCCCGCGCCGACATGCTGAACGGCGTGCTCAAGGACCGCATGGGCTTCGAGGGCTTCGTCATCAGCGACTGGCAGGCCATCGACCAGATCCCCGGCGACTACGCCTCCGACGTGCGCACCTCGGTCAACGCCGGCCTCGACATGATCATGGTGCCGTACGAGTACAAGAACTTCCGGGCCACGCTCGTGGACGAGGTGCGGGCCGGGCGCGTCGACGACAAGCGCGTCGACGACGCCGTGTCCCGCATCCTCACGCAGAAGTTCCGCCTCGGCCTCTTCGAGAAGCCCTACGCCGACACGAGCGGCGCCGACCGCATCGGCTCCGCCGGACACCGCGCGGTGGCCCGCGAGGCGGTCGCCGAGTCCCAGGTGCTGCTGAAGAACGCCGGCGGCCTGCTGCCGCTGAAGAAGGACCGGAAGGTGTACGTCGCCGGCTCCAACGCCGACGACATCGGCAACCAGTCCGGCGGCTGGACCGTCACCTGGCAGGGCGCCTCCGGCGACATCACCCCCGGCACGACCGTCCTGGAGGCGCTGCGCAAGCACTCCCCGGGCCTGACGTACTCCAAGGACGCCTCCGCCCCGCGCGCCGGGCACGACGTCGGGGTGGTCGTCGTCGGCGAGACCCCGTACGCCGAGGGCGTCGGCGACGTCGGCAACGGCCACGACCTGGAGCTGTCCGACGCCGACAAGGCCGCGGTCGACACGGTGTGCGGCGCCATGAAGTGCGTGGTGCTGGTCGTCTCCGGCCGCCCCCAGCTGCTCGGCGACCGGCTCGGCGCCATCGACGCCCTCGTCGCGTCCTGGCTCCCGGGCACGGAGGGCGACGGCGTCGCCGACGTCCTCTACGGCAGGCGGCCCTTCACCGGGCAGCTCCCCGTCACGTGGCCCAAGACGCAGGCGCAGCTCCCGATCAACGTCGGCGACAGCGCGTACGACCCGCAGTTCCCCTACGGCTGGGGCCTGACCACCGGCACCGAGGCGCCGCGGGGCGGGGCGGCCACGCTGAAGGCGCTGGGCGTCGCGGCGACGGCCGCGGAGCGCGCGGGCGCCGAGTCCGCCGGGCGGGCACTGGTCACCAAGGCCCGGCTGATCGTCCAGCAGAAGGCCGACGGACACCTGACGGCGGCGGTGGCGAAGCCCTTCGCCGAGGCGGACCACCTGCTGCTCACGGGCCGGTACGGAGCGGCCGTCGCGAAACTGGCGGAGGCCTACCGGGCCGCGTGACCCGGCGGTACACGCAGGCGTGGGCCCGGCGGGGAAATCCCCGCCGGGCCCGACGCCCGTTTCCGCCCTGATTCGGGTACTTTCGAACGTATGAAGGGCGCAATGGTGCGTACCCTCGTACGCCTGCTGATCGTGCCGGTCGCCGCCGTCCTGGCGGTGCTGATGGCCGGTGCGCCCGGGGCGCACGCGGCCACCGATGTCTCCCGGATCGCCGCCGCACTGCGCGAGAGTCCCGTCTACGTGGATCCCGCCGCCTCCGACCTGCTGTCCGCGTCGGACGCCGAGGCGCTCGCCGACAAGATCGAGGACGCGGACAAGCCCGTCTTCGTCGCCGTCCTGCCCGCCGACCAGCCGACGGCGAACCTCTTCCAGAACCTGCGCACCGAGACCGGCGTGACCGGCCTGTACGGCATCCGCCTCGGCGACCGCTTCGACGCGCGCGCCGACAGCGCGGTCCTCGGCCGCGACGGCGTGCGCAACCTGGTCACGGCCGTGCGGGACGCGGGCGACACCAAGGCCCAGCTGAACGACTTCGTGGACGACGCGATCCGCAGCGTGGACGGCACCGCGCCCAGTTCCTGGAGCGAGGGCGGCGACGGCGTGCCGACGGCCGCGCTGGTCACCACCGGCGCGGTGCTGGTCGCGGGCGGCGCCGGCGCGTACGCCATCGCCCGGCGCAACCGGCGCCGGCACGAGGAGGAGCAGCGGGCGGCGCTGGAGAAGCTGCGCGTGGTCGTGGACGAGGACATCACGGCGTTCGGCGAGGAACTCGACCGACTTGACTTCCACCCCTCGGAGCCCGGCGCGGACGACGCGATGCGCGCCGACTACGAGCACTCCCTGGACGCCTACGACCAGGCCAAGACCCTGATGGCCGCCGCCCGGCACCCGGAGGAGGTGCGGGGCGTCACCCAGGCGCTGGAGGACGGACGCTTCGCGCTGGCCCGGCTCACGGCCCGCCGCGAGAACAGGCCGCTGCCGGAACGCCGGCCGCCGTGCTTCTTCGACCCGCGGCACGGCCCGTCGGTGGCCGACGCCACGTGGACCCCGCCGGGCGGCGCCACCCGCGAGGTCCCGGTCTGCGCGGCCGACCGCGCCCGGCTGGCCGACGGCCGCGACCCGATGGTGCGCGAGGTCGACACCGTCGACGGCCGCCGCCCGTACTGGGACGCGGGCCCGGCGTACGGCCCCTGGGCGGGCGGCTACTTCGGCGGCGGCATGCTGCCGGGGCTGCTCGTCGGCACGATGCTCGGCAGCATGATGGCCGGCCCGGCCTACGCGGCCGACTACGGCGCCGGGTACGGCGACTTCGGCGGCCACGAGGGCGGCGACGTCTCCGGTGCGGACTTCGACTCGGGCGACTTCGGCGGGGACTTCGGCGGCGGTGGTTTCGGGGGCGGCGACTTCGGTGGCGGAGGCGGGGGCGGGGACTTCGGCGGAGGCTTCTGACGCCCCGGGGCCTCGCGGTGGGGGTGCGGCCGGGTGTGCGCGGCCGGGACGGGCGAGCGCCCGCCGTCTGCGGGGGAGGCAGAGAGCGGGCGCGCTCGGGTGGCGGCCGTCGGGCCGCCGGGGGGAACGTCAGGCGTTCCGGATCGCCGAGATGTCGAAGTTCAGCTTGATCTTGTCGGACACCAGGACGCCACCGGTCTCCAGGGCCGCGTTCCAGGTCAGGCCCCACTCGGAGCGCAGGATCTCGGCCTTGCCCTCGAAGCCGACGCGCTCGTTGCCGAACGGGTCCTTCGCGGCGCCGTTGAACTCCAGGTCGATGGTGAGCGGCCGGGTCGTGCCGAGGATCGTCAGGTCACCGGTGATGCGGTAGTCGTCGCCGCCGAGGGCCTCCGCCTTGGTGGAGCGGAAGGTCACCGTCGGGAACTCGTCCGTGCGGAAGAAGTCCGAGCTCTTCAGGTGGCCGTCGCGGTCCGCCGAACCGGTGTCGATGCTGTCCATCTTCACGTCGATGGAGGCCGTCGAGCGCGCCGGGTCGGTGCCGTCGAGCCGCAGCGAGCCACTGAAGTCGAGGAACTTGCCCTTGACGTTGGTGACCATCGCGTGCCGGGCGACGAAGCCGATCGTGGTGTGCGACGGGTCGATCGTGTACTCGCCGGTGAGGGCGGCGAGGTCCGGGTTCACCGGGGCCGGGGCGGTGGCGGTGGCGACGGTCTCGGTGTCGGTGGTCTTGCGGCCGAAGATGCCCATGACTGCTCCTTGGGGGACGGGCCACGGTTCAGACGGGTACCGCGGCTGTTTCTGTTGAACATTCAACGATGCCAACGACTTCGACCGTAGAGCTATTCCGTTCAAAGTTCAACCTTTCTGGGAGTGTCGGCGAACTTTTCGGTTGAATCGCCCGTCCCGGGTGGTACCCGGTGCTCGTGACCTCGGTCGCTGT
Organism: Streptomyces sp. NPDC037054; assembly: GCF_055606745.1. Lineage (NCBI taxonomy): Bacteria > Bacillati > Actinomycetota > Actinomycetes > Kitasatosporales > Streptomycetaceae > Streptomyces > Streptomyces sp. NPDC037054. The sequence continues at coordinate 186,148 of NZ_JBVJSJ010000013.1, read as the reverse complement.
CCTGGTCGAGCTGGTGCGAAACCGCACGTCGGGCGGCCACGTGAAGTGCTGGGAGCGGTTCGCGGAGAGCGCCGCCCGGCTCGACGCGCCCGCCCTCGACCTCACCGTCTACTTCCTCGGCGAGCGGGAACGCGTCGAGGACCTCTCGCCCCGCGTGCGCCTCGTCGCCCTGCGTCCCGTGCTCAGCACCGCCGCCCTGACCCGCGCCGACGCCGCCGTCGACGTCACCGACCTCGCCCCGCACCACCCCCGCCTCGCCGCCCTGCTGCCCCGGCACGACGTCTGGCACCTCACCCACGACTTCGCGTACGCCGCCACCGCCACCCGCCTCGCCCGCGCCGCCGCCGCCCGCCGGGGCGTGAGCGGGCCGCGCCTCGTGGCCTCCGTGCACACCGACGTGCCCGCGCTGGCCTCCGTCTACAGCCGCTCTCTCGCCGACCGGTTGCTGCCCGCCGCGCAGGGCCCCGTGGGCGACGCGCTCGCCGCACGCGCCGAGGCCTGGACCCGGCGGCGGCGCGACCGGCTGCTCCACCACTGCGAGACCGTCCTCGTCCCCACCGAGGACGGCCGCGCGGAACTCGCCGCCCTGCTCGGCCCCCACCGCGTCGGCCCGCTGCGCCGCGGCGTCGACCACCGGCGCTTCCGGCCCGACGGCACGGCCCGCGCCCGGCTCACCGCCGAGTACGGCGTCCCGGCCGACCGGCCGCTGGTGCTGTTCGCCGGGCGCCTCGACGCGTCCAAGGGCCTGCCGCTGCTGGCCGCCGCCATGCGCCTGCTGCGGGACCGGGGGAGGGCCGCCCACCTGGTGCTGGCCGGCACGGGCGCGGAGGCCGAAGCGGTCCGGCGCACCCTCGGCGCCGACGTCACCCTGCTCGGCCGGCTCCCGCAGGAACACCTCGCGCGCGTGTACGCGGGCTGCGACGTCTTCGCCTTCCCGTCCCGCACGGAGACCTGCGGCAACGTCGTCGCCGAGGCGATGGCGAGCGGCCTCGCGGTCGTCCTGCCGCAGGGCGCGGCGACCACCCGCTGGCTGTCCGAACCGGGCCGCGACGGCATCGTCGTGCGCCACGACGACCCCGACGCGTGGGCGGACGCCCTGTGCGCCCTCGTCGACCGCCCCGGCCTGCGCACCGCGACCGGCCACCGGGCGACGGCGACGGCCAGGACCACCCACCCGACCTGGGACCGGGTGCTGGCGGAGGACCTGCTGCCGGTGTGGACCGGGGCGGCACGCTCACCGGGGTGGGCGCCGCCCCGGGCCGCGTGACGGGCCGCCCGGGTCCACCGGGTGCGGGCCGAGGAGCTGCCGCCGCCCGGTCGCAGCGCCGTGCAGGGCCGCGATCAGGGGAGACGAGTCCAGGGCGACGATGCCCGCCGCCACCAGGGCGAGCCCCGCCGCCGTCACCGCGCTCACCGGCCACCCCGTGTGGATCGCCTCGCCGAAGACCAGCGTGCCGACCGTCACCGCGACCACCGGCTCCGTCGCGTCGATCACCGTCATGCCCGCCGCCAGCGGCCCCTGCTGGAACGCGCTCTGGATGAGCAGCAGCCCGCCGGCACTGGCCAGGACCAGCGCGTACGTCTGCCAGGCGGCCAGCGTCACGAGCAGCCCGTGCCGCAGGTGCTCCACCGTCGCCGCCAGCAGCACCGACTGGGTGCCCATGACCGCCCCCGCCGCCAGCGCCGTCGCCGACGCCCGCCACGGCCCCGTGACCGACCGCCCCACCGCCAGCGCCGCGCACACCAGCGCCGCCGTCGCGCCCACCACCAGCAGCCAGGACGTGAGGTCCGCCGAGCCGGGACGGCCGCCGTGCGGGCGCGCCGAGGCCAGGGCGAGGGCCAGGCCGACGGCCACCGCGAGCGTGCCGAACCACTCCCGGCGCCCCAGCCGCATCCGGTGCAGCCGCGCCGACAGCGGCACCGCGAACACCAACTCCGCGACGATCAACGGCTGTACGAGACTCAGCGGGCCGAACGCCAGCGCCAGCATCTGGAATCCGTAGGCCAGGACGGCGAGCCCGATGCCGTACCGCCACAGCGGCTCCCGGGCCAGGCGGCCCAACAGCCGCCACGACAGCGCCTCTTCGTCCGGCCGCGCGCCCGCCGCCCACTGCTGCAGGACCCCGGCCCCGGCGAAGCACAGCCCGGCGGCGAGCGACGCGAGCACGGCGATCGGCACGACGACGGTCACCTCGCCACGAGAGCCGGACGGGACCCCTCCTTGGTATCCCGGCCGCCCCCGGCCCGCACGGCCGCCCGCACCGCCGTACGCCCGCATGGCCGCACCGCGCGCAGCGGTGGCCCGGAGCCGGGGGAAGCGATGTCCTGGAAGGAGGCCGGGACACGCAGAACACCCTCGGCACCAGGCCGCAGCACAGCGCAGGGAGAGACCGACCGTGACCCCCACCGGCCCCACCCACGACCGGGGCTCCACCGATGTCCGCCCCGCGGCCGTCGCGCCCCTCACGGCCCCGCCCCCGCGCGCGGACAGCCGCGTCGCGCTGGTGACCGGTGCGTCCTCCGGGATCGGCGCCGCCACGGCACGCCGCTTCGCCGCGGGCGGCTGGCACCTGCTGCTCAGCGGCCGGGACCGGTACCGCCTGGCGGAGACGGCCGCCGGCCGCCCGGCCGTCGTGCTCCCCGCCGACCTCGCCGAACCGGACGGGCCGCGCCTGCTGGCCGAGTCCGCGCTGCGCGCCGCCGGACGCGTCGACGTGCTCGTCGCGGGCGCCGGGATCGGCTGGGCGGGACCCTTCACGACGATGGCCCACACGGACATCGACCGCGTCCTGACCGTCGACCTCGCCGCCACGATGCACCTGGTGCGCGAGGTCCTGCCCGCCATGGTGGCGGCCGGCCGGGGACGCGTCGTGCTGATCGGCTCCGTCGCGGGCAGCGTGGGCGTGCGGCACGAGGCGGTGTACTCCGCCGCCAAGGCCGGTCTCGCCGCGTTCGCCGAGGCGCTGCGGCAGGAGCTGCGCGGCACCGGCGTGGGCGTCACGCTGGTCGTGCCCGGCCCGGTGGACACCCCCTTCTTCGCCCGGCGCGGCACCCCGTACCTGCGCTCCCGGCCGCGCCCCACGACACCCGACCGCGTCGCCGGGGCGGTGTGGCACGCGGTCGGGACCGGGCGCGACGACGTGTACGTACCCGGCTGGCTGACCCTGCCCGGCCGGGTGCGGGGCCTCGCGCCCAGGGTCTTCCGGCGCCTGCTTCACCGCTTCGGCTGACTCGGACGCTCACGATGTGAGACGACTCTCAGGCCGACGCCTTTGTGAGAGCCCTACAACCGGCAGGCCCTCTGAGCAGTCGGAACGGCTGCATGGCTCCATGGTTCTGTTCAGGGCTACCAGGAAAACGGGCCCGAGACTGTACGGAGTCGACGGCCCGCTTTTCTTGCCGCGCTTCGTATGGTCACTACATGACCGTTTTGGAAGAGGCGCCGGGTGAGCCGACGGACGCGCGCGGGCGGGTGGCCGAACTGCACAACATCCGTGCGGCGGCACTGGCCGGGCCGAGTGAGAAGGCGACCGAGGCGCAGCACGCCAAGGGGAAGCTGACGGCTCGGGAGCGTATCGAGCTTCTTCTCGATCCTGGTTCTTTCCGTGAGGTCGAGCAGTTGCGCCGGCACCGGGCGACGGGCTTCGGCCTGGAGGCCAAGAAGCCCTACACCGACGGTGTGATCACCGGCTGGGGGACGGTCGAGGGCCGGACGGTCTTCGTCTACGCGCACGACTTCCGGATCTTCGGCGGCGCGCTGGGCGAGGCGCACGCGACGAAGATCCACAAGATCATGGACATGGCCATCGCGGCAGGTGCTCCGCTGGTCTCCCTCAACGACGGCGCGGGCGCCCGCATCCAGGAGGGCGTCTCGGCCCTCGCCGGCTACGGCGGCATCTTCCAGCGCAACACCAAGGCCTCGGGCGTCATCCCGCAGATCAGTGTGATGCTCGGCCCGTGCGCGGGCGGCGCGGCCTACAGCCCCGCCCTGACGGACTTCGTGTTCATGGTCCGTGAGACCTCGCAGATGTTCATCACCGGCCCGGACGTCGTCAAGGCCGTCACCGGTGAGGAGATCACGCAGAACGGTCTGGGCGGTGCGGACGTGCACGCCGAGACCTCGGGCGTGTGCCACTTCGCCTACGACGACGAGGAGACCTGCCTCGCCGAGGTGCGGTACCTGCTGTCGATGCTCCCGCAGAACAACCGGGAGAACCCGCCGCGTCACGAGTCGACGGACACCGTCGAGCGCCGCTCCGACGTCCTGCTGGACCTGGTGCCGGCGGACGGGAACCGTCCGTACGACATGGCGAAGGTGATCGAGGAGATCGTCGACGACGGGGACTACCTGGAGGTCCACGAGCGCTGGGCGCGGAACATCATCTGCGCGCTGGCCCGGCTGGACGGCCAGGTCGTCGGCATCGTCGCCAACCAGCCGCAGACGCTGGCCGGTGTGCTGGACATCGAGGCGTCCGAGAAGGCCGCGCGCTTCGTGCAGATGTGCGACGCGTTCAACATCCCGATCCTCACGTTCCTCGACGTCCCCGGCTTCCTGCCCGGTGTCGACCAGGAGCACGGCGGCATCATCCGCCACGGCGCGAAGCTCCTGTACGCCTACTGCAACGCGACCGTTCCCCGCATCTCGCTGATCCTGCGCAAGGCCTACGGCGGCGCCTACATCGTCATGGACTCCCAGTCCATCGGCGCCGACCTCACCTACGCCTGGCCCACCAACGAGATCGCGGTGATGGGCGCGGAGGGCGCGGCCAACGTCATCTTCCGCCGGCAGATCGCCGGGGCCGAGGACCCCGAGGCCATGCGGCAGAAGATGGTCAAGGAGTACAAGGCCGAGCTGATGCACCCCTACTACGCGGCCGAACGCGGACTCGTCGACGACGTCATCGACCCCGCCGAAACCCGCGAAGTCCTCGCCCGCTCCCTCGCCATGCTCCAGACCAAGCACGCCGACCTGCCCTCCCGCAAACACGGCAACCCGCCCCAGTAACCCGGCGGACCCACCGCGGCAACCCCGCGGACCCCTCTCTCACGGAGACTGACACTCATGGACACGCCTGACATCCGCGTCGAGAAGGGCCACGCCGACCCCGAGGAAGTCGCCGCCATCACGGCCATCCTCCTGGCGCGCGCGGCGGCCCGGCCCACCGAGACGGCGGGACCGGCCCACCGCGGCCGCCTCCGCGCCGGCTGGCGCCGCCTGGAGCGCGAGCCGGGCTTCCGCGCCCCGCACAGCTGGCGCTGACGGCACGCACGCACACGGAAGAGGGCCCCTCCTCACACAGGAGGGGCCCTCTTCCGTGCCCGGAGAGCCCTGCGTACCGCCCGCACGCACCGCCCGGCCCCGCCCCGCGACGCGACAGCCCCCCGTGGCCACGGGGGGCTGTGCACGACCGGAACCGACCGGCCGGCGGGCGACTAGCGCAGGCGCGCCATCAGGGCGTGCTCCACCAGCGTGATCAGCGTCGACTTGGCGTCGGCGCGGTGCCGGGCGTCCGTCGTGATGATCGGGGTGTCCGGGCCGATCTGCAGCGCCTCACGGACCTCGTCGGGGTTGTACGGCTGCTGCCCGTCGAAGCCGTTGAGGGCGATGACGAACGGCAGGCCGCTGTTCTCGAAGTAGTCGACCGCGGGGAAGCAGTCGGCGAGTCGGCGGGTGTCCACGAGGACGACCGCGCCGATGGCGCCGCGCACGAGGTCGTCCCACATGAACCAGAAGCGGTCCTGACCGGGGGTGCCGAACAGGTACAGGATCAGGTCCTGGTCCAGGGTGATGCGGCCGAAGTCCATGGCCACCGTGGTGGTGGTCTTGTCCCCGGTGTGGGTCAGGTCGTCGATGCCCGCCGAAGCGGACGTCATGACGGCCTCCGTGCGCAGCGGATTGATCTCCGAGACGGCGCCGACGAACGTGGTCTTGCCCACGCCGAAGCCGCCCGCCACCACGATCTTCGCGGACGTGGTGGAGCGGGAAGGCCCTCCGCTAGAGCTTGCGAAGTCCACTGAGCACCCTTTCGAGCAGTGTCACGTCTGGCTGGCCGCCGGCGTTCTCGTCGCCGCCGGGCTGATGGATGGCGACCAGTCCCGCCTCCGCCAAGTCGGCGACGAGGATCCTGGCCACGCCGAGGGGGATCGTGAGGAGAGCCGAGACCTCGGCCACCGACTTGATCTCTCGGCAGAGGTTGCAGATCCGCTGATGCTCGGGCAGCTGGCCCTGCATCTGGTGCGGCTGCGCGGTGGTGTGCACCAGCGCCTCGATGGCGAGCTGGTAACGCGGCCTGGTGCGGCCGCCCGTCATGGCGTACGGACGCACCAGAGGGTTGTTCGACGACCCGGCGGGCGCCGGCTCGGGATCGCGGCGCGGGGGCTGCACGGGCTGGATGCGCGGCGCGGGCGGCTGGTCGTACGGCGACGGGCCGGGGCCCTGCGGCGCGTACGGCTGCCGGTGGCTCGGGGTGGAGGGGAAGTTGTACCGGTTCTGGGAACCGTCGTTCGGGCCCTGGGCAGGGCCGTACGACCAGTTGCCCGAGGGCGAACCGCCTGGGGGTGTTGCCACTTTCTCCTCCTCCGACGTGCCTGGCACCCATCGCTGTGGTAGCCGCGTCCCGAAACCTTACGGCCACGGGACGCCAAAACGCACCGTCCGTCTGTTAGTTGAGCAGGCTCCCTTGGAGCTCCGCGCGAAGGTCGGGCGTCAGGACCGTACCGGCGCGGTCGACCAAAAGTGCCATCTCGTACCCAATGAGGCCGATGTCCGCCTCCGGGTGTGCGAGAACCGCGAGCGACGAACCGTCGGAAATGGACATGATGAAGAGGAATCCCCGCTCCATCTCCACAACCGTCTGGTTCACGCTGCCGCCCTCGAAGATGCGGGAAGCGCCTGCCGTCAGAGACGTCAGACCGGAGGCGACGGCCGCGAGCTGATCGGCGCGGTCGCGGGGAAAGCCTTCGGACATCGCCAGAAGGAGTCCGTCGGCGGAGACCACCACCGTGTGGGACACCCCCGGGGTGTTGTCCACGAAGTTGGTGATCAACCAGTTCAGGTTCTGTGCCGCCTGGCTCATCGGGCTCACACTAACGCTCCTGGTTGTAGGTGCTGTCAGGACCGAAGCCCTGGCCGTTCGTTTCACTGCCTGCGCTGCGGCCTCGCTGGACACCGCGGCGCAGGTTGCTCAGCCTGCCCCGGACGTCCTCCGGGGCACGGGAGACCTGCGGGCCTCCCTGGGGGGTGGTGTCGGCGGAGCCCTCGACCAGGTTGGCCCTGGGCACCCGCCGCGGCAGGCCGGAGGAGGTGACCCCGCCCGCCTTGGGCTTGCGGAGCTGCGAGGCCTGCTGCCAGCGCTCGTCGTTCGCCGATCGCCAGCCGCTGTCGCCGTTGCTCGCCGCCGCCGGGGCCGACGGCTCCTGGTTCGCCTGCCGCGCTCCGCCCGTGCCGTTCGTGCCGCTCGCGGTGGAGCCGCGGCGCGGAAGTCCGGCGTCGGTCAGCTCGTGGACGGCGGAAGGAGCCGGTCCCGGACGGTCGAAGCCTACGTGGTCCTGGTCACGCGCGTCACCGGCCTGCCCGGACTCCGCTTCCGGGGCATCCGAAGGGTACTGGTTCGGATACCCGTTCTGGTAGCCGTTCTGCTGCGGCCAGTCGTCCTGGTACGACGACTCCTCGTAGGAGGCGTACGTCTCGCCGCCGGCGGCGCGGGCGCCGTCCTGGGCCGGCTCGGCGTAGCCCGGCTCCGGGTAGCCGCCGTTCGGCGCGTAGGCGTCGGGCTGCGGAACCCCGCCGTTCGGCGCGTAGTAGGTGTCGTCGTACGCCTGCTGCCGCGGCTCCTCGTAGGCCTGCTGCTGGTCGTACCCGGCGTTCTGCCCCTGGTAGCCGCCGCGGCCGTCGTCGTAGCCGTGCTGCTGTCCGCCGAACTCGTCGGCGTAGGCGGCCTGTTCGGCGCTCTCGTGGCCGTGCTGCGAGTCGTCCTGGTCGCGGCCCTGCTCCAGGGCGGCGCGGCGCTCCTCGCGCATCAGGGAGCGGCCGACGGGGTCGAGCTCGCGGATGTCGTCGGGGACGTCGGAGTAGCGGCTGTCGTCGAAGCCCAGCTCCGCCGCGGTGCGCATCGGCCGGCCGAAGTCCTCGCCGCCGAAGTTCTGCTCCGGGATGATCTGGGAGACGGTGAACTCGTCGCCGGCCATCTGGCCCTCGCCGCCACCGCCGTGCGTGATCGCGTCCGGCAGCATGACGAGCGACGTCGTGCCGGCCTGCTCGCCGGAGGGGCGCAGCTGGACGCGGATGCCGTGCCGGTCGGACAGCCGGCCGACCACGAACAGGCCCATGCGCTGCGAGATCGCGGCGTCCACGGTGGGCGGGTTGGCCAGCTTGTGGTTGATGTCCGCGAAGTCCTCGGCGGTCAGGCCGATGCCCTTGTCGTGGATCTCGATCATCACGCGGCCGTCGGGCAGCCGGGTCGCGGTGACGCGGACCTTGGTCTGCGGGGAGGAGAACGTCGTCGCGTTCTCCAGCAGCTCGGCCAGCAGGTGCACGAGGTCGGTCACGGCGCGGCCGTGGATCTCGGCCTCCGGGACACCGGACAGCTCGATGCGCTCGTACTGCTCCACCTCGGAGGAGGCGGCGCGCAGCACGTCGACCAGCGGGACCGGCTGGTCCCAGCGGCGGCCCGGCTCCTCGCCGGCGAGGACCAGGAGGTTCTCGCCGTTGCGGCGCATACGGGTCGCGAGGTGGTCCAGCTTGAAGAGGTTCTCCAGCTGGTCCGGGTCGGCCTCGTTGTTCTCCAGGTCGGTGATCAGGGTCAGCTGGCCCTCGATCAGCGACTGGTTGCGGCGCGAGAGGTTGGTGAAGATCGCGTTGATGTTGCCCCGCAGCAGGGCCTGCTCGGCGGCGAGCCGGACCGCCTCGCGGTGGACCTGGTCGAAGGCGCGGGCGACCTCGCCGATCTCGTCGGTGGTGGTGATCGGGATGGGCGCGACCCGGGTGTCGACCCGGCCGGGGTCGGTGCGCGACAGCTGGTCGACCAGCATCGGCAGGCGCTGCTCGGCGATGCCGAAGGCGGCGTTGCGCAGCCGGCGCATCGCGAGGCTCATCTGGCGGGCCACCATGCCGGCCAGGATGAACGCGGCGAGCAGGGCGATCACGACGGCGGCGCCGGTGATGTAGGCGTCGCGCTGGGCGTCGTCGGCGATCGTGGAGGCCTCGGCCACCGCCGTGTCGGCGAGGTCGGACTCGATCTGCCGGTACGCGTCGAACTTGAGCGTGTTGACCGCCCACCAGTTCGCCGACGAGATGCCGCGCTGGGCGAGCTGGGCGCGGGCGCTCTCGTCCGTGCTGCTCAGCCTGGCCAGTTCCCCGATCATGGTCTTCGGGTCGGCGGGCGGCGGCACGTAGTCGGGGTTCTTGCGCTTGGCCTCCGCGGCCTGCCGCGCGCCGTCCTCCTTCAGCTGCTCCTCGGCACGCGCTAGCTTGTCGGCGTCCGCCTGGGTGCCACCGCCGAGGTACTCCTCGATGGCGATGCGCTCGAGGTAGGCGTAGGAGGAGAGCGCGACGCGCTGGCTGGCGAGCTGGCTGTCGGTCGGGCCCGGCTTCTCCAGCATGTGCATGCCGATGGAGCGCTGGAGCGACAGCGCGGCCTTGGTCAGGGAGATCGCGTAGACGGTACGGCCGTACGAGGTGATGTTGCCGGTGCCCAGACCGAGCTCGTTGGCGAACTCCATCAGGGGGTGGGCGATCTGGACGTAGCCCTCTTCGGTCTCCACGCCCTTGAGCTTGGAGGTGTAGGCGGCGGCACGCAGCGCCTGGAGCCTCGGCTCCACCTCGCGGAACAGCTTCAGACGGCGTTCCAGACCGGCCTTGTCCGGCATGTTCTGCGCGGCCTTGTCGAAGGCGTCGGCCGCCTCGTCCGTGTTCTTGCGGAGCGTCTCGACGGTCTTCTTGTCCGCGGCGCTCTGCGCGCTGCCCTTCAGCAGGGGGGCCGCCGTCGCGTCGCGCTCGATGTAGAGGGCGTTGCCGTAGGTGAGGGAGGCCTGCACGAGACGTGCGGTGCTCTTGGCGTCCTCGGCGTCCCGCCAGGTGTCGATCGAGCTCTTGACCTGGAAGCCGCCCATGACGAGGCCGACCAGCACGGGTATGAGGAGGATCGCGTTGAGCCGGGTCGCCACGCGCCAGTTGCGCGGGGAGATGCGGCCGCCGCTCGGGGCGGGCGGGGGCGTCGGCTCCGAACCGGGCACGGGAGCGGGCGCCGCTGTGCGCGGCGGCGGGGTGAAGTTGCCCCGGGCCGACGGCTCGGGACTGTTCTTGCTTCGCCTCACTCGACCAACAACCTCTCGGCGGTCGGCACCTGACTTTGTGCCGCAGTGTCTCAGAGCCCAGGGCGCCACCGACTGTTGAGTACGTCGTTGACCATTGGGCAGTTCAGGCATTCCAGCACGGTCTCCTGCCCTCCACCAAACATGGCAAGGGAGACATTGCCGCTGGCGCGACGCCCAGATAAAACGGGCATAAAGAGCGAGGGGCGGCAAAAGGCAGGCAATTTGTGAGCGCAGCGACACCACCCGACCGCGTCGAGTGGTGGCCTTTGCGGAATCCTCTGCCGAAACGTTATGAACAGCGGGGCCGACCGTGTCCAAGGACACAGCCGGCTCCGGGGCCCCTACGGCAACTGCCGTACTTCGCCTCAGTTTTGGTGCTAGCGCAGCCGCGCCATCAGCGCGTGCTCCACCAAAGTGATCAGCGCGTCCTTGGCATCGGCGCGGTGCCGGGCGTCCGTCGTGATGATCGGAGTGTCCGGGCCGATCTGCAGCGCCTCCCGCACCTCCTCCGGTGCGTAGGGCTGCTGGCCGTCGAAACCGTTCAGCGCGACGACGAACGGCAGGCCGCTGTTCTCGAAGTAGTCGACGGCCGGGAAGCAGTCGGCCAGCCGGCGGGTGTCCACCAGCACGACCGCGCCGATCGCGCCGCGCACCAGGTCGTCCCACATGAACCAGAAGCGGTCCTGGCCCGGCGTGCCGAACAGGTACAGGATCAGGTCCTGGTCGAGCGTGATGCGGCCGAAGTCCATGGCCACCGTGGTGGTGGTCTTGTCCCCGGTGTGGGTCAGGTCGTCGATGCCCGCGCTGGCGGACGTCATGACGGCCTCCGTGCGCAGCGGGTTGATCTCCGAAACGGCGCCCACGAACGTGGTCTTGCCCACGCCGAAACCGCCCGCCACCACGATCTTCGCCGAGGTGGTCGCGCGGCCCCCGTCAGAGCTTGCGAAGTCCACTGAGCACCCTTTCGAGCAGTGTCACGTCCGGCGCACCGGTCGTCTCGTCGCCGCCGGGCTGGTGGATCGCGACGAGACCGGCCTCAGCCAGGTCCGCGACGAGGATCCGGGCCACGCCCAGCGGCATGTTCAGCAGCGCGGACACCTCGGCGACCGACTTCACCTCACGGCACAGGTGGCAGATGCGCTGGTGTTCCGGGAGCAGCCCCATGAGTGCTGCCGGGTCGGCCGTCGTGCTGATCAGCGCCTCTATGGCGAGCTGATAGCGCGGCCTGGTCCGGCCGCCGGTCATCGCGTACGGACGAACCAGCGGCTGGTCGCCCTCGTCCTCGTACGGCTCCGCGTACGGATCATGAGAGGCGGTGGGCGGGGTCATGAATCCTCCGGACGGGACAGCAGGTTGGTCAGTCGTGCCGTCTGACAGGGCCGGTGGGGGGATTGTGGCGGCCGGACGGTGATTTCGTGAGACGGGTGGTGCCGGGGCCGATCAGTGAAGCAGACTTCCCTGGAGCTCGGCGCGCAGGTCTGGCGTGAGCACCGCGCCCGCGCGGTCGACCAGCAGCGCCATTTCGTAGCCGACGAGGCCGATGTCGCACTCCGGGTGCGACAGTACGGCGAGCGACGATCCGTCCGAGATGGACATCAGGAAGAGGAACCCCCGTTCCATTTCCACGACCGTCTGTGCCACCGTGCCGCCGTCGAAGATCCGGGAGGCCCCGGCCGTCAGCGAGGTCAGCCCCGAGGCGACCGCCGCGAGCTGGTCGGCGCGGTCGCGCGGGAAGCCCTCCGACATCGCCAGGAGGAGACCGTCGGCGGACACGACGACGGTGTGGGACACCCCTGGGGTGTTGTCCACGAAGTTGGTGATCAACCAGTTGAGGTTCTGTGCCGCCTGGCTCATCGGGCTCAACTAACGCTCCTGCTGGTGAGTGGGCCGTGGGAAGCTGCCGGTCTGGCCGGACCCGGCCTGACGACCCTGTGCGATACCCCGACGCAGATTGGTCAGCCGGCCGCGCACGTCGTCGGGCGCGCGCGAGACCTGCGGACCGCTCTGGTGCGGTTGCTGCTGAGCCGTGCCCGGGACGAGGTTCGCCCTGGGCACCCGACGCGGCAGGCCGGAGGTGGTCACGCCACCGGCGGCCGGCTGCCGCACTCGTTCTGCCTGCCGTACGAGATCGTCGTTCGGCGAGCTGCGCCACGGGGTGGCGCCGGGACGCTGCGGGCCCGTGGGGGCCTCCGGCTGCTGCGGCGACGCCGGTGCGGAGCCGTTGCTCTGCTCCTGCGCCTCCTGCCGCCCCGCGCCGTGGAACCAGTTGGTCTCCAGCGTGTCGTACAGCGGCGTACGACCGTCACCGGGACCGGCCGGGGGCAGCGCCTCCGGGTCCTGGCGGGCCGGCCGCTGCGGGGCCGACGGGCGCGAGGCGCCGAAGTCGAAGCCGCCGCGCGTGCCGCCCGAGGGCCGCTGGAAGTCGCCCGCGCCCTGCGGGGTGTCCGCCCCGTTTCCGCGGCCCGGCAGCGCGTGCCGGCCGGTCGAGCCGCTGTCCTGGCCCGGACCGGCGAACTGGCCGGCCGAACCGGCGTCGTAGGCCTGCGGCGCCGCGAACTGGCCCGTCGAGGACCCGTTGTCCCGGACGGCCGGGGCACCGAAGACGTCCGGGCGGACGAACTGGCCGCCGCCCTGCTGGGACTCCGTGCCGGGACGGGTGAACCGACCCGCGTCGTGAGGGCTCTCGGGAGCGGCGTGGTCGGGGCGGGCGAAGTCGCCCGCGGGGCCCTGCCGCTCGTCGTGACGCGGGACCACCGGGATCTCGGCCGTCGAGCCGGGACCCTGCCGGTCGTCGATCCGCGGCATGCGCGAGGTGCGGCCGGAGTCCTGCTCGTCGTGGCCGCGCGGGGCGTCCAGCGAGGCGCGCGGCACCGGCGGCTGGGCGTTCTCGTCGCTCCAACTGGGCCGGGACGGCTGGGGGTTGCCACCGGGCAGCTCGGCACGCGGACCACCGCGCGGCGGGAGCTGCGGGCGACGGCCCTGCTCGTCGTTGCCGCCGCGCTGCCGGCCGGCGAACGCGTCCTGGTCGCCGCCGTGCGGCCCATTGGCCCCCATGCCCTGCGGCCCGTTCGGAGCGGCCGCCTGCAGGCCCTGCGGGGCACCCGGGGCCTGCGCGCCGAAACCGGCGCCCGCGCCGGCCGGAGCCGGACGCTGCTGGGGAGGAACGGGGCCCTGCGGGCCGCGTGCGCCGCCCGGCGCACCCGGGCGAGCGCCGTCCCGGCCGGGCAGCGCGGCGCGCGGACCCTGACCGGCGCCGAGCCGGCCACCGCCGGACGGACCGGCGCCGAGCGCGCCGCCACCGGGACCGCCGGAACCGAGCGCGCCACCGGGTCCACCGCCCTGACCGGCCGCACGGCGGGCGGCCGCCACACCGGCGGCGGCCTGCGCGGCGGCGGGACCGCCACCGGACTGCTGACCCTGCTTGGGCTGGGGCTTCTTGCCGCCCTGGGCGACGTCGACGGGCAGCATGACCAGCGCGGTCGTACCGCCGGAGTCGGACGGGCGGAGCTGGATGCGGATGCCGTGGCGCTGCGAGAGGCGGCCGACCACGAACAGACCCATGCGGCGGGAGACGGAGACGTCCACGGTGGGCGGCGAGGCGAGCCGCTCGTTGATCGCCGCCAGGTCCTCCGGCGACAGACCGATACCCGTGTCGTGGATCTCGATCAGCACCCGGCCGTCGGGCAGCGCGTGACCGGTGACCTTGACCTTGGTCTGCGGCGAGGAGAACGACGTCGCGTTCTCCAGCAGCTCGGCGAGCAGGTGCACGAGGTCGTTGACGACCCGGCCTGCCACCTCGGTGGTCGGCACGGCGGCCAGCTCGATGCGCTCGTACTGCTCCACCTCGGACGCCGCGGCGCGGAGCACGTCGACCAGCGGGACCGGGCGGGTCCAGCGGCGGCCGGGCTCCTCGCCCGCGAGGACGAGGAGGTTCTCGCCGTTACGGCGCATGCGGGTCGCGAGGTGGTCCAGCTTGAACAGCGAGGACAGCTGGTCCGGGTCGGCCTCGCGGGACTCCAGCTCGGAGATCAGCGACAGCTGGCGCTGGATCAGACCCTGGGAGCGGCGCGAGAGGTTGGTGAACATCGCGTTGACGTTGCCCCGCAGCAGGGCCTGCTCGGCGGCGAGGCGGACCGCCTCGCGGTGCACGTCGTCGAACGCCGCGGCCACCCGGCCGATCTCGTCCCGGGAGTGCACACCGACCGACTCCACGGACGTGTCGACGTCCTGCGGGTCGGACTCGGACAGCTGCTTGACCAGCTCGGGCAGGCGGTCCTGGGCGACCCGCGTCGCGGTCTCCTCCAGGCGGCGCAGCGAGCGGATCATGGAGCGGGCCACGACGAAGGCGCCGACCAGCGACACACCGAGGACGAGCAGGATCAGCGCACCGGAGATGATCGCCTCGCGCTCGGAGGCGCTGCGCAGCTCGCGGGCCTTCTGCTCCATGTCCTCGAGCAGCGTGTGCTCGATCTTCTTCATCTGCTCGATCTTGGTCGAGCTGTCGTCGACCCAGTCCAGGTAGGACCGCTTCTCCAGCGACTTCAGCGAACCCGCGCGGTTCAGCGCGCGGCTGGCGTAGGTGTCGGTGGACTCGATCGTCGGGTTGCCCTCGTTGATGGGCTTCAGCAGCTCCTCGGCGTTCTCGTCGCCGTAGATGCTCTTGAAGCTGCGCAGTTCCGAGGTCTGGCTCTGCAGGGCCGACTCGGCGTAGAGCCGGTCGTTCTCGGAAAGGTTGCCGAAGGTGTTGTCGCTGGCGGGCAGGGCCGCCGCGATCACGGCGCGCTGGATCGAGGCGTACTCCTTGGCGGAGGAGAACGCCGACAGCGCGCGCGTGCGCTGGATCATCTCCGGGTTGCTCGTCGCCTCGGACATGTCCTGCGAGAGGTCGAGCAGGTGGGTGATCAGACGGTGGTAGGCCTCGACCGTCTGCGTGGAGTTGTCCTCGGCCTCGTACGCGCTGGCGCGGATCTTGCTGAGGGTGTTCAGGTCCGTGGCGAGGCCGACGAGGCTGTCGCGGACGCCGAGGAGGTTGCCGTCCTTGGCCGCGTTGTCGACCTCCTCGGAGGCGGTGAGGAAGTTGTCCAGGGCGCGGTCGGTCTTGTCGCGGTAGCCCTTGACGGTGAAGCCGGTGGCCTTCGAGCCGTGGGCCAGCGGACCGGCCGACTGGTCGCGCTCCTCCTGGAGCGCGGCGGCCAGCTCGGTGGCCTGCTTCGTCATGTCCGTCAGCAGCTTCATGTTGTCGAGCTGCTGGATGTCGTCCATGGACTGGTTGATGCGCAGCGCGCCCAGCGAGGTGGCCGCGACCACGGGCAGCGCGAGCAGCGACACCAGTCGGGTCGAGATGCGCCAGTTGCGCAGGGCCACGCGGGAGCCGGGGCCGCTGGGATTCTTGACGGTCGCGGGGGCCGGCGCGGAGCCGGACGAGGACGCGCCGGGGCGCCCGGGGCGCTCACCGCCGTCGCCGGACTGGCCCGGGTTCTGGGCGTGCTGGGGCGAGGAGCTGCCGGCCATCGGGCCAGTCCCGCCGTGCTCCGGCTCCGCCGAAGCGCTGCCATCCCTCTTGAAACGTCCCTGCACTAGCGTCGCAACCTCTGGACCAGGCGTCCCGCCGCGTGAACGGCGAAGACGGTGTCGGCGTCTTGGGGCCGCCCTGAAAACGTCCCCATGGTGGTCGTGAGTGACCGGCGCTGGTTCCCCCTTCTCGCCGCCACTCGGCGCGTTCTGTTGCGCCCCCTGTGCGCCGGCTCGATCCTGCGGCGGTCCGTGGAATTCCAGCACAGTGCAGGATCTCCAACAAGGCCCGTGGGCGAGCCCGTGACGACCGTGACGCCTTGTGAGTGCCGTGTCACCGGACGTAGAAAGTGATCCACGGCAAAACGGACCTATACCCGCGAGTTGCCGTGGGGCGTCTGGTGTCCCAGTCGCCATGATCAGGAGCGGAATGGTGGGTTCAGGCGGGCAATGTCCGTTTCGCCGAGGTCGAATGGCGGTCCGGATTGCCTGATTTGCCCGCCCGCTCGTGAGCAAACTCACACACTGATCATGAGCCCTTCACCGCATGGGCGGGAAGTTGAATGTTTAGCCTGACGCTTTACAGAGATGGCAAATCCGACAACCCGCGCCCGGCCGGCGTCCGCTGACGCTCCCCGGGCGCCCTGACGACAAGGTCTCGTACAACCGTGAAGACGACGATGATGTTCCACAAGATCGCCAATCCGCAACGCACGACGCTGGCCCACCTCAAGGGCGCCGACGAACTGCGCAAGCCGGAGCAGCCGGAGCACGGCGTCGAACTTCCCACCCAGACCGCGAACCCCCGGCGCACCGTCCTGGACGAGATCCCCGCCACGGTGTCCGCCGGCCAGTAGCCGCACCGCACACGAGGGCGCCCACGACGAGGGGCGCCCTTCGTCGTCCCCGGAGCGGTACAGCCCCGAAGCGTTGTCGCGCTGCCGCGCGCCGGTATTGCGCGAGGCACGGGCCCGTCGCCGCGTTAGCCTGGAGCGTCAGACTCCAGCCGCTTCAGTCAAGGGGCCAAGCATCCCGTGCGCATCGCCAGATTCTCCATCGACGGGAACGTAGCCTTCGGAGCCGTCGAGGGCGACAAGCCCGACGAACTCGTCCTCGACATCATCAAGGGCATCCCGTTCGCGGACTTCGAGCTCTCCGGCACCAAGGTTCCGGTGAGCAAGGTACGGCTGCTGCCGCCGGTGCTCCCCAACAAGGTCGTCGCCTTCGGCCGCAACTACGCCGAACACGCGCGGGAGCTGGGCAACGACGTCCCCGACGCCCCGTTCGCCTTCTTCAAGCCGTCGACCTCCGTCATCGGCCCCGGCGACGAGATCCAGTACCCGTCGTTCTCCGAGGAACTGCACCACGAGGCCGAGCTGGCCGTCGTCATCGGCCGCATGTGCCGCGAGGTGCCCCGCGCGCGCGTCAAGGACGTGATCTTCGGCTACACCTGCGCCAACGACGTCACCGCGCGCGACGTCCAGAAGCGCGAGAAGCAGTGGGCCCGGGCCAAGGGCTTCGACACCTCCTGCCCGCTCGGCCCCTGGGTGGAGACCGAACTCGACGCGAGTGACCTGACCATCCAGCTCACGGTCGACGGCCGGCAGCGCCAACTCGGCCGCACCAGCGAGATGATCCACTCCGTCGAGGACCTGATCGTCAACATCACCGAGGCCATGACGCTGCTTCCCGGCGACGTGATCCTCACCGGCACCCCCGCGGGGGTCGGCCCCCTCAACGTCGGCGACGAGGTCGCCGTCACCATCGAAGGCATCGGCACTCTCACCAACAAGGTTGTCAAGCGTGGCTAGCGCACCCGGCACTCCCGTACGCGTCCGTTTCTGCCCCTCGCCCACCGGTAACCCCCACGTGGGCCTGGTCCGCACCGCCCTGTTCAACTGGGCGTTCGCCCGGCACCACCAGGGCACCCTGGTCTTCCGCATCGAGGACACCGACGCGGCCCGCGACTCCGAGGAGTCCTACGAGCAGCTGCTCGACTCGATGCGCTGGCTGGGCTTCGACTGGGACGAGGGCCCCGAGATCGGCGGCCCCCACGCGCCGTACCGCCAGTCGCAGCGCATGGACATCTACGCGGACGTCGCGCGAAAGCTCCTCGACGCCGGCCACGCCTACCGCTGCTACTGCTCCCAGGAGGAGCTGGACACCCGCCGCGAGGCCGCCCGCGCCGCCGGCAGGCCGTCCGGCTACGACGGCCACTGCCGCGAGCTGACCGCCGCCCAGGTCGAGGAGTACGAGGCGCAGGGCAGGCAGCCCATCGTCCGCTTCCGCATGCCGGACGAGACGATCACCTTCACCGACCTGGTCCGCGGCGAGCTGACCTTCACCCCGGAGAACGTCCCCGACTACGGCATCGTCCGCGCCAACGGCGCCCCGCTGTACACGCTGGTCAACCCGGTCGACGACGCCCTCATGGAGATCACGCACGTGCTGCGCGGCGAGGACCTGCTGTCCTCCACCCCGCGCCAGATCGCCCTGTACAAGGCGCTGATCGAGCTGGGCGTCGCCAAGGAGATCCCGCAGTTCGGCCACCTGCCGTACGTGATGGGCGAGGGCAACAAGAAGCTCTCCAAGCGCGACCCGCAGTCGAGCCTGAACCTCTACCGCGAGCGCGGCTTCCTCCCCGAGGGCCTGCTCAACTACCTCTCCCTGCTCGGCTGGTCCCTCTCCGCCGACCAGGACATCTTCACGATCGAGGAGATGGTCGCGGCCTTCGACGTCAGTGACGTCAACCCCAACCCGGCCCGCTTCGACCTGAAGAAGTGCGAGGCGATCAACAGCGACCACATCCGCATGCTGGACGTGAAGGACTTCACCGAGCGCTGCGCGCCGTGGCTGAAGGCCCCCTTCGCGCCCTGGGCCCCGGAGGACTTCGACGAGGCCAAGTGGCAGGCGATCGCCCCGCACGCGCAGACCCGCCTCAAGGTCCTCTCCGAGATCACGGACAACGTCGACTTCCTCTTCCTGCCGCGGCCGGTGGAGGACGAGGCGAGCTGGGCGAAGGCCATGAAGGACGGCTCCGACGCCCTGCTGCGCACGGCCCGCGAGAAGCTGGAGGCGGCCGACTGGTCGTCCGCGGAGTCCCTCAAGGAGGCCGTCCTTGCCGCCGGCGAGGCCCACGGCCTCAAGCTCGGCAAGGCCCAGGCCCCGGTCCGCGTCGCCGTCACCGGCCGCACGGTCGGCCTGCCCCTCTTCGAGTCCCTGGAGATCCTGGGCAAGGAGACGACGCTGGCCCGCATCGACGCGGCGCTCGCGAAGCTCGCCGCCTGACCCTTCGCCGTACGCCTCTCGGGGCGGCAGCCACCACGGCTGCCGCCCCCGCGGCATTCACCACGCCCGTGTCCGCCCTGGAGCCGCCTGGCGCCCACCTCCGTCCACCGCTGCCGCAAAAGGCCCGGCGGGCACGGCGGTCCGGGCGCTACGGTCGGTGGCATGAGCGTCAGAGCCGTGGTGTGGGACGTCGACGACACCCTCTTCGACTACACGTCCGCCGACCGGGCCGGCATGCGCGGCCACCTCGCCGCCGAGGGCCTCCTCGGCGCGTACGACGGTGTCGAGCGGGCCCTCGACCACTGGCGCGAGATCACCGACCGCCAGTGGGCGCGGTTCGCGGCGGGGGAGGTGTCGTTCGAGGACCAGCGCCGCGACCGCGTCCGCGTGTTCGTCGGCCGCGACCTCACCGATGCCGAGGCCGACGCCTGGTTCCAGCGCTACATCGGCCACTACGAGGCCGCCTGGGCGCTCTTCCCGGACGTACTGCCCGTCCTGGACGCCCTCGCCGGCAGCCACCGGCACGCCGTGCTGTCCAACTCCAGCCTCCACGTCCAGGACCGCAAACTGCGCGTGCTCGGCGTCCACGACCGCTTCGAGACCATCCTGTGCGCGGCCGAACTGGGCGTCTCCAAGCCCGAGCCCGCCGCGTTCCGCGCCGCCTGCGACGCGCTCGGCCTGCCCGCGCACGAGGTCGCGTACGTCGGCGACCACCCGGAGATCGACGGGCGCGGAGCCGCCGAGGCGGGCCTGCTGTCGGTGTGGATCGACCGCGGCGGCGCGTACGCCACGCTGGAGCCCCCGACGGGCCCCCACCGCATCGCGTCGCTCGCCGAACTCCCCGCGCTCCTCGGCGCCGATACTCGTTTTGGAGCCCCGTCCACCTTCAGGTAATGTTCTTCCTGCGCCGCGGGGAGCGGGCCGAAAGGCCGGAGCCCCGGAGCGTACAACTAGAACGAGATCCCCTCAGGGGCTTGCGTTCCAGTGGCCTATGGTGTAATTGGCAGCACGACTGATTCTGGTTCAGTTAGTCTTGGTTCGAGTCCAGGTAGGCCAGCTCGCAGAGCTCATCTGCACCGCGGATCACATCCGCAAAGCCCCCGTTGTGTAGCGGCCTAGCACGCTGCCCTCTCAAGGCAGTAGCGCCGGTTCGAATCCGGTCGGGGGTACGGATCCTTCGGGATCAGGGCCCCCGTTGTGTAGCGGCCTAGCACGCCGCCCTCTCAAGGCGGTAGCGCCGGTTCGAATCCGGTCGGGGGTACTCAGAGGTCTAAACCACCTTTGGTCTATGGTGTAATTGGCAGCACGACTGATTCTGGTTCAGTTAGTCTTGGTTCGAGTCCAGGTAGACCAGCTCGGACCTGCGGAAACGCAGGGTCCACGCCCCCGTTGTGTAGCGGCCTAGCACGCCGCCCTCTCAAGGCGGTAGCGCCGGTTCGAATCCGGTCGGGGGTACGGGACGATGGCTCTTCGCCTTGGCGGTATCGCTGAGGCGGGGGGCCATCGCTGTTTGTACGGCGTCTGAGGGTCGTCTGTGGTTGCTCTCGCGCAGTTCCCCGCGCCCCGAAAACGGTCGGTCGCGCACCGTCTCTCGTCCTGCCGCGGCGTTGAGGCGGGACCGAGAGGCAGCGCGCGACCGGTGGGGTCAGCTGGAGCGGCGCAGGGCCTCCGAGAGGCGGCCGGCCGCGTCGATGACCGCCTGGGCGTGCATGCGGCCCGGGTGCCGAGTGAGGCGCTCGATGGGGCCGGAGACCGAGACGGCGGCCACCACACGGTTCGAGGGGCCGCGCACGGGCGCGGAGA
The DNA here is from genome assembly GCF_055606745.1 of Streptomyces sp. NPDC037054. NCBI lineage: Bacteria > Bacillati > Actinomycetota > Actinomycetes > Kitasatosporales > Streptomycetaceae > Streptomyces > Streptomyces sp. NPDC037054. The sequence goes on along the minus strand of NZ_JBVJSJ010000013.1, from coordinate 165,232 downwards.
CGGAGGCCACACCGGGCTCCCGCTCGCCGATGGACTGGGCCCAGCCGCGGCGCCTGACGCCCGACAGGGCCGTCGCCGTGAAGCGGGCGCCCTGGAGGCCGCGGTGCAGCCGCTCGGGCTCCTCCCAGGCCATCAGGATCTGCGCCGAGGAACCGGCCTTCATCGTGAGCGTGGACCCGACGGGGACCGTGTCCCTGAGGCCCGACAGCCGCTCCGCCGCGGCGACGCAGATGCGCATGTCGCCCTGGCGGCGGTAGAGCTGCGCGCTCTCGCCCGTGACGTCACGCAGGTGCGTGAGCACCGGTCCGGCCGTCGCCAGCAGGCGGTCCTCGCCCGCCGCCGCGGCCAGCTCTGCCAGGCGGGGGCCGAGGATGAACCGCCCCTGCATGTCGCGCGCCACCATGCGGTGGTGCTCCAGCGCCACGGCCAGGCGGTGGGCCGTGGGTCGTGCCAGTCCGGTCGCCGCGACCAGACCCGCGAGGGTGGCCGGACCGGACTCCAGAGCGCTCAGGACGAGGGCCGCCTTGTCCAGAACGCCGACGCCGCTACTGTTGTCCATGCAACGATACTTGCGTCTCACTCTGTGAAACGCAAGTTCAATTTTCCGTGGAACACGCCACTCTGGAACCCACGAAGGCACAGCGGCCCGTGACCAGGGCCTGGCGGCGGACGCCCGAGGACAGGGGCGCGGGCGCCGTCTCCTCAGAGATCTCTAGTTGGGCCGGCGCACTCCTTGCCGGCCGGAGGGAAAGCGATGGGTAGGACACTCGCGGAGAAGGTCTGGGACGACCACGTCGTCCGGCGCGCCGAGGGCGAGCCCGACCTCCTCTTCATCGATCTGCACCTGCTGCACGAGGTGACCAGCCCGCAGGCCTTCGACGGCCTCCGCAAGAGCGGGCGCAGGGTGCGCCGGCTCGACCTGACCATCGCGACCGAGGACCACAACACCCCGACCCTCGACATCGACAAGCCCATCGCGGACCCGGTCTCCCGCGTCCAGCTGGAGACGCTGCGCGCGAACTGCGCCGAGTTCGGTGTGCGTCTGCACCCGCTGGGCGACGTCGAGCAGGGCGTCGTGCACGTCGTCGGCCCGCAGCTGGGTCTGACCCAGCCCGGCACCACGGTCGTCTGCGGCGACTCGCACACCTCCACGCACGGCGCCTTCGGCGCGCTGGCCTTCGGCATCGGCACCTCCCAGGTCGAGCACGTGCTGGCCACCCAGACGCTGCCGATGTCCCGCCCCAAGACCATGGCGATCACGGTCAACGGCGCACTCCCCGAGGGTGTCACGGCCAAGGACCTGATCCTGGCGATCATCGCGAAGATCGGCACCGGCGGCGGCCAGGGCTACGTCCTGGAATACCGCGGCGAGGCCATCGAGAACCTCTCGATGGAGGCCCGGATGACCATCTGCAACATGTCGATCGAGGCCGGCGCCCGCGCGGGCATGATCGCCCCCGACCAGACCACCTTCGACTACCTCAAGGGCCGCCCGCACGCCCCCGAGGGCGCCGACTGGGACGCCGCCGTCGCGTACTGGAAGACGCTGCGCACCGACGACGACGCCGAGTTCGACGCCGAGGTCGTCATCGAGGCCGCCGAACTGTCGCCGTTCGTCACCTGGGGCACCAACCCCGGCCAGGGCGCGCCGCTTTCGGCAGCCGTCCCCGACCCGGCTTCGTACGAAGACGCATCGGAGCGCCACGCCGCCGAAAAGGCCCTGGAATACATGGGGTTGGAGGCCGGGCAGCCGCTGCGCTCCATCAAGGTGGACACCGTCTTCGTAGGTTCCTGCACCAACGGCCGCATCGAGGACCTGCGCAACGCCGCCGAGATCCTCAAGGGCCGCAAAGTCGCCGACGGCGTACGGATGCTGGTCGTCCCCGGCTCCGCGCGGGTCGGTCTGCAGGCCGTCTCCGAGGGCCTCGACGTGGTCTTCAAGGAGGCCGGCGCCGAATGGCGGCACGCGGGCTGCTCGATGTGCCTGGGCATGAACCCCGACCAGCTCGCCCCCGGTGAGCGCTCCGCGTCCACCTCCAACCGCAACTTCGAGGGCCGGCAGGGCAAGGGCGGCCGCACCCACCTGGTGTCGCCGCAGGTCGCGGCGGCCACGGCGGTCCTGGGCCACCTGGCATCGCCGGCCGACCTGTCCGACGCCGAAGTCCGTACGCCCGCTGGAGTCTGAGAGCCATGGAAGCATTCACCACCCACACCGGCCGGGCCGTCCCGCTGCGCCGCAGCAACGTCGACACCGACCAGATCATCCCCGCCCACTGGCTCAAGAAGGTGACCCGGGACGGGTTCGAGGACGGGCTCTTCGAGGCCTGGCGCAAGGACGAGACGTTCATCCTCAACCAGCCCGAGCGCAAGGGCGCCACGGTCCTGGTCGCCGGCCCCGACTTCGGCACCGGCTCCTCCCGCGAGCACGCCGTCTGGGCGCTGCAGAACTACGGCTTCAAGGCCGTCATCTCCTCCCGCTTCGCCGACATCTTCCGCGGCAACTCGCTCAAGAACGGCCTGCTCACGGTGGTTCTGGAGCAGAAGACCGTGGACGCCCTGTGGGAGCTGACCGAGCAGGACCCGACGGCCGAGGTCACCGTCGACCTGGAGCGCCGCGAAGTGCGCGCTGAGGGCATCACCGCCTCCTTCGAACTGGACGAGAACGCCCGCTGGCGACTACTGAACGGCCTCGACGACATCTCCATCACGCTCCAGAACGAGGCCGACATCGCCGCGTACGAGGCGAAGCGCCCCGCCTTCAAGCCGAGCACCGTCCAGGTCTGAACCACCCGACGCGCCTGACGCGTCCGGCATCAGCGCCTGGGAGAGGTCGAATTCCGGCCACCGCGACACCCCCGCCGTACCCCCGATCAGCCCGATCGGGGGTACGGCCGTTTCTGTACCCGAACGGCCCTGCCCCGTCGGCCCGGCGCTGTCAACTTCCCACGTTAGAGCGGTGATTGGCGGGGTACGCGAGGTGCGTGGCCGCGACGGCCGCACACGCCAGGAAGGCCTTTTGAGGCGGCAGTTGCCCCCTGCGCAGGCGACAACTCGCCCCAGATGGCACAATCTGTGCATGGAACACGACGGCCAACTCCAGCTCTATGCGGCGGTCGCGGTCCAACTCAAGGAAGCGCACGCAAGGGTGCGCGCACTGCAAGTCCCGGAGGGCGTACGGATGGCGCTGACCCGGAAGCTGCTGGTCATTACGGCCGTGGCCAAGCACGATCTCGCCGATGCGGCAAGGCGTCTGGAGCGGTTCACGACGGACCTCGACGAGGGTCGGCTCCCCGAAGAGGAACGCTGAACAGCCCGAGGCGGCCGAGTCCGTTGCGGCACAAGGGTGATAAGCCCGTTTCGTGTTTGATTTGCGGTATATATCTGCCTAACGTGCGAAAAAGCTTGAACACTTTCGTTCTGGCAATGTCTCCGAAGGGGAAGACGTGAACAAGGCGCAGCTCGTAGAAACGATTGCCGACAAGATGGGCGGCCGCCAGCAGGCCGCCGATGCTGTCGACGCGGTCCTGGACGCCATCGTCCGCGCGGTCGTCGCGGGTGACCGGGTCTCGGTCACCGGCTTCGGTTCCTTCGAGAAGGTGGACCGTCCCGCCCGCTACGCCCGCAACCCCCAGACGGGCGAGCGGGTTCGGGTCAAGAAGACCTCCGTGCCCCGCTTCCGCGCGGGCCAGGGCTTCAAGGACCTGGTGAGCGGCTCGAAGAAGCTCCCGAAGAACGACGTCGCCGTGAAGAAGGCGCCCAAGGGCAGCCTGACCGGCGGGGCTTCCGCGACGGTCAAGAAGGCCGCCGCGAAGAAGGCCACCAGCAAGACGGCCGCCGCGAAGAAGACCACCGCGAAGAAGACCACGGCCAAGAAGACGACGGCCGCGGCCAAGAAGACCACGGCGAAGAAGGCGCCCGCCAAGAAGACCACGGCGACCGCCAAGACCGCCGCCGCGAAGAAGACCACCGCGAAGAAGACGGCGGCCAAGAAGGCTCCGGCGAAGAAGGCGACGGCCAAGAAGGCCCCCGCCAAGAAGTCGACCGCCCGCAAGACCACCGCCAAGAAGGCCACCGCCCGCAAGAAGTAAGCGGCACAGGGGTACTCACGCGCCGGGCCGGACTCCGCGACGGAGTCCGGCCCGCGGCGTGTCCGGGAGCGCCCGGAGGGTTCCGGGGGTTCAGAGGGTGGGCAGCGGGTTCAGAAGGTCTGCAGCGTCACCAGCGTGATCCGCCGGGCCTCGCCCTCGCCGTCCGTCTCGACGCGCACCCGCTGCCCGGGCCGCAGCAGCCTCAGGCCCCCCGCGTCGAACGCCGCCGCGTCGAAGGGCACCGGGGTGCCGTCGTCCAGCAGCACCTGCCCGCTGCGGCTTTCGGGGTCGTACGTGTATGCGGTCGCCTGCATGACGGCAGCCTACTGCCCCGGTATGAGCAACCGCGCGGCGACCGAGGCCGTGCGGGAGCCCACGCCCAGCGCGAGCGCCGCCCGCAGATCGTCGCCGGTGTCCACGTCCTGGCGTACCGAATCCACCGCGTCCAGCAGCAGTTCCACGGCGCCGGACGCGCGGTGCCGGGCCCGGGATTCCGGGCCGAAGGCCGGCCGCAATTCGCGGGCCGGACCCGCGGTCAGCAGCGTCGTGCCGATTGCGGCCGCGTCGGCGAGAAATGCGCGCGGGAATTCGGCGGCCCCTTCCAGAACCCGCGCCAATTCCGGCGGGCGGAGCGCGGGAAGATCGGCGTTCAGGGCCGCCACCGGACTTCGGGGACGCGTCGCCCGCACGATCGTCGCCGCATGCGCGAGGGCCGCGTTGAGTCCCGTTCCCGGTTCGTCGGCGACGATCCGGGCGCCCAGTGCGGAAAGCTCCCGGCCGGCCCGGACGTCGTCCGTGACGACTGCCACATCCCGCACCGCGGGGCAGGCCAGCGCGGCGGCCACCGTGTCCTGCGCGAACGCCAGCGCCAGTCCGGGCCGCAGCCCCTCGTCCGCCGTGTCCGAAAGCCTGCTCTTGGCGTGCGCCAAGGGCTTCAGGGGTATGACCAGGGTCCACTGCACCGGCGTTCCGTCCCTCCCTTGTCGCGCTCATTGTCACCCGGGCCATCCGGCGCCGCCGTCGCCGGGGCGTACGGTGTTCTCGACAGACCGACGGCCCGGGGCGACACTTGTGCGGCTCCCCTGGCCCTAGAGGAAGGTGTACGCGTGCCCCGCCGCAGAATCGGCTTCTGGTACCGCTTCGCCGCGGTGATCTGCAAACCGCCGCTGGTGGTTCTGCTCAAGCGGGACTGGCGTGGAATGGAGAACATTCCGGCCGAGGGCGGATTCATCACCGTCGTGAATCACAATTCACACATCGACCCCTTCGGTTACGCACACTTCCAGTACAACACCGGACGGGTTCCGCGTTTCCTCGCGAAGAGCGGCCTATTCGGGAAGGGATTCGTCGGCGCCGCGATGCGCGGCACCGGACAGATCCCCGTCTACCGCGAGACCACCGACGCGCTCAGCGCCTTCCGGGCCGCCATCGACGCCGTGGAGCGCGGCGAATGCGTCGCCTTCTACCCCGAGGGCACCCTCACCCGCGACCCGGACGGCTGGCCCATGACCGGCAAGACGGGCGCCGCGCGGGTCGCCCTCCAGACCAGGTGCCCGGTCGTCCCGGTCGCCCAGTGGGGCTGCAACGAACTCCTGCCGCCCTACGCCAAGAAGCCGCACCTCCTCCCGCGCAAGACCCACCGCGTGCTCGCCGGCCCGCCGGTCGACCTCTCGCGGTTCTACGACAAGGAGATGACCGCGGAACTCCTCAAGGAGGCGACCGAGGTCATCATGGGGGCGATCACCCGCCAGCTGGAGGAGATCCGCGGCGAGAAGGCCCCCGAGACGCCCTACGACCCGCGCATGGAGCGGATCGAGCAGCGTCGCAGGACGGCGACGCAGGCGCGGCGCAGGGCAGGACAGGAAGAGGGGCTGGGCAAGTGAGCAAGCCGGTCAGGGCCGCCGTCTTCGGCACCGGATCGTGGGGCACGGCGTTCGGCATGGTGCTCGCCGACGCGGGCTGCGACGTCGTGCTGTGGGGCCGCCGCCCCGAACTCGCCGAGGCGGTCAACTCCACGCGCACCAACCCGGACTACCTCCCGGGCGTCGAACTCCCCGAGAACGTGCGCGCCACGACGGACGCCGCCGAGGCCGCCCGCGGCGCCGACTTCACCGTCCTCGCGATCCCCTCGCAGACGCTGCGCGCCAACCTCGCCGAGTGGGCGCCGCTGCTGGCGCCCGGCACCGTCCTCGTCTCGCTGATGAAGGGCGTCGAACTCGGCTCCGCGATGCGGATGAGCGAGGTCATGGACGACGTGGCGAAGGTCGGCCCGGACCGCATCGCCGTGGTCACCGGGCCCAACCTGGCGCGGGAGATCGCCGCCCGGATGCCGGCCGCCTCGGTGGTCGCCTGCGCCGACGAGGCCGTCGCCCAGCGGCTCCAGGCCGCCTGCCACACCCCGTACTTCAGGCCGTACACCAACACCGACGTCGTCGGCTGCGAACTCGGCGGCGCCGTGAAGAACGTGATCGGGCTGGCCGTCGGCATCGCGGACGGCATGGGCCTCGGCGACAACGCCAAGGGCTCGCTCATCACCCGGGGCCTCGCCGAGACCACCCGGCTCGGTGTCGCGCTCGGCGCGGATCCGCTGACGTTCTCCGGACTCGCGGGCCTCGGCGACCTGGTGGCCACGTGCTCCTCGCCGCTGTCGCGCAACCACACCTTCGGCACCAACCTCGGCAAGGGCATGACCCTCCAGGAGACCATCGCCGTCACCAAGCAGACCGCCGAGGGCGTCAAGTCCTGCGAATCGGTGCTGGATCTGGCCCGCAGGCACGGCGTCGACATGCCCCTCACCGAGACGGTCGTCGGCATCGTGCACGAGGGCAAGCCGCCGGTCGTCGCGCTGAAGGAACTCATGTCGCGCAGCGCGAAGCCGGAACGACGCTGAGCGACCGTCCGTGGGATGCGCGGCGGCCACGGCCCGGCGGGCGCTGACGCGGGGGATACCAGCGGGTACTCTCAACGCGATATGAGCACCCAGAACCTCCCCCAGAGCCCCGATCAGCCGCCTCGCAAGCCGCGTGTGGCCGTCGTGTTCGGCGGGCGCAGTTCCGAGCACGGGATCTCCGTGGTCACGGCAGGAGCCGTCCTGCGCGCCATCGACCGGACGAAGTACGACGTCCTGCCGATCGGCATCACCCGGGACGGCCGCTGGGCGCTCACCGCCGACGAACCCGAGCGCATGGCGATCACCGACCGCCGCACGCCCACCGTGGACGAACTCGCCGAGTCCGGCGAGGGGGGCGTGGTGCTCCCCGTCGACCCCGCCAGCCGCGAAGTCGTCTACAGCGAGCCCGGATCGGTGCCCAAGGCGCTCGGCGACGTCGACGTCGTCTTCCCGGTCCTGCACGGCCCGTACGGCGAGGACGGCACCCTCCAGGGCCTCCTGGAGCTGTCCGGCGTGCCGTACGTCGGCTCCGGGGTGCTCGCCTCGGCCGTCGGCCAGGACAAGGAGTACATGAAGCGGGTGTTCACCTCCTTCGGGCTCAAGGTGGGCCCGTACGTGGTGATCCGGCCGCGCGAGTGGCAGCAGGACGCGGCGGCGGCCCGCAAGAAGATCGTCGACTTCGCCGGCGAGCACGGCTGGCCGCTGTTCGTGAAGCCCGCGCGCGCCGGCTCGTCCATCGGCATCACCAAGGTCGACGACCTCTCCGGCCTCGACGACGCGATCGCCGAGGCGCAGCGCCACGACCCGAAGATCCTGGTCGAGGCGGCGCTGCGGGGCCGCGAGATCGAGTGCGGGGTGCTGGAGTTCGAGGACGGGCCGCGCGCGTCGCTGCCGGCCGAGATCCCGCCGCCGGACGCGCACGCGTACTACGACTTCGAGGCCAAGTACATCGATTCCACGCCCGGCATCGTGCCCGCGCCGCTCACCGACGAGGAGACCGCCGAGGTGCGGCGGCTCGCGGTGGAGGCGTTCGACGCGGCGTCCTGCGAGGGGCTGGTCCGCGCGGACTTCTTCCTCACCGAGGACGGCGAGTTCGTCATCAACGAGATCAACACCATGCCCGGCTTCACGCCGATCTCGATGTACCCGCAGATGTGGCAGGCCACCGGCATCGGTTACCCGGAGCTGGTCGACCTGCTGGTGCGGGCCGCGCTCAGGAGGTCCACCGGGCTGCGCTGAACCGGCCCGTCCGCGCGACGGAGGCGATCCCCTGGACACGGCCCAGCGGGGTCGCCTTCTTGTTGCCGTCCTTCTCGGCGGGTCGTTCGACGGCCCGGCGCAGTATGATCGCCGGGCTTCCCCGGTCCGGTGGGCTCATACGGAAAGAGCGCACCGGCCGAGGACAGACGGGGGCTAGAGATGAACGACCGGGCAGGTCAGTGTGCGGGTGATGCCGTCCACTTGCTGGACCTTGGCGACCACCATGCGACCGAGGTCGTCGACGGTGTCGGCCTGGGCGCGCACGATGACGTCGTACGGTCCGGTGACGTCCTCGGCCTGGACGACCCCAGGGATCTTGCTGATCGTCTCGGCGACGGTCGACGCTTTGCCGACCTCGGTCTGGATCAGGATGTACGCCTGTACCACGGAACCTCCAGGGCGGCCACGAGGATCATGTGGGGAAAAGGAACGCCACGGTATCGCGTCGTCGCTCACCGCGGGGAGACCTGCGGGAACCGGCGTCCCCGTGCCGGGGTACAGGCACGAAAGAATTTGACGGTCACTACGACCGTAACGACGACACACATGACCCGCGACCGGGAACGGACAGGGACAGAAGGGGAGAAAGGGCAATGAAGGGCACTGTTGGTGAGCTCGGGGAGTTCGGGCTCATCAGGGAGCTCACCTCCCGTCTCACCACGACCCCGGCGGTCCGGGTCGGCCCCGGCGACGACGCCGCGGTGGTCGCCGCGCCCGACCGCAGGGTCGTGGCCAGCACCGACATCCTCCTGGAGGGCCGCCACTTCCGTCGCGACTGGTCGACGGCGTACGACGTGGGCCGCAAGGCGGCGGCGCAGAACCTCGCCGACATCGCGGCCATGGGCGCCGTGCCGACCGCGCTGCTGCTCGGCCTGGTGGTGCCCGGCGAACTGCCGGTGACCTGGCCGACGGAGCTGATGGACGGCCTGCGCGACGAGTGCCAGGTCGCGGGCGCCTCCGTGGTCGGCGGCGACGTCGTGCGCGGCGACCAGATCATGATCTCGATCACCGCGCTCGGCGACCTGCGCAACCAGGAGCCCGTCACCCGGGCCGGCGCGCAGCCCGGCGACCTCGTCGCCGTCACCGGCTGGCTCGGCTGGTCCGCCGCCGGTTACGCGGTCCTGTCCCGCGGTTTCCGCTCGCCGCGCGCCTTCGTGGAGGCCCACCGCCGCCCCGAGCCGCCGTACCACGCCGGTCCCGCGGCGGCCGGGCTCGGCGCGACCGCGATGTGCGACGTGAGCGACGGGCTGATCGCCGACCTCGGGCACATCGCCGAGGCCAGCAAGGTGCGCATCGACGTCAGGTCCGGCGCGATAGACATCCCGACCCAGATGAACGACATCGGCCAGGCCGTCGGCGTCGACCCCATGCAGTGGGTGCTGACCGGGGGAGAGGACCACGCGATCGTGGCGACGTTCCCGCCGGACGTGAAGCTGCCCGCCCGCTGGAAGGTGATCGGCGAGGTCCTCAACCCGTCGGCGCTGCCGCAGGTGACGGTGGACGGCGCGCCCTGGACGACGCAGGGCGGCTGGGACCACTTCGGGGACATCGAGTCATGAGCGCGCCGCCCAGGGTCCTGACCGTCGCCGGCTCCGACTCCGGCGGCGGCGCGGGCATCCAGGCCGACCTGAAGACCATGCTCGCGCTCGGCGTGCACGGCATGAGCGTGATCACGGCCGTGACGGCACAGAACTCCCTGGGCGTGCAAGGCGCCTGGGAGCTGCCCGTGGAGGCCGTACGGGCCCAGTACCGCAGCGTCGTGGACGACATCGGCGTTCAGGCCGTGAAGACCGGCATGCTGGCGTCGGCGGAACTCGTCGAGGCGGTGGCCGACTTGATCGCCGGGACGGACGCGCCGTCCGTGGTCGACCCGGTGGGGGTGTCCAAGCACGGGGATCCGCTGCTGGCCGCGTCCGCGCTGGACTCCGTGCGCACCAGGCTGCTGCCCGTGGCGACCGTGGCCACGCCCAACCTGGACGAGGTGGCCCAGTTGACGGGTGTGCGCGTGGAGTCGCGGGACGGCATGCGGGAGGCCGCGTCGGCCGTCCTCGCGTACGGGCCGACGTGGGTGGTGATCAAGGGCGGTCACCTGGCCGGAGACGCCGTGGACCTGCTCACCGACGGCTCCGAGGAGCACTGGCTGCGGGCGCCGCGGCACGACAACCGCCACACCCACGGCACGGGCTGCACCCTCGCGTCGGCCATCGCCTCGGAGCTGGCCAAGGGGCGGCCGGTGCCGGAGGCGGTCGCGGCGGCGAAGGAGTACGTCACCGGGGCCATCGCGGCCGGGTTCGCGCTGGGGGGCGGGATCGGGCCGGTGGACCACGGGTGGCGGTTCACGCGTTGATCGCGGGTCGCGCTCCCGAGGTGCGGGCAGCGCAAAAAGCCGGTCCACCCTGAGGTGGACCGGCTCAGTGCAGCAACCAGCAGTGGCCGCGCGCTAGCAGTGCGTCAGCGCGAGACCTTGCCGGCCTTGATGCACGAGGTGCAAGCGTTCACGCGCTTCGGCGTCCCGCCGACCACGGTACGCACACGCTGGATGTTCGGGTTCCAGCGACGGGACGTACGGCGGTGAGAGTGCGAGATGTTGTTGCCGAAGCCCGGCCCCTTGCCGCAGACGTCGCAGTTGGCAGCCACGGGTCACTCCAAAGACTTCAGATGCACTTACGGTTGATCCCGGCATGCCGGGATCGAGATCTCAAGGCTCTGCGAGCGGTCGAGATCTGAGTGGCGCTGCCAGGGGGAATGGCCCGATCGGATCGGGCAACCGGAGCAGCATACAACGACTGCGCCCGTACAGCGAAACTACCACGGCAGCTCAGGGCCCCGCTCCGGCCCACTTCCGAAGAGCCTGCCCTCCGGGGTCTACGCTGCGTGCCACGTCCGTCAGCTCAAGGAGGCGCAGTGGCGCAGGTGCCGCAGACGTTCTTCGATGCTCTCGCGGTGCGCACCTGGTGCGGCCTGGCGCTGCGGGCGCTGGGGCGGGCGCGTGAGGAGATCGACGCGATCAACGTCTACCCGGTCGCGGACGGTGACACCGGCACCAACCTGTATCTGACCGTCGAGTCGGCGGTCACCGCGGTCGAGGCCGTGTTCGCGGCCCACGAGGTCGGTCACGCGGGCTCCCGCGAAGGCGACGCGGGCTCCCGTGAAGGCGGCTCCGGGGCCGGTACGGGGGGCGGGCCGGCGCTGGCCGACGCCGCGCGCGCGATGGCGCACGGGGCGCTGATCGGCGCCCGCGGGAACTCCGGGACGATCCTGGCGCAGCTGCTGCGCGGCATGGCCCAGGTGCTGGCCGCCGACGACGGCGCCGCCCGGGCCGACGGAGAGGACCTGCGGCGCGCGCTGCGGCACGCCGCCGACTCCGCGCGCCAGGCCGTCGCCCATCCCGTGGAGGGCACGGTCCTCACCGTCGCCTCGGCCGCCGCCGACGCCGTGGGGGAGACCGCGGGCGACTGCGGGACCGTCGCGCGCGCGGCCTACGAGGCTGCCCGCGCCGCCCTCGCCGACACCCCGGCCCAGCTGGCTGTGCTGCGCCGGGCCGGCGTGGTGGACGCCGGCGGGCGCGGCCTGGTGGCGGTGCTCGCGGCGCTGGTGGAGACGCTGACGGGGGAGGTGCCGGGGGCGGTCCCCGCGGTGGCGGCCGTCGCCCACGCGCGCGTGGGCGACAGGGACGGCGCGGACGAGGGGGACGGTGCGGACGAGAGGGATGGCGCGGACGACACGGAGGGCGCGGACCGGGGGAACGGCGCCGACGACGGGGCTGCCGACGCCCACGGTCCCGCCGCCGTCGACTGCGCCACCGGCGAGGCCGCCCCGTGCGCCGGCGGGCCCGCCTTCGAGGTGATCTACCTCCTGGAGGCCGACGACGACGCCGTCGCGCGGCTGCGGGAGCGGCTGGACGCCCTCGGGGACTCCCTCGTCGTGGTCGGCGGCGACGGCCTGTGGAACGTCCACGTGCACGTCGACGACGCCGGCGCCGCCGTCGAGGCGGGCGTCGAGGCCGGACGGCCGTACCGGATCCGGATCACGCACTTCGGCGCGGGCGACGTGCACACCACCGGCGGTGAGCGCCCGCCCCGGGAACGCGCCCAGCGGGCCGTGGTGGCCGTCGTCCCCGGCGAAGGACTGGCCGGGCTCTACACGGAGGCCGGCGCGACCACCGTGCTCGCGCGCCCCGGGGAGCCGCCCGCCAGCGGAGAGCTCGTCCAGGCGCTGCGGCGGGCGCACGCGCGCGAGGTCGTGCTGCTGCCCAACGACGCCGAACTGCGGCACACCGCCGCCGCGGCGGCCGAGCAGGCCCGCACCGAGGGCATCCGGGTGGCGCTGATCCCCACCCGGTCCGCCGTGCAGGGCATCGCCGCGCTCGCCGTGCACGCGCCGGACCGCCGCTTCGACGAGGACGTCGTCTCGATGACCTCGGCGGCCGGCGCCACCCGCTACGCCGAGGTCGCGGTCGCCGAGCGGCAGTCCTGGACCATGGCCGGCATCTGCCAGGCCGGCGACGTCCTCGGCCTCGTCGACGGCGATGTCGCCGTGATCGGCTCGGACGTCACGGCCGTCGCCGAGACCGTCCTCGACCGGATGCTCGCCGCCGGCGGCGAACTGGTCACGCTGGTCCTCGGCGACGAGGCCCCCGAGTCCGTCGCCGGACACCTGGAGACACGCGTGCGGGAGGCCTACCTCGCCGTCGACACCGTGGTGTACCGGGGCGGGCGGCAGGGCGCGCTGCTGCTGATCGGCGTCGAGTAGGCCCGCGGCGGCGCCCACCCGACGCCGGGCGTCAACCGGCGCCGTTCTCCATCAGCTCCAGCATCTGCCGCGCCTCCGCGCGACGGGCCTCCACCGGGCCGTCGTCCTCGGCTTCGGTCGCCACGCCGTCGTACGCGTCCAGCACCGCACGCGCGCGTGCCACCGCCTCGGCGGGACGGCCGAGGTCGGCCTCCAGCCAGCCGGCGGCCAGCTCGGCACCGGTCCGCGCGTGCAGCGCGCCGTCACCGAGGACGGCGAACTCCCCGGCCGCGGCGACCACATGGACCAGGGCCTCCTCGAAGGCCTCCTGGACCACGGCCTCTTCACCGGCCTCGCCGACGGAACGGGCCAGCAGATCACCGAACTGCCGGTGCGTGTGACCGAGTTCGGCGGTGAGCCGCAGCCGCGCCTCGTCGGCCCCGGCCGCCTCCCGCGCCGCCTCGCACTCCCGCACGGCGTCCGCCATCAGCTCCCGCGCCGTCCGCGTGCCCTCGTCCGGGCCCAGCGCCAGCCACGCGCGTGCGCGCAGGGAACGCACCAGGCCGTGGACGTCGCCGAGCCCGCGCCACAGCTCGCCCGCGCGCGCGAACGCCCGGTCCGCCTCGGCGGTCAGACCGGCCTGTCCGAGCGACTCCGCCGCCAGGTGCGCCAGCGTCGCGTGGTCCTGCTGCTCCGGCCAGTGCCGGGCGATCTCGGCCGCCTGAAGACGCCGTTCGGCTGCCGTACGGTGCTCCCCCAGCTCGCCCAGGCAGTCGCCGAGCCACCACAGGGTCTGCACGACCGCGCCCTCGCCGTGGGTCTCGGACGTCACGTCGGGCAGCGCCGACTCCAGCACCTCCGCGGCCTCGGCCCAGCGCCCCTGCCGCAGCAGCAGCCCGCCGAGCTGGTGCCGGGCCCAGGCGCCCAGCGTCGGCCCCTCGCCCGCCTCGTCGGCCCAGTGCGCTGCCTCCAGGGCCTGGTCGGCGGCCTCCCCGAACCGGCCCGTGCCGGCCAGCACCTCGGTGAGCTGAAGGAGCAGCTGGGCCCGGCCGACCGGCTCCAGATGCGGGCCGCCGTGCTCCAGCGCCGCACGCAGCGCCCGCTCCGCCTCCGCCAGGTCGCCCCGCTGGTGCGCCAGCTGCGCGAGCCGGGCCTCGTACTCCACCGCGAACCACGGCAGCCCGGCCCCGACGTACTCGGCGGCGGCCCGGGCGAACAGCTCCGCCGCCCGCTCCGCGTCCCCGCGCCGCCCCGCCAGCTCCGCGAGCATCGCCCGGGACTCGGCCGCCCGCGACGCCAGCCGCACGTCCCCGTCGGCGTGCTCCTCGACGAGCGCCAGCACCTCACCGACGGCCTCCTCGGCCTCCGCGAGCACCGCGTCCGGCACCGGCCCGTCGGCCTGCTGCACGCGCCGCATCAGGATCCGCGTCCGCGCCATCACCACCGACGCCGCCTGCGGCACACCCGTACCGCCCCCGGCGTACAGCGCGCGCGCCTTCTCGTACGGCTCGGCCACCGCCGTCAGCGCGGCGTCCACATCGCCCGCCAGAGCGCGGACGAACGCCGCACGCGCGCGTGCCGCCAGGGCCTCGCCCGGGTCACCCGCCTCCGCGTACAGCACGGCGGCCCGCTCGAACAGCTCGACGCCGTCCGGGCCGAGGCCCATCGCCCGGTGATCGGCGATCTCCGCGCGGTCCCGGACGTCCAGCTCGACACCCTCCGCGGCCCGCTCGACCGCCGCCCACGCCTCGACGGCGTTCGGCTCCAGCCCGTCGGACAGCCGCCGCGCCTCGGCGAGCAGCTCGGGCAGACCCGGCCCGGCGCCGCCCGGCGCCACCGGCTCCGCGACCGGGGCGGCCGGCACCGGCCGGGGCGTCGCCCGCACGCCCAGCGGCAGCCGCTCCACCAGCGGACGCTGCGCCATACGCGCGCGTGCCTGCTCACTCACGTGATCCGTGCCGTTGCGCAGGTCGAACCGCGACGCAAGCTCCAGGGCCTCCGCACGCGCGTGCGCGCCGAGCTCACGGGCGGTCCACGTCCGGCCCACCGGACCCGGCACCCGCTGATCCCCGAGGCCCAGCTCCGTCAGCCGGTCCATGAGCAGCGCCACCACGGCCATGAAGTCCAGCTTGCTGCGCGGATGCCCGTCGTCCGTGAAGTACGCCGGCCGCTGCGCGAGCAGCTCCAGACCGCGCGCCTCGTTGCCCGACAGCGCGCAGAACTCCACGTGGTCCGCGTACGCCCCGCGCATGCTCTCCATGGGGCGCACCAGCCGGAAACCCCGCAGGTGGTTGGCGCGCGCCTCGTCCGTGCGACCCAGCCGCAGCAGCGGCGCCAGGGACGACGCCAGCGCCGTGTGCGGCTCGTGGGCGCACGTGAACTCGCCCTCCAGCACCGGACGCCACAGCCGCAGCGCCTCCTCGTCCCGGCCGCGCTCCGCCTGCCACCAGCCCTGCTCGTGCAGCTCGCACGCGTGACAGTCGGCCATGCGGTCCCGGTCGGCGGCCAGCCACGCCTCGTACGCCCGCTCCGCGCGCGCCACGTCCCCGATGTGCGCGGCGACACTGAACTCCACGCTCCGCACGGCCCGTTCGGTGTGCCCCGCGAGCCGGTAGCGGTGCTCCATCTCGCCGAGCCACTTCTCGATGGAGGCCAGCGGAATGTGCGGCTGGCCGAGCATGCCCGACGACACCCACTTGAAGACCCAGTGCAGTTGGTGGGCCTCGTACTCGTCGAAGTCCTCCGGCCGTTCGTCCCACATCCGCAGCAGCCGCGAGAACGGGACGAACATCTTGTCCTTCTCGGAGCTGTAGTTGTAGACCTTCAGCTGGTGCCCGAGCGCCTCGATCACCGCGAGCGGGATGTTCAGCTTCTCCGCCTCGGCGAGCAACTGCTCCGCGCGCGCGTTGCGGGCCGGGCCCTCGGGCTGCTCGGAGTTCTCCGCCATCGCCCGGCGCAGCGCGTCGAAGTCCGTGATCCCCGTCATCAGTGACCGTCCTCCCCGTGGGTGGCCCACTCCAGCAGGCCGATGAACGCCCGGTTCAGCAGCGCCGAGTCCGCCGGCCGCAGCGGACGCTGCGCCATCAGCAGGGCCTGCCCGTACAGGGACTCCGTGGCGGTGCCGATCAGTTCCGGATCGCGCAGCGAACTGATCCTGCGCACCAGAGGATTGAGGTGGTTGAGCACCAGACGCGCGCGGGGCGCGCTGCCGCGCAGCGAACCGAGGATGCCCGCCCACAGCTCGTCCGCCTGCTCCTCGGCCTCCGCGCGGGCCTGCTCGTGCCGGGCCTCCCGGTCGTCGAGGTGGAGCGCCGGCACCGACAAAGGATGGAAGGCGCGCAGGACCACGTCACAGCCCAGCGGGTCGAGCTTCGCCCGCGCGGCCGCCAGGAAGCCCGCCAGCGCCAGCTCCTCCGCCGGGTCCACGGCGTCCAGGTGCGCGGTCACCGTCTCGGCGTCCAGCTCCGCCACCACGGTGCCCGGCCGCACCGACGGCAGCGCCTCGACGAGCTCGCTGTCGTACGTGTAGCCGCCGTTGACGACGCCGATGCCCTGCGCCGCCGCGATGGGGGCGACCTGCCGGAACTCCTCGACCGTGCGCGTGAAGTGCACCACCGGGTGCCGCTGCGCGAACTCCTCCAGGGACAGCCGCCCGTCGGTCGTCTCGAAGGGCAGCCACGGCAGCATCGTGCGCAGCATCTCCTGGTCGTGCCGCGCGAGGGACTTCACGCCCAGGTGGTGCACCGCGAGGAACGCCGAGAGCCGCTCCGGGTCGCCGGTGGCGAGTCGCGTCAGCCAGGACCGGATCCGCTCGCCCAGCGCCTCCCGCACCGCGGCCAGCGTCTCGTCCTCGTACAGCGACTCGCGCGACGCCGTGGGCCGCAGGCTGTCCGTGTCCAGGACGCAGCGCACGAAGAACGCCCAGTCGGGCAGCAGCTGTTCGGCCCGCTCGGTGAGCAGCATGCCCTTCAGGTGCACCCGGTGACCCGCGCGCTGCGCCGGGCTGACCGCCGACGGCAGCACGTGCGCCACCCCGCGGACGCCGGCCAGGGGCACGTCCAGCTCGATGGAGTCCAGCGGCGTGAACCCGAACAGCTCGTGGCAGTGCCGGGCGAGCGCCACCCGCCGCGCCGCCGGGCTCGGGTACGCGCGGTCCCACGGCGCCGGCAAGTCGGTGACCGCCTCCTCGCCCACCCGCACGTCGTACGGCAGCAGCGAGCCGAAGTCCCGCGCCAGCTCCAGCACCCGCTTCCCGGCCAGCCACTCGCCGGCCCCGGCCCGCGGGCTCAGACACACCGTGGTGCCCGGCTCGGGCCGGGCGTCGTCCGGCAGCGTCCGCACCGTGTACGACCCGTCGTCGCGCGCCGTCCACTCCACGGGCGGCGCGTGCGGGGTGCGGGCGCTGCGGCTGACCACGCGTATCCGGTCGGCGACGACGAAGCAGGCCAGCAGGCCTATGCCGAACTGCCCGAGGAAGTCCGAGCGGGCCTCCCGCAGGTCGTCGGCGTGCTTGGAACTGCGCCCGATCGTCGCCAGCAGGTTGTGCACGTCCGCCTCGGTGAGCCCGACTCCGCTATCCTCCACGCGCAGCGAGCCGTCGTCCTCGGCGTACAGCCGTACGCGGGCCGGGGCGTCGGGCTGTTCCGCGCGGCGGGCGGTGATGGCGTCCACCGCGTTCTGCAGCAGCTCGCGCAGGTACACCTTCGGGCTGGAGTAGAGGTGATGGGACAGCAGGTCCACCAGGCCGCGCAGGTCGACCTGAAACGTGTGCGGCGTCCGTTCCCCCTGTGACGCAAGGGGACCCTGGGACGGCTGAGGTGTCTGGGGTGACTGTGAGATCTGGGAGTCCATCATCACGGCGCCGGGTGGGGGGAGGAGCGAACGGCGCGGGGTCGGGCGGTCCCGGTGGGGCGGTGACCGCGGGATGGCCGGAGCGCGTCATCCTATGGCCCGAACGAGCCGCCTGACCAGGAGTTTCCGGGGACGTATACGGCGATGTCAGTGACGTGGTGTGCAATGGATCTCGTGCCCGCGCTGAAAGAACCACTGCACCAACCGCTGAAATCGGTGCTCGGCCCCGCCACCGCGAAGGTGATGGCCGAGCACCTCGGCCTGCACACGGTCGGCGACCTCCTCCACCACTACCCGCGCAGATACGAGGAGCGCGGCCGGCTCACCCACCTCGCCGACCTCCCGATGGACGAGCACGTCACGGTGGTCGCCCAGGTCGCCGACGCCCGCCTGCACACGTTCGCCTCGTCCAGGGCCCCGCGCGGCAAGGGCCAGCGCCTGGAGGTCACCATCACGGACGGCAGCGGCCGGCTCCAGCTGGTCTTCTTCGGCAACGGCGTCCACAAGCCCCACAAGGAGCTCCTGCCGGGCACCCGCGCCCTGTTCGCGGGCAAGGTCTCCGTCTTCAACCGCCGCCTGCAACTGGCCCACCCGGCCTACGAGTTGCTGCACGGCGAGGGCGCCGAGGAGACCGTGGACAGCTGGGCGGGCGCCCTCATCCCGATCTACCCGGCCACCGCCAAACTGGAGTCCTGGAAGATCGGCAAGGCGATCCAGACGGTGCTGCCCAGCGCCCAGGAAGCCCTCGACCCGCTCCCCGAGAGCCTCCGCGAGGGCCGCGGCCTGGTCCCCCTGCCCGAGGCCCTCCTCAAGATCCACCGCCCGCACACCAAGGCGGACATCGCCGACGCCCGCGCCCGCCTCAAGTGGGACGAGGCCTTCGTCCTCCAGGTCGCCCTGGCCCGTCGCCGCCACGCCGAGACCCAACTCCCGGCCGTCCCCCGCAAAGCGAAGCCGGCCGGCCTCCTCACGGCCTTCGACGCCCGTCTCCCCTTCACCCTCACCGAGGGCCAGCAGCGCGTCTCCAAGGAGATCTTCGACGACCTCGCGACGGAACACCCGATGCACCGGCTGCTCCAGGGCGAGGTCGGCAGCGGCAAGACGATGGTCGCCCTGCGCGCCATGCTCGCCGTCGTCGACGCGGGCGGGCAGGCCGCGATGCTCGCGCCGACCGAGGTGCTCGCGCAGCAGCACCACCGGTCCGTGGTGGAGATGATGGGCGAGCTGGCCGAGGGGGGAATGCTCGGCGGCGCGGAGCATTCCACCAAGGTCGTGCTGCTGACCGGCTCCATGGGCACCGCCGCCCGGCGCCAGGCGCTGCTCGACCTGGCCACCGGCGAGGCCGGCATCGTGATCGGCACGCACGCGCTGATCGAGGACAAGGTGCAGTTCCACGACCTCGGCCTGGTCGTCGTCGACGAGCAGCACCGCTTCGGCGTCGAGCAGCGCGACGCCCTGCGCGGCAAGGGCAAGCAGCCGCCCCATCTGCTCGTCATGACGGCCACCCCCATCCCGCGCACGGTCGCCATGACCGTCTTCGGCGACCTGGAGACCTCCGTCCTCGACCAGCTCCCGGCCGGCCGCTCGCCCATCGCCAGCCACGTCGTCCCGGCCGCGGACAAGCCGCACTTCCTGGCCCGCGCCTGGGAGCGCGTGCGCGAGGAAGTCGAGGGCGGCCATCAGGCGTACGTCGTCTGCCCCCGTATCGGCGACGACGCCGACGAAGCGGCCGACCCGAAGAAGTCCGGCAAGAAGAAGCCGCCGGAGGACGACGCCGACAAGCGCCCGCCGCTCGCCGTCCTCGACGTCGCCGAACAGCTCGCGAAGGGCCCCCTGAAGGGCCTGCGCGTCGAAGTGCTGCACGGCCGCATGGCCCCCGACGACAAGGACGCCGTCATGCGCCGCTTCGCGGCCGGCGAGACCCACGTGCTGGTCGCGACGACGGTCGTCGAGGTCGGCGTCAACGTCCCCAACGCCACCGCCATGGTGATCATGGACGCCGACCGCTTCGGCGTCTCCCAGCTCCATCAGCTCCGCGGCCGCGTCGGCCGGGGCTCGGCGCCCGGCCTCTGCCTGCTCGTCACCGAGATGCCCGAGGCGAGCCCGGCCCGGCAGCGCCTGGGCGCCGTCGCCGCGACCCTGGACGGCTTCGAGCTGTCCCGCATCGACCTCGAACAGCGCCGCGAGGGCGACGTCCTCGGCCAGGCCCAGTCCGGCACCCGCTCCAGCCTCCGGATGCTCGCCGTCATCGAGGACGAGGAGGTCATCGCCGAGGCGAGACAGGAGGCCACGGCCGTGGTGTCGGCCGACCCCGACCTCACCGGCTACCCGGCCCTGCGCACGGCCCTGGACGCGCTCCTGGACGAGGAGAGGGAGCAGTACTTGGAGAAGGGCTGACATGCGCGGGCCTGCGAGACTGGACGCACCACGACCCCGAGCCCCACCACCCCGAAGACCCGCCACCCCGAGCCCCACCACCACCCGAGACCGAGGACCCGACATGACCCGCGTGATCGCCGGCGCGGCCGGCGGACGCCGCCTGCACGTCCCCCCGGGAAACGGCACCCGCCCCACCTCCGACCGCGCACGCGAGGGCCTGTTCTCCACCTGGCAGTCCCTCCTGGGCGGCCCCCTGGACGGCGAGCGGGTCCTCGACCTGTACGCCGGCTCGGGCGCCGTCGGCCTGGAGGCGCTGTCCCGCGGCGCGGGACACACCCTGCTGGTCGAGGCCGACGCGCGAGCGGCCCGCACCGTCCGGGAGAACGTGCGGTCTCTCGGCCTGCCCGGCGCCGAGGTGAGAGCGGGCAAAGCCGAACAGATCATCCGCACGGCACCGCCCGAGCAGCCGTACGACATCGCCTTCCTGGACCCGCCGTACGCCGTCACGGACGACGATCTTCGGGAGATTCTGCTCACACTACGCACAGAGGGGTGGCTCGCCGAGGATGCGCTGGTCACCGTGGAGCGCAGCACCAGAGGCGGCGAATTCCGGTGGCCGGAGGGCTTCGAGGCACTCAGGTCCCGTCGCTACGGCGAGGGAACGTTTTGGTACGGTCGCGCCGCCTCTACGTGCGAAGACGCACGATGACCGGACCGGAGAGCGAGGGATCACAAGTGCGCCGCGCCGTCTGTCCCGGGTCGTTCGACCCGATCACCAACGGACATCTCGACATCATTGCCCGCGCCTCCCGCCTGTACGACGAGGTCTACGTCGCGGTGATGATCAACAAGTCCAAGAAGGGCCTGTTCGAGATCGACGAGCGGATCGACCTGATCCGCCGCGTCACCGCCGACTACGCCAACGTCCGGGTCGAGGCCTTCCACGGCCTGCTCGTCGACTTCTGCAAGGAGCGCGACATCCCGGCCATCGTGAAGGGCCTCAGGGCCGTCAGCGACTTCGACTACGAGCTGCAGATGGCCCAGATGAACAACGGCCTGACCGGCGTCGAGACGC
The DNA here is from genome assembly GCF_055606745.1 of Streptomyces sp. NPDC037054. Classification (NCBI taxonomy): domain Bacteria; kingdom Bacillati; phylum Actinomycetota; class Actinomycetes; order Kitasatosporales; family Streptomycetaceae; genus Streptomyces; species Streptomyces sp. NPDC037054. The sequence goes on along the minus strand of NZ_JBVJSJ010000013.1, from coordinate 143,958 downwards.
TGTTCGTGCCCACCAACCCCACCTACAGCTTCCTGTCGTCCTCCCTGGTCAAGGAGGTCGCGGCGTGGGGCGGCGACGTCTCCCACCTGGTGCCGCCGGAGGTGCTGGCGGCGCTCGGCGAGCGGCTGCGCCGGGACTGACAGGCTGACAACCCGTCACTCGGTGTCCCCCGGCAGCCCCATGGCCGTACAGTCGTCCCGTCCGTCTCCAACACAGCTGTAGAGAGTGGCGAGCACACGGTGGACGTGCAGAAGAAGCTCGACGAGATCGTCGCGTCGGTCTCCAGTGCCCGGTCGATGCCCATGTCGGCCTCGTGCGTGGTCAACCGCGCCGAACTGCTCTCGATGCTCGAAGAAGTGCGCGCGGCCCTGCCCGGCTCCCTCGCCCAGGCGCAGGAGCTGATCGGCGACCGGGAGCAGATGGTCGCCCAGGCCCGTCAGGAGGCCGAGCAGATCATCGAGAGCGCGCACGCCGAACGCACCTCCCTGATCGCCGGCACCGAGATCGCCCGCCGCTCCCAGGCAGAGGCCGACCGGATCCTCGCCGAGGCCCGCAAGGAGGCCGAGGAGATCCGCGCCGAGGCCGACGACTACGTCGACTCCAAGCTCGCCAACTTCGAGGTCGTCCTCACCAAGACCCTCGGCTCCGTCGGCCGAGGCCGCGAGAAGCTGCTCGGCACCGGCCCCGGCCTCGACGAGCAGGGCTACGCGGACGACGACGCCCCCGAGCGCAGCCACGACCCGGAGACGCTGCGCCGCACCGCCGACGAGTACGTCGACGTCAAGCTCGGCGCCTTCGAGGCGGTCCTCGCCAAGACCCTGGAGGCCGTCGGACGCGGCCGGCAGAAGCTGCACGGCCGGATCGCCAGCGACGACCTCGGCGCCCTCGCCGACGACACCAGCACCGTCCAGCACACCAGCGACGCCGACTACCTCGCCGGCCTCGCGGGCATCGCCGAGCCGGCCGCGGCGGAGGAGCAGCCCCGCCGGCAGCCCGAGTACACGGCGCCGCAGCCACCGCCCCAGCCGGCGTACGGCTATCAGCAGCCCGCGCAGCCGGACCCGTACGGCGGCGGCTACCAGCAGCAGTACGACGGCGCGCAGCAGGACGCCTACGGCTACCAGCAGACCGCCCAGCCCGACCCCTACGGCTACCAGCAGGCCTACGACGCCCAGCAGGGCGGCTACGACCCGCACCAGGCCGGGCAGCAGGCCTACGTCCCGCCGCAGCCGCCCCAGCCGCCGGCGCCGCCGCAGGCCCTGGACGAGACCAGCCTCTTCGACACCAGCATGATCAGCGCCGAGCAGTTGCGGGCCTACGAGCAGGGCCGCGGCAACGGCTGAGGCCGTGCGGCGGCCGGTGCGCGCGGCCCCGGGCACACCGGATTGGGCCGAGAGCGAAAGGTCCAGTATCCTGGCTCTTCGGTCGCGCGTACGTCCGCGATCAACGCTGCCCGGGAGTACCGAAGGGCGGCGCCCCGAGAGCTCGGAAGATCGAAAGCAGGAATGGCTCTGAACGCCCGCCTCGACCACCGCAACCCCCTCGTGTTCGACACGCACGAGCTGGGTCGGCGGCCTGGTGCGCTGCAGCGCCTGTCCCGTACGGTCGACGCCCCCAAGGACCTCGGTCTCAAGGACGTCATCGGAGTGCCGGAAGGCGCCCCGGTGGAGCTCGACCTCCGCCTGGAGTCCGTCATGGAAGGGGTGCTCGTCACAGGCACCGCCCGTGCACGGGCCGAGGGGGAGTGCGTAAGGTGTCTGGAGCCGCTTGGGCAGCAGCTCGAAGCGGACTTCCAGGAGATGTTCTCGTACCCTGACGCCGACGACCGGGGCCGCCCCAAGGCGGAGCCGGCCGACGACGCCGAGGAAGACGAGGACAGGCTCTTCATCGAGGACGGCCTGTTCGACCTCGAACCCGTGCTGCGCGATGCGGTGGTGCTCGCACTGCCGATGCAGCCGGTGTGCCGGGAAGACTGCCCAGGGCTGTGCGCCGAGTGCGGCGTGCGCCTCGCGGACGACCCGGACCACCACCATGACGCCGTCGACATCCGTTGGGCGGCATTGCAGGGACTCGCCGGCACCATGAAGGACGGCGAGAAGGACGAGATGAGCGGCGCCGAAGCGGAAGCGGGCGTCGACGAGAAGCAGGAGAAGTAGCCGTGGCTGTTCCGAAGCGGAAGATGTCGCGCAGCAACACGCGCCACCGCCGGTCGCAGTGGAAGGCTGCGGTCCCCACCCTGGTTGCGTGCGAGCGCTGCCACGAGCCCAAGCAGCAGCACATCGCGTGCCCGTCTTGCGGCACCTACAACAAGCGCCAGGTCCTCGAGGTCTGAGCGGCTGGTGAGAGGCACTGTGTCCACGCCCAAGAAGCAGCAGGCGGACAACCAGGCCTCGTCCCACACGCTTCTGGAAGGGCGGCTCGGCTATCAGGTCGAGTCCGCCCTTCTGGTGCGAGCACTGACCCACCGTTCGTACGCGTACGAGAACGGCGGTCTGCCCACGAACGAGCGTCTGGAGTTCCTCGGGGACTCCGTACTCGGACTCGTGGTCACCGACACGCTGTATCGCACCCACCCCGACCTGCCCGAGGGCCAGCTGGCCAAGTTGCGGGCCGCGGTGGTCAATTCGCGTGCGCTGGCGGAGGTCGGTCGCGGTCTCGACCTGGGCTCCTTCATCCGGCTGGGCCGCGGTGAAGAGGGCACGGGCGGCCGGGACAAGGCATCCATCCTCGCCGACACCCTGGAAGCGGTGATCGGCGCGGTCTACCTCGACCAGGGGCTGGAATCGGCGGCGGAGCTGGTGCACCGCCTGTTCGACCCGCTGATCGAGAAGTCCTCGAACCTCGGAGCCGGCCTGGACTGGAAGACCAGTCTCCAGGAGCTCACCGCGACCGAAGGACTCGGCGTGCCCGAGTACCTGGTCACGGAGACCGGCCCCGACCACGAGAAGACCTTCACTGCTGCCGCCCGCGTCGGAGGCGTCTCGTACGGCACCGGCACCGGCCGCAGCAAGAAGGAGGCGGAGCAGCAGGCCGCCGAGTCCGCGTGGCGGTCCATCCGGGCCGCGGCGGACGAGCGCGCCAAGGAGGCCGAGGCCGCCGCCGCCGAGTCTGCCGAGGCTCCTGAGAGCGCCGACGCCCCGTCGGCCTCCGCCTGACCGACAGCGGTATCCGAGCGCCCGCCCCACCACACCGGGGCGGGCGCTCGGCTCGTCTCCCGGTCCCCGCCTCCCACATCCCTCCTCTCTTCTCTCTCATCTCTCATCCACGGCCTACGGGGGAGCCCATGCCCGAGTTGCCCGAGGTGGAGGTCGTCCGGCGCGGCCTCGAACGGTGGGTCGCCCACCGGACCGTCGCCGAGGCCGACGTCCTGCACCCGCGTGCCGTGCGCCGCCATCTCGCGGGCGCCGAGGACTTCGCGCACCGCCTCAGGGGCCACCGCATCGGCATGCCCAGCAGGCGCGGCAAGTACCTGTGGCTGCCGCTGGAGGGCACCGGCGTCACCGGACAGGCGATCCTCGCCCACCTCGGCATGAGCGGGCAGCTGCTGGTCCAGCCGCGGTCGGCGCCCGACGAGAAGCACCTGCGCATCCGCGTCCGCTTCACCGACGACCGGGACACCGAGCTGCGCTTCGTCGACCAGCGCACCTTCGGCGGGCTCTCGCTGCACGAGACGACACCCGAGGGCCTGCCCGACGTCATCGCGCACATCGCCCGCGACCCCCTGGACCCGCTCTTCGACGACGAGGCGTTCCACCAGGCGCTGCGCCGCCGCCGGTCCACCATCAAACGGGCCCTGCTCGACCAGTCCCTGATCAGCGGAGTCGGCAACATCTACGCGGACGAGGCGCTGTGGCGCGCCCGCCTGCACTACGAGCGCCCCACCTCCACCCTCACGCGCCCGCGGACCCGGGAACTCCTCGGCCACGTCCGGGACGTCATGAACGCGGCCCTCGCCGTGGGCGGCACCAGCTTCGACAGCCTCTACGTCAACGTCAACGGCGAGTCGGGCTACTTCGACCGCTCCCTCGACGCCTACGGCCGGGAGGGCGAGCCGTGCCGCCGGTGCGGAACGCCGATGCGCCGGCGCCCGTGGATGAACCGGTCCAGCTACTTCTGCCCGAGGTGTCAGCGCCCGCCGCGCGTGGCGTCGTAACGCTCACGGGCCGCCAGCACCTCGTCCATGCTGCCCTCCAGGAAGTGAATGAGGGACAGCAGGCGCGCGGCGACCTCGCGGCCGAGCGGGGTGAGTTCGTAGTCCACGCGGGGCGGATTGACCGGCTGCGCCTCGCGGTGCACCAGGCCGTCGCGCTCCAGGGCGTGCAGCGTCTGGGAGAGCATCTTCTCGCTCACGCCGTCGACCCGGCGGCGCAGCGCGTTGAAACGGAGGGACCCCTCGGACAGCGCGCCCAGGGTGAGCGCGCCCCAGCGACCCGTGATGTGCTCCAGCGTGCCGCGCGAGGGGCACGCCTTGGAGAACACGTCGTACGGCAGATCCTGCTCCGGCGTGCGCTCCTCCTGCGTGGTGGTCATGCCTCCAGCGTAGGCGACCGCGGCGCCAACCGGCAGGTGGCGCCGTCCGGGGGACAGCGCCGGTCCCGCCGGTTCAGTAGCCGAAGTTCTGCGTCCACCACGGGCCGCCCGGGGCCATGTGCACACCCACGCCCAGGGTCGTGAAGTCGCAGTTCAGGATGTTCGCGCGGTGGCCGGGGCTGTTCATCCAGGCCTCCATGACGGCCTCGGCGTCGGCCTGGCCGCGGGCGATGTTCTCGCCGCCGAGGTTGCCGATGCCGGCCTTCTCCGCCCGGTCCCAGGGCGTGGCGCCGCTGGGGTCGGTGTGGTCGAAGAAGCCCCGCTTGGCCATGTCCTCGCTGAAGTCCGCGGCCAGCTCGCTCAGCGCGCTGTTCGCGGCGACGGGGCTGCACCCGGCCCGGGCCCGCTCGTCGTTGACCAGCTTGAGCACCTGGGCAGCGGCGGCGGCCTCCTCGGACACGGTGACCGGCGCGGTGGGGCGCTCCGGGGCCTTCGTGGCCTCGCGTGTGGGCGGCGCCGGCTGCGGCTTCTTGCTCGGCGTGGTCTTCGGCTTCTTCGACGGCTCCTCGGTCTTCGGCGGGGCCGAGGACGTGGAGGCGGACGGTGACGGGGACGCCGAGGCCGACGGAGAGGTCGAGCGGTCGGCGTCGCGGCCGGCCGGGCCGCCGTCACGGTTCTCGGCGGAGCCGGAGGTGCCGCCCTGCTCGCTCGGCGTGCTCGTCGGCGAGTCCGCGGCCTGCACCTTCTCGCCGGCCCCGGAGCCACCGCCGATGCGGTAGTCGTCCAGGCCCGGGACGGCGCCCGTGGCCACCGCGACCGTGCCGAGCGCGACGGCGGCCGACACGCCCAGCAGGCCGGCGCGGACCGGCGCGGCCTTCCTCTTGCGGCGCCGGTGCGACCCGGCGCGCTCGGCACCGCCGTCGGGCCGGTCGCCGTCGCCCGTGTAGCCCTCGGGAGGGAACGGGCGGGTGCCCGAGGCCGGGGTGTAGTCGTCGTCCGTCGCGTAGAGGAAGGCCTCGGTCTTCGCGTAGGTCTCGGCGTACGCCTCGGGGTTCAGATAGGGGGCGATCCCCATGGCCGGGGTGTCGGCCCCCGACGAGTCCGGTGCCTCGTGGTGTCCCTGGCGGCCGTCCGGCTGCGTGCCCTCCGCGGCGCGGCCCGTGGCGGCGCGGCCGGCGGCGGAGCGTCGGTGGCGTCCCATGTCCTGGCCTTCCTCGTCCTCGCGGTCGAACTCGTCCTCGCGATCAACACCAAACTCACACGATCGAGTGAGTTTCATGTGACTTTCGTTTGGGTGGGGACGGTACCGCATGGCGCCCGGGGAGGAAGTGCCGGAAGAGACATTGGCCGGTTAGGTTGCACCCATGAGCGAGGATGCACGACTGGTTGCCTGGGTGCGCGGACGCGTCCAAGGCGTGGGTTTCCGCTGGTTCACGCGGGCCAAGGCGCTCGAACTCGGGGGCCTGAGTGGTTTTGCTCTCAATTTGCAGGACGGGCGGGTCCAGGTCGTCGCGGAGGGCCCCCGCAAGCAGTGCGAGGCGCTCCTCGACTGGCTCGGCGGCGACGACACGCCCGGCCGCGTGGACGGAGTGACAGAGATCTGGGACACACCCCGCGGCGGCTACGACGGCTTCGCCATCCGCTGATCCCGCGCCCCGGGGCGGCCCTCCCAGCGGCGAACGACGGTGCCGCCGGGGCCCGCCGGAGAGAGAAATCCCTGGTGGTTGCCAAGAAGCGCTTGCCGTGGCAGGCTCCACCGGCAAAGATGATCGCCACGCCCTGAGCGCCCCGCAGGAGTCGCCGCGCCGCCCGTCCGGGCCGCGCGCCCCCGGGTTGCCGCCAATACGGGGCGTGATCGTGTTGACCGTCAAACTTTTTGGTGAGACGCTGAAAGCCCCGCGCACCCTAGCTGTTTGGCATGGAAGAACGGCACCACAAGTCCATATGTGCCAAGCACCGCGGGTGCGAATCCCTCACGACCCACACCGCTTCGGTCGGTCACTCATTGTGGAGGACCATCCATCATGGCAAAGGCGCTTCTCGGTTACGTCGGCGGCTCCGACCCTCGACTCCTCGCCGAGATGCGACGGCTGCAGCAGCGCGTCCAGGACCTCGAATCCGAACTCGTACGGATCCAGGCCGAGAACGACGCCCTGGCGGCTGCCGCTTCTCACGACAGGATCATGGAGAGCGTTGACGCACACCAGGCGGAGCCTGCGCTGACCTGATCGCTGCACCGCTCCACGAACAGCAGCAGTGGTCGGGCCGCCCGTCACAAACCGCTGAGTTCTCAGAGTTGCAAGGGACGCTTCGGCGTCCCTTCTTTCTTGCCTCCGGCCGGTCCGACGCCCTCTTCGGTGGCTTTCCTTGCCCCGCGCATCCTTTCACCGTCTTTAACGTCTGATGTGCCCTGCGCGTTCACCGGTGAAACCGCGGGTTCATGGAGTGGGACAACCTCGGCCGGTAAAGTCCACGGGCGTGCACCTCAAGGCCCTGACCCTCCGCGGGTTCAAGTCGTTCGCCTCGGCGACCACGCTCCGGTTCGAACCGGGCATCACGTGCGTCGTCGGGCCCAACGGCTCGGGCAAGTCCAACGTCGTGGACGCCCTCAGCTGGGTCATGGGCGAACAGGGCGCCAAGTCGCTGCGCGGCGGCAAGATGGAGGACGTCATCTTCGCCGGCACCACCGGCCGCCCGCCGCTCGGCCGGGCCGAGGTGTCGCTGACCATCGACAACTCCGACGGGGCGCTGCCCATCGAGTACGCCGAGGTCACCATCACGCGGATCATGTTCCGCAACGGCGGCAGCGAGTACCAGATCAACGGCGACACCTGCCGCCTCCTCGACATCCAGGAACTGCTGTCCGACTCCGGCATCGGCCGCGAGATGCACGTCATCGTCGGCCAGGGCCAGCTCGACTCCGTCCTGCACGCCGACCCGATGGGCCGCCGCGCCTTCATCGAGGAGGCCGCCGGAGTCCTCAAGCACCGCAAGCGCAAGGAGAAGGCGCTGCGGAAGCTGGACGCGATGCAGGCCAACCTCGCGCGCGTGCAGGACCTCACGGACGAACTGCGGCGCCAGCTCAAGCCCCTCGGCCGCCAGGCCGCCGTCGCGCGCAGGGCCGCCGTCATCCAGGCCGACCTCCGCGATGCCCGGCTGCGCCTCCTCGCCGACGACCTCGTACGGCTGCGGGAGGCGCTTCAGGCCGAGGTCGCCGACGAGGCCGCCCTCAAGGAGCGCAAGGAAGCCGCCGAGCAGGAGCTGAGGAAGGCCCAGCAGCGCGAGGCCCTGCTGGAGGACGAGGTCCGCCGGCTCGCACCGCGCCTCCAGCGCGCCCAGCAGACCTGGTACGAGCTGTCCCAGCTCGCCGAACGGGTGCGCGGCACGATCTCGCTCGCCGACGCGCGCGTGAAGAGCGCCACCTCCGCCCCGCCCGAGGAGCGGCGCGGGCGCGACCCCGAGGACATGGAGCGCGAGGCCGCCCGCGTCCGCGAGCAGGAGGCCGAGCTGGAGGCGGCCCTGGAGGCGGCCCAGCGCGCCCTGGAGGACACCGTCGCCCACCGCGCCGACCTGGAACGCGAACTGGCCGCCGAGGAACGCCGGCTGAAGGACGTGGCCCGCGCCATCGCCGACCGCCGCGAGGGACTGGCCAGGCTCCGCGGCCAGGTCGGCGCCGCCCGGTCCCGTGCGGCCGCCGCCCACGCCGAGATCGAGCGCCTCGCCGCCGCCCGCGACGAGGCCCGGGAGCGGGCCGTCGCCGCGCAGGAGGAGTACGAGGCCCTCCAGGCCGAGGTCGACCACCTGGACGCCGGCGACCAGGAACTCGCCGAGCGGCACGACGCCGCCAAGGCGCGGCTCGCCGAGGCGGAGGCCGCCCACACCGCCGCCCGCGAGGCCGTCACCGCCGCCGAACGCGAACGCGCCGCGACGCAGGCCCGCCACGACGCCCTCGCCATGGGCCTGCGCCGCAAGGACGGCACCGGCGCCCTGCTCGGCGCGCGCGACCGGCTCACCGGCCTGCTGGGCCCGGCGGCGGAACTGCTGACGGTGACGCCCGGGTACGAGGTCCCGCTGGCGGCGGCGTTCGGCGCGGCGGCCGACGCGCTCGCGGTGACGTCACCGGCCGCCGCGGCGGAGGCGATCCGGCTGCTGCGCAAGCAGGACGCGGGACGCGCGTCGCTCCTGCTCGCGGGAGCGCCGGAGGAGCCCGGTACGGCGCCGGAGCCGACCGGCCACGGCGCCGGCGCGCCCGATGGCCGGCCCGGGACGGCACGCCCCGCCGCCGACCTGGTGCGCGGCCCCGCCGAGCTGATGCCCGCCGTACGCCGCCTGCTGCGCGGCATCGTCGTCGTCGGCACCCTGGAGGACGCCGAGGACATCGTCTACGCCCGCCCCGACCTGACCGCCGTGACCGCCGAGGGCGATCTGCTGGGCGCGCACTTCGCGCACGGCGGGTCCGCCGGGGCGCCCAGCCTGCTGGAGGTGCAGGCCTCCGTGGACGAGGCCGCCGCCGAGCTGGAGGAGCTGGCGGTCAGGTGCGAGGAACTGACCGAGGCGCAGTACGCCGCCGCCGAGCGGCGCAAGGAGTGCGCGGCGCTCGTCGAGGAACTGGGGGAGCGGCGCCGGGCCGCCGACCGGGAGAAGTCCTCCGTCGCCCAGCAGCTCGGCCGGCTCGCGGGACAGGCCCGGGGCGCGGCCGGCGAGGCCGAGCGGTCCACGGCCGCCGCGGCACGCGCGCAGGAGGCGCTGGACAAGGCCCTGCAGGACGCCGAGGAACTCGCCGAGCGGCTCGCCGTCGCCGAGGAGATGCCGATCGAGGAGGAGCCGGACACCTCCGTGCGCGACCGGCTGTCCGCCGACGGCGCCAACGCCCGCCAGACCGAGATGGAGGCCCGTCTCCAGGTCCGTACGCACGAGGAACGCGTGAAGGGGCTCGCCGGGCGGGCCGACTCTCTGGACCGGGCCGCCCGCGCCGAACGTGAGGCACGCGCGCGTGCCGAGCAGCGCAGGGCCCGGCTGCGCCACGAGGCCGCCGTCGCCGAGGCCGTCGCCTCCGGTGCCCGCCAGCTCCTCGCGCACGTCGAGGTCTCCGTCGCCCGCGCCGAGCAGGAACGTGCCGCCGCCGAGGCCGCCAAGGCCCTGCGCGAGCAGGAACTCGGCCAGGCCCGCGCGCTGGGACGCGATCTCAAGGCGGAACTCGACAAGTTGACGGATTCGGTGCACCGCGGGGAGGTACTCGGCGCCGAGAAGCGGCTGCGGATCGAGCAGCTGGAGACGAAGGCGCTGGAGGAACTGGGTGTCGAGCCGGCGGGGCTGGTGGCCGAGTACGGCCCGCAGCAGCTCGTGCCGCCCTCGCCCCCCGCCGAGGGCGAGGAACTGCCGGAGGACCCCGAGCACCCGCGCAACCGGCCGAGGCCCTTCGTACGCGCCGAGCAGGAGAAGCGGCTGAAGGCCGCCGAGCGCGCCTACCAGCAGCTCGGCAAGGTCAACCCGCTGGCCCTCGAGGAGTTCGCGGCGCTGGAGGAACGGCACAAGTTCCTCAGTGAGCAGCTGGAGGACCTGAAGAAGACGCGGGCCGACCTGTTGCAGGTGGTGAAGGAGGTCGACGAGCGCGTCGAGCAGGTCTTCACCGAGGCGTTCCGGGACACCGCCCGCGAGTTCGAGGGCGTCTTCTCGCGGCTCTTCCCGGGCGGCGAGGGGCGCCTGGTGCTGACCGACCCCGACAACATGCTCACCACGGGCGTCGACGTCGAGGCGCGTCCGCCGGGCAAGAAGGTCAAGCGGCTGTCGCTGCTGTCCGGCGGCGAGCGGTCGCTGACCGCGGTGGCGATGCTCGTGTCGATCTTCAAGGCCCGGCCCAGCCCGTTCTACGTCATGGACGAGGTCGAGGCCGCGCTCGACGACACCAACCTCCAGCGGCTCATCCGGATCATGCAGGAGCTGCAGGAGGCCTCGCAGCTCATCGTGATCACGCACCAGAAGCGCACGATGGAGGTCGCCGACGCGCTGTACGGCGTCTCCATGCAGGGCGACGGTGTGTCCAAGGTCATCAGCCAGCGGCTGCGCTGAGGCCTCGCCTCCCGAGATCGGCTCCGGGAGCCGCTCTGTTCAAATCTTCTTCAAGAAGTGAACACACCTAGGTCACTCACGCCTTGAAACTCACAGGACAACACCTATTGACTTCGAAACTTGAAGGCATAGTCTCTGCAACGTTGCTTTTACCTTCAGGTACCTCAGGTGGCACCTGGAAGGGCTGACCCCCATCCGGCAGCGTTGCCGGGGCCCGAGGAGTTACACGTGACCAGCACAGCGCAGGCACCCAAGTCAGGAGCCAGGACGGCTCATCCCGAACATCTCGGGCACGTCATCTTCATCGCGGCGGCGGCCGCGATGGGCGGTTTCCTCTTCGGTTACGACAGCTCCGTGATCAACGGCGCCGTCGAGGCCATCCGGGACCGTTACGACATCGGCTCAGCGGCGCTGGCCCAGGTCATCGCCATCGCCCTGATCGGGTGTGCCGTCGGCGCCGCGACCGCCGGCCGCATAGCCGACCGCATCGGCCGCATCCGGTGCATGCAGATCGCCGCGGTCCTCTTCACCGTCAGCGCCGTCGGCTCGGCCCTGCCCTTCTCGCTGTGGGACCTCGCCTTCTGGCGCGTCGTCGGCGGCTTCGCCATCGGCATGGCCTCCGTGATCGGCCCGGCGTACATCGCCGAGGTCGCCCCGCCCGCCTACCGCGGCCGGCTCGGCTCCTTCCAGCAGGCCGCGATCGTCGTCGGCATCGCCGTCTCCCAGCTCGTCAACTGGGGCCTGCTGAACGCCGCCGACGGCGACCAGCGCGGTGAGCTGATGGGCCTGGAGGCCTGGCAGGTCATGCTCGGCGTCATGGTCGTCCCGGCCGTCCTCTACGGCCTGCTGTCCTTCGCCATCCCCGAGTCCCCCCGCTTCCTGATCTCCGTCGGCAAGCACGAGCGCGCCCGCGAGATCCTCGGCGAGGTCGAGGGCACGAAGATCGACCTCGACGCGCGCGTCGCCGAGATCGAGAACGCGATGAAGAGCGAGCACAAGTCGTCCTTCAAGGACCTGCTCGGCGGCAGCTTCTTCTTCAAGCCGATCGTCTGGGTCGGCATCGGCCTGTCGGTCTTCCAGCAGTTCGTCGGCATCAACGTCGCGTTCTACTACTCCTCGACGCTGTGGCAGTCGGTCGGCGTCGACCCGACGGACTCGTTCTTCTACTCCTTCACCACGTCGATCATCAACATCGTCGGCACCGTCATCGCGATGATCTTCGTGGACCGCATCGGCCGCCGCCCGCTCGCCATCATCGGCTCCGTCGGCATGGTGCTCGGCCTCGCGCTGGAGGCCTGGGCGTTCTCCCACGACCTGATCGGCGGCAAGCTGCCGGAGACGCAGGGCTGGGTCGCCCTCGTCGCCGCCCACGTGTTCGTGCTCTTCTTCGCCCTGTCGTGGGGTGTCGTCGTCTGGGTCATGCTCGGCGAGATGTTCCCGAACCGGATCCGCGCCGCCGCCCTCGGTGTGGCCGCCGCCGCGCAGTGGATCGCCAACTGGGCCATCACCGCGAGCTTCCCGTCGCTGGCCGACTGGAACCTGTCCGTCACCTACGTGATCTACACCGTCTTCGCCGCGCTCTCCATCCCGTTCGTCCTCAAGTTCGTCAAGGAGACGAAGGGCAAGGCGCTGGAGGAGATGGGCTGACGCCCGTAGCGGCACCCGAACCCGAGGAGACGGGCCAAGTCCCCGCCGCCCCTCTCCTCGCACCGTCCGCCGCCCCGGCCCGGATCCCGCCGGACCGGGGCGGCGGTGCGTCCGGCGGGCATCCCGCCCGGTGACCCCGCCCGGCGCGCACGCCGGCCGCTCGTGCCGCGCGCACGCCCCGCCCCCGCCCCTGCTCGTGCCGCACGGCGCGCACGAGGTGACGCGAGGGGCCCATGGCCGATACTGGTCGGGTTATGGAAATCGTCATCCTTGCTGTAGTCATCGCCGTGGTCGTGATCGGCGCGCTCGGCGGGCTCATCGTCGGCAGCCGCCGGAAGAAGACGCTGCCCCCGCCGCCGCCCGCCGCCCCCGACATCACCGCCCCGCCGGCCGAACCCCACGTCGGCGACGAGGCCGAGACCCCGCGGGAAGAACCGCGCCGGACCATAGAGGAGGTGGACCTGCCGGGCGGCGGCGCGACCATCGCCGTCGAGGAGGAGCTCCCGGCCCCTCCGATCGAGGTCCCCGAGCCCACCGCAGGCCGGCTGGTCCGGCTGCGCGCCCGCCTGTCCCGCTCCCAGAACGCCCTCGGCAAGGGCCTGCTCACGCTGCTGTCCCGTGAGCACCTGGACGAGGACACCTGGGAGGAGATCGAGGACACGCTGCTCACCGCCGACGTCGGCGTGCAGCCCACCCAGGAACTCGTCGAGCGGCTGCGCGAGCGGGTCAAGGTGCTCGGCACCCGCACCCCGCAGGACCTGCGCGCCCTGCTGCGCGAGGAGCTGATCACCCTCGTCGGCCCCGACATGGACCGCGAGGTCAAGACCGAGCCCCCCGGCGGGGGACCGGGCATCGTGATGGTCGTCGGCGTCAACGGCACCGGCAAGACCACCACCACCGGCAAGCTCGCCCGCGTCCTGGTGGCCGACGGCCGCAGCGTCGTCCTCGGCGCCGCCGACACCTTCCGCGCCGCCGCCGCCGACCAGCTCCAGACCTGGGGCGAGCGGGTCGGCGCCCACACCGTGCGGGGCACGGAGGCGGGCGACCCCGCCTCCGTCGCCTTCGACGCGGTCAAGGAGGGCAAGGACATCGGCGCGGACGTCGTCCTCATCGACACCGCCGGCCGTCTCCACACCAAGACCGGCCTCATGGACGAGCTCGGCAAGGTCAAGCGCGTCGTGGAGAAGCAGGCCCCGCTGGACGAGGTGCTGCTCGTGCTGGACGCGACCACCGGCCAGAACGGCCTGGTCCAGGCCCGGGTCTTCGCCGAGGTCGTGGACATCACCGGCATCGTGCTCACCAAGCTGGACGGCACCGCCAAGGGCGGCATCGTCGTCGCCGTGCAGCGCGAACTCGGCGTGCCCGTCAAGCTCGTGGGCCTCGGCGAGGGCGCCGACGACCTGGCGCCGTTCGAGCCGGAGGCGTTCGTCGACGCGCTCCTCGGAGAGTGAACCACCGCCTCCGGAAACCGCAGACGACGAGAAGCGCCCGCTCCCGGGGACACCTCCGGGGACGGGCGCTTCGTCGTGAACGCGGGGCGCGGGGGCGCGCCGGACGTTACGCCCGCGACCGGTGCGCCACGTACGCCAGCGTGCCCAGCAGCAGCCGCGCCGCCGGGGGTTTCGACGCCGAGTCCAGGCCGGGGGAGCGCAGCCAGCGCGCCGGTCCGCGCCCGCCGCGGTCCGACGGCGGGGCCGTGACGTACGTGCCGGGGCCGAGGCCGCGCAGGTCAAGGGCGGCCGGGTCGTCCCAGCCCATCCGGTAGAGCAGGTCGGGCAGATGGCCGGCGGCGCCGGGGGCGACGAAGAAGTGGGCGCGGCCCTCGGGTGTGGCGATGACCGGGCCCAGCGGCAGACCCATGCGCTCCAGCCGGGCCAGCGCGCGGCGCCCGGCCGACTCGGCGACCTCGATCACGTCGAAGGTCCGGCCCACCGGCAGCAGCACCGAGGCGCCGGGGAAGGCCGACCAGGTCCGGCTCACCTCGTCCAGCGTGGCCCCCGCGGGGACCTCCGCGGCGACGTCCAGGGGGTGCGCGCCGGGCGCCCGGCAGTCGGCGCGGCCGCAGGAGCAGGCGCCCGCGGCGGCGCGCGTGCCCGGCACCACGTCCCAGCCCCACAGCCCGGTGAACTCGGCCACGGCGGTGCACTCCGAGGAGCGACCGCGGCGGCGCGCGCCGGACCGGATGTCACGAATGCCCCGACTGCTGCCGATCGTGAAGCCCATGCCCCCTCCAACGGGTCCGACGCACCGGTGGTTACGAAACGGACGCGGATCGTGACTCTCTGTCTTCGAACTCCCCAGTGCCGCGCGATTCAGGCGGCGCCTCGGGGTGTCCGGGGTGGCGCGTTCGACGGCGCGCGCCCCTCGGCGCACCGCTCCACCCACTTCTGGCTGTCCTATGTCAAGTGAATCGGACACCGGCCGGGGTGAGTTCATTCGAAGGGGTGGCGAATGGTGGCGTTTCCGGGTTCGCCGTGGCTGGGTGCGTGATCGTAGGATTACTTTGGGTGCACGAGGCCAGGGGGCACATGCCTTTCTGGGTATGCCGCGGGCAATGCGGCTTTCCGTTCGAAGGGTGACAACTGGCGGACGGGAGGCCCCGATCACCGGCATTCTGATAGGGCTTGGCGCACTCGACGGCACAGTGGTCTCAGGGATGGGGGCGTTCCAGTGAGCGGCAACGGCGGTAACGCGACGAACGCGGACAAGCGCCCCAATGAGCTGCTCACCTCGTGGTTCGTCCGCAGCGGCTGGTCCAAGGGCGAACTGGCCCGCCAAGTCAACCGCCGGGCACGTCAGTTGGGCGCCAACCACATCTCCACGGACACCTCGCGCGTGCGCCGCTGGCTGGACGGCGAGAACCCCCGCGAACCCATCCCCAGGATCCTGTCCGAGCTGTTCTCCGAGCGCTTCGGCGTCGTCGTCTCCGTCGAGGACCTCGGCCTGCGCAGCGTCCGCCGGCCGCCCTCCGCGACCGGCGTCGACCTGCCCTGGACGGGCCCGCAGACCGTGGCCCACCTCAGCGAGTTCTCGCGCAGCCACCTGATGCTGGCGTGGCGCGGCTTCCTCGGCAGTTCGCTCGCCCTGTCCGCCGGACCGTCCCTCATCGAGCCCATGCAGCGCTGGCTCGTCCCCGCGCCCCCCGGCCCGGTGCAGGAAATCCGCCCGGAGCCCGCCGACCGCGCCCGAGGCAGGCTCTCCAAGCCGGAGCTGGACCTGCTGGAGACGACCACGGTGATGTTCCG
Organism: Streptomyces sp. NPDC037054; assembly: GCF_055606745.1. Lineage (NCBI taxonomy): Bacteria > Bacillati > Actinomycetota > Actinomycetes > Kitasatosporales > Streptomycetaceae > Streptomyces > Streptomyces sp. NPDC037054. Next base: position 128,467 of record NZ_JBVJSJ010000013.1, on the reverse strand, counting down.
GCAGTGGGACGCGCAGTGCGGAGGCGGACTGCGCCGCAAGGCCGTCGTGGGCCAACTGCACGAGGTCACCGACCTCCTCCAGGAGCCCCAGCCCGCGCAGACCACCCGCAAACTGTTCAAGGTCGCCGCCGAACTGGCCGAGCTGGCGGGCTGGATGTCGTACGACATCGGGCTCCAGCCCACCGCCCAGAAGTACTTCGTCCTCGCGCTGCACGCCGCCAAGGAAGCGGGCGACCGGCCGCTCGGCTCGTACATCCTGTCCAGCATGAGCCGCCAGATGATCCATCTCGGCCGGCCCGACGACGCCCTGGAACTCATCCACCTCGCGCAGTACGGCAGCCGGGACTGCGCGAGCCCGCGCACCCAGTCGATGCTGTATGCGATGGAGGCCCGCGCCTACGCCAACATGGGCCAGCCCGGTAAGTGCAAGCGGGCCGTCCGGATGGCCGAGGAGACCTTCACCGAGGCCGACGAGTGGGACGAGCCGGACCCCGACTGGATCCGCTTCTTCTCCGAGGCCGAGCTGTACGGCGAGAACTCCCACTCCTTCCGCGACCTCGCCTACGTCGCCGGCCGCAGCCCCACCTACGCCTCCCTGGCCGAGCCCCTGATGCGGCGGGCCGTGGAGCTGTTCGCGCAGGACGGCGAGCACCAGCGGTCGTACGCGCTGAACCTGATCGGCATGGCCACCGTGCACCTCCTCCAGCGCGAGCCCGAGCAGAGCGCCGTCCTCGCCCAGCGGGCCATGGAAGAGGCCAAAAAGGTGCGCTCCGAGCGCGTCAACACTCGTATCCGAAAGACGGTCGACACGGCCGCGCGCGACTTCGGTGACCTCGCCGACGTCGTGGACCTCACGGAGCGGCTCGCCGTCGAGCTGCCCGAGACCGCCGAAGCGGTCTGACCCCCCACTGACCCCGGCCGCGGCCGGCCCTCCCGAACTGCCCGACTCGGCTCCCCCCACGCCAGGTCATCGGAAGGCCGGCCGCGGCCGGTTCGCGTCCCCCGGCGCGCACCTTCGAACGAAGGTTGCGCCACGATAACGATCCGGCGAACCGAGATCAGGCAGTTCATCGACGCGTAACACCCGCGGCGCCTTCGTCACGGCGGCGAAACAACGAGGGGCTTCCACCGAAACGGCGCTGCGCCAATCTCATGGCGCATAACCGGCCCACCCCTCAATCCGCTCAGGCTTCGCCCGCACGGGGCCGTACCAATGACGAGGAGACGCCGATGGCATCAGCCGCCATCACGCTTGCGGCGGACGCACCCACGCTGTCGTCCGCCAACACAGGCTTCATGCTCATCTGTTCCGCCCTGGTGATGCTCATGACCCCGGGCCTGGCCTTCTTCTACGGAGGCATGGTCCGCGTCAAAAGCACCCTGAACATGCTGATGATGAGCTTCATCAGCCTGGGGATCGTCACCGTCCTGTGGGTGCTGTACGGCTTCTCCATGGCGTTCGGCACGGACTCCGGCAGCATCGTCGGCTGGAACTCCGACTGGGTCGGCCTCAGCAACATCGGCCTGACGGAACTGTGGGACGGATACACCATCCCCGTCTTCGTCTTCCTGGTCTTCCAGCTGATGTTCGCGGTCCTCACCCCCGCCCTCATCAGCGGCGCCCTCGCGGACCGCGTCAAGTTCACGGCCTGGGCGCTGTTCGTCGCCCTGTGGGCCACGGTCGTCTACTTCCCGGTCGCGCACTGGGTGTGGGGCGCCGGCGGCTGGGCCTTCGAACTCGGCGTCATCGACTTCGCCGGCGGCACGGCCGTCCACATCAACGCCGGTGCCGCCGCCCTCGGCGTCATCCTGGTGATCGGCAAGCGCGTCGGCTTCAAGAAGGACCCGATGCGCCCGCACAGCCTGCCGCTGGTCATGCTCGGCGCCGGTCTGCTGTGGTTCGGCTGGTTCGGCTTCAACGCCGGCTCGTGGCTCGGCAACGACGACGGCGTCGGCGCGCTGATGTTCGTCAACACGCAGGTCGCCACCGCCGCCGCCGTCCTCGGCTGGCTCGCCTACGAGAAGATCCGCCACGGCGCGTTCACCACGCTGGGCGCCGCCTCCGGCGCGGTCGCCGGCCTCGTCGCCATCACCCCCGCCGGCGGCGCGGTCTCACCGCTCGGCGCCATCGCGGTCGGCGTCATCGCCGGTGTGCTGTGCGCCATGGCGGTCGGCCTGAAGTACAAGTTCGGCTACGACGACTCCCTCGACGTCGTCGGCGTCCACCTCGTCGGCGGCATCCTCGGCTCCCTGCTCATCGGCTTCTTCGCCACCGGCAAGGGCCAGTCCGACGTCGCGGGCCTCTTCTACGGCGGTGGCCTCGACCAGTTCTGGAAGCAGTGCGCCGGCGTCTTCGGCGTCCTCGCCTACTCCCTGGTCGTCTCCGCGATCCTCGCCTTCCTCCTCGACAAGACCATCGGCATGCGCGTCACCGAGGACGAAGAGGTCGCCGGCATCGACCAGGCCGAGCACGCCGAGACCGCATACGACTTCAGCGGCGCCGGCGGAGGCACCGCCGCCCGGACCGCCGCCCCCGCCCCCGTCGCCGCCGAGAGCAAGAAGGTGGACGCATGAAGCTCATCACCGCCGTCGTCAAGCCCCACCGGCTCGACGAGATCAAGGAAGCCCTCCAGGCCTTCGGCGTGCACGGCCTGACGGTCACCGAGGCCAGCGGCTACGGTCGGCAGCGGGGACACACCGAGGTCTACCGCGGCGCCGAGTACACCGTCGACCTCGTCCCCAAGATCCGCATCGAGGTGCTCGTCGAGGACGACGACGCCGAGCAACTGATCGACGTCGTTGTCAAGGCGGCCCGTACCGGCAAGATCGGTGACGGCAAGGTGTGGTCCATCCCGGTCGACACCGCCGTCCGCGTCCGGACCGGCGAGCGCGGCCCGGACGCGCTGTAGGCAACGGAACAGGAGTCGCTGGGTGACGAGCACGGACGTGCGCAATGAAGCAGAGGACTCGGGACCCAGCGGCTACGCGGCGGCCCGGCTGCGCCTCCTCACCGAGGGGGCGCGGTCCGGGCCGCCGCGCCGTGCGGCCCTCGCCGAACTGACCGACGAGTGGCTGGCCGGCCTGTTCGCCGCGGCCGTCGGGCCACTGCGCGGCGCCAGTCTGGTCGCCGTCGGCGGCTACGGCCGCGGCGAGCTGTCTCCGCGCAGCGACCTCGACCTGCTCCTGCTGCACGACGGCAGCGACCCCAAGGCCGTCGCCGCCCTCGCCGACCGCCTCTGGTACCCCGTGTGGGACCTCGGCCTCGACCTCGACCACTCCGTACGGACCCCCGCCGAGGCCCGCAGGACGGCCGCCGAGGACCTCAAGGCCCAGCTCGGCCTCCTCGACGCCCGGCACCTCGCCGGCGACCTCGGGTTCACCGCCGCACTGCGTACCGCCGTCCTCGCCGACTGGCGCAACCAGGCGCCCAAACGCCTGCCCGAACTCCAGGAACTGTGCGCCGAGCGCGCCGAACGCCAGGGCGAACTCCAGTACCTGCTCGAACCCGACCTCAAGGAGGCCCGCGGCGGACTGCGCGACGCCACGGCCCTGCGCGCCGTCGCCGCCTCCTGGCTCGCCGACGCCCCGCGCGAGGGACTCGCCGACGCCCGGCGCCGCCTCCTCGACGTGCGCGACGCGCTGCACCTGACCACCGGACGCGCCACCGACCGGCTCGCACTCCAGGAGCAGGACCAGGTGGCCACCGAACTCGGCCTCCTCGACGCCGACACCCTGCTGCGCCAGGTCTACGAGGCCGCCCGCCGCATCTCGTACGCCAGCGACGTCACCTGGCGCGAAGTCGGCCGCGTGCTGCGCTCCCGTTCCGTACGGCCGCGGCTGCGCGCCATGCTGGGCGGCGGGAGCAAGCCCCCGGCCGAGCGCTCACCGCTCGCCGAGGGCGTCGTGGAACAGGACGGCGAGGTGGTGCTCGCCCGCGCCGCACGCCCCGAACGCGACCCCGTGCTCCCGCTGCGCGCCGCGGCCGCCGCCGCGCAGGCCGGGCTGCCGCTCTCCCTGCACGCCGTGCGCCGCCTGGCCGCCACCGTGCGCCCGCTGCCGACGCCCTGGCCCGCCGAGGCCCGCGAACAGCTGGTCACCCTGCTCGGCTCCGGGCGCCCCACCGTCGACGTGTGGGAGGCACTGGAGGCCGAGGGACTGATCACCCGCCTGCTGCCCGACTGGGAGCGGGTCCGCTGCCGCCCGCAGCGCAACGCCGTGCACGTGTGGACCGTCGACCGGCACCTCATCGAGACCGCCGTGCGCGCCTCCGAGTTCACCCGCCGTGTCAGCCGGCCCGACCTGCTGCTGGTCGCCGCGCTGCTGCACGACATCGGCAAGGGCTGGCCCGGCGACCACTCCGTGGCCGGAGAGATCATCGCCAAGGACGTCGCCGCCCGCATCGGCTTCGACCGCGCGGACGTCGCCGTGCTCTCCGCCCTCGTCCGCCACCACCTCCTGCTCGTGGACACCGCCACGCGGCGCGACCTGGAGGACCCGGCCACCGTCCGCTCCGTCGCCGACGCCGTCGGCTCCCAGAGCACCCTGGAACTGCTGCACGCCCTCACCGAGGCCGACGCCCTGGCCACCGGCCCCGCCGCCTGGTCGTCCTGGCGCGGCTCCCTCGTCACCGAGCTGGTCAAACGCGTCTCCGCCGTCCTCGCCGGCGACGTCCCCGACGAACCGGAGGGCGCCGCGCCGACCGCCGAGCAGGAACGCCTCGCCATCGAGGCCGTCGCCACCGGCAGCCCCGTACTGGCCCTGCGCGCCCAGACCGAGCCGCCGGCCGAGGAGCACGCCGGCGAGTCCGAGCCGCTCGGCGTCGAACTGCTCATCGCCGTGCCCGACCAGCCGGGCGTGCTGCCCGCGGTCGCCGGCGTCCTCGCCATGCACCGGCTCACCGTCCGGACGGCGGAACTGCGTGCCGTCGACCTGCCCGACGGCGTCGACGGCTCCGTCCTCCTGCTGGACTGGCGCGTCGCCGCCGAGTACGGCTCCCTGCCGCAGGCCGCCCGGCTGCGCGCCGACCTCGTACGCGCCCTGGACGGCTCCCTGGACATCGCCGGCCGCCTCGCCGAACGCGACGCCGCCTACCCGCGCCGCCGGGGCGTCGTCGCCCCGCCGCCCCGCGTCACCGTCCACCCGGCCGCCTCCCGCCTCGCCACGGTCATCGAGGTCCGCGCCCAGGACGCGCCGGGGCTGCTGTTCCGCATCGGGCGGGCCCTGGAGGACGCCGGCGTGCGGATGCGCAGCGCACACGTGAGTACGTTGGGGGCGAACGCGGTGGACGCCTTCTACGTCACGGGCCCGGAGGGCGCCCCGCTGCCCGCGGACGAGGCCTCGGCCGTCGCCCGGAAGCTGGAGGAGACCCTGCGCGGCTGAGCCGGACCCGGTGACTTGCACGGCCGGGATACCCTGGAGGGCGATTCATTCGCCTGTCACCGACCCCGAGGACCGCGAGCGCCGTGTTCGATACTCTTTCCGATCGCCTTTCAGCGACTTTCAGGAACCTGCGCGGCAAGGGACGGCTGTCCGAAGCGGACATCGACGCCACTGCGCGCGACATCCGCATCGCGCTCCTCGAGGCGGATGTGGCGCTGCCCGTCGTGCGCTCCTTCATCAAGAGCGTGAAGGAACGCGCCCTCGGCGCGGAGGTCTCCAAGGCGCTCAACCCCGCCCAGCAGTTCATCAAGATCGTCAACGACGAGCTGGTGACCATCCTCGGCGGCGAGACGCGCCGGCTGCGCTTCGCCAAGCAGCCGCCGACCGTGATCATGCTGGCCGGTCTCCAGGGTGCCGGTAAGACCACGCTCGCGGGCAAGCTCGGCCGCTGGCTGAAGGAGCAGGGCCACTCGCCGCTGCTCGTCGCCTGCGACCTCCAGCGCCCCAACGCCGTCAACCAGCTCAGCGTCGTCGCCGAGCGCGCCGGCGTCGCCGTCTACGCCCCCGAGCCGGGCAACGGCGTCGGCGACCCGGTCAAGGTCGCCAAGGACTCCATCGAGCACGCGAAGTCCAAGGTCCACGACATCGTCATCGTCGACACCGCCGGACGCCTCGGCATCGACCAGGAGATGATGCAGCAGGCCGCGGACATCCGCGACGCGGTCTCCCCGGACGAGATCCTGTTCGTCGTCGACGCGATGATCGGTCAGGACGCGGTCAACACCGCGGAGGCCTTCCGCGACGGCGTCGGCTTCGACGGCGTGGTGCTGTCCAAGCTCGACGGTGACGCGCGCGGCGGTGCGGCCCTGTCGATCGCCTCGGTCACCGGCAAGCCGATCATGTTCGCCTCCAACGGCGAGAAGCTCGACGAGTTCGACGCCTTCCACCCCGACCGGATGGCCTCCCGCATCCTCGACATGGGTGACCTGCTCACCCTGATCGAGCAGGCGGAGAAGACGTTCAGTCAGGAAGAGGCCGAGAAAATGGCCTCCAAGCTGGCGTCCAAGAAGGGCCAGGAATTCACCCTGGACGACTTCCTGGCCCAGATGGAGCAGGTCAGGAAGATGGGCTCCATCTCGAAGCTCCTCGGGATGCTGCCGGGCATGGGCCAGATCAAGGACCAGATCCAGAACCTGGACGAGCGGGACGTCGACCGCACGGCCGCGATCATCAAGTCGATGACGCCGGGCGAGCGCCAGGACCCGACGATCATCAACGGCTCGCGGCGCGCCCGCATCGCCAAGGGTTCCGGCGTCGAGGTCGGCGCCGTGAAGAACCTGGTCGAGCGGTTCTTCGAGGCCCGCAAGATGATGTCCCGCATGGCCCAGGGCGGCGGCATGCCCGGGATGCCCGGCATGCCGGGCATGGGCGGCGGTCCCGGCCGCTCCAAGAAGCAGCCGAAGAAGGCCAAGGGCAAGCAGCGCTCCGGCAACCCGATGAAGCGCAAGCAGCAGGAGCAGGAGGAGGCCGCCCGCCGCGCCGCCGCCGCGCAGGGCGGCAACGCCTTCGGCGTGCCGCAGCAGACCCCCCAGGACTTCGAGCTGCCGGACGAGTTCAAGAAGTTCATGCGCTGACAGCCCTTCGCGTACGCCACTGGGGGCGCCCCTCGTTGTGAGGAGCGCCCCCAGTGGCGTACGGGCCGCGGCCGACCGGTGGGCCGGCCGGGGCTCAGGCGGCTTGTGGCTCGGACGGCCGTGGCCCGGACGACCGGGCCGGCCGGTGGCTCGGACGGCCGGTGGCTCAGGCGGTCCGGGCGATGAGGTACCGGAACACGTTCGGCATCCACACCGTGCCGTCCGGCCGCCGGTACGGGTGCAGCGCCTCCGCCAGCTCCTTGTCGACCTGCTCCTGGTCCGTGGCGACGATCGCCGCGTCGAACAGCCCCGTCGACAGCAGGCCCCGCACCGCGCTGTCCACGTCCGCGTACCCGAAGGGGCAGGACACCCGGCCCGAACCGTCCGGCCGCAGACCGGCGCGCTGGGCGACCTCCTCCAGGTCGTCGCGCAGCGCCGGGCGCCAGCTGCCCGCGCTGCGCAGCGGATCCGCCAGCTTCGTGGCCACCCGGAACACCGACGACGTGGCGCAGCGCTCCGGCGGACCCCAGCCGGCCAGCACCACGGGCGTCCCGCGCGCGGCCAGCGGCGTCGCCTCCTCGATCAGCTCGCCGAGCCCTTCGGAGTCGCCCGCCAGGCAGCCGATGGGCTCGAAGGCCGTCACCAGCGTGTACGCCGGCGTCCGCGGGCCCGCCGTGTCCCGGGGCGTGCCGTCGACGACCCGGGTCGCGCCACGCGCGCGTGCGTCGTCGCCCGCGTCCGCCCGGAGCCGCTCCCTGGCGAGGTCGAGCCGTTCCGGGAAGGAGGAGTCGACGCCGGTGACCGCGGCGCCGCGCGTGGCCGCCATGAGGAGAGCGAGCCCGGAACCGCAGCCGAGGCCGAGGAGCCGCGTGCCGGAGCCCACGTCGAGTCGCTCGTAGACGGCCTCGTAGAGCGGCACCAGCATCCGCTCCTGGATCTCGGACCAGTCACGCGCGCGTGCACGCGGGTCCACGCCGGGTATCACTCCCGCGTGCCACGGGTGCTGCCGCACGAGCGTACGTGTCATGAAAGCGCCCCAATCCGCCGAGAGTTGCCGCTGTGCCCATGTACCGGCCCCCGTGCCATGCGCTCGCAGTCCCCCGTAAGCCAGGAAACTCCGGACACGACGTCGCGTCCAGTGGAACGGGGGCACGGCTTGCTGAATCCGTGGGAAAGGGGCGAGATTTCACATTCCGGCAACCTGGACGGTTCCGGCCAAGATCGTCACAGGGGGGCGGTGCGGGACGGTGCGGACGGACCGGGTAACGTCGCGGTCCTCGCGTGCGCTGTGTCAGGAGAGCCCCTTCCGGCGCCACTGCGACCGAATCACCTCTTGCGCATCGGCGGAGTGCGGTCGCCCCGGGGCGCGGACGCCGCCTACATGGTGGGTCGTATGTTGAACTACGTACCGTCTTGTGACGAGCTGCGAGGCTTCTCCGCAGATCAGCGCACCCGCCCTCGTCGGGCAGCATCAGTGGCAACTGACGGGTACGTGCAAATTATTTGAGATGCCCCGGAATAGGAACACAGCGGCACCCCCGCTCGTTGTCATTACGTGAGCACGACACAGACACCACCTGTTCTCGCCGCAGAACTGGCAGAGGCGTGGGCCGACATTCAGCGGCACCACCCCGAGCTGCCCGATCTCGCCGCGCCAGAGTCCCTGATCGGGGAGTCGTCGTCCGCCTGCGGTCACGAGCTCTCCTTCGAACGACTGCTGCACGAAGCAGTCCACGGCATCGCCGCCGCCCGCGGAGTGCGCGACACCTCCCGGGCCGGCCGCTACCACAACCGCAGATTCCTCGCGATCGCCGAGGAGCTGGGCCTGGACCACCCCGAGGAACCGCACCCCAGCAGCGGCTTCTCCCTGGTCTCGCTCACGCCCGAGGCCAAGCGCCGCTACCGGCCGACGATCGAGCGTCTCCAGCGGGCCCTGAAGGCCCACACGGCGGCGACGGCGTCCGACACCGCGCGCAGCTTCCGCGGCCCCGCCGCCCGGCACGGCTCCTCCGGCGGAGGCGTCCGCGTCAAGGCGGTGTGCGACTGCGGGCGCAACGTCCGGGTCGTCCCGTCGGTCCTGGCCCAGGCCCCCATCGTGTGCGGCGGCTGCGGCAAGCCGTTCCGCATCCCGGAGGTCGTGGGAGCGGCGGCGGGCTGACGAGGCGGCTGCTCGTGGCAGCCGTACGTCGGCCTCCGGCGGGGCCGTGCCGCGCACCCGACGTCCACGGGCGCCGGGTGCGCCTCCGGCATGCCCTCAATCGGCCACGGTCAAGCGTGACCCGCGGCGTGTGGCACAATGGCTAGCTGTACTCGACAGCCGCACAGGACCCCTCTCTCCTCCGGCTGACGCGTCCATCGGGCACTCGGGTACCGCAACCCCACGCGGCCGTCTCGCCGTGCCCAACCACGTCAAATCCAGGAGAACCCACTCCCGTGGCAGTCAAGATCAAGCTGAAGCGTCTGGGCAAGATCCGTTCGCCCCACTACCGCATCGTCGTCGCCGACTCCCGTACCCGCCGTGACGGCCGGGCCATCGAGGAGATCGGCAAGTACCACCCGACGTACAACCCGTCGGTGATGGAGGTCGACAGCGAGCGCGTGGCGTACTGGCTCTCCGTCGGCGCCCAGCCGACCGAGCCCGTGCTCGCCATCCTGAAGAAGACCGGCGACTGGCAGAAGTTCAAGGGCGAGCCCGCCCCGGCTCCGCTGCTGCAGCCGGCCGAGAAGCCGGCGCGCCCGTCGTTCGAGGCTCTCGGCGGTGACGACGAGGGCAAGGGTGAGGCCATCACCCAGAAGAAGAAGGCTGAGAAGAAGGACGAGGCCGCCGCTGAGTCCGCGTCGACCGAGGCCTGAGCATGCTCGAGGAGGCTCTCGAGCACCTCGTGAAGGGCATCGTCGACAACCCTGACGATGTGCAGGTCGCCTCGCGCAACCTGCGCCGCGGGCGTGTGCTCGAGGTCCGGGTCCACCCGGACGACCTCGGCAAGGTGATCGGCCGCAACGGCCGCACCGCACGCGCCCTGCGCACCGTCGTGGGCGCCATCGGCGGCCGCGGTGTCCGCGTCGACCTCGTCGACGTGGACCACGTCCGCTGACGCAAACGCAGCACCGGCTCGGGCCGGGGAGGGCCAGTGGGCCGTCCCCGGCCCGTAGTCGTATGACAGGAGATCCAGAAAAGTGCAGCTGGTAGTCGCTCGCATCGGCCGTGCCCACGGCATCAAGGGCGAGGTCACCGTCGAGGTCCGCACCGACGAACCGGAGCTGAGGCTCGGCCCCGGCGCCGTCCTGGCCACCGACCCCGCCTCGGTCGGCCCGCTCACCATCGAGACCGGCCGCGTGCACAGCGGCCGTCTCCTGCTGCGCTTCGAGGGCGTGCGCGACCGCACCGCCGCCGAGGCCCTGCGCAACACCCTGCTGATCGCCGACGTCGACCCCGAGGAACTGCCCGAGGGCGAGGACGAGTACTACGACCACCAGCTCATGGACCTCGACGTGGTGACCGTGGACGGCACCGAGGTCGGCCGCATCACCGAGATCTCCCACCTCGCGTCGCAGGACCTGTTCGTCGTCGAGCGTCCCGACGGCAGCGAGGTGCTCATCCCGTTCGTCCAGGAGATCGTCACCGAGGTCGACCTGGAGGAGCAGCGCGCGGTCATCGACCCGCCGCCCGGTTTGATCGACGACCGCGCCGAGATCGCCTCCGCCCGCGACTCCGCCGAGGCTTCCACCGAGGGCTCCACCGGGGACTCCGCCGGGAAAGAGGCGTAATGCGGCTCGACGTCGTCACGATCTTCCCCGAGTACCTCGAACCGCTGAACGTCTCCCTCGTCGGCAAGGCACGCGCGCGTGGACAGCTCGACGTGCACGTCCACGACCTGCGCTCCTGGACGTACGACCGGCACAACACCGTCGACGACACCCCGTACGGCGGCGGCCCCGGCATGGTCATGAAGACCGACCCGTGGGGAGACGCCCTCGACTCCGTCCTCGCCGACGGCTACGAGACCGGCTCGCGCGAGCCCGCCCTCATCGTGCCCACGCCCAGCGGCCGGCCGTTCACCCAGGAACTCGCCGTCGAGCTCTCCGAGCGGCCCTGGCTGATCTTCACGCCGGCCCGCTACGAGGGCATCGACCGCCGCGTCGTCGACGAGTACGCCACCCGCCTGCCGGTCTACGAGGTGTCCATCGGCGACTACGTCCTCGCCGGCGGCGAGGCGGCCGTCCTCGTCGTCACCGAGGCCGTCGCCCGGCTGCTGCCCGGCGTCCTCGGCAACGCCGAGTCCCACCGCGACGACTCCTTCGCGCCGGGCGCCATGGCGAGCCTGCTGGAGGGCCCCGTCTACACCAAGCCGCCCGAGTGGCGCGGACGCGGCATCCCCGACGTGCTGCTCAGTGGACACCACGGGAAGATCGCCCGCTGGCGCCGCGACGAGGCGCTGCGCCGCACGACCGCCAACCGGCCCGACCTCATCGAACGGTGCGACCCCAAGGCCTTCGACAAGAAGGACCGCGAGATGCTCTCCATCCTGGGCTGGTCGCCCGACCCGGACGGGGAGCCGTACGGCCGATTTTGGCGCAGGACCGACGGCGTGGAAGAATAGGCCGCTGTTGTGCGTCCGTCCGGCGTGCGCCCCTGCCACAGGGGGACACGACGCCCGCTCCGACGCGCACACCCCCGAATCGAATCTCTCTAGTGCCGCTGATGACCTGTGGCATCAGCGAAGAAAGCAGACGAAATGTCTCACCTGCTCGACTCCGTCGACTCCGCGTCGCTGCGCACCGACGTCCCGGCCTTCCGCCCCGGCGACACCGTCAACGTCCACGTGCGCGTCATCGAGGGCAACCGCTCCCGTGTGCAGCAGTTCAAGGGCGTCGTGATCCGCCGCCAGGGTGCCGGCGTGCGCGAGACCTTCACGGTCCGCAAGGTCTCCTTCTCCGTCGGCGTCGAGCGCACCTTCCCGGTGCACACCCCGATCGTCGAGAAGATCGAGCTCGTCACCAAGGGTGACGTCCGCCGCGCCAAGCTGTACTACCTGCGCGAGCTGCGCGGCAAGGCCGCGAAGATCAAGGAGAAGCGCGAGAGCTGATCTCGCGCCGGAGTCCGCGCGGGGGCCGGATAGCATCTGGCCCCGATGGACACCGAAGCACAGCCGACGGAGCGCGACCGCTCCTCCCGCCCTTCCGACACCGAGGACTCCTCGGCTGCGACGGGGCCGGAGGACCGGTCGCGCTTCGCGTTGGTGGCACGGCTCGCGGACTGGCTGCCCGGCGGGCGGTTCACCCTCACCCTGTTCCTCTGTCTGCTGTTCCTGCTGCTGTTCAGCAGGTTCGTGATGCAGCCCTTCGAGATCCCCAGCGGGTCCATGGAGCGCGGATTGAGGATCGGGGACCGCGTTCTCGTAAATAAGTTGGCGTACCGTTTCGGTGCCGAGCCGCGGCGCGGCGATGTTGTCGTGTTCGACGGAAGTGGGTATTTCGGGGACGCGGAGTACATCAAGCGCGTTGTCGGTGTGGGGGGAGACCACGTGGTCTGCTGCGACAAGGAGGGGAGGCTCCAGGTGAACGGCCGGTCGGTCGACGAGTCGACATACCTCCATCCCGGAGACAGCCCGTCGACGGTCCGTTTCGACGTCGTCGTCCCCGACGGGGGACTGTTCGTCCTCGGCGACCACCGCAGCGACTCCAGCGACTCCCGCGACCACCTCGGCTCCCCGGGCGGCGGCATGATCCCCGTGGGCGAGGTCCTCGGCCGCGCCGACTGGATCCTGTGGCCCTTCGACCACGCCACCCGCCTCGTCCGTCCCGACGTCTACGCGCGTGTGCCGGCCGCGGAGGGCGCCCATGGGTAACCGCGGCAAACCGCGCGGCGCCCCCAGCAGCCCCGCGGAGAACCTGCTGCCCACGGGCACCCGGCGGGCGAGCGGCCCGGCCGGCGGACGCACGCGCGCGGAGCGCCGCAAGCTCCAGCGCAAGGTCAAGCGGCGCCGCAGGCGCTCCGCCGTCAAGGAGATCCCGCTCCTCGTGGGCGTCGCCGTCCTGATAGCCCTGGTGCTCAAGACGTTCCTCGTCCAGGCCTTCGTGATCCCGTCGGGCTCCATGGAGCAGACGATCCGGATCGGGGACCGCGTCCTGGTCGACAAGCTCACCCCGTGGTTCGGCTCCAGGCCGACCCGGGGCGACGTCGTGGTCTTCCGCGACCCCGGCGGCTGGCTCCAGGGCGAAGCGGCCGCGCAGCAGAAGGACGACCCCGTCGTCGTCAAGCAGCTCAAGGAGGGCCTGACCTTCATCGGCCTGCTGCCGTCCGACGACGAGAAGGACCTCATCAAGCGCGTCGTCGGCGTCGGCGGCGACCGCGTCAAGTGCTGCGACGCCCAGGGGCGCGTCACCGTCAACGGCGTCCCCCTGGAGGAGGACTACCTCTTCCCCGGCAACGCCCCCTCCACGACGCCCTTCGACGTCACCGTGCCCGAGGGGCGGCTGTGGGTGATGGGCGACCACCGCTCCAACTCCGCGGACTCCCGCTATCACCAGAGGAAGGGCAACAGTGGCACCGTCTCCGAGGACGAGGTGGTCGGCCGGGCCGTGGTCATCGCCTGGCCGCTGGGCCACTGGAGCACCCTCGACGAGCCGAAAACGTACGCCTCCGTGGCCGACCCGGGGGCCGCGTCGACCGCCGCCGCCGAGGCGTCGCATAGGGTTGCACCTGACCACCCGGCAAGAGATCCGGCAATCGAACCGGAAAGTTTGATTCAGCTCCCGACCCCTGCGGAACTCCCGCTCGTTATGGGAGTGGTGGGCCTGCGTCGCGGATGGGGCAGGCAGCGGCAAGGAGTGAGGAGTTGGCGTGGGGGATGTGGCGGTAGGCGCACGGTCCGGGCACGACGGCGAGGATCACCGCGGACGCTCCGTGGAGTCGGCCGTCCAGGCCTCCGGCGGCGCCGTGACCTCCGGGAGTGGCGGGAGCGGCTCCGGAGCGGGCGAGGACGACAGGGTGACGGGCGAGCAGACCAGGACCGACGACCAGGGGCCGGACAGGCCGGCCGGTAGGCAGAAGAAGCCCCGCTCCTTCTGGAAGGAGCTGCCCATCCTGGTCGGCATCGCGCTGGTTCTCGCGCTGCTGATCAAGACGTTCCTGGTGCAGGCGTTTTCCATCCCCTCCGACTCGATGCAGAACACCCTCCAGCAGGGCGACCGCGTCCTGGTGGACAAGCTCACCCCGTGGTTCGGCTCGGAGCCCGAGCGCGGCGAGGTCGTCGTCTTCCACGACCCCGACAACTGGCTGGCGGGCGAGCCGACGGCCGACCCGAACGCGCTCCAGAACTTCCTCAGCTGGATCGGCCTGATGCCGTCCGTCGAGGAGAAGGACCTGATCAAGCGGGTCGTCGGGGTCGGCGGCGACACCGTCGAGTGCAAGGGCACCGGCCCGCTCAAGATCAACGGCAAGGCGCTCAACGAGGAGTCGTACGTCTACCCCGGCAACACGCCGTGCAGCATGGACGACCAGGGCGGCCAGTTCAAGGTGAAGGTTCCCGAGGGCCACGTCTGGGTCATGGGCGACCACCGGCAGAACTCCCGCGACTCCCGCTACAACCGGTCGGACAAGAACGGCGGCATGGTCCCGGTCAAGGACGTCGTCGGACGGGCCATCGTCGTGGCCTGGCCGGTCAACCGCTGGGACACGCTGCCCGTGCCGGACACCTTCGAACAGGACCTGACGGCCGCGGCGCCCGCCGCCCTGTCGGTCGCGCCGCAGGGCCTCGCCCTCGTCGGCGTCGTGCCGCTCGCGCTGTGGCGCCGCAAGCGCCTCGCGGTGGAGCGGACCCGCTGACGCGCTGACCCCGCCGGTGCCGGGCCGACGTCGGCCGAGCCGGCCGGTGTTGGCCGACGCGGGGTCGGGCCGGGCGACCCTACGGGGCGCCGGGCCGTGCTGATCGTGCCGGGCCGGGCCGTCTCGGTCGTGCCGCGTCGTGCCGGGTCGTGCCGGGTCGTGCCGGGCCCGGTGAAGCCCTCGTGGAGCCTGGCCCCGGTCCCGGCCCAAGGGCTGACCGGGTCAGGTACCGCCGGGTAGGGTGCGGATCCATGGGTGGTCAGAGCACGACACGCACGGCCCCGCGCAGCGGCGGCACGAACAGCGGCCCGGCGGGCAGCCGGACCGGGCAGGTCCTGTCCGGTCTGGCGGTGGCGCTGGGCCTGGTGCTGTTCCTCGGAGGATTCGCCTGGGGAGCGGTCGTCTACAGGCCCTACACCGTGCCCACCACCTCGATGACGCCCTCCATCGGCGCCGGCGACCGGGTGCTCGCCCAGCGCGTGGACGGCGCCGACGTGCGCCGCGGCGACGTCGTCGTCTTCAAGGACGCCACCTGGGCCAACGTGCCGATGCTCAAGCGCGTGGTCGCCGTCGGCGGCGACACCGTGGCCTGCTGTCAGGACGGCAAGCTCAAGGTCAACGGCAAGGTGATCGACGAGCCGTACCTCGCCGAGGGCGACGCGGCCGGGGCCGCCAACTTCCCGACGGTGACCGTGCCCAAGGGCCGGCTGTTCCTGCTCGGTGACGAACGCGGCAACTCCGTCGACTCCACCGCCCACCTCACGGACGCCGCGAACGGCACCGTCGCGCGCAGTGCCGTCGAGGGCCGCGTCGACGCCGTCGTCTGGCCCATGAACGGCATGCTGGAGCGGCCCACCGGCTTCGAGACCCTCGGCAGCCTCTCGACACCGGGGCCGCTGCGCACGATGGGCGTGGCCGTCCTGGGCGGCGCCGTGCTGGTGCTCGGCGGGGCGGCGTACGGGCCCCTCGCCAACCGGCGGGCCGCCTCGCGGGCGCGAGCGAGGACGGAGTCGGCCGGTGCCCGCTGAGGCGACGGACGCGAGCGACCACCACGCCCCCGCGGGCGGGCTGCGCAAGGTGGCCCGGGTCGTCCTGCTCGATCCGCAGGACCGCATCCTGCTGCTGCACGGCCACGAGCCCGACGATCCGGCCGACGACTGGTGGTTCACGCCCGGCGGCGGTGTCGAGGGCGACGAGACACGTGAAGAGGCCGCCCTGCGGGAACTCGCCGAGGAGACCGGCATCACCGAGGTCGAGCTCGGCCCGGTGCTCTGGCGTCGGACGTGTTCCTTCCCGTTCGCCGGACGCCGCTGGGACCAGGACGAGTGGTACTACCTGGCCCGCACGGCCCGTACGCCCGGGGTGGCGCTCCAGGCGCCGGGCCTGACCGAGCTGGAGCGGCGCAGTGTCGCCGGAGCGCGCTGGTGGACGTGTCAGGAACTGGCCCGGGCACATGAGACGGTGTATCCGACGAGACTCGCCGAGCTGCTGCGCACGTTGCTCGACGAAGGTCCTCCGGCCGGACCCGTGACCCTTGACACCGAAATCGTCTAGGGGTTCCCGGGGCTGGCGCACAATGGTGGGACCGCACGGCTGAAGGGGAACATGCCATGAGCGCCGAGGACCTCGAGAAGTACGAGACCGAGATGGAGCTGAAGCTCTACCGGGAGTACCGCGATGTCGTCGGTCTGTTCAAATACGTGATCGAGACCGAGCGGCGCTTCTACCTGACCAACGACTACGAGATGCAGGTGCACTCGGTCCAGGGCGAGGTGTTCTTCGAGGTGTCCATGGCGGACGCCTGGGTCTGGGACATGTACCGGCCGGCGCGCTTCGTGAAGCAGGTCCGGGTGCTGACGTTCAAGGACGTGAATATCGAGGAGCTCAACAAGAGCGACTTGGAGCTGCCGAGCGGCTGATGTCCGTCGTCCGTCGTCCGTCGTCCGGTGGCCGTCGCCCGGCGCGGCCGTCGCCCGTCGCCCGGCGGTCCGCGTTCGGCAGAGGCCCGCAGTTCCCCCACACGGGTGATGGAGTTTTCCACATCGCGGTGGTCCGTCCACCAAGATCACCAGGCTCGCTGAGCCGCCCGCACTGTTGGCGCCGGAGGTGGTGCCGACATGAACGCACGAGGTGCGATGGGCAAGTACGGCGAGAGTCTGGCCGCGCGGCGGCTGACCGAGGCCGGCATGACGGTCCTGGAGCGCAACTGGCGCTGCGGCAGGACCGGTGAGATCGACATCGTGGCCCGGGACGGGGACGTCCTCGTGGTGTGCGAGGTGAAGACCCGCAGGGGAGGCGCCTTCGAGCACCCCATGGCCGCGGTGTCCCCGGAGAAGGCGGCGCGGCTGCGGCAGCTCGCCGAGCGCTGGATCCACACCCACGGCGGAGCACCGCCGGGAGGCGTCCGCATCGACCTGGTCGGCGTGCTGCTCCCGCAGCGCGGCGCGGCCGTCGTGGAGCACGCGCGGGGGGTGGCCTGATGGGTTTCGCCCGTACGTGCTCGGTGGCCCTCGTCGGTGTCGAGGGCGTCGTCGTGGAGGTCCAGGCCGACCTCGAACCAGGCGTCGCGGCGTTCACGCTGGTCGGACTGCCCGACAAGAGCCTCTCCGAGAGCCGCGACCGGGTGCGGGCCGCGGTGGTGAACTCGGGAGCGACCTGGCCGCAGAAGAAACTCACGGTCGGCCTGAGCCCGGCGTCCGTCCCCAAGAGCGGCAGCGGCTTCGATCTCGCTGTAGCCGCAGCGGTCCTGGGAGCGTCCGAACGCATCGACCCCCGCGTCCTCGCCGACATCGTGATGATCGGGGAACTGGGCCTCGACGGGAGGGTGCGGCCGGTGCGGGGCACCCTGCCCGCCGTGCTGGCCGCGGCGGACGCCGGGTACGAACAGGTCGTCGTGCCGGAGTGCGCAGCGGCGGAGGCCTCGCTGGTGCCGGGGGTGTCGGTCCTGGGCGTCCGCAGCCTGCGGCAACTGATCGCCGTCCTCGCCGACGAACCCGTGCCCGACGAGGAACCGGACGAACCGGGCCGCCCCGACCCGCTCCTCGCCGGTCTGCGCGTCCCCGGCACGGGAGCCGCCACGGGTATGCACAGCGCGGGCGCGGCCCAGCACGACCAGGGCCACGACCTCGCCGACGTCGTGGGCCAGACCTCGGCACGCACGGCCGTGGAAGTGGCCGCCGCCGGTGGACACCACCTCTTCCTCGCAGGCCCACCGGGCGCCGGAAAGACGATGCTCGCCGAACGGCTGCCCGCCGTCCTGCCCCCGCTCGGCAGGGAGGAAGCGCTCGAAGTGACCGCGGTCCACTCGGTGGCGGGCCTGCTGCCCCCTGGCAAACCCATGATCGACACCGCCCCCTACTGCGCCCCGCACCACTCGGCGACGATGCAGTCCCTGGTCGGCGGCGGCCCCGGCATCGCACGGCCCGGGGCGGTCTCGCTCTCCCACCGAGGAGTGTTGTTCCTCGATGAGGCGCCGGAGTTCAGCAGTCACGCGCTCGACGCCCTGCGCCAGCCCCTCGAAGCGGGTTACGTCGTCATCGCGCGCAGCGCCGGCGTCGTGCGCTTCCCGGCGAAGTTCCTGATGGTGCTCGCCGCCAATCCATGCCCCTGCGGCCGGTTCTCCCCGCGGGACGACTCCTGCGAGTGCCCGCCCTCGGCGATCCGCCGCTACCAGGCCAGACTGTCCGGCCCACTGCTCGACCGCGTCGACCTCCGCGTCGAGGTGGACCGCGTCACGCGCTCCGAGCTGGCCAGCCCCGGCACCCGCGGCGAGTCCACCGCCACCGTGGCCGACCGGGTACGGGCAGCCCGGGAGCGGGCGACGGCGCGGCTGGCCGGCACTCCCTGGCGCACCAACAGCGAAGTGCCGGGACGCGAACTGCGCAGCCGCTGGCCGGCCGCGCCCGGCGCCATGGACGAGGCCGAGCGGAGCCTGGAGCGCGGCACGCTCACCGCCCGGGGCATCGACCGGGTCCTGCGGGTCGCCTGGACCGTCGCGGACCTCGTCGGACACGACCGGCCGGACACCACCGACGTCGCCCTCGCGCTGCAACTGCGCACCGGCGTGCCCCGAGGCGTGCCCATGGCCATCGGCGCGCTGACGTGAGCGCCGGGCACACCCCGGCCGGTGACCTGCTCGACCGCGTCTTCCTCACCCGGGTCGTCGAACCCGGCGACGAGATCGGCGGGCGATGGGTCCGGGAGTTCGGGGCGGGGGAGGTGGCGCGGAGACTGCGGCAGGGGGCGCCGCCCTTGCCTGGGGTGAGCGGGAGGCGCTGGGCGGGGCTGCTCGCGCGGGCCGGGCAGGCCGACCCCCGCCGGGACCTCGCCGTGGCCGGTGAGGCAGGCGTGCGCTTCGTGCGACCCGGCGAGGCCGAGTGGCCCGGCCAGCTCGACGACCTCGGTGACGCCCGCCCCCTGGGGCTGTGGGTGCGGGGCCGGCCCAGCCTGCGGATGTGGGCGCTGAAGTCCGTCGCCGTCGTCGGCGCCCGCGCCTGCACCGAGTACGGCGCCCACATGGCCGCGAGCCTCGCCGCCGACCTGGCGGGACGCGGCTGGGTCGTCGTCTCCGGCGGGGCCTACGGCGTCGACGGCGCCGCCCACCGGGGCGCTCTCGGCGCCGGCGGCGCCACCGTCGCCGTCCTGGCCTGCGGCGTCGACCGCCCCTATCCGCGCGGCCACACCCAACTGATCAACAGAATCGCCGAACAGGGACTGGTCGTGGGCGAGTTGGCGCCGGGTGAGCATCCGACGCCGAGCAGGTTCGTGCTGCGCAACCGCGTGATCGCCGCACTCACCCGCGGCACCGTCGTCGTGGAGGCCGCACACCGCAGCGGCTCACTCGTCACCGCGCGCGCCGCCCAGCGGCTCGGGCGCCACACGATAGGGGTACCCGGACCGGCCACCAGCGGCCTCTCGGCGGGCGTGCACGAACTCCTGCGCGGGGACGCCGTCCTCGTCACCGACGCCGCGGACGTCATCGAAATGGTCGGCGACATCGGCGACCTCGCACCCGACCGGCGGGGCCCCGTACTGCCCCGTGACCTGCTGGAACCCCGCGCCCGCCAGGTCCTCGCCGCCCTGCCCGCACGCCGCGGCGCCACGGCGGCCGAGATCGCGCGCGGCGCGCAGACGACCGAGGACGACGCCATCGCGAGACTGTACGAACTGCGAGCACTTGGATACGTCGAACGACATGACGACAGCTGGAAGTTGACACGCCAGGCCGTGATCTCGGTCCGCGGCGGCCCGCGCCGCTCCTGACACAGCGTGTTCGGCCGTCCGGGGGAACGCCGACACCCTTGGGAATTGCCGCAGTTGGCGCATCGCGGAAATCACGCACAGCGATCACCGTGACCCCGGGGAGCGCCTTGCGGAACGTATCTGCGCACCCCCGCCGCGGCCGCCTTCGCACACCGCGACACTTCAGTCACGCTACGCTCACGAGGATTCCGACGCAGAAGGCAACTCGACATCAGAGCGACAGCTCACCCAGGTACCACCACTCCACAGCAGAACGGCACAAGGCGACGAATGCCCCAGCACACCTCCGGGTCCGACCGGGCGGCCATCCCCCCAGCCGCCCGCGACGGTGGCAGCGTGCGGCCGCCCGCTCCCTCGACGCTCGACGAACTGTGGCGGTCGTACAAGGCGACCGGGGACGAGCGGCTGCGGGAGCAGCTCATCCTCCACTACTCGCCGCTCGTGAAGTACGTCGCGGGACGGGTCAGCGTCGGCCTGCCTCCCAATGTGGAACAGGCCGACTTCGTCTCGTCCGGCGTGTTCGGACTGATCGACGCGATCGAGAAGTTCGACATCGACCGGGAGATCAAGTTCGAGACGTACGCGATCACCCGGATCCGCGGCGCCATGATCGACGAACTGCGGGCGCTCGACTGGATCCCGCGCTCGGTGCGGCAGAAGGCGCGCAACGTCGAACGCGCCTACGCGACCCTGGAGGCGCGGCTGCGGCGGACGCCCTCGGAGACCGAGGTCGCCACCGAGATGGGCATCGCGGTGGACGAACTGCACGCGGTTTTCAGCCAGTTGTCCCTGGCCAACGTGGTCGCGCTGGAGGAGCTGCTGCACGTCGGCGGTGAGGGCGGCGACCGGCTCAGCCTCATGGACACGCTGGAGGACACCGCC
The DNA here is from genome assembly GCF_055606745.1 of Streptomyces sp. NPDC037054. Classification (NCBI taxonomy): domain Bacteria; kingdom Bacillati; phylum Actinomycetota; class Actinomycetes; order Kitasatosporales; family Streptomycetaceae; genus Streptomyces; species Streptomyces sp. NPDC037054. The sequence goes on along the minus strand of NZ_JBVJSJ010000013.1, from coordinate 107,482 downwards.
GCCGACAACCCGGTCGAGGTGGCCGAGGACCGGGAGCTGCGGAGATTCCTCGCGCGGGCGATCAACACGCTGCCCGACCGGGAGAAGACCGTCGTCACGCTCTACTACTACGAGGGCCTCACGCTCGCCGAGATCGGCAACGTCCTGGGTGTGACCGAGAGCCGTGTCAGCCAGATCCACACCAAGTCGGTGCTGCAGTTGCGGGCGAAGCTGGCGAGTTTCGGCCGCTGACGGGCCGGCCCCCTCGGTCGTCGAGTGCCGGCCGGCTGCCGGAAGAGGACAGCATGGCCGGTGAGTCTCCCGCCGGGGGTGGTCCCTCCGTAAGCTGGACGGCGTGCCAAGGATTCGAGCGGCCTCCGTGGCCGAGCACCGGTCGATGCAGCGAGCCGCCCTGCTGGACGCGGCACGCTCCCTGCTGTCCGAGGGCGGGACGGAGGCGCTGACCTTCCCGGCCCTCGCCGAGCGCACGGGGCTCGCGCGCTCGTCCGTGTACGAGTACTTCCGCTCGCGTGCCGCCGTGGTCGAGGAGCTGTGCCAGGTCGACTTCCCCCTCTGGGCGGCCGAGGTCGAGGCGGCGATGGGCCAGGCCGACGAGGCCGAGGCCAAGATCGAGGCGTACGTCCGCAAGCAGCTCGAACTCGTCGGGGACCGGCGGCACCGGGCCGTCGTGGCGATCTCCGCGAGCGAACTGGACGCCGGGGCGCGGGAGAAGATCCGGGCGGCGCACGGCGGGCTGATCGCCATGATCGTCGAGGCACTGGGGGAGTTGGGCCACGCGGAGCCGCGGCTGGCGGCGATGCTGCTCCAGGGGATCGTCGACGCGGCGGTGCGGCGCATCGAACTGGGGGCGGCGGAGGAGCCGGACGTCGTGACGGAGGCGGCGGTGTCGATGGTGCTGCGGGGCGTGCGCGGCTGACGGGCGTCCGAGCGCCGGGCGCCCGGCGCTGATGCCCGGACGCCGGACGTCGAGGGCCTGGGCCTCCGCGTTACTCCGGTAGAGGCACTCCGAGCACCGGCAGGAGCCTCGGCGGCGCGTCCCCCGCCAGCCAGGGCGGGAGGAGCGGCAGCGGGTTCAGGTACGCCTCGCCTCTGCGCAGGCCCCAGTGCAGGCACGCGGGCCCGCCGCAGTGGGCGGACCGGTCCAGCGTGCCCAGGACTTCGCCGGCCGCGACCTCGGTGCCCTGCCGCACCGACGGCAGCACGGGCTCGTACGTCGTGCGCAGCGGGGGAGAGCCCGTGCCCGCCAGCTCCACCGACACCACTCCGCGTCCGGCCACCCGGCCCGCGAAGGACACCCGGCCCGGGGCGACGGCCCGTACGGGCACGCCCACCGGGGACGCCAGGTCCACGCCCCGGTGGCCACGGCCGTACGGCGTGGCGGGCGGGTCCCAGCCGCGCAGGACCGTGGGGCGCGGGCCCACCGGCCAGACCCGGGCCACGGCGGGTACTCCCGGGTCGCCCCGATTGTCCGGGCCGGGCGGGGCTGCCGGGTCCGGCCGGGGCGAGTCGGGCGCTGCCGGGGTCGGGGCCGGGGACGGCGGTGACGTAAGCGCCGTCGTCGTCGCCGTGTCTGCGGTCCCCTCGTCCGCGGTCCCCTTGTCTGCCGTCCCCGTGTCTGCCGGCGTCCGCCCATGCGCGGACGGAGCGACCCGCACCGGCGCCTGCACCCCCGCCGGGCCACTCGCCCATGCCGCCCTCGCCCATCCCGTCCCCGTCCCTGCGGCCCCCGCCCAGACCACCCCCGTCAACACCGCCGCCGCCAGCGCCCACAGCAGGCCCGCGCCCGGCCACCGCCACCCGTATCGCCTCGTTCGCATGTCAGGAACCGTGCCGCATGATCGGTGGGCGGTGCCCCGGCCTGTGGACAACCGTCCCGTTGTGGGTATCGGCGTCACCCGCTGCCTCCCGGGTCCCGTACACTTCTGGTGGCGATCCGGGTCACCGGGTCGACTTCGCACGCCCCGACACCGGGGCCCGGCGCGAGCCGGTGTCCAGGTGTCAGCGCCCCTCGGTCCTTCGCGGCACGGCGCATCGCGGGCGTCAGGCGCGGAAGCCGTCCGGTTTCCGCGGCACAACCGAGAAACACAAGGAGAGCGGCCATGGCCGTCGTCACGATGCGGGAGCTGCTGGAGAGCGGCGTCCACTTCGGTCACCAGACCCGTCGTTGGAACCCGAAGATGAAGCGCTTCATCTTCACGGAGCGCAACGGCATCTACATCATCGACCTGCTCCAGTCGCTGTCGTACATCGACCGCGCCTACGAGTTCGTCAAGGAGACCGTCGCCCACGGCGGCACGGTCATGTTCGTCGGTACGAAGAAGCAGGCGCAGGAGGCCATCGCCGAGCAGGCGACCCGCGTCGGCATGCCGTACGTCAACCAGCGCTGGCTGGGCGGCATGCTCACCAACTTCTCGACCGTCTACAAGCGTCTGCAGCGCCTCAAGGAGCTCGAGCAGATCGACTTCGAGGACGTGGCCGCCTCCGGCCTCACCAAGAAGGAGCTGCTCGTCCTCTCCCGCGAGAAGGCCAAGCTGGAGAAGACCCTCGGCGGTATCCGCGAGATGCAGAAGGTGCCCAGCGCCGTCTGGATCGTGGACACCAAGAAGGAGCACATCGCGGTCGGCGAGGCCCGGAAGCTCAACATCCCGGTCGTCGCCATCCTCGACACCAACTGCGACCCCGACGAGGTCGACTACAAGATCCCGGGCAACGACGACGCGATCCGCTCCGTCACCCTGCTCACCCGCGTGATCGCGGACGCCGTCGCCGAGGGCCTCATCGCCCGCTCCGGTGTCGCGACCGAGGGCAAGGGTGAGAAGGCCGCGGGCGAGCCGCTCGCCGAGTGGGAGCGCGACCTGCTCGAGGGCGAGAAGAAGGCCGAGGAGGCCCCGGCCGCCGAGGCTGCCGCCCCCGCCGCCGAGGCCGAGGCCGAGAAGCCCGCCGAGACCGAGGCCCCCGCCGAGGCTCCGGCCGCCGAGGCCGAGCAGGCCTGACCCGTCAGCGTCGGTGTTGACGGCGGGAGCGGTGACATGAAGTCCGCTCCCGCCGTTCACCCGTAGGTCAGCGGCGAGTCGCGCATCCGCAGCTACATGTGGATCGCAGACCGCGCAGATCTTCGATCTTCCAGACTCCAGAAAGACTCACAGACTCATGGCGAACTACACCGCCGCCGACGTCAAGAAGCTCCGCGAGCTCACCGGCGCCGGCATGATGGACTGCAAGAAGGCGCTGGACGAGGCCGAGGGCAACGTCGAGAAGGCCGTCGAGGCGCTCCGTATCAAGGGCCAGAAGGGCGTCGCCAAGCGCGAGGGCCGCTCCGCCGAGAACGGCGCCGTCGTCTCGATCATCGCCGACGACAACTCCTCCGGTGTCCTGGTCGAGCTGAAGTGCGAGACGGACTTCGTCGCCAAGGGCGAGAAGTTCCAGTCGGTCGCCACGACCATCGCCGAGCACGTCGCCAAGACCTCCCCGGCGGACCTCGAGGCGCTGCTCGCCTCCGAGATCGAGGCCGGCAAGACCGTCCAGGCGTACGTGGACGAGGCCAACGCCAACCTGGGCGAGAAGATCGTCCTGGACCGCTTCGCGCAGTTCGCCGACGGCTACGTCACGGCGTACATGCACCGCACGATGCCCGACCTGCCGCCGCAGATCGGTGTCCTCGTCGAGCTCGACAAGCCGAACGCCGAGATCGCCAAGGGCGTCGCCCAGCACATCGCCGCCTTCGCGCCGAAGTACCTCTCCAAGGAGGACGTGCCGGCCGAGGTCGTCGAGTCCGAGCGCCGCGTCGCCGAGGAGACCACCCGCGCCGAGGGCAAGCCCGAGGCCGCCCTGCCGAAGATCGTCGAGGGTCGCCTCAACGGCTTCTTCAAGGACGCCACGCTGCTCGGCCAGCCGTACGCGCTCGACAACAAGAAGTCCGTCCAGAAGATCCTGGACGAGGCCGGTGTCACCCTGAAGCGCTTCACGCGGATCAAGGTCGGCATCTGAGTCCGTACCGCGACCGGCGCCCGGCCCCTATAGGGTCGAGTGCAGTCGGCCATGTCGCCCGCGGAGGCCACTTCGCGCGCGCGTGGCGCGGGCGACAGCAGATCTGACGAGGAGGCCATTGCCGAGCATGGGATGCGAACCACGCCCCACCGGCAATGGCCTTCTTCGTATGTGCGACACGTAAAAGAGGCGAGATCCCATGAGCACCAAGGCCCAGAAGAGCGACGACGGCAAAGTACCCGGCCGGTTTCTGCTGAAGCTGTCCGGAGAGGCCTTCTCCGGCGGCGGGGGCCTCGGGGTCGACCCCGACGTGGTGCACGCCATCGCCCGTGAGATCGCGGCGGTCGTCCGCGACGGAGCACAGATCGCGGCGGTCATCGGCGGCGGCAACTTCTTCCGCGGCGCCGAACTCCAGCAGCGCGGCATGGACCGGGCCCGCTCCGACTACATGGGCATGCTCGGCACCGTCATGAACTGCCTCGCCCTCCAGGACTTCCTGGAGAAGGAGGGCGTGGACTGCCGCGTGCAGACCGCGATCACCATGGGGCAGGTCGCCGAGCCGTACATCCCGCTGCGGGCCGTGCGCCACCTGGAGAAGGGCCGCGTGGTGATCTTCGGCGCCGGTATGGGCATGCCGTACTTCTCCACCGACACGACCGCCGCGCAGCGCGCCCTGGAGATCGACGCCGAGGCGCTGCTGATGGGCAAGAACGGTGTCGACGGGGTCTACGACTCCGACCCGAAGAAGAACCCCGACGCGGTCAAGTTCGACCACCTCGACTACGGCGACGTCATCACCCGCGACCTGAAGGTCGCCGACGCCACCGCGGTCACCCTGTGCCGCGACAACAAGCTCCCGATCGTCGTCTTCGAGCTTCTGTCGGAGGGCAATATCGCGCGCGCGGTCAAGGGTGAGAAGATCGGCACGCTTGTGGGTGACGAAGGCAGCCGGGACTGACCGGCCGGGGGATGGACAATGTCCTGCCGGTCGGGAACCGTGCAGGAAGAAGACGCGACGCAGCCGGCCGCCGCCCTGACAAGGAACCGCAGCCGGGCCTACTCAAGACACGCAGGAGCAAGTGGTGATCGAAGAGACCCTCCTCGAGGCCGAGGAGAAGATGGAGAAGGCCGTCGTGGTCGCCAAGGAGGACTTCGCCGCGATCCGTACCGGTCGTGCGCACCCGGCGATGTTCAACAAGATCGTGGCCGACTACTACGGCGCGCCGACGCCGATCAACCAACTGGCCTCGTTCTCCGTGCCCGAGCCGCGCATGGCCGTGGTGACGCCGTTCGACAAGAGCGCGCTGCGCAATATCGAGCAGGCCATCCGCGACTCCGACCTGGGCGTCAACCCGAGCAACGACGGCAACATCATCCGGGTGGTGTTCCCCGAGCTCACCGAGGAGCGCCGCCGCGAGTACATCAAGGTCGCCAAGGGCAAGGGTGAGGACGCCAAGGTCTCCATCCGCTCCGTGCGCCGCAAGGCCAAGGACGCCATCGACAAGCTGATCAAGGACGGCGAGGTCGGCGAGGACGAGGGCCGCCGTGCGGAGAAGGAGCTCGACGACACCACCGCGAAGTACGTCGCCCAGGTGGACGAGCTCCTGAAGCACAAGGAAGCGGAGCTGCTCGAGGTCTGATGAACGACTCTTCCTGGGGCGCGCCGCCACAAGCCGGGTACCCGCCGCACGCGGGACAGTGGGGGCCCACCGACCGGGGCCCCGCCCAGGGACACGCCTACGGGCATGTCCAGGGAACAGCCCCGGCGGGTCCCTCGTACGATGCGCATGACGCGCAGCAGACTCGTCCCATGCCCATCGTGCCCGACGTACCCGATCACGGCGGAGACCAGGATGACGACCGGGGGGCCGCTCGGCTGGGCGGCCCCTTGTTCCGCGACGAGACGCCGCAGGCACACCCGTACGGGGAGGTGCCGCAGAATCCGGAGCCCATGCCCGACGCCCCGCAGCCGGCGCCGAAGCCGCAGAAGAAGAGCGCGGGACGTGACCTGGGTGCCGCGATAGGGGTTGGTGTCGGGCTCGGCGCGGTCATCGTCGCGTCGCTGTTCGTCGTCAAGGCCGTGTTCGTGGGCGTCGTCGCGGTCGCCGTGGTCGTCGGGCTGTGGGAGCTGACGAAGCGGCTCGACGAGCGCAGGGGCATCAAGGCGCCACTCGTGCCGCTGGCGATCGGCGGCGCGGCGATGGTCGTCGCGGGCTACGTACGCGGTGCCGAGGGCGCCTGGGTCGCCATGGCGCTGACGGCGCTGGCGGTGCTGGTGTGGCGCATGACGGAACCGCCGGAGGGCTACCTCAAGGACGTCACCGCGGGCGTCTTCGCGGCGTTCTACGTGCCGTTCCTGGCCACGTTCGTCGCGATGATGCTCACCGCCGACGACGGGGCGTTCCGCGTCCTGACGTTCCTGCTGCTGACCGTCGTCAGCGACACGGGCGCGTACGCGGTGGGCTGGCGCTTCGGCCGGCACAAGCTGGCGCCGCGCATCAGCCCCGGCAAGACCCGCGAGGGTCTGCTCGGCGCGGTGACGTTCGCGATGGTGGCGGGCGCGCTGTGCATGGAGTTCCTGATCGACGACGGCGCCTGGTGGCAGGGCCTGCTGCTCGGCCTCGCGGTCGCTGCCAGCGCGACGCTCGGCGACCTCGGCGAGTCGATGATCAAGCGGGACCTCGGCATCAAGGACATGGGCACGCTGCTGCCGGGCCACGGCGGCATCATGGACCGCCTGGACTCCCTGCTGCCGACGGCGCCGGTGGTGTGGCTGCTGCTGGTGCTGTTCGTCGGGTCGGGCTGACGCCCGCCGGACGAGCCGGGCACCTGTCCGGCCCCTGCGCAACCGATCGACGAGGCCCGTCGTCCGTACAGGACGGCGGGCCTTGGTCATGGGCCCGCGGACGTCCGCAAGGGGGAGAGAGCGACGATGAGCAGGACCACGAGACCGTGCCGGACCTGCGGGGCGGCCGTACGGCAGCCGCGGTTCCGTCTGCGCAGACGGAAGTGGAAGTACTGCCGCGCGCATCGCAGCGGGTGGCTGGCCGACATCTTGGAGGCGCTGTTCACGTAACGGGCCGGGAGGGCGCCGGGGCGGGGCAGGCAGGTCACCCCAGTCGATCTGCGACACTGGTACAGCCATGCCTAAGCCCGGAGAACTCACTTTCGTTGCCCCGCGCGGAGCCAAGAAGCCGCCGCGGCACCTTGCCGATCTCACGCCCGCCGAGCGCAAGGAGGCGGTCGTGGAGGTCGGTGAGAAGCCGTTTCGCGCCAAGCAGCTCTCGCAGCACTACTTCGCGCGGTACGCGCACGACCCGGAGCAGTGGACCGATATTCCGGCCGCCGCGCGGGCGCGGCTTCAGGAGGCGTTGCTTCCCGAGCTGATGACCGTCGTGCGGCATCTGTCGACCGACCAGGGGACCACGCGCAAGACGCTGTGGCGGCTGTTCGACGGGACGCTCGTCGAGTCGGTGCTGATGCGGTACCCGGACCGGGTCACCATGTGCATCAGCTCCCAGGCGGGCTGCGGGATGAACTGTCCGTTCTGCGCGACCGGGCAGGCCGGTCTCGACCGGAATCTGTCCACCGCCGAGATCGTCCATCAGATCGTCGACGGGATGCGGGCGCTGCGGGACGGAGAGGTGCCGGGCGGGCCGGCGAGGCTCTCCAACATCGTGTTCATGGGGATGGGTGAGCCGCTCGCCAACTACAACCGGGTCGTCGGCGCCATCCGGCGGCTCACCGATCCCGAGCCCGACGGGCTCGGACTGTCGCAGCGGGGGATCACCGTGTCGACCGTCGGGCTCGTGCCGGCGATCAACCGGTTCTCCGACGAGGGCTTCAAGTGCCGGCTCGCGATCTCGCTGCACGCCCCCGACGACGAGCTGCGCGACACCCTCGTGCCGGTGAACACCCGGTGGAAGGTCCGGGAGGTGCTGGACGCCGGGTTCGAGTACGCGGCGAAGTCCGGGCGGCGGCTGTCCATCGAGTACGCGCTGATCCGGGACATCAACGACCAGGCCTGGCGGGGTGACCGGCTCGGACGGCTGCTCAAGGGGCGGCCCGTGCATGTCAATCTGATCCCGCTGAACCCGACGCCCGGCTCCAAGTGGACCGCCTCGCGGCCCGAGGACGAGAAGGCGTTCGTCGAGTCCATCGCCGCGCACGGTGTGCCGGTGACGATCCGGGACACCCGTGGACAGGAGATCGACGGGGCGTGCGGTCAGCTCGCCGCGACCGAGAGGTAACCTGACCCGCGTAAGAACATCTTCATATTCCGACAGGGGAGCGCCACAGCGCTGAGAGTGCGGCACCGGCCGCAGACCCTCCGAACCTCGCCCAGGTCATTCTGGGTAGGGAGATCGGTCATCACTCGAGCTGTTGCGCCCTGCCCGCGCACCCCAGGGGTTCCGGGCAGGGCCGCGTCTCTTCCTGGTCAACCCCAGGAGGAATTCAGTGGGAATCACCAACAGGCGTCCGACCGCGACGCGGTTCACGGCCGTCGTTGTCGGGCTCGGCCTGGTCGGCGGGCTCGCCGCCTGCGGCTCGTCCGACGACGAGCAGGGCGCGTCCGGCTCGCCCAAGACCGTCACGCTCGTCAGCCACGACTCGTGGGCCGCGTCGAAGGACGTCGTCGCCGCCTTCGAGAAGGAGTCCGGCTACCAGGTCAAGGTCCTCAAGGACGGCGACGCCGGCACCGCCGTCAACAAGGCCATCCTGACCAAGGACAACCCGCAGGGCGACGTCTTCTTCGGCGTCGACAACACCCTGCTGTCCCGCGCCCTCGACAACGGCCTCTTCCAGCCGTACGAGGCGAAGGACTCCGGGGAGATCCGCCCCGAGTACCGGGCCGACGGGGACAAGCACCGCGTCACGCCCGTCGACACCGGCGACATCTGCGTCAACTACGACAAGGAGTGGTTCGGCAAGCGCAAGCTGACCCCGCCGTCGTCGTTCGAGGACCTGGTCAAGCCGCAGTACAAGGATCTCCTCGTCACCGAGAACGCCTCCACCTCCTCGCCCGGCCTCGGCTTCCTGCTCGGCACCGCCGCCGAGTACGGCGACGAGGGCTGGCAGGACTACTGGAAGAAGCTCAAGGCCAACGGCGTGAAGGTGGTCGACGGCTGGGAGCAGGCCTACAACGAGGAGTTCTCCGGTTCGGCCGGCGGCAAGAAGGCCAAGGGCGACCGGCCGCTCGTCGTGTCCTACGCCTCCTCGCCGCCCGCCGAGGTCGTCTTCGCCGACCCGAGGCCCGAGACCGCGCCGACCGGCGTCGCCGAGGGCACCTGCTTCCGGCAGGTCGAGTACGCCGGGCTGCTGAGCAACGCCAAGAACGCCGAGGGCGGCAAGGCGCTCCTGGACTTCCTGATCGGCAAGCGGTTCCAGGAGGACATGCCGATGAACATGTTCGTGTACCCGGTGCGTGAGGGCGCCCAGGTGCCGGAGGAGTTCACGGAGTTCGGGCCGCAGGCCGAGGACCCCCGGACCCTGGAGCCGGCGAAGATCGCCGAGAACCGTGACCAGTGGGTCAAGTCGTGGACCTCGCTCGTACTGAAGTAGGCCGGGCCGCCGCACGGCGACGCGGGAACGCGGCGCGGCTGGGGCTGATGGCCCTGCCCGTCGCGTTCTTCGCCGTGTTCTTCGCCCACCCCGTCGCCGCGATCGTCGCGCGCGGGCTGCGGACCGACGCGGGCTGGCACCCCGGGCGGATCACGGACGTGCTGGCCCAGTCGGACGTGCGGCACGTCCTGTGGTTCACCAGCTGGCAGGCGCTCGTCTCCACGGCGCTCACGCTCCTCGTCGCGCTCCCCGGCGCGTACGTCTTCGCCCGCTTCGAGTTCCGGGGCAAGCAGTTCCTGCGCGCGCTGGTCACGGTCCCGTTCGTGCTGCCGACGGTCGTCGTCGGTACGGCGTTCCTGGCGCTCGTCGGCCGCGGCGGGCTCCTGGACGAGCTGTGGGGCGTTCGCCTCGACACCACCGTGTGGGCGATCCTGCTCGCCCACGTGTTCTTCAACTACGCCGTCGTCGTACGGACCGTGGGCGGGCTGTGGGCCCAGCTCGACCCGCGTCAGGAGGAGGCCGCGCGGATGCTCGGCGCCTCCCCGCTGCGGGCCTGGCGGCAGGTCACCCTGCCCGCCCTCGCGCCCGCCGTGGCCGCCGCCGCCCTCATGGTCTTCCTGTTCACCTTCACCTCGTTCGGCGTCGTCCAGATCCTCGGCGGGCCCACCTTCTCGACGCTGGAGGTCGAGATCTACCGGCAGACGTCGGAGATCTTCGACCTGTCCACGGCGGCCGTCCTGACGATGATCCAGTTCGTGGCCGTCGGCGCGATCCTCGCCCTGCACGCCTGGACCGTGCGCCGCCGTGAGACCGCGCTGCGGCTGGTCGACGCCTCGGTCACCGCCCGGCGCCCGCGCGGCGCGGGGCAGTGGGCGCTGCTGGCCGGCGTCGTCGCCACCGTCGCCGTGCTCCTCCTGCTGCCGCTCGCCGTATTGGTGCAGCGCTCCCTCGACGCGGACGCATCCGGCTACGGGTTCGGCTACTACCGGGCGTTGACCAGCGAGGACGGCGGAGTGTTCCTCGTCCCGCCGATCGAGGCCATCGGCAACTCCCTCCAGTACGCCGTCGCCGCCACCGTCATCGCCGTGGTGATCGGCGGCCTCGCCGCCACCGCGCTGACCCGGCGGGACGCCGGGGCGTTCGTGCGCGGCTTCGACGCGCTGCTGATGCTGCCGCTCGGCGTGTCCGCCGTGACCGTCGGCTTCGGGTTCCTCATCGCGCTCGACGAGCCGCCGCTCGACCTGCGGTCCTCCTGGATCCTCGTGCCGCTCGCCCAGGCCCTGGTCGGCGTCCCCTTCGTCGTACGGACCATGCTGCCCGTGCTGCGCGCGGTGGACGCGCGGCTGAGGGAGGCCGCCGCCGTGCTCGGGGCGTCGCCGTGGCGGGTGTGGCGCGAGGTGGACCTGCCCCTGGTGCGCCGGGCGCTGCTGATCGCGGCCGGGTTCGCGTTCGCCGTGTCCCTCGGGGAGTTCGGCGCGACCGTGTTCATCGCCCGGCCCGACAACCCGACGCTGCCGGTCGCGGTGGCACGGCTGCTGGGCCGCCCCGGCGATCTCAACTACGGCCAGGCGATGGCCCTTTCGACGATTCTGATGGTCGTGTGCGCCGTCGCGCTGCTGGTGCTTGAGCGGCTGCGGACCGACCGGACCGGGGAGTTCTGATGCTGCTGAGCCTGGAAGCCGCGACCGTCCGCCTCGGTGGGCGGCCCGTCCTCGACGCGGTCGGCCTGGACGTCGCCGAGCACGAGATCGTGTGCGTCCTCGGCCCCAGCGGCAGCGGCAAGTCCACGCTGCTGCGCGCCGTGGCCGGACTCCAGCCACTGGACGCGGGACGGGTGTCGCTGGACGGGCGCGACCAGGCGGGGGTGCCCGCGCACCGGCGCGAGGTGGGGCTGATGTTCCAGGACCACCAGCTGTTCCCGCAGCGGGACGTCGGCGGCAACGTCGCCTTCGGGCTGCGCATGCACGGGGCGGACAAGGCCGAACAGCGCTCACGGGTTGCCGAGTTGCTGGAACTCGTCGGGCTGCCGGGCGCCGGCCGCCGGGCGGTCGCCTCGCTGTCCGGCGGTGAACAGCAGCGGGTCGCGCTCGCCCGAGCCCTCGCGCCCCGGCCGCGGCTCCTCATGCTCGACGAACCCCTCGGCCAGCTCGACCGGTCGCTGCGCGAGCGGCTCGTCGTCGAACTCCGGGAGCTCTTCGGCCGGTTGGGCACCACCGTGCTCGCCGTGACCCACGACCAGGGCGAGGCGTTCGCACTCGCCGACCGGGTCGTCGTCATGCGGGACGGACGGATCGCCCAGTCCGGTACGCCTCTTGAGGTGTGGCAGCGGCCGGCCGACGCCTTCGTCGCCCGCTTCCTCGGCTTCGACAACGTGACCGACTGCGTGGTGACCGGGGAGGCCGCGGACACGCCGTGGGGCAAGGTGCCCGTCCCGGCGGACGCCCCGCAGGGCCATCGCACGCTGCTCGTGCGGCCCGCCGGGGTACGCCTGGTGCCCGCCGCCGACGGCCTGCGCTGCGCGGTGGTCGCCCGCACCTTCAAGGGCACCCACGTCGCCGTACGGCTCCGGCCGGAGAACGCGCCGCGCCTCGAAGCCGCGTGCGCGCTGCGGTCGGCGCCGGAGGTGGGGGCGGAGGTCGGCGTGGAGTTCGACGCGGCCGAGATCGTGGTCCTCGACGGCGGGCCGTCCGGGGGCGCGTCGCCGATCGGCAAGGAATAGACGCCCCCGGCACGCCCGTACGGCAGTGGGAAACGCCGAACGGCCCGCCCCCGAAGGAACCGGGGACGGGCCGTTCGCGTGCGGGTCAGGCGTCAGCCGTCGTTGTTCGCCCCACGGCGGCGCATGCCGAAGAACACCGCGCCACCGCCGACGACGACCAGGGCGGCCGCGATCCCGGCGATCAGGCCGGTGTTGGAGTCGGCGCCGGTCTCGGCGAGGTTCGAGTCACCGCCCGCGGGCGACGGGGCGTTGCTCTCGGTGTCCGCCGGCGGGGCGCTCTCCGGGGCGGACGGCGTCGGCGTGCCGCTCTCCGCGGGCGGCTTCGGGGCGGACTCCGAGGGCGTCGGCGTCGGCGTCGGCGTGGCCGGCGGGGTCGGGGTCGCGTCCTTCTTGCAGGCCGTGGCCGGCGTGACGAGGTTCGGCTTGATGTCCTCGTCGACGTACGGCTTGGCCTCGACGTGGACGCGGTACTCGGCGTTCGGCTTCCAGTCCTCGGCGAAGGTGATGGTGACGCCCTCGCGCGAGCCCCGGACGACCTGCTCGCCGACCTTCTTCAGGTCGGCGCCGTTGTTCTGCAGGTAGACGCTGACGGTGGCCGGGACGCCGGCCGGGTCGACGTCGGTGACGGTGATGACACCGTTGTCTCCGTCGCACTTGGCGGCGGCGGAGAACTCGTTGATGTTGCACGCGAGCGCGTTGCCCGAGGCGCCGATCGCGAGAGCGGCGGCGGCGGAGACAACACCGAGAACGCGCACGGAACGTGCGACGGTACGGCGGGATATGGACAGGACTGTCACGTTGGTCCTTCACGTGATGCGCAAATGCGGGGGGTTGAGAGTGGGTGGTGTGACACCACCGCACTCCTGAGACTCCCAGGTCTATAAGCGCCGCGTAAGGAGTGTCAACGCATATGCCGGCCAAGGAGGTTGGCTTTGCAGTCTCATTAACGACCCAGACGTTTCAACGCCTCGGGCGCCTCCTCGATCCGGTCGACCAGCGCGATCCGCGACTCCATCGACCGGCCCCGCGCGAGCGACCGGAGCAGCGGCCAGGCCGGCAGGCGCTCCGTCCAGTGCGCGCGGTCCACCAGCACCATCGGCGTCGGTTCGCCCCGCGACTCGTAGTAGTTCGGCGTCGCGTTGTCGAAGACCTCCTGTACGGTGCCGGCGGCGCCCGGCAGGTACACCACGCCCGCCGTGCAGCGGGCCAGCAGCCCGTCCTCGCGCGTGGCGTTGGCGAAGTACTTGGCGATGTGCGCGGCGAACGCGTTCGGCGGCTCGTGGCCGTAGAACCAGGTCGGGATGCCGACCGAGGCGCCGCCGTCCGGCCAGCGGTCGCGCACCTCGAAGGCGGCGCGCGCCCAGTCGGTCACCGACGGCGTGAACGACGGAGCCTTGGCGAGGAGTTGCAGCGCCTCGTCCAGCATGGCGTCGTCGAACGGCGCCGCGTACGCCCCGAGGTTGGCCGCCTCCATGGCGCCGGGTCCGCCGCCGGTGGCGACCGTGAACCCGGCGCGGGCCAGCTCGCGGCCCAGGCGGGCGGCACCGGCGTAGGCGTCCGTGCCGCGCGCCATGGCGTGACCGCCCATGACGCCGACCACCCGGGCGCCGGCGAGGAGTTCGTCGAGCGCGTCCGAGATCGCGTCGTCGTGGATGGCGCGCAGCATCGAGGAGAAGACGTCACCGTCCGCCTTCGTCACCTGGAACCAGGCGTAGGCGCGGGCGTCCGGAGTCGCGTCGTAGCCCTCGTCGAGGTGAGTGAACAGCTCACCGGGGGTGTAGACGAAGCCGCGGTACGGGTCGAAGGGCACGCCCGGTATGGGCGGGAAGACCAGCGCGCCGGCGGCTCGGACCGCGGCGGCGGCCTCGGGATCCATCGCGCAGCCGAGGAACACGGCGCCCTCGCAGGCGACCGACAGCAGGGCGTCCGTACGGGCCGTCAGGTCGACGGCCTGGACGCGGTAGTGGGTCAGCGTGCGGTGCTCGGCGAGAACCTGGTCGAACTCGGCGAGCGACTCGATCTCACGGTCGTGGGCGGCGTGGAAGGCCTGGGCGGGTGTGTGAGGCACCCGCCCATGCTAGGCATCCGTGCGCCGAACGGTCCGGTCAGCCCTCGATGGCGGCCGGGTCCATCCACATGATCTCCCACGTGTGGCCGTCCAGGTCGTCGAAGGAGCGGCCGTACATGAAGCCCTGGTCCTGCTTCTCGCCGGACTCCGTGCCGCCCGCGGCGATCGCCTTGTCGACCAGCTCGTCGACCTTCTCGCGGCTCTCGGCGCTCAGGGCGATCAGCGTCTCGCTGGTCTTCGTGGCGTCCGCGATCTCCTTCTTCGTGAAGGTCGAGTAGAACGGCTTCGTGAGGAGCATCGCGACGATCGTGTCGCTGATCACGACCGAGGCCGCGTTGTCGTCGCTGAACTGCGGGTTGATGGAATAGCCGAGCTCCGTGAAGAACTTCTTCGAGGCGTCCAGGTCGTTCACGGGCAGGTTCACGAAGATCATCTGCTGGTACATGTGCGGTCTCTCCCGGTGTGGTTCCGATGTGTCGTACGTCTTCCAACGTGCTCGGTGGGTAGACCGGGCCGCCCCGCGGAACTCATCGCCGCTCCCCGGAGTTTTTTCGCGGACGGCTTTCAGCCCGCGAGCGGCAGCGCGGCCAACTCCGCGACGCACAGCGTGAGGGGCACGAAGAGGGCCAGTACGGCGCCGGTGCGCAGCAGGGCCGCGCCGCGCAGCATCCTCGCGGGCGCCCCGAGCCGCAGCAGGGCCGCCGTGGTGTCGGCGCGGTCGTTGCGGGCCTCGACGGCGGCGGTCAGCAGCGTCGCCACCGTGCAGCCGGTGACGACGAGCGCGCCCAGGACGGTGAGCGGGCCGGCGGCGGGACCCCGGCCGTCGTGCAGTGCCGTCGCCGCGTACATGCTGGCGGCGACGGCGCAGACGATGCCGAGGGGGCGGCCGACGCGGGTGGCCTCCGCCATGAGGACCCGGCCGGCCAGCAGCCGCAGGGCGCCCGGCCGGACCGCCTGGAGCAGCCGGCCGCACAGGTGGGTGAGGCCGGGACCGGCCAGCGCGAGCCCCGCGACCGTGAGCGCGAGTCCGAGCAGCACACCGGCGGGGCCGCCGCCGAGGCCGCCGGGCAGGGTCAGCCCGCCGTCGCCCGCCGTGCGGCTGCCGTAGGCCTCCACGGCGAGGCCGGCGGCCGTGACGGCGATGCCCCAGGGGAGGCCGGCGGGGGCGGTGCGGGCGGCGGGCACGAGCGAGGCGGGGGAGACGGCCGGATCGGCGGCGTTGTCGCCGCCGTCGGCCGGTGCCGGGAGGCCCACGGGTGCCGCGGGCCGGTCGGCGACGGCGACGGCGGTACGGCCGTCACCGTTGACCCTGGCCTCGACGGGCACGGCCACCTCGGCCGTCCCGGCATCGTGCGCCCCGGTCCCGGCCCCCGTCCCAGTCTCGTGCGTCCCGGCCCCAGTCCCCGTCCCGGTCCCAAGCCCGGTCCCCGTCCCGGCCCCGGTCCTGGTCCCAGTCCGGGTCCCAAGCCCGGCCCCAGTCCGGGTCCCAAGCCCGGCCCCAGTCCGGGTCCCAAGCCCGGTCCCCGTCCCGGCCCCGTGCCCGGCTCCCCGCCGACTCGTCGTCGGTGCCGTGCCGTTCGCCAGGAATCGCCCGTGGGCCGCCGACCACCGGTACGCGCGTGCCGCGCGGCGTACCGTCTGCGCCCGGTCGTCGCGGGGGCGCAGCAGCAGGGCCACGGTGACGGAGGCGGTGGCCGGGACGAGGGCGAGGAGCGTCAGCGCCGCCGGCAGCGGCAGCGGGCGGTCGGCCGCCAGGAACTCCGCGGCCGCGCCGTCGAAGGGCATGCCCGTGAGGTCGCCGCGCAGGTGGAGGAAGAACAGCAGCGCCACCATCGAGCCCAGCGTGCAGGACAGGGCCGTCGTCGTCGCGGAGATCGCCATGAGCCGGGCGGGGCCGAGGCCGATGGCTGACAGGCCGGGCCGGGGCCGGGTGCCCGGGTCGGTGCGGGCGACGGCCGCCGCGAGGTACACGGTGGCGGCGAGCGGGGCCGCGCACCAGGCCAGCCGGACGGCGGCGCCCTCCGGCGGGTGGCTCAGCGCGTAACCGAGGGCGCACAGCAGCAGGAACCCGGTGCCCGCCGACGCCGTCGCCACCAGCAGGCGGCGCAGCTGTACGGCCGGGTGGGAACCGCGGGTCAGACGGAGAGCGAGCACGCGGCCCGGCCTTCCGACTCGGGCACCGGCGGCAGGTGCACGGTCCGTACGCGCCGCCCGTCCAGCAGCGACACCGTGCGGTCGGCGAGCGCCGCGGTGTCCGGGTCGTGGGTGGCGAGGACGACGGTGATGCCGTGCGAGCGGGCCGCCGTGGTGAGCGTGCGCAGCACGTGGGCGCGGTCGGCGCGGTGCAGCGGCGCGGTCGGCTCGTCGGCGAACAGCACCGTCGGGGCGGGCGCCAGTGCCCGGGCGATGCACACGCGCTGCCGCTCGGCCTGGCGCAGTTCGTGCGGCCGTTTGCGGGTCACGTCGCCCACGTCGAGGCGTTCCAGCCACTCCAGGGCGGCGGTCTTGGCGCGCCGCCTGCTGGTGCCGCGCAGCATCAGCGGCAGGGCGGTGTTCTCCCAGACGTTCAGCTCCGGGACGAGCACCGGTGCCGGGTCGATCCAGCCGAACCGGTCGCGGCGCAGCCGCTCGCGGTGCAGCGGGGTCATGGTGTGCACGGGGACGCTGTTGAACCAGACCTCGCCGCTTCCGGCGGCCAGTTGTCCCGACAGACAGCGCAGCAGAGTCGTTTTGCCGCTGCCGCGCGGGCCGCCGACGGCGAGGATCTCGCCCTCCCGGACGCCGAGCGAGACTCCTCGCAGCGCGGGCGAGCCGTCGGGGTGCGTCAGGTGCAGGGCGCGTGCCCAGAGCACGTCGTTGTCCGGCGGAGCCACCATGGGCGTACACCTCGGTTCAGATCAGAAATGCCGTGCGCGGTTCGCGAAATCCCTCGTGCGGGGGAACGAACGCAGGGCCGATCGGTTACAGGGCACGCTAGGCAGCCGTGGGCGGGAGGCCGGACAGCACGCGGCCCGGGGTGCGCCCTCTCACTCGTAAGGGTGCATCCCGGGCCGGACAATCGGCTCAGTCGCCGGGCGTGAGCCCGTCAGCCGCCGGACGTCAGAGCTTCGTCCACGCCTCCGTCAGGGTGGCGCGCAGGATCTGCTCGATCTCGTCGAAGGTCTCCTGGTTGGAGATCAGCGGCGGGGCGAGCTGGATGACCGGGTCGCCGCGGTCGTCGGCACGGCAGTACAGGCCGTTCTCGAACAGCTTCTTCGACAGGAAGCCGTACAGGACGCGCTCGGTCTCCTCCGCGTCGAAGGACTCCTTGGTCGCCTTGTCCTTGACGAGTTCGATGCCGTAGAAGAATCCGTTGCCGCGGACGTCGCCGACGATCGGCAGGTCGTGGAGCTTCTCCAGCGTGGCGCGGAACGCGCCCTCGTTGTCGAGGACGTGCTGGTTGAGGCCCTCGCGCTCGAACAGGTCGAGGTTGGCGACGCCGACCGCGGCGGAGACCGGGTGGCCGCCGAAGGTGTAGCCGTGCAGGAAGGTGTTGTCGCCGTTGTAGAACGGCTCGGCGAGGCGGTCGGAGACGATGCACGCGCCGATCGGGGAGTAGCCCGAGGTCATGCCCTTGGCGCAGGTGATCATGTCCGGGACGTAGCCGAACTTGTCGCAGGCGAACGTCGTGCCGAGGCGGCCGAAGGCGCAGATGACCTCGTCCGATACCAGCAGCACGTCGTACTGGTCGCAGATCTCGCGCACCCGCTGGAAGTAGCCGGGCGGGGGCGGGAAGCAGCCGCCCGCGTTCTGCACGGGCTCCAGGAAGACCGCGGCGACCGTGTCCGGGCCCTCGAAGAGGATCTGCTGCTCGATCTGGTCCGCGGCCCAGCGGCCGAAGGCCTCCGGGTCGTCGCCGTGGATCGGGGCGCGGTAGAAGTTCGTGTTCGGCACCTTGTGCGCGCCTGGCACGAGCGGCTCGAAGGGGGCCTTCAGGGCGGGCAGGCCGGTGATGGACAGGGCGCCCTGCGGGGTGCCGTGGTAGGCGACCGCGCGGGAGATCACCTTGTACTTGGTGGGCTTGCCGGTGAGCTTGAAGTACTGCTTGGCGAGCTTCCAGGCGGTCTCGACCGCCTCGCCGCCGCCGGTGGTGAAGAAGACCTTGTTGAGGTCGCCGGGCGCCTCGTGCGCGAGCCGCTCCGCCAGCTCCACGGCCTTGGGGTGGGCGTAGGACCACACCGGGAAGAACGCCAGCTCCTGGGCCTGCTTGAAGGCGGTCTCGGCCAGCTCCGTGCGGCCGTGTCCGGCCTGGACCACGAACAGACCGGCGAGACCGTCGAGGTAGCGCCTGCCCTTGTCGTCGTAGATGTGCGTGCCCTCGCCCCGGACGATGGTGGGGACGGGGGCGTTCTCGTACGAGGACATGCGGGTGAAGTGCATCCACAAGTGGTCGTACGCGGACTTGCTGAGGTCCTTGGGGCTGTCGGTGCTCACGATTATCGGGTTCCCCACATGTAGGTCTGCTTCTTGAGCTTGAGGTAGACGAAGCTCTCGGTGGAGCGCACGCCGGGCACGGCCCGGATGCGTCTGTTGATGACCTCCAGGAGGTGGTCGTCGTCCTCGCAGACGATCTCCACCATCAGGTCGAAGGAGCCCGCGGTCATCACCACGTACTCGCATTCCGACATGGCGGTCAGCGCGTCGGCCACGGACTCCACGTCGCCCTCGACGTTGACCCCGACCATCGCCTGCCGGCGGAAGCCGACGGTCAGCGGGTCGGTGACGGCGACGATCTGCATCACGCCCTGGTCGAGCAGCTTCTGGACGCGCTGGCGCACGGCCGCCTCGGACAGGCCGACGGCCTTGCCGATCGCGGCGTACGGCCGGCGGCCGTCCTCCTGGAGCTGCTCGATGATGGCGAGGGAGACGGCGTCCAACGGGGATCCGTCGTTCCGGGACCGGCTGGAGTCCCTCTGGTCTGCGCTTCGACTGGCCACGGCGTCACTCTGCACGACGTCTCGACAGTTTTGCAAGCCCTGATCGATGAAATTCGTTGTTTACGGGTGTGTGGCTTGCGGATTTCGCAGGAACGGGTCCGGCGGGGGTGTTGAAAACGTGGGGCGACCGATTAGGGTGGGTGTCTCAGCAGTTGGACACCTTGAACCCCCACCAGGAACACCAGGAGGGCCTGCAGTGAGCACCGAGCTGCGACGTCTGCGCAACTACATCGACGGCGAGTTCCGCGACGCCGCCGACGGACGGACCACCGAGGTGGTCAACCCCGCGACCGGCGAGGCGTACGCGACCGCTCCGCTGTCCGGCCAGGCGGACGTCGACGCCGCCATGGCGGCCGCCGCCGCGGCCTTCCCGGCCTGGCGCGACACGACTCCGGCCGAGCGCCAGAAGGCCCTGCTGAAGATCGCCGACGCGTTCGAGGAGCGGGCCGAGGAGCTCATCGCGGCCGAGGTGGAGAACACGGGCAAGCCGGTCGGCCTGACCCGCTCCGAGGAGATCCCGCCGATGGTGGACCAGATCCGCTTCTTCGCGGGCGCGGCGCGGATGCTCGAGGGCCGCTCGGCCGGCGAGTACATGGAGGGCCTCACCTCGATCGTCCGCCGCGAGCCGATCGGCGTCTGCGCGCAGGTCGCGCCGTGGAACTACCCGATGATGATGGCCGTGTGGAAGTTCGCCCCGGCGCTCGCCGCGGGCAACACCGTCGTGCTGAAGCCGTCGGACACCACCCCCGCCTCCACGGTGCTGATGGCCGAGATCATCGGCTCGATCGTGCCCAAGGGCGTCTTCAACGTCATCTGCGGCGACCGCGAGACGGGCCGCGCGATGGTCGAGCACCCGACCCCGGCGATGGCGTCCATCACCGGCTCCGTGCGCGCCGGCATGCAGGTCGCCGAGTCCGCGTCGAAGGACCTCAAGCGCGTCCACCTGGAGCTGGGCGGCAAGGCGCCGGTCGTCGTCTTCGAGGACACCGACATCGCCAAGGCCGTCGAGGACATCTCCGTGGCCGGCTTCTTCAACGCCGGGCAGGACTGCACGGCCGCCACGCGCGTGCTGGTGCACGAGTCGATCCACGACGAGTTCGTGTCCGCGCTCGCCAAGGCCGCCACCGAGACCAAGACCGGCATGCCGGACGACGAGGACGTCCTCTTCGGCCCGCTGAACAACCCCAACCAGCTCGCGCAGGTCGAGGGCTTCATCAACCGCCTGCCCGCGCACGCCAAGGTCGAGGCGGGCGGCCAGCGCGTCGGCGACAAGGGCTACTTCTACGCGCCGACCGTCGTCTCCGGCCTCAAGCAGGACGACGAGATCATCCAGAAGGAGGTCTTCGGCCCGGTCATCACCGTCCAGTCCTTCACGGACGAGGAGCAGGCCGTCAGTTACGCGAACGGCGTCGAGTACGCCCTCGCCTCCTCCGTGTGGACCAAGGACCACGGCCGCGCGATGCGCATGTCGAAGAAGCTCGACTTCGGCTGTGTGTGGATCAACACCCACATCCCGCTGGTCGCCGAGATGCCGCACGGCGGCTTCAAGAAGTCCGGCTACGGCAAGGACCTGTCGGCGTACGGCTTCGACGACTACACGCGCGTGAAGCACGTGATGACGTCGCTGGACGTGTAGACCGCCGCGCGTCGGCGGAGCGACGAACGGCAGGGCCCGGACGGGTACGTACCCGTCCGGGCCCTGCCGTGTCCGGGCGTTGCCGGGTGTGTCCGGGCGTGCCGGGCGTCATCGGGGGTGGTTTTTGAACATGTTCAACTCGGGCGTACGCTGCTGCCATGAGCGACAGAGCCGCCCTGCTCAAGGGCATCCGCGCCTGGCTGGTCTTCTTCGTCGTCTGCCTGGTGCTCAGCGGCGCCACGGCGTTCCCGCTCGTCCATGAACTGCGCTGGACCGAGGACCTGTTGCACGCGGTGTCCGCCTCCGAGCACCTGCCCGGCCTGACGGACTGGATCACCCGCGTCCGGCAGGGACTCGACACCGCCGACGCCGAATACCCCTTCCTCCTCTACGGCACCGACTGGCTCGCCTTTGCGCACCTGGTCATCGCCGTCGCCTTCTACGGGCCCTACCGCGACCCCGTGCGCAACATCTGGGTCGTCGAGTTCGGCATGATCGCCTGCGCCGGCATCGTTCCGCTGGCCCTGATCTGCGGACCGATCCGGGGCATCCCCTTCTGGTGGAGCGTGATCGACATGGCGTTCGGCGTCTTCGGAGTGATCCCGCTGTACGTCGTCCGCCGGCGCATCAAGCGGCTGGAGGCGCTGACCGCCGTGCCGCTCACGGCGGTTGTCGTCAGCGGTTGAACGCCGGGAAGGCGAGGCGGGTCGCGATGGCGAGGCCGTCGCCGCGCGCGTCGGTCGAGTTGACGGAGTAGACGACCGTGCGGGACAGGTCGCGGGTGGCCGCGACGACCGTGTGGTAGCCGGGGCGGGAGCCCGTCTTGCCCCAGATCTCCCGGCCGTTCAGCTCGAACCGCTCCAGCGCGGCGGCCATCGTCGCACCGGGCACGTCCGGCACGGCGAACATCTCCCGCAGGTACGGCTCCGGCACGACGCGGCCCTTGAACAGCGCCGTCACCAGCCGCTCCAGGTCGGCGGTCGTGGAGATCATGTCCCCGGCGGCCCAACGGTCGGACATGTTCCAGTCGGTGACGTCCGTGAGCCGGCCGCCGACCCTCTCGTACCCCCGGTTGTGCGGGCCGTGGATCCGCGGGTCGGGGCCCGCCGGGAACGACGTGTGCCGCATGCCGAGCGGCCGGAAGATCCGTACGGCGGCCTGGTGGGCGTAGGAGTCGCCGGTGACCTTCTCGATCAGCATTCCGAGCACCGTGTAGTGGATGTTGCCGTAGTGCTGCTCGGCGCCGGGCGCGTGCGCCGGGCCCTTGGCTACGGACGCGGCGACGACCTCCTCGGGCGTCAGCGTCTCGAAGCGGTGCGGGTACATCTCCTCCGTGGTCTCCCCGAGATACGCGCCGGGCTTCAGACCGCTGGTGAAGTTCAGCAACTGCCGTACGGTGACGGGCCGGAAGTCCTTCGTGAGCAGGCCCGGCAGGTACTGCTGCACGGTGGAGTCCAGCGAGATCCGCCCCTCGGCGGCGAGCCGCAGCACCAGCGCCGCAGTCACGATCTTCGTCGTGGAACCGGCGCGGAAGCGGGCGTTGGCGAGCGCAGGTGCGCCCGAGTCCAGGCCGCGCACACCGGCCACGCCGTACCAGCTTCCCCTGCCGCCCACCCGGACCAGCGCGGCGGTCGCGTCCTTGTCAGGCAACCCGGCGATCGCGGCGCACAGCGCCTCGGTGTCGGGGCCCTCAGTGCCGGTGACGCGTCCGGCCGGTGCGGCGCAGGAGGAGGCCGGCTGCGCAGCGACGGTGCCGGCCAGGGGGAGGGCGGTCAGACCGACGGTGAGCGCGGTCGCCAGGGCTACGACGGTCGGACGGACGGGCATGAGGGCTCCTCGGACGATCGGTGGAGGGACGTGATCATCCTTCGGCCTCACCGGCCCGTCCGGATCGTCGCCGAGGAGGGCGCCGACCCCCGCGTGTCCCCGAGCGAACCGCCCCCCGGGGCCGGGGTGTTGTGGGTGAGGGCCCCTACGGGGTTCCGCTCACGCCGGGAAGCAGGAGGCGCGCAGGGTGTGGAGCGTGTCGATGCGGTTGGTCGTGATCGAGTCGACGCCCAGGTCCAGGAGGCGGCGCATCGAGCGGCGGGTGTCCGGGGTCCAGGCCGACAGCAGGTAGCCGTCGCGGTGCACGCGCTCGGCGAGCGCCCGGTCCAGCAGCGTGAAGCGGTAGTTGAGCCAGCGCGGGCGCACCGCCTCCAGCACCGCGGGACGCGGCGGCGCCAGCGTCGTCCACGTCAGGGCGATCTCGGCCGCCGGGTCGGCCGCGCGCACCGCGAGCATCGCCCGGGCGCCCGCGCAGTAGTAGACCCGGTCCGCCGCCCCGCACTGCCGCACGGCGTCCACGACGCGGCGGGCCGCCCGCACGCTCGGCGTGCCCGGCAGGTCCACCATCACGCGGTGCCCGTCGGTCGCCGCGAGCGCGTCCGCCAGCGTCGGCACGTCGCCGCCGGTCAGACCGTGCACCTCGTCCGCCGACAGCGACAGCAGCGGCCGGTCGTGCTCCCACAGCCGCTTCAGCGTGTCGTCGTGCAGCAGCACGGGCACGCCGTCCCGGGTGAGCCGTACGTCGATCTCCACCGCGTCCGCGCCCCGTTCGAGCGCGGACCGCAGCGAGGCGATCGTGTTCTCCCGGACGCGGTAGGGGTCGCCGCGGTGGGCCACTGCCGTCACGTTCTGCATGGAAGTCCTCGGTACGGGATCAGGAGGCGAGCCAGGAGGCCGTGTACGTGTCGATCTCCGCCGTCAGGCGCGCCTTGCCCGGCTCGTCCAGGAAGGACGCCTCGACCGCGTTCTTCGCGAGGTCGGCCAGGCCCCGCTCGTCCAGGTCGAGGAGGCGGGCGGCGACCGCGTACTCGTTGTTGAGGTCGGTGCCGAACATCGGCGGGTCGTCGGAGTTGATCGTCACGAGGACGCCGGCCCGCGTGAACTCCTTGATCGGGTGCTCGTCCAGCGTGCGGACCGCGCGCGTGGCGATGTTCGAGGTCGGGCAGACCTCCAGCGCGATGCGGTGCTCGGCGAGGTGCGCGAGCAGCTCCGGGTCCCGCGCCGAACTGGTGCCGTGCCCGATGCGCTCGGCGCGCAGATGCGTCAGCGCGTCCCACACCGTCTCCGGGCCCGTCGTCTCACCGGCGTGCGGCACCGAGTGCAGTCCCGCGGCGATGGCCCGGTCGAAGTACGGCTTGAACTGCGGGCGCGGCACGCCGATCTCGGGCCCGCCGAGCCCGAACGACACCAGGCCCTCCGGGCGCAGCCGGTCGTCCGTGGCCAGCCGGGCCGTCACCTCCGCCGACTCCAGACCGGCCTCGCCGGGAATGTCGAAGCACCAGCGCAGCACGGTCCCGAACTCGGCCTCGGCCGCCTTCCGGGCGTCCTCGATGGCCGCCATGAACGCCTTCTCGTCGATGCCGCGCTTGACGGACGAGTAGGGGGTGACGGTCAGTTCCGCGTACCGCACCTGCTGGCGGGCCAGCTCGCGGGCCACCTCGTACGTCAGCAGCCGGACGTCGTCCGGGGTGCGGATCAGGTCCACGACGGACAGGTACACCTGCACGAAGTGGGCGAAGTCCGTGAACGTGAAGTAGTCGGCCAGCGCCTCCGGGTCGGCCGGGACCTTGGAGTCCGGGTGGCGCGCGGCCAGCTCCGAGACGATCCGCGGGGAGGCGGAGCCGACGTGGTGCACGTGCAGTTCGGCCTTGGGCAGCCCGGCGATGAAGTCGCTCAGGTCGCGCGGGACGCGTGGCTCGACGAGGTGCTCGGTCAAGGTTCCTCCCCGGGAACGGCGCCCCGGCCGGGAGTACGCCGGCGGGACGCGGGTGATCGGCTGATCGGTGACTCGGGATCATCGTAGGCCGGGGCCGCGGCGTCCGGGGACGCGCCGTAGCATGACAGGACGGTCGACAGAGGGGGTCCCGGGCATGTCCGACGACGCGCAGCAGCAGGCAGCCGGCGGGGAAGCGGCGGGGCACACGGACCCCTGGGCGGCGCCGGACCGCGACGCGGGCCGGGGCGAGCGCCAGGACGCGGGGCCCGGGTCCACGATGGCGTCCGGTGCGCCGCTGACCTGGCCCGAGCCGTCCGTGCACGACCAGCAGACGGTCACCTCCATGCCCGCCATGGGGGACGCGGGGCCCGCGCAGGCGCCGGGCGCGCACGGTGCGCCGGGCATGCCCTCGGCCGGGGGCGCGCCGGGGGCCGTTCCGCCGCCGTCTCCGGCTCCCTCTCCCGCCGCCGGCCCCTGGGCCGCGCCCGCCGCTTCGCCGCCCGCCGCCGGGGGCTCGTACGGCGGGTCCTACGGCGGTTCCTACGGCGGTTCGTTCGGTGGGTCCCTCGCGGGGCCGCCGTCTCATGGTGCCGCCGCCAATCCGTTCGCGCCGCCGGCCGCCGATGCCGTTCCGCCGCCGCCCATCGCCCCCGACGGGCCCGGGCAGGTGCCCTACGGGTATCCCGGGGGGTACGGCCGTCCCGGGCCGGCCGCCGGCGGTCAAGCGGCCTACGGGGCCGGGGCCGGGGTGCAGCAGGGGTACTACGGGTGGGGTGCGGCGCCGCTGCCGAGCAATGGGCCGGGGACGGCGGGGCTCGTGCTCGGGATCATCTCGGCGGTCGTGTTCTGCCTGTGGCCCGTGGCGATCGTGGTCGGTGTGCTGGGCGTGATCTTCGGGGCCGTGGGGCGGGGGAAGGCGGCTCGGGGTGAGGCGACGAACGCGGGACAGGCGCTGGCCGGGATCATCTGCGGGGTGGTGGGGATCGTGCTGGGGGTGGGGTTCGGGTTGGTGGTGATCCTCGGGTAGGGGTCACGCCCCCGTCGGGCCGATGGCGCGCAGCCTCGCCCTCGCCTCCATCAGGGCGAACCCCAGCAGGTTCGGGCCTCTCCAGTGCTCCGGGTCCTCCGCCGCCGCGTCGTCCGCCGCGAGGCCGATGCCCCAGACGCGGTCCACCGGGCTCGCCTCCACCAGGACCCGGTCTCCCGTGTTCAGCAGGAAGTCGCGCAGGTCGGCGTGGGCCGTGAACTTGTGGACGCTGCCCGCGACGATCAGGTCGAAGCGCTCGCGCTCCCACGTCGTCTCGTCGAAGCCGCGGACCAGGCGGCCGGCCTTCTTCGCCTGGGCCGGGTGCTCCGCCGCCAGGACGCGCCGCTCCGCCTCCGCGTCGCCGAACAGGCGGGCCTTTCCGGCCATCATCCAGTGCTCGGCCGTCGCGTAGGTCACGCCGCCCACCGTGAACGGCGACGGCCACCACTGGCTGAGGCAGCTCGGGCCGACGCGGCCGTCCGGGCGGGGCCGGTGGCCCCAGAAGTGCAGATACTTGATCCGGGCCCCCGCGCGGACCTCGCTGATCAGGGTCTCCCGGGAAGTGATCGTCGCCGTGGGTTCCGCCATGCACGGGAGTCTGGCACGCACCACTGACAAGACGTCCGGTCTTTTCCGCTGTCACTCGACACCCGGTCGACAGATTCCGTCGCGTAACCAAAAGGCAACAACGGAATCACTTGTTGGAGTCCCATAGCTCTGTCAGGATCGGCACTCAAATCGAGCCTGAGCCACGCCGGCCCCGTCGGGGACACGGAGGAGAGCGACATGCACAACCCGGGCAATGCCACCCCGGACACCCCGGAGGCCGATGCCACCGCGGACCGGTTTCCGGCGCGGGAACGCTTCGCGGCCGGGGCCCAGTTCGTCGGCGGCCGACTCACCCGCGGCACGTCCGGCCGCACGCACGCGGTCGTCGACCCGGCGAGCGGCGCGGAGGTGTACCGCTACGAACTCGCCGGTGCCGACGACGTCGACGCCGCCGTCGCCGCGGCCCGCGCCGCCTTCCCGGCCTGGGCGGGAGCGACCCCGGGCGAGCGCTCCGACGCGCTGCACCGCTTCGCCGCCGTCGTCGCCGACCGTGCCGAGGACTTCGCCCGCGCCGAGTCCCTCCAGTGCGGCAAGCCGCTGAAGCTGAGCCGCGAGTTCGACGTGCCGGGCACCATCGACAACATCGCGTTCTTCGCGGGCGCCGCCCGGCACCTCCAGGGCCAGTCCGCGGGCGAGTACTCCGGCGACCACACCTCGTACGTGCGCCGGGAGCCCATCGGTGTCGTCGGCTCGATCGCGCCCTGGAACTACCCGCTCCAGATGGCCGCCTGGAAGATCCTCCCGGCGATCGCCGCGGGCAACACCGTCGTGCTGAAGCCCGCCGAGCTCACCCCGCTGACCTCGCTGCTGTTCGCGCGGGCCGCCACCGACGCCGGAATCCCGGACGGCGTGATCAACATCGTCACCGGGACGGGCCGCGAGGCCGGCGAGCACCTCGTCGGGCACCCCGACGTCGCGATGACGTCCTTCACCGGCTCCACGGCCGTCGGCAAGCGCGTCGCCGAGCTGGCCACCGCCACCGTCAAGCGCATCCACCTGGAGCTCGGCGGCAAGGCCCCGTTCGTCGTCTTCGACGACGCCGACGTGGAGGCCGCCGCCCACGGCGCCGTCGCCGGTGCCCTCATCAACACCGGGCAGGACTGCACGGCCGCCACGCGCGCGTACGTCCAGCGGCCGCTGTACGAGGAGTTCACGGCGCGGACGGCCGCGCTGATGGAGACCGTACGGCTCGGTGACCCCTTCGCCGCCGGTACCGACCTCGGGCCGCTGGTCTCGCACGCGCAGCGCGACCGCGTCGCCTCCTTCGTCGACCGGGCGCGCGGGTACGCGCGCGTGGTGACCGGCGGCGAGGCACCCGGGGGAGAGCTGAAGGACGGCGCGTACTACCGGCCCACGCTGGTCACCGACGCGGCCCAGGACAGCGAGATCGTGCAGGCCGAGATCTTCGGGCCCGTCCTCGTCGTGCTGCCCTTCGACAGCGACGACGAGGGGATCGCCCTCGCCAACGACACCCCGTACGGACTGGCCGCCTCCGCCTGGAGCCGGGACGTCTACCGGGCGAACCGCGCCACCCGCGAGATCAGGGCGGGCTGCGTGTGGGTCAACGACCACATCCCGATCATCAGCGAGATGCCGCACGGCGGCTACAAGGCGTCCGGCTTCGGCAAGGACATGTCCGCGTACTCCTTCGAGGAGTACACGCAGATCAAGCACGTCATGTTCGACAACACGGCGGTGGCCGCGAAGGACTGGCACCGCACCGTCTTCGGGGACCGTTAGCCACCAGGCCGCCGACCACGGCCACCGACCTCCCGAAAGGGCACCACGCGCATGGAGCAGTACGAGCCCGACCGCCTGTCAGCGGCCCAAGTGGCCGCCGTGCGACGCAGTTTCCGAAACGGCCGGGCCGCCCTCACCCGGCGCTCGCTTCTTCGCGCCTCCGCGGGCGGTGCGCTAGCGGTCGGCGGACTCGGCGCGCTGAGCGGCTGCGGCATCCCCGCGGCCGGCAAGACGGAGGGCGGTCTCTCCGCCGAGGACCACTCGGCGAAGGAGAAGACGGTGAGCTTCTCCAACTGGACCGAGTACATGGACGTCGACGACTCCGGCAAACGCCACCCGACGCTCGACGCGTTCACGAAACGCACCGGGATCAAGGTCAAGTACACCGAGGACATCAACGACAACAACGAGTTCTTCGGCAAGATCAAACCGCAGCTCGCCGCTGGCCAGGAGACCGGCCGCGACCTGATCTGCGTCACCGACTGGCTGGCGGCCCGCCTCATCCGCCTCGGCTGGGTCCAAAAGCTCGACCCGGCCAACCTGCCGCACGCCTTCGCCAACACGTCGTCGCAGTTCCGCATGCCCGACTGGGACCCGGGGCGCGCCTACTCCTACCCCTGGCAGGGCATCTCCACGGTCATCGCCTACAACAAGAAGGCCCTCGACGGCGTCGAGGTGAGGACCGTGTCCGACCTGCTCGACAACCCGAAGCTGAAGGGGCGCGTCGGCTTCCTCACCGAGATGCGCGACACCATGGGGATGACCCTGCTCGACATGGGCAAGGACCCCGGCGACTTCACCGACGACGACTACGACGCGGCCCTCGCCCGCCTCCAGAAGGCCGTCGACAAGGGCCAGATCCGCCGCTTCACCGGCAACGACTACACCTCCGACCTCACCAAGGGCGACTTCGCGGCCTGTCTCGCCTGGGCCGGCGACGTCGTCCAGCTCAAGGCGGACAGCCCCGACGTCGACTTCCTCATCCCCGACAGCGGATACATGACGTCCAGCGACAACCTGCTGATCCCCAACAAGGCGCGTCACAAGACGAACGCCGAGCGGCTCATCGACTACTACTTCGAGCCGAAGGCCGCCGCCGAACTCGCCGCGTACATCAACTACGTGTGTCCGGTCGACGGCGTGAAGGACGAGCTCGCGAAGATCGACGAGGACGCGGCGAACAACCCGCTGATCCTCCCCGACAAGGACATGCAGGCCAAGTCCCGCGCCTTCCGCTCCCTGAGCGCGAAGGAAGAGACGGCATACGAAGGCAAGTTCGCGAAGCTCACTGGGGCGTGACGAGATGACGACGACGACAGACAACGGCGGCGACGTCCGCCTCACCGGGATCGGCAAGACCTATGGCTCGTTCACGGCCGTGCACCCGCTCGACCTGACCGTGCCGCAGGGCTCCTTCTTCGCCCTGCTCGGCGCGTCCGGCTGCGGCAAGACCACCACCCTGCGCATGATCGCCGGCCTGGAGGAGCCCACCTCGGGCACCGTCCACCTCGGCGACCAGGACGTCACCCGGCTGCCCCCGTACAAGCGGCCGGTGAACACCGTCTTCCAGTCCTACGCCCTCTTCCCGCACCTCGACATCTTCGAGAACGTCGCCTTCGGCCTGCGCCGGCGCGGCATCCGGAGCGTGAAGAAGCAGGTCGAGGAGATGCTGGAGCTCGTCCAGCTCGGCGAGCAGGCCCGCAAGAAGCCGCACCAGCTCTCCGGCGGCCAGCAGCAGCGCGTCGCCGTGGCCCGCGCCCTCATCAACCACCCCAAGGTGCTGCTCCTCGACGAGCCGCTCGGCGCCCTCGACCTGAAGCTGCGCCGCCAGATGCAGCTGGAGCTCAAGCGCATCCAGACCGAGGTCGGCATCACCTTCGTGCACGTCACGCACGACCAGGAGGAGGCCATGACCATGGCCGACACGGTCGCCGTGATGAACGCGGGCCGCGTCGAGCAACTCGGCTCGCCCACCGACCTGTACGAGAACCCGCGCACCACGTTCGTCGCGAACTTCCTCGGCACGTCCAACTTCGTCGAGGCCGAGATCGACACCCGCAGCGGCGACGAGATCGTGCTCAAGGCGGGCGGCGGCAAGCTGGTCCTGCCCGCCGAGCGCTGCTCCGCGCCCACCGCCGCCGGAGACAAGGTGCTGGCCGGCATCCGCCCGGAGAAGGTCTCGCTCACGCACGCCGACGACGCGGGCGAGATCCCCGAGGGACGCAACCGCATCACCGGCCGGATCGCCGACTCCAGCTTCATCGGCGTCTCCACGCAGTACGTCGTGGACAGCCCCGTCTGCCCCGGCTTCGAGGTCTACGCCCAGAACATCGACCGGGACCCGCGCCTCGTGCCCGGCGCCGAGGTCGTCCTGCACTGGAACCCGGCGCACACCTTCGGCCTCGACGCGGCGCAGGCCATCGACGCCGGTGTGGAGACGGTGGAGCCGGACAAGGAGGACGCGGCCTGATGGCGACGCTCACCGAGGCGCCGCCCCTGGCGCCCGTCCCCGAGAGGAAACCCCCGCGCAGGCGGGGCCGCTGGACGCCGTACCTCCTGCTGCTGCCCGGCATCCTGTGGCTGCTGGTGTTCTTCGCGCTGCCGATGGTCTACCAGGCCTCCACGTCCGTGCAGACGGGCTCTCTGGAGGAGGGCTACAAGGTCACCTGGCACTTCGCGACCTACTGGGAGGCCCTCGCCGAGTACTGGCCGCAGTTCCTGCGCTCGGTCGCCTACGCCGCCGCCGCGACCGTGCTGTGCCTGCTGCTGGGCTATCCGCTCGCGTACCTCATCGCGTTCCGCGCGGGCCGCTGGCGCAACCTGATCATGATCCTGGTGATCGCGCCGTTCTTCACCAGCTTCCTGATCCGCACGCTCGCGTGGAAGACGATCCTCGCCGACGGCGGGCCCGTCGTCGGCGCCCTGGACGCGCTGCACGTCCTGGACGTCACGAGCTGGCTCGGCTGGACCTCCGGCGACCGCGTGCTGGCCACGCCGCTGGCGGTGGTGTGCGGTCTGACGTACAACTTCCTGCCGTTCATGATCCTGCCGCTCTACACCTCCCTGGAGCGCATCGACCCGCGGCTGCACGAGGCGGCCGGCGACCTGTACGCCAAGCCGTCCACGGTCTTCCGCAAGGTCACCTTCCCGCTGTCGATGCCGGGCGTGGTCTCCGGCACGCTGCTGACCTTCATCCCGGCCTCCGGCGACTACGTCAACGCGGACCTGCTCGGCTCGACCGACACGAGAATGGTCGGCAACGTCATCCAGACCCAGTTCCTGCGGGTGCTCGACTATCCGACGGCCGCCGCGCTCTCGTTCCTGCTGATGGCCGCGATCCTCGTCATGGTCACCCTCTACATCCGCAAGTCCGGCACGGAGGATCTGGTTTAAATGACCTTCGTCAACTGGCTCAAGCGCCATTTCGTCGTCATCGCGGGACTGCTGACGCTCGGCTATCTCCTGCTGCCGAACATCGTCGTGACGGTGTTCTCCTTCAACAAGCCGAGCGGCCGTTTCAACTACGAGTGGCGGCAGTTCTCCACGGACGCCTGGCGGGACCCGTGCGGCGTCTCGGACCTGTGCGGCTCGCTCGCGCTCAGCCTGCAGATCGCGCTGTGGGCGACGCTCGGCGCCACCCTGCTCGGCACGCTCATCGCCTTCGCGCTGGTCCGCTACCGGTTCCGGGCGCGCGGCGCGGTCAACTCGCTGATCTTCCTGCCGATGGCGATGCCCGAGGTCGTCATGGCCGCCTCGCTGCTCACGCTGTTCCTCAACATGGGTGCCGAACTCGGCTTCTGGACCGTCCTGATCGCCCACATCATGTTCTGCCTCAGCTTCGTCGTGACGGCCGTCAAGGCGCGCGTGATGTCGATGGACCCGAGGCTGGAACAGGCCGCGCAGGACCTTTACGCCGGGCCGTTCCAGACCTTCGTCAGGGTCACGCTGCCGATCGCGGCGCCGGGTATCGCGGCGGGCGCGCTGCTCGCCTTCGCGCTGTCCTTCGACGACTTCATCATCACGAATTTCAACGCCGGTTCGACCGTCACGTTCCCCATGTTCGTGTGGGGCTCGGCACAGCGCGGCACGCCGGTCCAGATCAATGTCATCGGCACGGCCATGTTCGTCGTCGCCGTGCTGCTCGTCCTCGTTTCCATGGCGGTCGGAAACCGCCGCAAGAAGCAGCAGGCGTGAGCCGCGAGAGCGGGAAACATCAAGGGAGTTGAAATCATGGCCCCGAGCGCCATGAGTCGCAGCACCGACTGGACGAAATCCCTCGCCGACGCCCAGCCCGTCCCGTACTGGCTGGACGACCCCGGCCGGCCCCGCCCCGAGCCCGCCCTCACCGGCGCCGAGACCTGCGACCTGCTCGTCGTCGGCGGCGGCTACAGCGGACTGTGGACCGCGCTCGTCGCCAAGGAGCGCGATCCGGGGCGGGACGTCGTCCTCGTGGAAGGGCGGGAGGCGGGCTGGGCCGCCTCCGGCCGCAACGGCGGCTTCTGCGCCGCCTCCCTCACGCACGGCCTGCCCAACGGCCTCGCCCGCTGGCCCGACGAGATCCACCAACTGGAGGAACTCGGCGCCCGCAACCTGGACGCCATCGAGCGGGCCGTCGCGCGGCACGGCATCGACTGCGACTTCGAGCGCACCGGCGAGATCGACGTCGCGACCGAACCGCACCAGGCCCGCGAACTGCGCGACCGGTACGAGGAGTCGCGGCGACGCGGTCTCGCCGAGGGCGTCGAGTTCCTGGACGCCGACGCGGTGCGCGAGCAGGTCGCCTCGCCCACGTTCCGGGCCGGGCTGTGGGACCGCCGGGGCGTGGCCATGCTCAACCCGGCCAGGCTGGCATGGGGCCTGAAGCGGGCCTGCCTCGGCCTCGGTGTGCGGATCCACGAGCACACGCCCGCCCTCACCCTGAAGCCGTACGGCGCCGGCATGGCCGTACGCACCCCGTACGGGCGGATCCGGGCCCGCCGGGTGGCGCTCGGCACGAACGTCTTCCCGAGCCTGGTCAGGCGGGTGCGGCCGTACACCGTCCCGGTCTACGACTACGCGCTGATGACCGAACCGCTCACCGCCGGGCATCTCGCCGAAATCGGCTGGCGGAACCGGCAGGGCCTCGGGGACTCGGCCAACCAGTTCCACTACTTCCGGCTGTCCGCCGACAACCGCATCCTGTGGGGCGGCTACGACGCGATCTACCCGTACGGCGGCCGGGTGCGCGCCGAGTACGACGACCGGCCGGAGACGTACGCGAAGCTCGCCGGGCACTTCTTCACCTGCTTCCCGCAGTTGGAGGGCCTGCGCTTCACGCACGCGTGGGGCGGCGCCATCGACACCTGCTCGCGGTTCTCGGCGTTCTTCGGCACCGCCCACCAGGGCAGGGTGGCGTACGCGGCGGGCTACACCGGGCTCGGCGTGGGCGCGACGCGGTTCGGCGCCGAGGTGATGCTGGACCTGCTCGCCGGGGAGCGCACCGAGCGCACCGAACTGGAGATGGTGCGCAGGAAGCCGTTGCCGTTCCCGCCGGAACCCTTCGCCTGGACCGGGATCGCGCTCACCAAGTGGTCGCTGGCCCGCGCCGACGCGCACGGCGGGCGGCGCAACCTGTGGCTGCGGACGATGGACAAGCTCGGTCTGGGTTTCGACAGCTGAACAGGCGTGGCCATCCGGAGTGATCCGGGTCACTCCAACGAAGGCCCGGAACCCGCGTAATGATCCGGCGAAACCTTCCTCTCCCTCATGGGCGCGCACGGCGTCCACGACCGAGAGGAAGGTTCCTTCATGGCGGGGACAACGAAGTCCGCTGTCGAATGGCTGGTGTCGGTGGCACCGGACCCCGACGCCTGCCGCTGGGAATGGGAACGCAGTCCGTACGGGGTGACGCTCCTGCCGGCCGGCAAGGCCTGGGACGTCCTGATCCTCCCGGCGGACCTGGGCACCCCGACGCTCGACGTGCTCACCCGGGTCCTGGGCAGGCCGGGACCGGTGCTCGCCGACTTCGGGGACGCCCGTACGGGGTTCTTCGTCCCGGCGGGCACCGCGGACCGCTGGCTCGGCACGGGCGTCCGCACGGCCGGGCTCGGCACCTGGATCGTCGTGCCGTACCCGGGCCGCGCGGCGAACGGGGAGATCCGCTGGCTGGTCGAACCGGACGGCTCCGGCACCCTCACCGACCCGGCGCTGCTGGAACTGGCCATGCACGAGGCCGCGGTCGGCCGGGCGGCGCCGGACGGGCCCTAGGGGGTGTCTGACAAATGCCCGCGGCGTCGCGGCGCCTGGCACACGCGCTCGCGGCGTTGCCGAACCGCCCACGTGGCTCCGCCACGAGGACGCTCCGGCGCCTTGCGATCGCACGCACCAGACACCGCTCCTTCTCCCGCGCTCATTTGTCAGACACCCCCTAGGGCCGGCCGCTGCGGCGAGAACCCTTGACAACAGTGATTGGTCTGGACCAAGTTGTGGGCGCTCCACCCTCCCCTTCCCCCCTCCGTGGAGGCACTCGTGGACCGCTTCAGACCACTCGCCGTCCTCATCGCCGCGGCACTGACTCTGTCCGGCACGACCGCGCTCACGTCGGCCGCCCGTGCGGCCGACGCGGACCTCGCCCGCAACGGCGGATTCGAAGCGGGCCTGGACGGCTGGACCTGCACCGCCGGTACGACCGTCAACAGCCCCGTCCGCCACGGCAGTTCCGCGCTGAAGGCGACCCCGGCCGGCAGCGACAACGCGCGCTGCGCACAGACCGTGACCGTGCAGCCCAACTCCCAGTACACGCTCAGCGGACACGTCCAGGGCTCCTACGTCTACCTCGGCGCGAGCGGCACCGGCACCACCGACGTCTCCACCTGGACCCAGTCCGCCCCCGACTGGCGCCAGTTGACGACCACCTTCCGCACCGGCCCCAGCACCACCCGCGTCACCCTCTACACCCACGGCTGGTACGGCACCGGCGCCTACCACGCCGACGACATCTCCCTCGTCGGCCCCGGCGGCGGAACCGAGCAGCCCCCGGCCCCGCCGACCGGTCTGCGCACCGGGAGCGTCACCGCCACCAGTGTCGCCCTGTCCTGGTCCCCGGTGACCGGGGCGACCGGATACGCCGTCTACCGCGACGGCGTCAAAGTCGCCACGGCGAGCGGCACTTCGGCCACCGTCACCGGCCTCACCCCCGACACCGCCTACGCCTTCCAGGTCGCCGCGGTGAACGGCGCGGGCGAGTCCGCCAAGTCGGCCACCGTGACCGCGACCACCGCGCCCGGCACCGGCGGGGGCTCCGCCGACCTGCCGCCGCACGCCCTGGTCGGCTACCTCCACGCGAGCTTCGCCAACGGCTCCGGCTACACCCGGCTGGCCGACGTCCCCGACAGCTGGGACGTCATCGACCTGGCCTTCGGCGAACCCACCTCGGTCACCTCCGGCGACATCCGCTTCGACCGCTGCCCGGCGACGGAGTGCCCGAACGTGGAGAGCGACGCCGAGTTCAAGGCCGCGATCAAGGCCAAGCAGGCCGCGGGCAAGAAGGTCCTCATCTCCATCGGCGGTCAGAACGGCCAGGTCCAGCTGACCACCACGGCCGCCCGCGACACCTTCGTCAGCTCCGTCTCGAAGATCATCGACGAGTACGGACTCGACGGCCTCGACATCGACTTCGAGGGCCACTCGCTCTCCCTGAACGCCGACGACACGGACTTCAAGAACCCGAAGACGCCGGTGATCGTGAACCTGATCCAGGCCCTGAAGACCCTCAAGGCCAAGTACGGCGACGACTTCGTGCTGACGATGGCCCCCGAGACCTTCTTCGTCCAGCTCGGCTACCAGTACTACGGCACCGGCAAATGGGGCGGCCAGGACCCGCGCGCCGGCGCCTACCTGCCCGTCATCCACGCCCTGCGCGACGACCTCACCCTGCTGCACGTCCAGGACTACAACTCCGGCCCGATCATGGGCCTGGACAACCAGTACCACTCCATGGGCGGCGCCGACTTCCACATCGCCATGACCGACATGCTGCTCACCGGCTTCCCGGTCGCGGGCGACGCCGCCAACGTGTTCCCGCCGCTGCGCGCCGACCAGGTCGCGATCGGCATGCCGGCCACCACCAACGCGGGCAACGGCCACGTGGCCCCGGCCGAGGTGGTGAAGACCCTCGACTGCCTGACCAGGAAGACCAACTGCGGCTCGTACGCGACGCACGGCACGTGGCCCGCGCTGCGGGGCCTGATGACGTGGTCGATCAACTGGGACCGGTTCGGCGGCTGGGAGTTCCAGCGGACCTTCGACGGCTACTTCGGCTGACCGGGAGGCCCGGGAGACTCGGCGGACTCGGGAGGCAAGCCCCGTACGGCCCGTACGAACAGCGTCAGCAGCACCGCGCACAGGCACCAACTGGCCACCACGTCCAGCGGCCAGTGGTAGCCGCGCCGCACCAGCCCGAAGCCCACGCCGGCGTTCACCACGACGCAGGTCACGAGCAGGGCGCGGCGCGCGTGCGCGGTGCGCAGCAGAGGCAGCAGGAGCACGGCCGCGGTCCCGTAGGCGACCGCGGCCGTCGCCGTGTGCCCGGAGGGGAAGAAGCCGGACCCCGGATGCACCGGCGTGCCCGGCCGGTCCGTCAACTCCTTCACCGGCACCACCAGCAGCGGCACCGCCGCCATCAACACCGCGGCGAGCGCGGGCGGCAGCCACCAGCGCACAGCACCGGCCGCCCGCCGCCGCAGCGCGACGTACCCGAGGACCGCCAGCAGCGCCGGCACCGCGACCTCGATGTTGCCCAGATCGGCGAGGAGTTCGGACCCCCGGTCCGGACGCACCAGCGCCCGGCTCACGCTCTCGTCGGCGTCGAGCAGCGGACCGTCGGCGACGACCTGCCACGTGATCAGACCGAACAGCAGAGCGGGCAACGCGAGAGGAACAAGGAACGGCAGAAACAGGCGGGACACGAGTACAGCCTGCCAGGACCGATCAATTCACCGAACCCGGTGTAGCGCGACACGACAGGCGGAATGATCCGGTCGAGGCAACCGTCAGGGCCCGCCGACGCCGACCGCGCGGGCCCCCAGCGAACCGGAGGACTGCGCATGGCCGAACCGCTCACCGCGAGCCGGCTGGTCGCCGCGCTGCGCGAGGAGGGCTGCACCGTGCGGGAGGTCGGCGACTGGCGCACCAACAACCGCAACCACGTGGGCGCCTGGGGCCCCGTCAACGGCGTGATGATGCACCACACCGTGACCGGACCCAAGACCGACGTCGTCAGCCTCATCTACCACGGCCACAGCGAACTCCCGGGCCCGCTCTCGACCGGCTGCATCACCAAGGACGGCACCGTCCACCTGGTGGGCAACGGCCGCGCCAACCACGCGGGCGGCGGCGACCCGGACGTCCTGCGGGCCGTGATCAACGAGTCGTACGGCGACTACCCGCCCCGCACGAACGAACACCAGGGCTCGTCCGGAGCCGTCGACGGCAACGCGCGCTTCTACGGCTTCGAGTGCGAGAACCTCGGCGACGGCAAGGACCCCTGGCCGCGCGCCCAGTACGTCGCCATGGTCAGGGCCGCCGCCGGCATCTGCCGCGCGCACGGCTGGGGCCCGAAGTCGACGATCGGCCACCTGGAGTGGTCCGACTGGAAGTCCGACCCCCGGGGCTTCGACATGCAGGACTTCCGCCGCGACCTCGCCGACTGCCTGGCGCTCCCGGCGGGCGAGTGGGAAGGAGAGGATCCCGTGCCCCAGTACGTCAACCTCGGCCTCGCCGAGCCCTACACGCTCAATCCCGGTTCCTGGGACAGCATCGAGTTCACCAAGGAGTGGACCGACGAGCCGGGCCACCACGCCACGGACGGCGCCGTGTGGGCGCGCGGCCCGGCGCGGTTCACCGGTTCCGTCAGCCTGCGCGTCGACGGGCTGCCCGTCGGCGCGGTGGTGCAGGCGCGGATGAGCGAGTACGAGGGTTCCGAGCACCGCGCCGACCACTCGATACACGAGATCGTCGGCACCGCCGGCGACGCGTTCGCGACCGTGCCGCTGACCAAGCGCCTGAGAGCCGGCCGCGGCATGCGCGTACGGCTGCTGAACCAGTCCGACCGGCCGGTGCGGATCGCCAGCGCCGTACTGACCGTGCTGCTGTGGAAGGAAGGCTGACACCGGGCCGACGACGGTGACCCGCGCGCACGGCGCCCCGAGGGGTGCCGTGCGCAGGCATGAGAAGGGGCCCGCGGGCACGGCGAACGCGGGTGGGGGGGCACGCGGGCACGGGAAACGGCCGAAGGGCCGGCACAAGGGGGGGGAGTGTGCCGGCCCTTCGGAGAACGTCCGCATCGGCCGTTCTGACCGGAACGTCGCGCGCCCCGGGGGGTTTGGGGCGGGCGACCGTCCGATCGGTGAGGAGATCCGAAGCCGAGACTTCGGCGTGTGCGCGAGGCACGACCAGGTCGCAGCTGGGGAGGCCACGGCCTGATGTCACCCACAGTCCCCTGTGGGTGGGGGTGTATCTCTCAACTGGGTAGAACCTACGACAGGGGGTGGGCGCGCGACAGACGGAACCGCGTCCTGTCATCCACCTCGCACACCTTCTTCACACGCTCTGCAGCAGCGGCGTCACCGATGCGGCACGCCCGCTCGGATGCGCGCGAACACCTGATCAGATGCGTGCGAACGCCTGCTCGATGATGTCCAGGCCCTCGTTCAGCAGGTCCTCGCCGATCACCAGCGGCGGCAGGAAGCGCAGTACGTTGCCGTAGGTGCCACAGGTCAGCACCAGCAGGCCCTCCTGGTGGCAGGCCTTGGCGAGCGCGGCCGTCGCCTCCGCGTGCGGCTCCTTCGTCGCGCGGTCCTTGACCAGCTCGATCGCGATCATCGCGCCGCGGCCCCGGACGTCGCCGATGATGTCGAACTTCTCGGCCATCGCGGTCAGCCGGGCCTTCATGACCTCCTCGATCCGCTTGGCCTTCGCGTTGAGGTCGAGCTCCCTCATCGTCTCGATCGCGCCGAGGGCGCCCGCGCAGGCCACCGGGTTGCCGCCGTAGGTGCCGCCGAGGCCGCCCGCGTGCGCGGCGTCCATGATCTCGGCGCGGCCCGTCACGGCGGCCAGCGGCAGACCGCCGGCGATGCCCTTCGCGGTCGTGATCAGGTCCGGGACGATGCCCTCGTCCTCGCAGGCGAACCACTGGCCGGTGCGGCAGAAACCGGACTGGATCTCGTCGGCGACGAACACGATGCCGTGGTCCGAGGCGAACTTGCTGATCGCCGGCAGGAAGCCCTTCGCCGGCTCGATGAAGCCGCCCTCGCCCAGCACCGGCTCGATGATGACCGCGGCGACGTTCTCCGGGCCGACCTGCTTGGTGATCTGGTCGATCGCCTGCGCGGCGGCCTCCGGGCCGGCGTTGTCCGCACCGGTCGGCCAGCGGTAGCCGTAGGCCACCGGCACGCGGTAGACCTCGGGGGCGAACGGACCGAAGCCGTGCTTGTACGGCATGTTCTTCGCGGTCAGCGCCATCGTGAGGTTCGTGCGGCCGTGGTAGCCGTGGTCGAACACGACGACCGCCTGGCGCTTGGTGTAGGCGCGGGCGATCTTGACGGCGTTCTCGACGGCCTCGGCGCCGCTGTTGAACAGCGCCGACTTCTTGGCGTGGTCGCCCGGCGTCAGCTCGGCCAGCGCCTCGGCGACGGCGACGTAACCCTCGTACGGCGTGACCATGAAGCAGGTGTGCGTGAAGTCGGCGAGCTGCGCGGAGGCCTTGCGGACGACGGCCTCGGCGGAGGCGCCGACCGAGGTCACGGCGATGCCGGAGCCGAAGTCGATGAGACGGTTGCCGTCGACGTCCTCGATGATCCCGCCGCCCGCGCGCGCCGTGAAGACGGGCAGCACGGAGCCCACGCCCTGCGCGACCGCGGCGGTGCGGCGGGCCTGCAGCTCCTGCGACTTCGGGCCGGGGATGGCGGTGACGACGCGGCGCTCCTGCGGAAGTGCGGTCATGCGGGGCTCCTGGGGGGTATTGCGGACGCTTGCCTTCTTTTCTCGCAGGCTAGGGGCGGGACAGAGGGGTGGGCATGCTCCATGTGGGCGTTGTCGCGGGGCCCGGTTGTCCGCCGTGGACATAGCGGCCGGAC
The DNA here is from genome assembly GCF_055606745.1 of Streptomyces sp. NPDC037054. Taxonomy (NCBI): domain Bacteria; kingdom Bacillati; phylum Actinomycetota; class Actinomycetes; order Kitasatosporales; family Streptomycetaceae; genus Streptomyces; species Streptomyces sp. NPDC037054. The sequence goes on along the minus strand of NZ_JBVJSJ010000013.1, from coordinate 67,282 downwards.
GACCTGGACACGATGACGCGATGGCCGAACCGCGCGGGGTCGGCCGCGTATCCGGTGAACGCGCCGTTCGGGCCCACTAGATTGACCCGCGGACGAGGCTCGGACTTTGGCTGGCCAGGGGGCAGGCACGATGGACACTGACGGCACGCACGACGCTCGCGGCACGCACGCCGACCGAGTACCGCGCCCCGCCGCGCCCCCGCAGCCGCCGCCCGGCGCGCTGCCGCCCCTGCCGCCCGCCCCGCCCGTGCCGCCCGTCGCGCCGAACCCGGCGTCGGCGTCCGGTGTGGCGCAGTGGCTCGACGAGGCGCGGCCGGAGGCGGGGCTGGGGGTCTGGCGGTTCGGGTTCAGCCCCCCTCAGCCTGTGAGCGTGCGGCAGAAGCTGGACCCGAGCACCGTGGCGGGGGCGCTGATCCCCTTGGTTGCGGCGCTGATTCTCTGGCTCATGTGGAGCGAGGGGGGCGTGCCGTATCAGTGGGTTCCCCTCAAGTGGCTGACGCCGGACGACTGGTTCTGGAAGGGCACGGTGTGGCCCATTGAGCGCCGTGGGGAGGGCTTCTTCGCCAGGAGGGCCTACGACGGCCTTGTGCCTCTGCTAATCCTCCTGGCCGCTGGCAAGGTCGGAAGCTGGCTGAGCGTGGGCCGCTTCTATCTTGACCAGCGAGGGGTGCGGACCCGCGTTGTGATCACAGTCGGTGCGGCCCTCGTGACACTCGGCTTCGTCTGGCCTGATGCCGTTCCCGGCGAGCCCTTGATGGTGCTGCCGGTCGTCGACCCCGTGCTCTCTCTCGTGGTTCTCCTCACGGGCGGGGTCGGGGTGTTCGAGTCCGCGGTGATCACCTACGGCCTCTACGCCCTGATCACCGCCGCCGTCCTGTGGCCCTTCGCGCGGATCGGCGGCTGGTGGGCCCTCACCCGGCAGTGGCTCGACGCGCGCTCGGCGCGGGCCGCCGACGGAACGCGCCCGACCGTGTCGCTCGGCCGGGCCCAGTGGCCGCAGCTCAGGGAGGCCGGACAGCACCGGGCGGCGGACCTGCTCGCCGCCGAAGTGCTGGCCGGCCGGATGAACGACGTCGACTGCGCGCGTGTCCGGCACGCCTGGACGCGGGCGCGCCGCGACGCCGCGCGCGTGGCCGACTTCGCCGAGACGGTGCTCCGCAGCGGCGCGGCCGCCTGGACCCACCCCTCCGGGGAACGGGACCTGCCGTCGCGCACGGCGCGGCACGACCTGCTCGTGGGCCAGGTACGGATCGGCAGCTGCGTCGCGGCGAAGACCAACCCGCCCGAGCGGCACGGCGCGGGCATCGCCCTCGACCCCGCCACCCTCGGCACCTCCCTCCTCGCCGTCGGACCGTCCGGCGTCGGCAAGACCCGCGGCCTCGTCCGGCCCGTCGCCGAGTCCCTCGCCCTCCAGGCGCTCACCGGGAGCTGCGCCGTGGTGGTGGTCGGCGGCGCGGGCGCGTCCCTCGGCCCCGACACGGCGTACGACGTCGTCGTCCGGCTCGGTGATCCCGCCTCCGTCCACGACCTGGACCTCTACGCCGACTCCACAGACCCGGACGAGGCGGCCTCCTTCCTCGCCGAGGGCCTCGTCGGCGACCTCGACGTGGTCGACAGCCGGCGCGCGGCGACCGCCCTCGCGCAGCTGCTCGGCCCGTACCGCGCCGTGCACGGGCGTTTTCCCGCCGTGCCGGTGCTCCGGGAGCTCCTCGAAGGGGACCGGGACGCGCTGGCGGCGCTCCGCGACGCGCTCGAGACCGGCGCGCACCCCGCCATGCGCCGTGAACTGGAGGCGCGCATCCGCCAGGCGGGCAGCGCGGCCGACCCCGGCCCGGCGCTCGCGGACCGGCTCGCCCTGCTCGACCGTCCCGCCTTCGAGCGGTTCTTCGGCGCGGGCGACGCCCGGCACTTCTCGCTGCGTTCCGTCGGCCACCACCCGCTGCGCGTCCGGGTCGACCTGCCGGACCGGGGGCACGAGGAGGCGTCGCGGCTGCTCGGGCGGCTCGTGCTGGCCCAGTTCGCGGCCGTGGCCCGCGCTACCGGCGACCGCGGTCACTTCGCCTGCCTCGTCCTGGACGACGCGTCGGGCGCCCTCACCACCGAGACCATCCGCGGCATCCAGCGCCTGCGCTCCCTGAACGCCGGCGTGGTCCTCACCCTGCGCACCCTCGCGGACGTGCCCGAGCCGCTGCACGGGCCGCTGTTCAGCGCGGTGGGCTGCCGCATGGCGTTCTCCGGGGTGACGACCTGGGACGGGCGGGCCTTCGCCGAGGCGTGGGGCAAGGAGTGGGTCGAGACCGAGGAGGTCGCCCAGCACACCGTCTTCGCCGACCAGCCCATGACCCGGGCCATCCACGCGCTGCGCAGGATGGTGACGGGCAAGGCCGTGACCACGGAAGCGGTGACCGTGCGGAAGATCGAGCGGGAGCGGTGGTCCGCGTCCGAGCTCGCGCACGCCGTACCGCCGGGGCACGCGGTGCTGTCGCTGACCAGCGTGACGGGCGAGCACGCGCCGCCCCTGCTGGTCGACCTCCGCGGCTGAGGCGGGCGACGGAGCCGGGGCGGCGGGCGGGGCAGGGGCGGACGGCGGCGGCCGGAAAGCGAGGGTGTGCGGGAGCACGGGACCGTACGGTGAGGCAGAATCGGCATGGGTCGTTCATACGTGACGGCCAAATGATCACAATGATCACCCGATCTCCCCATCTCCGTACCGCCTTTTCCGTACCGCCCTCTCCGTACCGCCGACAACCGCCGCAGCCGACACCCTCGAAGAGACCCGAAGGCCTCATGCCCCCCACGCTCGCCTCGCTCGTCCACCACTCCGCGCTGAAGCTGACCGTGCGGGCCGGCGAGGACCGCCTGGACGTGCCCGTGCGATGGGCGCACGTCAGCGAGCTCGCCGACCCCGTGCCCTACATGGAGGGCGGGGAGCTGCTGCTGATCACGGCGCTGAAACTCGACGCGGAGAACCCGGACGCGATGCGCCGCTACGTGAAGCGGCTCGCCGAGGCGGGCGTCGTCGGGCTCGGCTTCGCCGTCGGCGTCAACTACGACGACATCCCCGAGGCCCTGGTCCGGGCGGCGGAAGAGGAGGGGCTGCCGCTGCTGGAGGTGCCGCGCCGCACGCCGTTCCTCGCCATCAGCAAGGCCGTGTCCGCCGCGATCGCCGCCGACCAGTACCGCGCCGTGACGGCGGGCTTCGCCGCCCAGCGCGAGCTGACCAAGCAGGCCCTCACCGCCGGGCCGGAAGGGCTGCTCGCCGCGCTCGCCGCCCAGGTCGACGGCTGGGCCGCGCTGTACGACGCCTCGGGCGCCGTCGTCGCCACCGCACCCGAGTGGGCCGTCCGGCGCGCCGCCCGGCTGACCGAGGACGTGCAGCGGCTGCGCGAGCGGCCCGCGCCCGCCTCCTCCGTGGTGGGCGGCCCCGAGAACGAGGACCGCGTCGAACTGCACTCCCTCGGCACCGGCCGGCGGCCCCGCGCCGCGCTCGCCGTCGGCACGGCCGCCGCCCTCGGCACCGCCGAGCGGTACGCCGTCCACTCCGCGATCGCCCTGCTCACCCTCACCACGGAACGCTCGCGCTCGCTGCACGCGGCCGAACAGCGCCTCGGCGCCGCCGTGTTGCGCATGCTGCTGGCCGGGGAGCCGGACCACGCCCGAGCGGTCGCCGGCGACCTGTACGGCGGGCTGCTGGACGCGCCCTTCCGGGTGATCGTCGCCGAGTCGGTGGCGGTCTCGTCCGTGCGGGTCCACGCCGACCCGGACACGCCCGCGCCCAGCAGGCCGTCAGCGGCCACGCTGGCCGCCGCCGACACGGGCGGGGACCCGCTCGGGGCGCTCGCCGAGGTCGTGGAGTCCGCCGCCGCCCGCGCCGGCGAGGCCGTCCTCGTCGTGCCGGACGGGGAGCGGCTGGTGGTGCTCGCCGGGGACGGCGGAGCGGCCGTCGCGGCCTGCGGCGAGTACGCCGCCGCGCTGGAGGCGGGCAGGTCGGAGCAGGCGGCGGCCGGCGAGGAGGACGAACTCGTCCTCGGGATGTCCGGACCGTCCGGGCCGATCGCCGCCGCGGCGGCCTACAAGCAGGCCGAGCAGGCGCTGTCGGTGGCGCGGCGGCGCGGCCGGGTCCTGGTCGAGCACGAGCAGCTCGCGGCCGGTTCGGTGCTGCCGCTGCTCGCCGACGACGCGGTGCGGGCGTTCGCCGACGGACTGCTGCGCGCGCTGTACGAGCACGACGCCACCGGCCGCGGCGACCTCGTGAAGTCGGTCCGCGCCTGGCTGTCCCGGCACGGCCAGTGGGACGCCGCCGCCGCCGACCTCGGCGTGCACCGGCACACCCTGCGCTACCGCATGCGGCGCGTGGAGGAGATCCTCGGCCGCTCCCTGGACGACCCGGACGTCCGCATGGAGCTGTGGCTGGCCCTGAAGGCCACCTCCAGCGAGTGACGGACCGACCGACTCCCCAAGATCCTGTCGTACGCCAATCCGTCCTACCGCGAGCGCCCACTGCTACGACTCGGACAAACGACCCCCCGCCGCACCGCACCTACGGTGGACCCGACAGCACCAGCACACCCCCAACGCGGAAGGGCCGGGACTCGCTATGACTTCCACCCACGCCTTCTGGCTCGCCGGCCGCCAGGTCACCGGCGAGGACACCTTCGACGTCACCTCCCCGTGGGACGGCCGTCTCGTCGGCACGGTCGCCGTGCCGACCGACGCGCAGGTCGAGGAGGCCGTGGCCGCCGCGTACGCCGTACGGGACGAGTTCGCCGCCACCCCCGCCCACGTGCGCGCCGCCGCCCTCGACCACGTCAGTCGGCGCCTCGTGGAGCGCACCGAGGAGATCGCCCGGCTGATCTCCGCCGAGAACGGCAAGCCGATCAAGTGGGCCCGCGGCGAGGTCGGCCGCGCCGTTTCCGTGTTCCGCTTCGCGGCCGAGGAGGCCCGGCGGTTCAACGGCGGCGAGGCGCAGCGCCTCGACACCGACCTCGGCGGCCAGGGCCGGCTCGCCTTCACCCGGCGCTTCCCGAAGGGCGTCGTGCTCGGCATCGCGCCCTTCAACTTCCCGCTGAACCTGTGCGCCCACAAGATCGCCCCGGCGATCGCCGCCGGCGCGCCGATCATCCTCAAGCCCGCCCCGGCCACCCCGCTGTCCGGCCTCGTCCTCGGTGAGCTGCTCGCCGAGACCGAGCTGCCGGCCGGTTCCTGGAGCGTCCTGCCGGTGCCGAACGAGGCCATGCCCGCCCTGGTCCAGGACGAGCGGCTGCCGGTCATCTCCTTCACGGGCTCCGAGAAGGTCGGCTACGCGATCATGGACTCGGTGCCGCGCAAGCACTGCACGCTGGAGCTCGGCGGCAACGGCGCGGCCGTCGTGCTGGCCGACTGGGCGAGCGACGAGGACCTGGACTGGGCCGCGACCCGCATCGCGACGTTCTCCAACTACCAGGGCGGCCAGTCCTGCATCTCCGTGCAGCGGGTCATCGCCGACGCCTCCGTGTACGACCGGCTGCTGCCGCGCGTCGTCGCCGCCGTCGAGGCCCAGGTCACCGGCGACCCGTCCGACGACACGACGGACGTCGGCCCGCTGGTCAGCGAGGACGCCGCCAAGCGCGTCGAGACGTGGGTGGACGAGGCCGTGGCCGCCGGCGCGAAGCTGTTCACCGGCGGCAAGCGCGACGGGGCCTCCTACGCCCCGACCGTCCTCACCGAGGTGCCCGCCGACGTGACGATCTCCTGCGAGGAGGTCTTCGGGCCGGTCCTCACCGTGCAGAAGGTGGACGGCGAGGCCGAGGCCTTCGCCGCCGTCAACGACTCCAAGTACGGCCTCCAGGCGGGCGTGTTCACCCACGACGTGCGGACCGCGTTCCGCGCCCACCGCGCCCTGGAGGTCGGCGGCGTCGTCATCGGCGACGTGCCGTCCTACCGCGCCGACCAGATGCCGTACGGCGGCGCCAAGCAGTCCGGTGTGGGCCGCGAGGGCGTGAAGTTCGCGATGGACGACTACACCTACGAGCGCGTGATGGTCCTCACGGGTCTCGCTCTCTGACGCCACCCGCGAGCAGGCGGCCGGAGCCCGACTGTGCGGGGGCTCCGGCCGCTGACGCCGGTCGGACTTCTCCGGACCCTCAACCGGAGAAGCCGACGTGCGCGAGCCGCAGCGGGCCGCGCAGTCTCAGGGTCACGTCGTGCACGCCGTCGGCGGTGAAGCCGGCGGTGACCGACGTGTAGTCGTACGGGCCCGCCGTGGGCGTTCGCAGCGTCAGCACCGCCCTCGCGGCGCCGCCGTCCAGGGACACCTCGACGCTGCCCTCCCCGGCGACCTCCGCCGTCACGCGGGTCACCCCGGGCCCGAAGTCGCAGGAGCGGAACAGGAGTTCACCCGCACCGCCCGCCCCGCCCGCGACCGGCGTCACCGCGTCGCCGTCCGTCTTCGCGCGGTCGGTGATCTCCGTACCGCTCTGCTCGTCGAAGTCGGCGGCGGCCAGGCCGCGTTCGGCGGCCGGGCGGGGCGCGCCCGGCTCGCCGTCCAGGGTGAGTGTCGTCCGCAGCCGGACGTCCTCGCTGGAGGCGCCGGCGAGCAGTTCGTACCGGCCCGGCTCCACGCGCCACCGGCCGAGCGCCACGTCCCAGAACGCGAAGGCGGACAGCGGGACGTCGACGTCGATCCGGGCCGTGGCACCCGGCGCCAGGCTCAACCGGCGGTGCGCCACCAGTTCCCGGCGCGGACGCGCCACCGACGGTTCCACGGCCCGCGCGTAGAGCTGGGCCACCTCGTCGGCGGGCACGTCACCGGTGTTGGTGATCGTGAACGCCACCCGCACCGACTCCGCGCCGGCCCGCGCCGTGAGGTCGCCGTACGCGAACGACGCGTAGGACAGGCCGTGCCCGAACGGGAACAGCGGGGTGCCCTCGAAGTACAGGTAGGTCTGCCGGCCGCCGATCACGTCGTAGTCGAGCAGACCGGGCAGGTCCGCGTCGTCGGCGTACCAGGTCTGCGGGAGCCGGCCGGCGGGGGAGGTGTCGCCGGCCAGCACCCGGGCCAGGGCGGTGCCCGCCGCCTGCCCGCCGTGCGCGGTCCACAGCGCCGCCGCGAGGGGCGCCGCGTCGACCGTGTACGGATGGGCGGAGACCAGCGTCAGCACCGTGCGGGGGTTCGCGGCGCGGGCCGCGCGCAGCAGGCGTTCCTGCTGCTCGGGCAGCCGCAGTGTCGTGCGGTCCTCGGTCTCGCGGCCGTTGATGTGCGGGTCGTTGCCCGCGACGACCACCACCACGTCGGCGCGTGCCGCGGCCCGGGCCACGGCGTCCTCGCCGCGCTCGGCGACGACCACCTCGAACACTTCGGGGTCGGTGTCGGCAACCTTCACGCCGTCGGCGGCGACCTGCACGTGGCGACCCGTCCCCAGGTGCTTCAGGAGGTGACCGTTCGCGTGCGGTTCCAGGCGGAACGTCTCCTGCACGATCCAGCCGCCGGGCTGGTCGGCGGAGGCGCGCACATAGCCGTCGTCGGCGACCGACAGGTAGCGGCCGTCCGGCGCGCGCAGCGTCAGCACGCCGCCGCCCCAGTCGACCAGGGCGAGTTCGCAGCCCTCGGCGTCGGTGGTGAGCGGCGGCAGGTCGGTGCGGCCCGCGAGCAGCGCCGGGTCCAGGGCGCCCTCGGCGCCGCGCTCGGCCTCGGGCGCGTCCGGGGCCCGCGGCACGGACAGGTGGGCGCCCGAGGACGTCCTCAGGCGGATCCGGTCCACGCCCTCGGCGAACTCCACGCGGTCCGCGCCGAACCGCTCGTAGAGGCCGTCCAGGGGAGTGGAGCGGTGGATCAGGGTGCCGCTGTACCAGTCGAGCTTGCACTCGTCGGCGAGCAGCCCGACGACGGCGACGCGCGTGTCGGGGGCGAGGGGCAGCACGCCGTCGTTCTTCAGGAGGACGATCGCCTGCTCGGCGGCCTCCAGGGCGAGTGCCCGGTGCTCCGGGGTGTCGAAGGCGCCCGGCTCGTCGTACCCGTCGAACTCGCCGAGCCGGAAGCGGACCGACAGCTGCCGGCGCACGGCCGTGTCGATGTCCGCCTCGGTCGCGAGGCCCCGCTCCAGCGCCCCGCGGACCCGCGCGAGGATCTTCGAGGAGTCGGTGCCGTGGTCGGTGAAGCTGTCGACGCCGGCCCGCAGCGCGGCGGCCGTCGCCTCCTCGTGGGTGTCGAAGTAGTGCTCGGAGTCGACCAGGTTGGAGGGCGCGCCCGCGTCCGAGCAGACCAGCAGGTCCTCGTCCGTCCAGGTCCGCAGGTGCTCCCGCAGATACGGGGAGACGTGGTTCGGGCGGCCGTTGACCAGGTTGTACGCCGGCATCACGCCCGCCACCGCGCCCGCCTCGACGGCCCCGCGGAAGGCGCGCAGGTCGTACTCGTGGAGCACGCGCGGCCGGACCGAGGCGGACGAGGTGTCCCGGTCCGTCTCGTTGTTGTGGGCGAGCCAGTGCTTGAGGACCGGGGCGGTGCGCCAGTACACGGGGTGGTCGCCGCGCAGCCCGCGCGTGTACGCGGTGGCGATCGCCGAGGTCAGTCTCGGGTCCTCGGAGTAGCCCTCCTCGTTGCGGCCCCACAGCGGGTGGCGCAGCAGGTTCACCGTCGGCGACCACACGTTCAGGCCGACCCGCTCGTCCCGGGCGCGCATCGCGCGGATCTCCTTCGACACCGCGTCCCCGACCCGGCGCACCAGGTCCTCGTTCCAGGTCGCGCCGAGCCCCACCGCCTGCGGGAACACCGTCGCCCGGCCCATCCACGCCACCCCGTGCAGGGCCTCCTGGCCGGTGCGGAAGGCCGCGATGCCGAGGCGCTCGACGCCCGGGGCGAACTGGTGCAGGAAGCCGATCTTCTCGTCCGGGCTCAACCGCGGCAGCAGGTCGTCGACGCGCTTCGCGAACGGCAGGCCCGGGTCGCGGAACGGCGGCGTGGGCGGCGGGTGTGCGGTCACGTGGGGATCCCCTTGCGATGGAACGGCACGGAGCTTTCGAAGCGCTTCGATGCTGATTCGACCCCGGGCGGGTGTCAAGACACCCCGACGCAACAAGTCCGTATCCCGGCCCTTGTTTCAAGCAGCACAAGCCAGAGGGCGAACCGCGACCGGCCCCAGGAATCTTGGGAGCGACTCTTGTGCACCCCCAGGCGTTCACTTAACCTCGCAGCAACATCGAAGCGCTTCGACTACGGGACTGCCGCCGGAGGTGCGCAGCTTCCAGGGGCCGCTTCAGCTCAGCCAGTTCCCGCTCAGCCAGTTCCACTCGAGACACCGCAGCCGTCGGCACTACCGCCGGGTGTCCTGGTGCGCCATGAAGGGTTGACGCAATGACGCCGAACGCCGCCTCCGCCTCCACCGGAACCAGCCGGAGAAGCTTCCTCGCCTCCACGGCGGTGGCCACCGCAGCGGTGGCGGGGGGCATGCCGCTGCTCGCCGCCTGCGGCGGTTCCGACAGCGGGACGCGCGAGGGCACCACGTCGGGCAAGAACGCGAAGAAGATCCTCCCCGCCTTCGTCGCCGGCAGCGTGGTGACGCCGGACATCCCCGCGAAGAACGGCTCCGCCGCCGGCTTCACGAGCAAGCTCGACCTGGCCGGCCTGAAGACGTCCGTCCCGGAGAAGCTCGGCAAGGGCGGCAGGGTCAGCGTCATGTCGCCGTTCTGGGGCTCGCCGCCCAAGAACGACAACGCCTACTACCGCGCCATGAACGACCTGACCGGCGTCGACGTCCGGTGGCAGAACCAGGACGGCAACACCTACGACCAGAAGCTCGGGGCGGTCCTCGCCTCCAGCGACATCCCGGACGTCGTGGTCGTCCCCGGCTGGAACATGTCGGGCAAGATCCCCAGCGCCATCATCGGCAAGTTCGCCGACCTCGGCCCCTACCTGTCCGGCGACGCCGTCAAGGAGTACCCGAACCTCGCGGCGATCCCGACCGACGCCTGGCAGCGCTCCATCTTCGGCGGCGAGCTGCGCGGCCTGCCCATGCCGTCGTCGTACGTCACGAGCATCACGCCGCTGTACCGCAAGGACGTCTTCGACAAGGAGGGCTACGAAGTCCCCACGTCGGCCGACGAGTTCATGGCGCTCGCGAAGGACGCCACCAGCGCGAAGGCCAAGCGGTGGGCCTGCCTCGACATGAAGTGGACCGCGTTCAACGCCTTCGGGGTGCTCTCCGGCGAGGAGAAGTCCCTCGGCTGGAACATGACCGACGGCAAGCTGATCTACCGCATCGAGACCGAGGAGTACCTCGAGGCGCTGGAGTGGACCCGCAAGCTGTTCGCCGCGAACGTCGTCCACCCCGACGCGCGCCTCGGCAAGAGCCAGGCCACCGACCCCGGCCCGAAGTTCGCCAAGGGCGAGTTCCTCATCTACAACCAGGACATCTCCCAGTGGTGGAGCCGCACCGCCGAACAGGCCGCGCAGAACCCGGAGTTCGAGATCTGGGGCATGGACCTCTTCGGCCACGACGGCGGCGACCCGACGCTGTGGGCGAAGAACCCCGCCGGCATCTTCGCCTTCGTCAACAAGAAGGCGTCCGAGGCCGTCATCCGTGACGTGCTCGCCGTCGCCAACGTCACGGCGGCCCCGTACGGCACCAAGGAGTACATGCTCACCAACTACGGCGTCGAGGGCACGCACTACACCGTGAAGGACGGCGTCCCGGTCAAGACCGACCAGGGAAACATCGACGTGATGAACGCCTTCGTGATGGTCGCGAGCCCCGCCCCGACCATCGCCCACCCCGACTTCCCCGAGGTCGCCAGGGGCCAGGTCGAGTGGCAGCAGCGGATGGGCGCCTTCACCAAGAAGTCCTCCTTCTACGGCATGCAGATCACCGAGCCCGCCCGGTACGCCAACCTGTCCAACGACTTCGAGCAGCTGGAGGACGACATCGTCCGCGGCCGCAAGAAGATCAGCGACATGCAGCAGGCCGTCTCGGACTGGAAGAAGAAGGGCGGCGACGAACTGCGCGACTGGTACAAGAAGATCCTCGACGAGAACGGCTCCGCCAACTGACCCCGCACCGAGGCAAGGAGAACGGCCGTGTCCCACAGCACGGTGCCTCGGAGCAGGCCCGAGGCCGACACCACGGCGAAGACCCCGGCCGCGTCCGGTGACACGACCGGCGGCGGCGAGCGCCGGGCGAAGGGCCGACGCGGCATCCGGGTCAGGTTCCGGCGCGACCGCGTCCTGATCCTCATGACCCTGCCGGCCCTCGCCCTCGTCCTGCTCTTCAACTACGTGCCGATCCTCGGCAACGTCGTCGCCTTCCAGGAGTACGACCCCTACATCAGCGACAACGGCGTCGTCTCCATCCTGAACAGCCCCTTCGTCGGCCTGGACAACTTCGAGCGGATCTTCGCGGACTCCGCGTTCTGGAACGCCGTCCAGAACACCCTCGTGCTGTTCTTCCTCCAGCTCGTGCTGTTCTTCCCCATCCCGATCCTGCTCGCGCTGCTCATCAACAGCGTGGTCAGGCCCCGGGTGCGGGCGGTCGCGCAGGCCGTGCTCTACCTGCCGCACTTCTTCTCGTGGGTGCTGGTCATCGCCGTCTTCCAGCAACTCTTCGGCGGCGCCGGGATCTTCTCCCAACTGCTGCGCGAGCACGGGTACGACGGGCTCGACGTCATGACCGACCCGAACACCTTCGCCTTCCTGATCACCGCGCAGAGCGTCTGGAAGGACGCCGGCTGGGGCATCATCGTCTTCCTCGCCGCCCTGTCCTCGGTCAGCCCCGACCTGTACGAGGCCGCCGCGATGGACGGCGCGAACCGCTGGCGCCGCATGTGGCACGTCACGCTGCCCGCGCTGCGCCCCGTGATCGCCCTGCTGCTGGTGCTGCGCGTCGGCGACGCCCTCACGGTCGGCTTCGAACAGATCCTGCTGCAACGCGACGCGGTCGGGCCGGGCGCCTCCGAGGTGCTCGACACCTTCGTGTGGTGGAACGGCGTGCGCAACCAGGACTTCGGCTACGCCGCTGCCGCCGGCCTGGTCAAGGGCGTGGTCAGCCTCGGCCTGGTCCTCGCGGCGAACAAGGTCGCCCATCTCATGGGCGAGCAGGGGGTGTACAAGAAGTGACCGCCGTCCTCGACGAACCCGTGCGCGAACCCGCCGACCGCTGGTGGTCCGCGCCGCCCCGCCCGGTGTGGGAGGAGAAGCCCACCCCGGCGGGCGCGGCCGGCAAGGGCCTGGTGCTGACGCTTGCCTGCCTCGCGATCCTCTTCCCGCTGTGGATCGTCGTCGTCACGAGCCTGTCCTCGCGCAGGACCATCGACGAGGCCGGCGGCCTGGTCATGGTGCCGAAGGACATCACCTTCGTGGCCTACGAGGAGCTGCTGAGCGGGGGCCAGGTCACCCGGGCCGCGATCATCAGCGTCCTCGTCACGCTCGTCGGCACGCTGTTCTCCATGACCGTGTCGGTGCTGTGCGCGTACGGGCTGTCGCGCAGCGGGTCGCTCGGGCACCGGTGGTTCCTGATGCTGCTGCTCGCGACCATGTTCTTCAGCGCCGGGCTCATCCCCACGTATCTGCTGGTGCAGACCCTCGGGCTGACCGACAGCTACCTCGCGCTGATCCTGCCGAGCGCGGTGAGCGTGTTCAACATCCTGGTGCTGCGCGGGTTCTTCATGGGCATCTCGCAGGAACTGATCGACAGCGCGCGCATCGACGGCGCCGGGGACTTCCGGATCCTGTGGCAGATCGTCATGCCGCTGTCGCGGGCCGTCCTCGCGGTGATCACGCTGTTCTACGCGGTCGGGTACTGGAGCGCGTGGTTCAACGCGTCGCTGTACCTGAACGACCAGGACATGATGCCGCTGCAGAACGTGATGATCCAGCTGGTGCAGAAGCAGGAGGCGCCGGTGGGGCTCGGACAGGCCATCAAGACGGGGGAGTTGTCCGGGCTGGCCGTGCAGATGGCCGTGATGGTGATGGCGTTGCTGCCGGTGGCGGTGTTGTCGCCGTTCGTGCAGAAGCATTTCCGCAAGGGGATGTTGACCGGAGCGGTGAAGGGCTGAAGCCCGGGCGCGGTTGGGGTCGGGGGCCTTGAGGTGCGCTTTCGGGTGCGGGCTCGTTGTGGCCTGTCGCACCCACGCGGCGGAGCCGCAAATCGATACAGTCCCGCGCCCCTGAGTCACTCATCTCACCTTCCTTACAAAACGAGGTATGTCATGTTTGGGTCCAGTCCGAGTCGGCGTGGGGTCCTTGCCGGGGCTGCGGCTGTTGCCGCCCTCGCCGCCGTTCCGGCGTCTCACGCCGTCGCCGCGCCCCGCGGGTACCGCTGGCGCAACGTCGTCATCGGGGGCACCGGGTTCGTCACCGGTGTGCTGTTCCATCCCGCCGTGCGCGGGCTCGCCTATGCGCGGACCGACATCGGGGGTGCCTACCGGTGGGACCGGCTGCGCGAGCGCTGGGTGCCGTTGCTCGATCACATCGGGTGGGACGACTGGAACCTGCTCGGGGTCGAGGCGATGGCAGTGGACCCCGCCCATCCCGGCCGGTTGTACCTCGCCGTCGGCACCTACGCCCAGGACTGGGCGTCCAACGGGGCCGTGCTGCGGTCCGAGGACCGGGGGGCCACCTGGGAGCGGACCGACCTCGCCGTGAAGCTCGGGGCCAACGAGGACGGGCGGGGGACCGGGGAGCGGCTGCTCGTCGACCCGCGCGACAGTGACGTGCTGTGGCTCGGCACCCGGCACGACGGGTTGTGGAAGTCCACCGACCGGGGGGCCAGCTGGCGGCCCGCCGACGGGTTCCCGGCCGCTCCCAGCCCATCCGGGCAGGGCGTCACCCTGCTCGTCGCCGCCGGGCGCGCCGTGTACGCCGGGTGGGGCGACGGCACACCCAACCTGTACCGCACCACCGACGGCGCCACCTGGACCGCCGTCCCCGGACAGCCCACCGGCGCCGCCGCGAAGGTGCCGATCCGGGCCGCGTACGACCGGCACAGCCGTGAGCTGTACGTGACGTACGCCGACGCCCCGGGGCCCAACGGGCAGGCCGACGGGAGCGTGCACAAGGTGCGGGTCGGTGACGGGCGGTGGACGGAGGTCACGCCGGTGAGGCCCGACGGGGCGGCGGACACCTTCGGGTACGGGGGAGTGGCCGTGGACGCTCGGCGGCCCGGGACGGTCGTCGTCTCCACCAACAACCGCTGGGGCGCCGTCGACACCCTGTACCGGTCCACCGACGGCGGGCGCGGCTGGGCGTCCCTGAAGGACACGGCCGTACTCGACGTCTCCGAGACGCCGTACCTCAAGTGGGGCGGTGACCGGCCCAAGTTCGGGTGGTGGATCCAGGCGCTCGCCGTCGACCCGTACGACGCGGAGCACATCGTGTTCGGCACCGGCGCGACCCTCTACGGCACCCGTGACCTCGTCCACTGGGCTCCGGAGATCCGCGGCCTGGAGGAGAGTTCCGTGCGGCAGCTGATCTCGCCCCCGGCCGGTGAGGCGCACCTGATCAGCGGGCTCGGCGACATCGGCGTGATGTACCACGAGCGGCTCCACGCCTCCCCGTCGCGCGGCATGGCGGACAACCCCGTCTTCGGCACGGCCACCGGACTGGCGCAGGCGGCGGCACGGCCGTCGTACGTGGTGCGCACCGGCTGGGGCGACCACGGCAACGGCGCGTACTCCGAGGACGGCGGGAAGAGCTGGGCGCCCTTCGCGGCGCAGCCCGCGATCGCCAAGGACGCGCCGGGGCCCATCGCCGTGAGCGCCGACGGCCGTGTGCTGCTGTGGACCTTCGTGCACTGGGACGGCACCAAGTACGCCGCCCACCGCTCGGCGGACCACGGTGCCACCTGGACGGAGGTCGCCACCTTCCCGAAGGGCGCCACCCCGGTCGCCGACCCCGTCGACCCGAAGCGCTTCTACGCCTACGACACCGACTCCGGCAGCGTGCACGTCAGCACCGACGGCGGCCTGACCTTCAGCGTCCGGGCCGGTGGACTGCCGTCCGGGGACGGCCAGTTCAAACTCGTCACCGCGCCGGGCCGGGCCGGCGACC
Organism: Streptomyces sp. NPDC037054; assembly: GCF_055606745.1. Classification (NCBI taxonomy): domain Bacteria; kingdom Bacillati; phylum Actinomycetota; class Actinomycetes; order Kitasatosporales; family Streptomycetaceae; genus Streptomyces; species Streptomyces sp. NPDC037054. Next base: position 52,269 of record NZ_JBVJSJ010000013.1, on the reverse strand, counting down.
TCTGGCTCAGCGCCAAGTGGCACGGGCTGTACCGGTCCACCGACGGCGGCGGCACCTTCACCAAGGTCGACAGCTGCTGGGCCTCGTACGCCCTCGGCTTCGGCAGGGCCGCCGACGGCGCCGACTACCCGGCGATCTACCAGGTCGGCGCCACCGACGCCACCACGGCCATCCACCGTTCCGACGACGGGGCGAAGACCTGGACGCGGATCAACGACGACGCCCACCAGTGGGGCTGGACCGGCGAGACCATCGCCGGCGACCCGCGCGTGTACGGCCGCGTCTACGTCGCCACCAACGGGCGCGGCATCCAGTACGGGGAGCCCGTCTGATGCCGGCGCTCGCCGACGTCACCCGCGGCCGCATCCTGTTCGGCGGCGACTACAACCCCGAGCAGTGGCCCGAGGAGACCTGGGCCGAGGACGTCCGCCTGATGAGGGACGCCGGGGTCAACTCCGTCACCGTGGGCGTCTTCTCCTGGTCCCGGATCGAACCGCAGCCCGGCGTACGGGACTTCGCCTGGCTCGACCGGCTGATGGACCTGCTGCACCAGCACGGCGTCGGCGTCGTCCTCGCCACCCCCACCGCCTCGCCGCCGCCCTGGCTGGGCCGCCTCCACCCGGACACCCTGCCGCGCGACGCGGAGGGCCGCACCGAGTGGTGGGGCGGGCGCCAGCACTTCTCCCACTCCAGCGCCACCTACCGCCGCTACGCCGCCGCCGTCACCGAGGACCTGGCCGCCCGCTACGCCGACCACCCGGCCCTCACCATGTGGCACATCAACAACGAGTACTGCACCTACGACTGGGGCGACGAGGCCGCCGTCCGCTTCCGCCGCTGGCTGCGCGCCCGGTACGGCACGCTCGGCGCCCTCAACTCCGCCTGGGGCACGGCCTTCTGGAGCCAGGGCTACGGCGACTGGCCGGAGATCCTGCCGCCCCGGCACGCCCACTACCTGAAGAACCCGGCGCAGGTACTGGACTTCAAGCGGTTCACCTCCGACATGCTCCTGGAGTGCCACGCCGCCGAGCGCGACATCGTGCGCCGCCACACCCCGCACCTGCCGGTCACCACCAACTTCATGCCGCTGTGGGCCGGCCTGGACGCCTGGCGCTGGGCCGAGGAGGAGGACGTCGTCTCCGTCGACCTCTACCCCGACCCGCGCGACCCGTACGGCGCGCAGGCCGGCGCGCTCGTGCAGGACTTGACCCGGTCCCAGGCCCGCGGGCCGTGGATGCTGATGGAACAGGCGGCCGGGGCTGTCAACTGGCGGGGCGTGAACCACCCCAAGCCGCGCGGGCTCAACCGCCTGTGGTCCCTCCAGGCCGTGGCGCGCGGCGCGGACGCCGTCTGCTACTTCCAGTGGCGGCAGTCCCGGCAGGGCGCCGAGAAGTTCCACTCCGGCATGGTGAGCCACGCCGGGGAGCACGGCCGTACCTTCCAGGAGGTCAAGCGGCTCGGCGCCGACCTCGCCCGGATCGCGCCCGACGTCGCCGGCCGGCACTGCACCGCCGACGTCGCCGTCCTGCACGACTGGCACTCCTGGTGGGCCGGCGACCAGGACGCCCGCCCCTCGCGCGAGGTCACCTACCCCGACGTCCTCACCGCCTGGCACCGCGCCCTGTGGCGGGCCCACCTCACCACCGACTTCGCCCACCCCGAGCACGACCTCACCGCCCACCGCCTCGTCGTCGTCCCCCAGCTCTACCTGCTGACCGACGCCGCGATCGACAACCTCCTCGCCTACGTCGGGCAGGGCGGCACCCTCGTCTGCGGCTTCCTCACCGGCGTCGCCGACGAGGACGACCGGATCCGCCCCGGCGGCATGGACGCCCGGCTGCGCGCGCTGTTCGGCATCCGCACCCTGCACGAGTGGTGGCCGCTGGAGGCGGGGGAGCGCGCCGACTGCGACGGCTTCACCGGCACCCTCTGGACGGAGGAACTGGAGACCGACGGCACCGCCGAGGAGTCCCTCTCCTACCGGGGCGGCGAGCTCGACGGGCTGCCCGCCGTCCTGCGCAAGGGCCGCGCCTGGTACGTCTCCACGCTCCCCGAGCCCGACGCGCTGCGGGACCTCCTCGCCCGCGTGGCCGCCGGCGCGGGGGTGCGCCCGGTGCTCGACGGGCTGCCGGCCGACGTCGAGGCCGTACGCCGCGGCGACCTGCTGTTCCTGCTGCACCACGGCCGCGGGGAGGTGACCGTCGAGGTCCCCGGCACCCACCGCGACCTGCTGACGGACACCGTCGTCACGGACCGGGTCACCCTGGGGCGGTACGGGGCGGCGGTGCTGAAGCCGTGAGCGTGCGGGACGAGGGCGTGCGCCCGCCGACCGAGGGCGTGAGCCGCGCCCGCCCCGGCGCCACACCCGGGGCGGGGCCCCTGCACGGCACCTGGGAGCCGCGCCCCGCCGCCCGGTGGGAGGACGCCTTCCTGACCGGCAACGGCCACCACGGCGCCCTCGTGTTCGGCGATCCGAACGACGACCGTGTCGTCGTCACCCATCACACCCTCGTCCGCCCGAACGGCGACGAGCACCGCGAGCCACCACAACTCGCCGAACGGCTCCACGCCCTCCAGGACCGTCTGCTGTCCGGCGACCTCACCGCCGCCGAGGACTTCACCGACGGGCGCCCGCTCCAGTGGGTGCGCCCCTTCCACCCCGCCTTCCAGGTCCGCCTGCGCCGCGACCCCGCCCCCGCCGGACGCCACCACCGCCGCGTCGACTTCACCACCGGCGAGACGACCGCCGTCCACGGCGACCGGACCAGCCGCGTCTTCGTCTCCCGCGCCGACGACGTGATCGTGCACCGCGTCACCGCTCCCCGCCTCACCCTCGGCATCGGCCTGGACCACCGCCTGCCCGGCGCCCCCGGCGGCCTCGCCGTCGGCCACGGCAGCGTCCGCACCGCCGACGGCGCCCTGCTCAGCCTGCGCGTCCGCCACCCCGGAAGCGACCTCGGCTACACGGGCGTCAGCCTGGCCGTCGTCACCGGCGGCACGACGACGATCACCCCGCCCGGCGCCCACGTCACCGCGGCGACCGAGGTGCTCCTGCTGACCCGCGTACGCCGCCACACCGGCGAACTGGACGTCCTCGCCGAGTCCCGCGCCCTGCGCGCCCTGCTCACCGACCGGCCCTACGACGACCTCCTCGACCGGCACCTCGCCCTGCACCGCACCGCCTACGAGCGCGTCGAACTCGACCTCGACGCCGACCCCGCCGAGCGCGCCCTGCCGGGCTCCGAACTCCTCGCGCGGCCCCACAGCCCGGCCCTGCTGGAGCGCCTCTTCGCGGCCGGCCGCTACCACCTGCTGTCGGCCAGTGGCCTGTGCCCGCCCCGGCTCACCGGCCTGTGGACCGGCGACTGGAACACCGCCTGGTCGGGCGCGTTCACCAACGACGCCAACCTCAACCTCCAGACCGCCGCCGCCGCGCCCACCGCCCTCCCCGAGGTCACGGAGGCGCTCGCCGCCCTCGTCCAACGGCAGTTGCCGCACTGGCGGGACAACGCCCGCGCGATCTTCGGCGCCCGAGGCGTCGTCGCGCCCGCGCACACCGACGGCGAGTCCGGCCACGCGTACCACTTCAGCCGCGAGTACCCCCTCCACCTGTGGACCGCCGGCGCCGACTGGCTGCTGAAACCGCTCGTCGAGCACGACGAGATCCACGGCACCCGCGACCCGCGCACCGCCGCCGCGCTCGCCGAAGTCGCCCGGTTCTACGAGGACTTCCTCACCCGCACCGACGCCGACGGACACCTCGTCGTCGTGCCGTCCTACTCGCCCGAGAACCGGCCCGCCAACGCCGGTTGGGGCGCGATCAATGCCGCCATGGACCTCTCCGCCGCCCGCCACGCCCTGCGCACCGCCGCCGACTACCACCCAGGGCCCGACGCCGACCGCCTGCGCGCCCTCGCCGACCGGCTCCCGCCCCACCGGATCAACGCCGACGGCGCCCTCGCCGAGTGGGCCCACCCCGGCCTGGACGACTCCTACGACCACCGCCACCTCAGCCACCTCTACGGCGTCTGGCCCCTGGACGAGATCAACCCCTACGACACCCCCGGCCTCGCGGCGGCCGCCCACCGCGCCCTCGAACTGCGCGGCGCCGAGAACGACTCCGCGCACGGCCACCTCCACCACGCCCTGATCGCGGCCCGGCTCCGCGACGCCGACCGCGTCGCCCACGCCCTGGACCAGGTCCTCGGCGGCGACTTCTTCCACGCCTCCCTGATGAGCGCGCACTACCCGGGCCGCGACGTCTACAACGCCGACGCCGCGCACACCCTGCCCGCCGTGCTCGTCGAGGCGCTCGTGCAGTCCACCCCGGACCGCCTCGTCCTGCTGCCCGCGCTCCCGGCCGCGTACCCGACGGGCCGGCTGCGCGGCGTGCGCACCCGGTTCGGGGCCGAACTCGACCTCGCCTGGGGGCCGGACGGCGTCACCGCCGTGCTGCGCCCGGGCCGCACCCACCGCGTCGAACTGCGGACTTCGTCCGGCGCCCAACCGCTCGACCTGGTCGCCGGAGAGGACCGCGTCCTCACCCTGGGGGCGCGGTAGACCCCTGCGATTCCCCGGCAATTCCCCCCACCCATGGAAGGAACACCATGGCAACAAGCACCCTCGGCAAGGTCACCAAGGCCCTGCTCGCCCCGGCGCTCGCGCTCGGCGCCACGGTCGGCCTCGCCGCCGCCCCCGCCCAGGCAGCCGTCTGGAACTCCTGCGACCAGTGGGGCAACACCACGCTGGGCGGCTACACCCTCTACAACAACATCTGGGGCTCCGGCGCCGGCAGCCAGTGCGTGTGGGCCAACTCCGGCACCAACTGGGGCGTGTGGGCCGACCACCCCAACACCGGCGGCATCAAGTCGTACCCGAACTCCAAGAAGGTCATCAACAAGCCGATCACGTCGATCGGTTCGCTGACCAGCAGCTACAACGTCACCGTCCCGTCGTCCGGCGCCTACAACACGTCCTACGACATCTGGGACACCGACTACGACTACGAGATCATGCTCTGGGTCAACAAGACGGGCCCCGTCGGACCGCTCGGCTCCGCGCAGGGCACCGTGACGCTGGGCGGCCACTCCTGGTCGGTCTACAAGGGCAGCAACGGCCACAACGAGGTGTTCTCCTTCATCCGTACCTCGAACTCGACCGCCGGCACCGTCAACATCCTTCCGATCCTGAAGTGGATCAAGGACACCAAGGGCTGGATGGGCAACGAGACCATCGGTGACGTGCAGTTCGGCTACGAGATCACCTCGTCGTCCGGCGGCCTGAACTTCACCACCAACAACCTCACGGTCTCCGGCGGCTGACGTCCGCGGCAGTCGCACCACGGGGGACGGGGGCGGCCGGGACAGGACCCGGCCGCCCCGCTCCGCCCCGCTACTCGGCGACCGGCAGCCGCGCCCCGTCCCGCAGGAACAGCGGGATCCGGTCCAGCGGCGCGTCCACCGTCACGGCCGCCCCGCCCTCGTACGTCTCACCCGTCCACGCGTCCGTCCACGTCGCGCCCGCCGGAAGGTACGCCGTGCGGGCCGTCGCGCCCGCCGTCAGCACCGGCGCGACCAGCAGATCCCGGCCGAACAGATAGGCGTCGTCCACCGACCAGGCCGCCTGGTCCGCCGGGAACTCCAGGAACAGCGGCCGCATCACCGGCAGCCCCTCCTCGTGCGCCTGACGCATGACCTCAAGGACGTACGGCTTGAGCCGCTCCCGAAGCCGCAGGTACCGCTCCATGACCGCACCGGCCTCCTCGCCGTACGACCACACCTCGTTGGGCCCGCCCGTCATGTCCGGGCCCAGCGGCATGCCGGGGTCGCGGTAACCGTGCAGCCGCATCAGCGGCGACAGCGCGCCGAACTGGAACCAGCGGACCATGACCTCGCGGTACGCCGGGTCGTCCGGATCGCCGCCGTGGAAGCCGCCGATGTCCGTGTTCCACCACGGGATGCCCGACAGGGCGGTGTTGAGTCCGGCCGCGATCTGGCGGCGCAGCGTCGCGAAGTCGGTGCCGATGTCACCGGACCACAGGGCGGCCCCGTAGCGCTGACTGCCCGCCCACGCCGAGCGGTTGAGGGTGACGACCTCGGTCTCGCCGGCCGCCGTGAGGCCCTCGTGGAAGGTGCGGGAGTTCTCCGCCGGGTACATGTTGCCGACCTCCAGGCCCGGGCCCGCCCAGTAGCGCAGGTTCTCCGAGAAGCCCGGCTTCAGCTCCGGCTCGCAGGCGTCCAGCCAGAACGCGGTGATGCCGTACGGATCCAGGTAGTTCTCCTTGATCCGCGACCACACGAACTCCCGGGCGTCCGGGTTGGTCGCGTCGTAGAAGGCGACCTGGACCGTCGACGCGACCTCCTTGTCCGGCCAGTCGGCGTGCGCCATCGGGCCGTACTGCGTGCCGATGAAATAGCCGCGCTGCTCCATCACCGGATGGTTCTCCGACAGCGGCGACACCGACGGCCACACCGACACCACGAGCTTGATGCCCAGCTCGTCCAACTCCCGCACCATCGCCGCCGGGTCGGGCCACTCGGCCGGGTCGAACCGCCACTCGCCCAGATGCGTCCAGTGGAAGAAGTCGCACACGATCGCGTCGATCGGCAGTCCCCGCCGCTTGTACTCCCGTGCCACGGCGAGCAGTTCGTCCTGCGTGCGGTAGCGCAGCTTGCACTGCCAGAACCCGGCCGCCCACGCGGGCAGCATCGGCGTACGGCCGGTCACCGCGCTGTAGCGGCGCTGCCCGTCGGCCGGATCGCCCGCCGTGATCCAGTAGTCGATCTGCCGGGCCGAGTCCGCCACCCACCGCGTGCCGTTGTGCGCCAGCTCCACCCGGCCGATCGCCGGGTTGTTCCACAGCAGCGTGTAGCCCCGGCTGGACGTCAGCACCGGGATACCGACCTCGGCGTTGCGCTGCACCAGGTCGACGACCAGGCCCTTCTGGTCAAGCCGCCCGTGCTGGTGCTGCCCCAGGCCGTACAGCTTCTCGCCCTCGTACGCCGCGAAGCGCTGCTCCAGGCGGTGATGGCCGTTGCCGACCGCCGTGTAGAGGCGCGGGCCCGGCCACCAGAAGTGGGCGCGCTCCTCGGCGAGCAGCTCGGCGTCGTCCCCGGTGCGCAGGAAGCGGACCATGCCCTCGGCGTCGACCTCGGCGGTCAGCGCGCCGACGGTGAGCGTGGCGCGCCCGTCCTCGACCTCGACGGTGCCGCCGGCGGCCGGCGCCTCGTCCAGGAGGGCGCCCGGCAGCCCTTCGAGCACCGGCCCGCCGAGCCGGGCCCGCACCCGGACCGCGTCCGGCCCCCACGGCTCTATCCGTACGGTCTCCTGGCGGCCGCTCCACTCCAGCGCGCCGTCCCGCTCCCGGAACGTGCCGACGGTGGGCGAGGACTGGGCGAGGCTGACCTTGGGCTGCAGCTCGGCGGGCTGATTCACGAAGCACGCTCCTGGAGGAGTGCGGGCATGGCGGTGCCCCGTGCGGGACACCTCGGGTGAGGCCGGGCGCGGAACGCCCGGGGTGAGCGGAAGGACGGGCGCGTCAGGACGCGGTCGGCGCCGGTCCCGAACTCGCCCGTACCGTCAGCTCGGGCGCGAGCAGCACGACGTCGTGGCCGCCCCGTCCGTCCAGCTTCGCGACCAGGTGCTCCACGGCGCGCCGGCCCATCTCCTGCGCCGGGATGGCGACCGACGTGAGGCGCACCGAGGCCTGTGTGGCGACCTGCTCCGGGCAGATCGCCACCACCGACACGTCCTCCGGCACCGCCCGGCCCTGCTGGCGCAACAGGGCGAGCAGCGGCTCGACCGCCGACTCGTTCTGCACGACGAAGCCCGTGGTGCCGGGCCGCTCGTCGAGGATCCGGGCGAGCGTCACGGCCGTCGCGTCGTACCCGCCGTCGCACGGCCGGTGCAGCACGCGCAGCCCCAACTCCCGCGCGCGCGTGCGCAGTCCGTCCAGGGTGCGTTCGGCGAAGCCGGTGTGCCGCTCGTAGACCGCCGGGGCCTCGCCGACGACCGCGACGTCACGGTGCCCCAGCATCGCCAGATGCTCCAGGCACAGCGCGCCCGTCGCCTTGAAGTCGAGGTCGACGCAGGTCAGCCCGGTGGTGTCGGCGGGCAGCCCGATCAGGACCGACGGCTGGTCCTCCCCGGCTCCCGGCCGCGCCCGACCGGGGGCGCCCCCGTCCCGCAGCAACGGCAGCCGCTCGTCGTCGAGTTCGACGTCCATCACGATCATGCCGTCGGCGAGACCGCTGCCCGTGACGCGGCGCACCGCGTCGGGACCCTCCTCGCCGGTCAGCAGCAGCACGTCGTAGCCGTGCGTGCGGGCGGTGGTGGCCACCGCGATGGCGATCTCCATCATCACCGGCACGTACATGTCGGTGCGCAACGGGATCATCAGCGCGATGATGTTCGACCTGCTGCTGGCCAGGGCGCGGGCGCCCGCGTTCGGGTGGTAGCCGAGTTCGCGGATGCTCCGCTCGACCCGCTGCCGGGTGGTCGCGGAGATGGACCGCTTGCCGCTGAGGACATAGCTCACCGTGCTCGCCGAGACTCCGGCGTGCTGGGCGACCTCGGCGAGGGTGACCATCCGGCTCTCCAAGCTTTGTGAAGCGCTTCGACAGTTGCGCGGTGCGTACCAGGGCGGGTGACGGTGATCCGACAGTAACGCTGACGAGGAGCGGGTGTCCATAGGCTGTCGAAGCGCTTCGACAACTTTCTCCCGGCGTCTCGCTCTCCCCCGGGTCGCGGCGACGCCAGTACTACCAGGCCCGCCCCGCATCGGCCGAACGGCCGCGCGAAGGGTGGTGGGGTCGCCCCGTATCGGGTACATACGATCGGGTAGCACCCGTCGGTAACCAAATGGACCTTGATCCCGATTCGCGGCGAGGTGAGCCTCATGTCCGCCAGCTCAGAACCAGCGTCCCGACCCGCCGTCACCGAACGCGAGGCACGCCGGGTGGCGGAGGCCGCCCGGGAGCAGGACTGGCGCAAACCCAGCTTCGCCAAGGAACTCTTCCTCGGCCGCCTCCGCCTCGACCTCATCCACCCGCACCCCCTCCCGGCCGACGAGGACGCCCGCCGCGGCGAGGAATTCCTCGCCAAACTCCGGGACTTCTGCGAGACGCGGATCGACCCGGCCGTGATCGAACGCGACGCGCGGATCCCCGACGACGTGATCAACGGGCTCAAGGAGCTCGGCGCCCTCGGCATGAAGATCGACACCAAGTACGGCGGCCTCGGCCTCACGCAGGTCTACTACAACAAGGCCCTCGCCCTGGTCGGCTCCGCGAGCCCCGCCATCGGCGCGCTGCTGAGCGCCCATCAGTCCATCGGCGTCCCGCAGCCGCTGAAGCAGTTCGGCACCCAGGAGCAGAAGGACACCTTCCTGCCGCGCTGCGCCCGCACCGACATCTCCGCCTTCCTGCTGACCGAGCCCGACGTCGGCTCGGACCCGGCGCGCCTCGCCACGACCGCCGTCCCGGAGGGCGACGAGTACGTCCTCGACGGGGTGAAACTCTGGACGACCAACGGCGTCGTCGCCGACCTGCTCGTCGTCATGGCCCGCGTGCCGAAGTCCGAGGGACACCGGGGCGGCATCACCGCGTTCGTCGTCGAGGCCGGCTCCGAGGGCATCACCGTCGAGAACCGCAACGCCTTCATGGGCCTGCGCGGCATCGAGAACGGCGTCACCCGCTTCCACCGGGTGCGGGTGCCCGCCGCGAACCGCATCGGCGAGGAGGGCCAGGGCCTCAAGATCGCCCTGACCACCCTCAACACCGGCCGCCTCTCCCTGCCCGCGATGTGCGTCGGCGCCGGCAAGTGGTGCCTGAAGATCGCCCGCGAGTGGTCGGCGGCGCGTGAGCAGTGGGGCAAACCGGTCGCGCTGCACGAGGCCGTCGGCTCGAAGATCAGCTTCATCGCCGCCACCACCTTCGCCCTGGAGGCGGTCCTCGACCTCGCCTCCCAGATGGCCGACGAGGACCGCAACGACATCCGCATCGAGGCCGCCCTCGCCAAGCTGTACGGCTCCGAGATGGCCTGGCTGATGGCCGACGAACTCGTCCAGATCCGCGGCGGACGCGGCTTCGAGACCGCCGCCTCCCTCGCGGCCCGCGGCGAGCGCGCCGTCCCCGCCGAGCAGATCCTGCGCGACCTGCGCATCAACCGGATCTTCGAGGGCTCCACCGAGATCATGCACCTGCTGATCGCCCGCGAGGCCGTCGACGCCCACCTCTCCGTCGCCGGCGACCTCATCGACCCCGACAAATCCCTCGCGGACAAGGCGAGGGCGGGCGCGAACGCCGGCGTCTTCTACGCCAAGTGGCTGCCGAAACTGGTCGCCGGACCGGGCCAACTGCCCGTCTCCTACGGCGAGTTCAAACACGAGGTGGACCTCGCGACCCACCTGAGGTACGTCGAGCGCGCCGCCCGCAGACTGGCCCGCTCCACCTTCTACGCCATGTCCCGCTGGCAGGGCCGCATGGAGACCAAGCAGGGCTTCCTCGGCCGCGTCGTCGACATCGGCGCCGAACTGTTCGCGATGAGCGCCGCCTGCGTCCGCGCCGAGCTCCTGCGCAGCCGAGACGACCACGGCCGCGAGGCCTACCAGCTCGCCGACGCCTTCTGCCACCAGGCCCGCATCCGCGTCGACACCCTCTTCGACCGGCTGTGGACCAACACCGACGACCTGGACCACAAGGTCGTCAAGGGCGTCCTGACCGGCACCTACGCCTGGCTGGAACAGGGCGTGGTCGACCCCTCGGGCGAAGGCCCCTGGATCGCGGACGCCACCCCCGGCCCGGCGCGGAAGAAGAACGTCCACCGCCCCATCAGGTAAACGCGGCGCCCACCCCGCCACCCCGGAGGGGGACGCGCTGTCCACAAGGCACCCCCCTCCGGCCACAATAGAAGGATGAGCGACTCTCCAGCCCTCCCCGCCGCGGGGCAGACGGGGCTTTCGGCCCGCGCCCTGGCCGACCCGCACCTGGTCTACGACCCCGTCGCGGGAGACGGCCCGAAGGACGTGGTGATCCTCGGCTCCACCGGGTCGGTCGGCACCCAGGCGGTCGACCTCGTCCTGCGCAACCCCGGCCGGTTCCGCGTCACCGGCCTGTCCGCCAACGGCGGCCGGGTCGCCCTGCTCGCCGAGCAGGCGCACCGGCTCGGGGCGCGGACCGTGGCGGTGGCCCGCGAGGACGTCGTACCGGCGCTGCGCGAGGCGCTCGCCGCGCGGTACGGCGCGGGGGAGCCGCTCCCGGAGATCCTGGCCGGGCCGGACGCGGCCACCGAGCTCGCCGCGTCGGACTGCCACACCGTCCTCAACGGCATCACGGGCTCCATCGGCCTCGCACCGACCCTCGCCGCCCTGGAGGCGGGCCGCACCCTCGCGCTCGCCAACAAGGAGTCGCTCATCGTCGGCGGCCCGCTGGTCAAGGCCGTCGCCAAGCCCGGACAGATCATCCCGGTCGACTCCGAGCACGCGGCGCTCTTCCAGGCGCTCGCCGCCGGCACCCGCGCCGACGTCCGCAAACTGGTCGTCACCGCGTCCGGCGGTCCCTTCCGGGGCCGCACCAGGGCCGACCTGGCGCACGTCACCGTCGAGGACGCCCTCGCCCACCCCACCTGGGCCATGGGCCCGGTCATCACGATCAACTCCGCGACCCTCGTGAACAAGGGCCTGGAGGTCATCGAGGCGCACCTGCTCTACGACATTCCCTTCGACCGCATTGAGGTCGTCGTGCACCCGCAGTCGTATGTCCACTCGATGGTCGAGTTCACGGACGGCTCCACCCTGGCCCAGGCGACGCCCCCCGACATGCGCGGGCCGATCGCCATCGGTCTCGGCTGGCCGGAGCGCGTCCCGGACGCGGCGCCCGCCTTCGACTGGAGCACGGCGTCGACGTGGGAGTTCTTCCCGCTCGACAACGAGGCCTTCCCGTCGGTGAACCTCGCCCGGCACGTGGGCGGGCTCGCGGGCACCGCCCCGGCGGTGTTCAATGCCGCCAACGAGGAGTGCGTGGACGCGTTCCGGCGCGGCGAACTGCCCTTCAACGGGATCATGGACACCGTCACCCGGGTCGTCGAGGAGCACGGCACCCCGGCCGCGGGAACCTCCCTGACCGTGGCGGACGTCCTCGAAGCGGAGACCTGGGCGCGGGCCCGGGCCCGGGAACTGACGGCGCGGACGGCGAGCGCGGAGGCGCGTGCATGACGACACTGATGTTCATCCTCGGCATAGTGCTCTTCGCCGTGGGCCTGCTCTTCTCCATCGCCTGGCACGAGCTGGGGCACCTGTCGACCGCCAAGCTGTTCGGCATCCGTGTGCCGCAGTACATGGTCGGCTTCGGCCCCACGCTCTTCTCGCGCAAGAAGGGCGAGACGGAGTACGGCATCAAGGCCATCCCGTTCGGCGGCTACATCCGCATGATCGGCATGTTCCCGCCCGGCCCCGACGGACGGCTGGAGGCCCGCTCCACCTCACCCTGGCGCGGCATGATCGAGGACGCCCGCTCCGCCGCGTTCGAGGAGCTCAGGCCCGGCGACGAGACCCGCCTGTTCTACACGCGCGCGCCCTGGAAGCGCGTCATCGTGATGTTCGCCGGCCCCTTCATGAACCTGATCCTGGCGGTCGTGCTGTTCCTCATCGTCCTGATGGGCTTCGGCATCACGCAGCAGACCACCACCGTCGGCTCGGTCTCCAAGTGCGTCATCTCCCAGAGCGAGAACCGCGACACCTGCAAGGGCTCCGACCCGGCCGCCCCGGCCGCCGCCGCGGGCCTCAAGGCCGGCGACCGGTTCGTCTCCTTCAACGGCGTCCCCACCGACTCCTGGAACCAGCTCTCCGACCTCATCCGGGCCAACCCCGGCAAGGACGTCCCGATCGTCGTCGAGCGGGGCGGCGAGCAGGTCACCCTGCACGCCAAGATCGCCACCAACCAGGTGGCCAAGAAGGACTCCGGCGGACAGATCGTCGAGGGCGAGTACGTCACGGCCGGCTTCCTCGGCTTCAGCGCCGCCACCGGCGTCGTCAAGCAGGACTTCGACGAGTCGCTGACCTGGATGGGCGACCGCATCGGCGAGGCCGCCCACTCCATCGCCGCGCTCCCCGGCAAGATCCCCGCCCTGTGGGACGCGGCCTTCGGCGACGGCCCGCGCGAGCCGGACTCCCCGATGGGCGTCGTCGGCGCCGCCCGCGTCGGCGGCGAGATCGCCACCCTGGACATCCCGCCCACCCAGCAGCTCGCCATGTTCATCATGCTGGTCGCCGGCTTCAACCTCTCCCTGTTCCTGTTCAACATGCTCCCGCTGCTGCCCCTGGACGGCGGCCACATCGCGGGCGCCCTGTGGGAGTCGCTGCGCCGCAACGTCGCCAAGCTGCTGCGCCGCCCGGACCCCGGGCCGTTCGACGTGGCGAAACTGATGCCCGTGGCCTACGTCGTCGCCGGGATCTTCGTCTGCTTCACGATCCTGGTGCTGATCGCGGACGTCGTTAACCCGGTGCGCATCTCCTAGACGGACGACGTTCCCCGTGGCCCGGCAGGAGCTCTGCCGGGCCACTTCCATCGAGTGGGTTTAGCGACCTGCGATGTGCTGGGCCCGGTGCCCGTGCCGTAATCTCGGACTTCGGAGCCCGCCGCAAGCGGGGCCGGGCCTGATCCACGACTTGGGGTTGCACAGCAGATGACTGCGATTTCTCTCGGCATGCCGTCCGTACCGACCAAGGTCGCCGAGCGCCGCAAGAGCCGGCAGATCCAGGTCGGTTCCGTGGCGGTCGGCGGCGACGCCCCCGTGTCCGTGCAGTCCATGACCACCACCCGCACCTCGGACATCGGCGCCACCCTCCAGCAGATCGCCGAGCTGACCGCCTCCGGCTGCCAGATCGTGCGCGTCGCCTGCCCCACGCAGGACGACGCCGACGCCCTCGCGACGATCGCCCGCAAGTCGCAGATCCCGGTCATCGCCGACATCCACTTCCAGCCGAAGTACGTCTTCGCCGCCATCGAGGCCGGCTGCGCCGCGGTCCGCGTGAACCCGGGCAACATCAAGCAGTTCGACGACAAGGTGCGCGAGATCGCCAAGGCGGCCAAGGACCACGGCACGCCGATCCGCATCGGCGTCAACGCGGGCTCCCTGGACCGCCGGCTGCTCCAGAAGTACGGCAAGGCCACCCCCGAGGCCCTCGTCGAGTCCGCGCTGTGGGAGGCGTCCCTCTTCGAGGAGCACGACTTCCGCGACATCAAGATCTCGGTGAAGCACAACGACCCGGTCGTGATGATCGAGGCCTACCGCCAGCTCGCCGCCCAGTGCGACTACCCCCTCCACCTCGGCGTCACCGAGGCCGGCCCCGCCTTCCAGGGCACCATCAAGTCCGCCGTCGCCTTCGGCGCGCTGCTCTCCCAGGGCATCGGCGACACCATCCGCGTCTCCCTGTCGGCCCCGCCCGTCGAAGAGGTCAAGGTCGGCAACCAGATCCTGGAGTCCCTGAACCTCAAGCAGCGCGGCCTGGAGATCGTCTCCTGCCCGTCCTGCGGCCGCGCCCAGGTCGACGTCTACAAGCTCGCCGAGGAGGTCACCGCCGGCCTCACCGGCATGGAGGTCCCGCTGCGCGTCGCCGTCATGGGCTGCGTCGTCAACGGCCCCGGCGAGGCCCGCGAGGCCGACCTCGGCGTCGCCTCCGGCAACGGCAAGGGACAGATCTTCGTCAAGGGCGAGGTCATCAAGACCGTCCCCGAGTCCAAGATCGTGGAGACCCTCATCGACGAGGCCATGAAGCTGGCCGAGCAGATGGAACAGGACGGCGTGGCCTCCGGCGAGCCGTCGGTCTCCGTCGCCGGCTGACCCACCCGCACACCCGAACGCCCCGTCACCCGCGCAGGTGACGGGGCGTTCGCGTGTCCGCACCGCCGCGACCGGCCCCACCAGGGCCGCTCACCGGGCGACGCGGCACATTTTCGGCAGGTACAGTGCGGAAACCAGCAGATCCGACGACGAGGCCCGCACGTGTTGACCCAGACAACCTCCCGCGTGCTCGAACCGAGCGACCTGGACGCCGCGCTCGCCGTACTGGAGCGCGAGCCGGTCGCCAACGCCTTCGTGACCTCCCGCGTGCGGATCGCCGGCCTGGACCCCTGGCGCCTCGGCGGCGAGATGTGGGGCTGGTACGAGGACGGCATGCTCACGTCCCTGTGCTACGCGGGCGCCAACCTCGTCCCCATCTGCGCCACCCCCCGCGCCGTCCGCGCCTTCGCCGACCGCGCCCGCCGGGCCGGCCGCCGCTGCTCCTCCGTCGTCGGCCCCGCCGAGGCCACCGCCCAGCTCTGGCGCTTCCTCGAACCCTCCTGGGGCCCCGCCCGCGAGGTCCGCACCCACCAGCCGCTCATGGTCGCCGACCGCATGCCCGACGGCATCACCCCCGACCCGCACGTCCGGCGCGTCCGCAAGGACGAAATGGAAACGATCATGCCGGCGTGCGTCGCGATGTTCACCGAAGAGGTCGGCGTCTCACCCCTGGCAGGCGACGGCGGCCTGCTCTACCAGGCCCGCGTCGCCGAACTCGTCGGCTCCGGCCGCTCCTTCGCCCGCTTCGACCGCGACGGCAAGGTCGTCTTCAAGGCCGAGATCGGCGCCGCCACCGACCGCGCCTGCCAGATCCAGGGCGTCTGGGTCGCCCCCGAACACCGCGGCAAGGGCCTCGCCGCCCCCGGCATGGCGGCCGTCCTGCGCTACGCCCTCGCCGACGTCGCCCCCGTCGTCAGCCTCTACGTCAACGACTTCAACACCCCGGCCCGCCGGACGTACGAGAAGGTCGGCTTCCAGGAGGTCGGCGCCTTCATGAGTGTCCTCTTCTGACCGCCTGTAGGCTCCCCGCCATGGATCTCGAGATCGGCCCCTTGGACCTCTCGTCCCACGTGGACGAAGCCCTCGCCGTCCAGGCCGTGGCCTTCGGACTGGGCGCCGACGAGGTCGCCGTACGCCGCCAGATCGTCCTGCGCCACATGACGTACCCCGGCGCCCGAGCCCTCGGCGCCACCAGCGGCGGCAGACTCGTCGGCTTCGTCTACGGCATGCCCAACGACCGGGCCCACTGGTGGTCCACCGTCGTCGAGCCCTACCTGCGCGCCCAGGGCCACGACGCCTGGCTCGACGACTCCTTCGTCATCACCGAACTGCACGTCCACCCCCGCCACCAGAACCGCGGCATCGGCCGCGCCCTGATCACCGGGATCACCGACACGGCCGCCCAGCCCCGCTCGATCCTCTCCGCGATCGACACCGAGAGCCCCGCCCGCGGCCTGTACCGCTCCCTCGGCTACGAGGACCTCGCCCGCCGGGTCCACTTCCCGAGCGCCCCGAAGCCGTACGCCGTCATGGGCGCCCCCCTGCCGCTGCGCCGCCGCCCATAACCGATTTCCGCAGCCCCGCACCCCCCGGCTAACCTCCTTGCCAACACCCTCCCCGCACTCGGCGGCGCCCGAGCGGGGAGAACCCACATCCGGCAGGAGTACGAGAACGATGGCGAACGCACCGGTCCAGCGCATGTCCCAGTTGTTGGCGAAGACGCTGCGCGACGACCCGGCCGACGCCGAGGTCCTCAGCCACAAGCTGCTGGTCCGCGCCGGCTACGTCCGCCGCACCGCGGCCGGCATCTGGACGTGGCTGCCGCTCGGCAAGAAGGTCCTCGCCAACGTCGAGCGGATCGTCCGCGAGGAGATGGACGCGATCGGCGCCCAGGAGGTACTGCTCCCCGCGATCCTGCCCAAGGAGCCGTACGAGGCGACGGGCCGCTGGGACGAGTACGGCCCGGAGCTGTTCCGCCTGAAGGACCGCAAGGGCGGCGACTACCTGCTCGGCCCCACCCACGAGGAGATCTTCACCCTCCTGGTGAAGGACCAGGCGTCCTCCTACAAGGACCTGCCGGTCATCCTCTACCAGATCCAGAACAAGTACCGCGACGAGGCCCGCCCCCGCGCCGGCATCCTGCGCGGCCGCGAGTTCCTCATGAAGGACTCCTACTCCTTCGACACCGAGGACGAGGGCCTGGCCCGCGCGTACGCCCTGCACCGCGAGGCCTACCAGCGGATCTTCGAGCGCCTCGGCCTCGACTACCGCATCTGCGCCGCCACCGCGGGCGCCATGGGCGGCTCCAAGTCGGAGGAGTTCCTCGCCCCGGCCGAGGCCGGCGAGGACACCTTCGCGGACTGCCCGAACTGCGACTTCGCCGCGAACACCGAGGCGATCACGTACGAACTGAAGCCGGTCGACGCCACGGACGTGCCCGCGGCGGAGGACATCCCCACCCCCGACACCCCCACGATCGAGACCCTCGCGGCCTCCCTCGGCGTCCCGGCCTCCGCGACGCTGAAGAACCTCCTCGTCAAGGTCGACGGCGAGATCGTGGCCGTGGGCGTGCCGGGCGACCGCGAGGTCGACATGGGCAAGGTCGAGGCCCACTTCGCCCCGGCGGCCGTCGCGATGGTCACCGAGGAGGACTTCGCGACGCGCCCCGACCTGGTCCGCGGCTACGTCGGCCCGCAGGGCCTGCCCAAGCTGACGTACATCGCCGACCCCCGGGTGGCCCCGGGCACCGCCTGGATCACCGGCGCCAACAAGCCGGACACGCACGCCAAGAACGTCGTCGCCGGACGGGACTTCGAGGTCGACGAGTACGTCGACGTCGTGGTCGTGCAGGAGGGTGACCCCTGCCCCGAGTGCGGGACCGGGCTGAAGCTGGACCGCGCCATCGAGATCGGCCACATCTTCCAGCTGGGCCGCAAGTACGCCGACGCGCTCAAGCTCGACGTCCTCGGCCAGAACGGCAAGCCCGTCCGCGTCACCATGGGCTCCTACGGCATCGGCGTCTCCCGCGCGGTCGCGGCGCTGGCCGAGCAGCACGCCGACGACAAGGGCCTCATCTGGTCCAAGGAGGTCGCGCCGGCCGACGTGCACGTGGTGGCCGCCGGCAAGGCCCTCCAGACGGAGCTGGCGCTCGACATCTCCGGGAAGCTCGCGGCGGCGGGTGTACGAGTGCTTGTCGACGACCGGGCGGGGGTGTCGCCGGGCGTGAAGTTCACGGACTCCGAACTGATCGGCGTCCCGCAGATCCTGGTCGTGGGGCGGCGGGCCGGCGAGGGCGTGGTGGAGCTGAAGGACCGCCGGACGGGGGCCCGTGAGGAACTGCCGATCGAGGACGCGATCGGTCGGCTGACGGCGTAGGTGTGACGGTCCCTGCGCGGGTCGTACTCGCGTGCGCCTACCGTCCACACGTGGGTCGGGGGCGTGGGGCCGGGGCGAGCCCGCCGCGGTCGGGCCCTTGCGCGGGCCCACAAGTGACCGCCGGGTGGTAACCGAGTAAGCGGCGGGCTTTCGCCCCGGCCCCACGCCCCGCTCCCGTCGTACGGCGGCTGCCGGAAGGACCTCGCTGGGGTTCGGAGGGGAATGGGGCAGCGTGCCGCAGTCGCGTACGGCGAGAAGGGGACGTGGCGGGGGGTGTCCGCCCGCAGCGGACGGCGCGTCAACGCCGCGAGCTTCTCAAGACACCTCGCCCGCGCCGTTCCGAGGACGGACACCCCCCCGGCGCGGCCCCGACCCCACCACCGGGCCGCAGGCGCTACGCGCACCCCCACCGGAGCCGCGCAGGCCGCCGCAGGCATCCCGCGCAACCGCCGGAGGCCAGGGCCTCCTACAGCCAGCCCGCGAACTCCAGCAACAGCTCCGCGTCCTTGGGGCGGCCCACTCGGCGGGCTCGTACGCCCGATTCCACCGCGCGGAACAGGGTCCAGCCCCGCAGCCGCTCCTGGTCCACCTCCAGCGACTCCGCCAGCCGCTTCACGCGCCGCCGCGTCGTCGCCGCCCCCGACGGCTGTGCGATCAGGTCTTCCACCCGGTCCCGCACCAGCCGCGCCAGGTCGAACGCGCTCTCGCCCACCACCGGGTCCGGCCCCACCGCCAACCACGGCACCCGGTCCCCGGCCAGCACCTTGCTCTGCCGGAACGTTCCGTGCAGCAGCCGGGCCTCCGGCGGCGCCGCCACCAGCTCCGCCCGTGCCGTCAACGCCACGTCCACCAGCGGCGCCACCTCGGGATCCCGCAGCGCCGTCGCCCGCATCACCTCGGCCTGCCGGCCCGTCCGCTCCGCGACCGTCTCGAAGGTGTGCCCGGTCGGAGGGTCCACCCACAGTCGCCGCAACGCCCCCGCCGCCTCCAGCAACGCCTTCGCCTCCGGCAACGACCGCACCGACACGTCCGGATGCAACCGCTCCAGCACCAACGCCCCGTCGGCCGACGACTCCTCCAGCAGCTGTACGGCCCCCAGCCCACCCCAGTGCGCCAGCGCCGCCCGCTCGCTCTCCGGCCGCGCCCGCCGGGGCGCCAGCTTCAGCACCGCGGGCGTGCCGTCCGCCCGCCGCACCAGCAGCACCACACTGCTGCGCCCTCCGGGCACCTGCACCCGCTCCACGGTCAACTCGCGTAGCGCGACGGCCTGTTGCACCAGTCCGGGCAGTTTCGCCAGCCAGTCGTCACCGTCCGGTGCCGTCTCCCCGAGCGCCCTGACCAGACGCGGCGGCGCTTCGAAAGCCATGCGCGAGCCGTTCCCTTCCTCGTTACGCCGACGGCGCTGCCGACCGTTCGGCGAGTCCAGGGAAGGCTACGCTCTCGCCGCGCCAGCGCACCGCACGCACCGCGGCCTCCCGCAGCGCCTCCGCCGCCGCGGCCCGCCGCTCGCCCTCGGCCGACCGCACCAGGTCCGAGTACACCCCGGCGATCCGGTCCTCCAGCTCCGCCGCCAGCCGTACGGCCGCGGCCGAGTCCGGCACCGCGAACGGCAGCGCGTACCCGGCCGCCGCCGCGACGGGCTCGCCGCCCAGGTCGCGCACCTCGCGGGCGAGGGCGTCCCGTCGAGCCCGGTGCGCGTCGTAGGCGGAACGTGCCTCCTTGCGCCGCTCCTCGCCGATCCGCCCTCCGACGACTCCGTAGCCGTACACGGCGGCGTGTTCGGCGGCGAGTGCCGCCTGGAGCGTACGGAGGGCCGCGCCCTTCCCGTCGTCCTGCCGTTTGCTCACCGGTCACCCTCCGTCAGCAGGTACACGTGCGCGGCCCCGGCGGCCGCCACGGAGGCGAGCAGCCGGGCCAGTTCGCCCTGCGCGTCGAGCAGCGCGCGGGAACGCCGCTCGGCGAGCACCCGTTCGGCGTCGGCGAGTTCGGCCAGGGCGGCCTTCTCGTCCGCGGGGACGGCGACACGGGGCGACGTGGTCGCGGACGGCGTGGCCCCGCTCGACGCCTCACTGCCGGCCTCGCCGACCGACTCCGTGGCCGGACGGCCGGACGGCTCCTTCCCCGCCTCGAACGCCCCCACGTGCAGCAGCACCTCGGCCCGCAGCGGCGTCAACCGCCCACCCAGCCCCGGATGCGCCGCGATGACGGCGTCGTAGTGCTCGGCGAGCCGACGGCTGTCCCGTGCCGCACGCGCGCGTGCGCGGTCCTCCGGTGACGGCCGACGCCCGTTCGTGGCGGGGGAGTCGGAGCAGCCGGCCAGCAGGACGGTCCCGGCGGCCGAGACGAGCAGGCTCCTTCTGCGCGGCCCGGAGGGCATGCGCGACGGTGGGGGCAGCGGCACGGCGGACGTCCTCGGGGCTCGTACGGAATCGGGGGCGGCATGGCACGCCCGTGATCACGGTACCCGCGCACCCGTGCGTCATCACCCAACGGCACCGGTCACCCCCCGGGGTGGACGGCAACACCCCCCGGGACCGGATACCCTTTGTCAGACACGCGACCATCCCACAACAGCACACGCGGCCGAGGAGTCACCCGGATGAGCACCACCCAGAGCGAGAGGCTGCGAGAACTTCTGGAACCGCTCGTCAGCTCCCAGGGCCTCGATCTCGAAGAGATCGCCGTGGACTCCGTCGGACGCAAGCGTGTGCTGCGCGTCGTCGTCGACTCCGACACCGGAGCGGACCTCGACCGGATCGCCGATGTGAGCCGCGCGCTCTCGGCGAAGCTCGACGAGACGGACGCGATGGGAGCGGGGGAGTACACCCTCGAGGTCGGCACCCCGGGCGCGGAGCGCGCCCTGACCGAGCACCGCCACTACGTCCGCGCCACGAACCGCCTGGTGAGGTTCCGGCTCCACGAGGGCGGCGAACTCGTCGCCCGCATCCTCGACGTGGACGACGACGGCCTCGACGTCGAGGTTCCCGGTGTGAAGGGCCGCAGGGCCACCACCCGCCGGCTCGCCTTCGCCGACATCGACACGGCCCGTGTGCAGGTCGAGTTCAACCGCAAGGACCCGAAGGACAAGAAGGACATGACGGAAGAGGAGGAGGCGTAGCCGTGGACATCGACATGAGTGCCCTGCGGGGCTTGGTACGGGAGAAAGAGATCTCCTTCGACCTGCTGGTCGAAGCGATCGAGTCCGCCCTCCTCATCGCCTACCACCGCACCGAGGGAAGCCGCCGACACGCGCGCGTGGAGCTCAACCGGGAGACCGGTCATGTGACCGTGTGGGCGAAGGAGGACCCCGAGGACATCGAGGAGGGCCAGGCCCCCCGCGAGTTCGACGACACCCCGTCCGGTTTCGGCCGTATCGCCGCCACCACGGCCAAGCAGGTCATCCTGCAGCGCCTGCGCGACGCCGAGGACGACGCGACGCTCGGCGAGTACGCGGGCCGCGAGGGCGACATCGTCACGGGTGTGGTCCAGCAGGGCCGCGACCCGAAGAACGTGCTGGTGGACATCGGCAAGCTGGAGGCCATCCTCCCGGTGCAGGAACAGGTACCGGGCGAGACCTACCCGCACGGCCTGCGCCTGCGGTCGTACGTCGTCCGGGTGGCCAAGGGCGTCCGCGGCCCGTCCGTCACCCTGTCCCGCACACACCCGAACCTGGTGAAGAAGCTGTTCGCGCTGGAGGTGCCGGAGATCGCCGACGGGTCCGTCGAGATCTCCGCCATCGCCCGCGAGGCCGGCCACCGCACCAAGATCGCCGTCCGCTCCACCCGTTCGGGCCTGAACGCCAAGGGTGCCTGCATCGGCCCCATGGGCGGCCGGGTGCGCAATGTGATGGGCGAGCTTAACGGCGAGAAGATCGACATCGTCGACTGGTCGGACGACCCGGCGGAGATGGTGGCGAACGCCCTGTCCCCCGCGCGGGTGTCCAAGGTCGAGATCGTCGACATGGCGACACGCTCGGCCCGGGTGACCGTCCCGGACTACCAGCTGTCGCTGGCGATCGGCAAGGAAGGGCAGAACGCCCGCCTCGCCGCCCGTCTGACCGGCTGGCGGATCGACATCCGGCCGGACACCGAACAGCCCGCACAGCAGCCCGGCGAACGGTCCGGGGAGCGGCGCGGGGAATGATCCAGGCCGCACTGGGCTTGGATTACGACAACAACCGTTCGATTTTTGCCCCAAACGGGTGAGGTCGGTGCGGGGAGGTAGACTTAGCAGTGTCTGGCCGGACGCGAACCCGCGCATGCCCTGAACGCACCTGTGTGGGGTGCCGGGAACGAGCGGCCAAGATCGAACTGCTGCGGATCGTGGCGATCGAGGGCGAGTGCGTCCCCGATCCTCGCGGTACGCTGCCCGGCCGGGGTGCGTATGTACACCCCGCCCCGCTCTGTATCGACCAGGCGGTGCGCCGCCGGGCGTTTCCGCGGGCGCTACGCGTCCCGGGGCCGCTCGACGTAAAGGCGTTGCGCCACTACGTCGGGCAGGCACAAGGTTGCGTTCAGTAGCCGTGAGCTGCTGAACAGGCAACCACGCACGTAAGACGTGCCGCACGGAACCCCGTGCGGTCTGGTACCTCGCGAGTCGAAAGCAGGTCGAGATTGCGATGAGCACTCGATGAGTACGCGATGAGTACGCCCATGAACTAGCGACGGTCCGGACGCAACCCGGACCTCAAAGGAGCGAAGTGGCTAAGGTCCGGGTCTACGAACTCGCCAAGGAGTTCGGTGTCGAGAGCAAGGTCGTCATGGCCAAGCTCCAGGAACTCGGTGAATTCGTCCGTTCGGCGTCTTCGACCATCGAAGCGCCGGTTGTACGCAAACTGACTGACGCCTTCCAGGGCGGTGGCAACGGCAAGTCCGCCGGCAAGCCCGCCCCGAAGAAGGCCGCCCCCAGGCCCGCCGCGCCGTCCCCGGCGCAGGCGGCCCGTCCGGCTGCTCCCGCGCCCGCCGCGCCGAAGCCGCCGGCCGCGCCCAAGGCACCCGCGGCGCAGCAGCCCGCTGCCCCGTCCTCCCCCTCCGCGCCGGCTCCCGGTCCGCGTCCGACGCCGGGCCCCAAGCCCGCGCCGCGCCCGGCCCCGGCAGCTCCGGCCGCGCCCGAGTTCACCGCTCCGCCGTCGGCCCCGGCCGCCCCGAAGCAGAACACGCGCCCCGGCGCCCCCAAGCCCGGTGGCCGTCCGGCCCCCGGTCAGGGTCAGCAGGGCGGCCAGGGCGGCGGACGCCCCGGTGGTCAGGGTGCTCGTCCCGGCGGTTCCGCGCCGCGTCCGGGCGCTCGTCCGGCCGGTCCCCGTCCGGGCAACAACCCCTTCACGTCCGGTGGCTCCACCGGCATGGCGCGCCCGCAGGCGCCCCGTCCGCAGGGCGGCCCGCGTCCCGGTGGCCCCGGTGCCCCCGGCGCCGGTCCCCGTCCGCAGGCTCCGGGCGGCCAGGGCGGCGGTCCTCGTCCCCAGGGTCCGGGCGGTCAGCGTCCGTCCCCGGGCTCGATGCCGCGTCCGCAGGGCGGCGGCCCGCGTCCCGGCCCCGGTGGGCCGCGTCCCAACCCCGGCATGATGCCGCAGCGTCCCGCCGCGGGTCCGCGTCCCGGCCCCGGTGGCGGCGGCGGTCGCGGTCCCGGCGGTGCGGGTCGTCCCGGAGGCGGCGGCGGTCGTCCCGGTGGCGGCGGCTTCGCCGGTCGTCCCGGTGGCGGCGGCGGTGCCGGTCGTCCCGGTGGTGGCGGCGGCGGTTTCGCCGGTCGTCCCGGTGGTGGCGGCGGCTTCGGCGGCGGCGGTGGCCGTCCCGGCTTCGGCGGTCGTCCCGGCGGTCCCGGTGGCCGTGGTGGCACGCAGGGCGCCTTCGGCCGTCCCGGCGGTCCCGCGCGTCGCGGTCGCAAGTCGAAGCGGCAGAGGCGCCAGGAGTACGAGGCCATGCAGGCCCCGTCGGTCGGCGGCGTGATGCTGCCTCGCGGCAACGGCGAGACCATTCGCCTGTCGCGCGGTGCGTCGCTCACCGACTTCGCGGAGAAGATCAACGCCAACCCGGCGTCGCTCGTCGCGGTCATGATGAACCTCGGCGAGATGGTCACGGCCACGCAGTCCGTCTCCGACGAGACGCTGCATCTCCTGGCCGACGAGATGAACTACACGGTTCAGGTCGTCAGCCCGGAGGAGGAGGACCGCGAGCTCCTCGAGTCGTTCGACATCGAGTTCGGTGAGGACGAGGGCTCCGAGGAGGACCTGGTCGTCCGCCCGCCGGTCGTCACCGTCATGGGTCACGTCGACCACGGAAAGACCCGACTGCTCGACGCCATCCGCAAGACGAACGTCATCGCGGGCGAGGCCGGCGGCATCACCCAGCACATCGGTGCCTACCAGGTCGCGACCGAGGTCAACGACGAAGAGCGCAAGATCACCTTCATCGACACCCCGGGTCACGAGGCGTTCACCGCCATGCGTGCCCGTGGTGCGAAGTCGACCGACATCGCGATCCTGGTCGTCGCGGCCAACGACGGCGTCATGCCGCAGACGGTCGAGGCGCTCAACCACGCCAAGGCGGCCGACGTGCCGATCGTCGTCGCGGTCAACAAGATCGACGTCGAGGGCGCCGACCCGACCAAGGTGCGCGGTCAGCTGACCGAGTACGGCCTGGTGGCCGAGGAGTACGGCGGCGACACCATGTTCGTCGACATCTCCGCCAAGCAGGGTCTGCACATCGACTCCCTGCTGGAGGCCGTGATCCTCACGGCCGACGCCTCGCTCGACCTGCGGGCCAACCCGAACCAGGACGCGCAGGGCATCTCGATCGAGTCCCGTCTCGACCGCGGCCGCGGTGCCGTGGCGACGGTCCTCGTCCAGCGAGGCACGCTGCGGGTCGGCGACACGATGGTCGTGGGCGACGCCTACGGCCGCGTGCGCGCCATGCTCGACGACAACGGCAACAACGTCGCCGAGGCGGGCCCGTCCACGCCGGTCCAGGTCCTGGGTCTGACCAACGTCCCGGGCGCCGGTGACAACTTCATCGTGGTCGAGGAGGACCGTACGGCCCGCCAGATCGCGGAGAAGCGTGCGGCCCGCGAGCGCAACGCGGCCTTCGCGAAGCGCACGCGCCGCGTGTCGCTGGAGGACCTGGACAAGGTCCTGAAGGCCGGCGAGGTCCAGCAGCTGAACCTGATCATCAAGGGTGACGCTTCCGGTTCCGTCGAGGCCCTCGAGTCCTCGCTGCTCCAGCTGGACGTCGGCGAAGAGGTCGACATCCGCGTCCTGCACCGCGGCGTCGGTGCGGTCACGGAGTCCGACATCGACCTGGCGATGGGCTCCGACGCCATCGTGATCGGCTTCAACGTCCGCGCGGCAGGCCGTGCGGCGCAGATGGCCGAGCGCGAGGGTGTGGACGTCCGGTACTACTCGGTCATCTACCAGGCGATCGAGGAGATCGAGGCGGCCCTCAAGGGCATGCTCAAGCCGGAGTACGAAGAGGTCGAGCTCGGCACGGCGGAGATCCGCGAGGTCTTCCGCTCGTCCAAGCTGGGCAACATCGCGGGTGTTCTCATCCGCTCCGGCGAGGTCAAGCGCAACACCAAGGCGCGCCTCATCCGCGACGGCAAGGTCATCGCGGAGAACCTCAACATCGAGGGTCTGCGTCGCTTCAAGGACGACGTCACCGAGATCCGCGAAGGCTTCGAGGGCGGTATCAACCTCGGAAACTTCAACGACATCAAGGTCGACGACGTCATCGCGACGTACGAGATGCGCGAGAAGCCGCGCGCGTAAGCGTTCGGTTTCCGAGACGGTCCGGTCCGGGGCCGGTCGACGGAGAGTATTTCCGTCGATCGGCCCCGGCCGTTCGTTGTACGGTTCTGATGTCCCTGCCACACGGATGGCGGGGCCATCGATCCCGTACCGGCGGGTGAACCGGCTACACACATGTATGTGGGGACGCTGTCCTTCGACCTCCTCCTCGGCGACGTACGGTCGCTGAAGGAGAAGCGCTCCGTCGTCCGCCCGATCGTCGCCGAGCTCCAGCGGAAGTTCTCCGTGAGCGCGGCCGAGACCGATCACCTGGACCTCCACCGCAGGGCCGGCATCGGCCTCGCGATGGTGTCCGCGGACGCCGGGCACCTCACCGACGTACTGGACCGGTGCGAACGGCTGGTCGCCGGCCGCCCCGAGGTGGAACTGCTGTCCGTACGACGGCGCTTCCACGGCGAAGACGACTGACTTCAAGAACGCAAGAGAGAAAGAACGGGAGACGGACCAGTGGCCGACAACGCGCGGGCTAAAAGGCTGGCGGACCTCATCCGAGAGGTGGTGGCCCAGAAGCTGCAGCGCGGGATCAAGGACCCGCGGCTCGGCTCGCACGTCACCATCACGGACACCCGGGTCACGGGTGACCTGCGGGAGGCGACCGTCTTCTACACGGTGTACGGGGACGACGAGGAGCGGAAGGAGGCCGCCGCCGGACTGGAGAGCGCCAAGGGCATCCTGCGCTCCGAGGTCGGCCGGGCCGCCGGCGTGAAGTTCACGCCGACCCTGACGTTCGTCATGGACGCCCTCCCGGACACCGCCAAGACCATCGAGGACCTCCTCAGCAAGGCACGCCAGTCCGACGAGAAGGTGCGCGAGGCCGCCACGGGCGCCAAGTACGCCGGTGACGCGGACCCGTACCGCAAGCCGGGCGACGAGGACGACGAGACGGACGACGCCGCCGAATGACCGCCAAGCACACCACGCCCGACGGCCTCGTCATCGTCGACAAGCCGTCGGGCTTCACTTCGCACGACGTCGTCGCCAAGATGCGGGGCATCGCCCGGACGCGGCGCGTCGGGCACGCGGGCACCCTCGACCCGATGGCGACGGGCGTCCTCGTCCTCGGCGTCGAGCGGGCGACGAAGCTCCTCGGTCACCTCGCGCTGACCGAGAAGGAGTACCTGGGCACCATCCGCCTGGGCCAGACGACCCTCACGGACGACGCCGAGGGCGACATCACGGCCTCCGTCGACGCCGTCGGGATCACCCGGGACGCCATCGACGCCGGGGTCGCCAAGCTGACCGGCGACATCATGCAGGTGCCGTCCAAGGTCAGCGCCATCAAGATCAACGGCGTGCGGTCCTACAAGCGGGCGCGGGACGGCGAGGACTTCGACATCCCGGCCCGGCCGGTCACCGTGTCGTCGTTCGGCGTGTACGACGTCCGGGACGCCGTCGCCGACGACGGCACACAGGTCCTCGACCTGGTCGTGTCCGTGGTCTGCTCGTCCGGCACCTACATCCGCGCCCTCGCCCGCGACCTGGGCGCCGACCTCGGCGTCGGCGGGCACCTCACCGCCCTGCGCCGCACCCGCGTCGGTCCGTACCGGCTGGACGCGGCGCGCACGCTGGACGAGCTCCAGAAGGAACTCACCGTCATGCCGGTCGCCGAGGCCGCGTCGGCGGCGTTCCCCCGCTGGGACGTCGACGGGCGCCGGGCGCGGCTGCTGACCAACGGGGTGCGGCTCGACATGCCGGAGGAGTACGCGGGCTCCGGGCCCGTCGCCGTCTTCGACCCGGACGGGCGCTTCCTGGCGCTGGTCGAGGCGGAGCGGGGCAAGGCGAAGAGCCTGGCCGTCTTCGGCTGACCGGGCGCGGGCGTCTTCGGTGGGTTCGGCACGGGTGTCTTCGGCTGACCGGGCACGGGCGTCTTCGGTGGGTCCGGCGCGGGCGTCTTCGGCTGACCGGGCATGGGGCTTCGGCTGACCCGGCGCGGGCGGGGCCTCTCGGACGGCTTCCGGCGCTCCGCCCGTGGAGCGGCAGCCACGGGGACCTCCACTGCCGCCGCTCCACGGTCCCCCCTCGGTTCCCCCACCCTTAGAGTGCGTCCCGCCACCTCCGTCTATTCACCCGTCCGGACGGGCGCTCGGAGTGAACCGGGGGAGCGGAAGGGGGCGCGTTCCCCGGCCCACCTGTTCCGCTGATCACCGCGCGCCTACCGTCGGAAGCGGGGCACGGCGGGGAGGTACGGCGATGACGGCGCAGCGGGGCTCGCAGCACGGGGAGGGCGCGCCCCCCGGGGCGTACGACACCGCGCTCGTCCGGCTGCACGATCCGGCCGGCCGGCCGCGCGGCACCGGCTTCGCCGCCGACCACCACGGCACGGTCCTCACCAGCCACGAGGCCGTCGACGGGGCCGACCGCCTCGTGGTCACCGCGGCCGGGGGCCGCCACTGCGCCGTGACCGCGGACGCGGTGACAGCACTGCCCGGCCTCGACCTCGCCCTCGTCCGCACCGAGGGCCTCGGCGTCCCGCCGCTGCCCGTGACCGTGCGGGACCGCGTCGAGCCCGGCACGTACGTGCGGATCGCCGCCGGGGGCTGGCGCGAGGCGCGCGTGCTCGGCACGGCCCCGGCCACCTATGCCGCCTCCGAGCGGCGCCATCTCCTGGCCGGCGCCGTGGAGTTGGCCCTCGGCACGGCCGGGTGCGACGCGCTGCGCACCGGCCGCGGGGCGTCCGGGGGACCGGTGCTCGACGCGGCGACCGGCGCCGTGCTCGGGGTGCTCGGCGCCGCGCTCAGCTCCGCCCACCGCGACGTCGGCTTCGCCGCGCCCCTGCGCCCCCAGGAGGGCGCCCCGCACACCGAGGGCCCGCTCGCCGCGCTGCTCGCGGAGAACGCCGCGACCGTGCCCGCCTACGGCGCCGACCTCAATCTCGCCGGGGTGCTGGAACTGACGGCCACCTCGGTCGGCCAGGACGGCCCACCGGCCGCGCCGCCGGGCCCCGGTGCCGTCCCGCCGGTCGAACGGGCCGCTCCCGCCGCCGAGTTCGCCGCGTTCGAGGCCGGCCCCGCCGCCGTCCTCGCCCTCGTCGGGGCGCCCGGCAGCGGACGTACGACCGAACTCGCCGCGCTCGCCGCCCGCCGCGGCCGGGGCCCCGCGCCCGCCCCCACGCTGTGGCTGCGCGGAGCGGACCTCCGCGACGACGACACCTCCGTCGCCGACGCCGCCCGCAGGGCCCTGGACCGCGCCGCCCGCATCGTCGCCGCCTCCCGCACCGCCCCGCCCGCCGACCTGGGCGACACCACCCCGGAGCGCCTGGCCCGCCTCGCCCGCGACGCCGGGCGCCCCCTGCTGCTCCTGCTGGACGGCCCCGAGGAAATGCCGCCGGTCCTCTCCCACCGCCTGGCCGCCTGGACGACCGGCACGGCCGACTGGCTCCGCCGCACGGGCGCCCGCCTGGTGGTGGCGTGCGGCGCCGAGTACTGGGAGGAGGCCGGAGCTTCACTCCCGGCGGACCTGCTGCACGGGGGGCCGGCGGCCGGGGGCGATGAGGCCGGAGTCTCCGCAGGCGGCGGGGCCGCGGTGGCCGGGGGCGCGGCGATCGGCGGTGACGGGGCGGTGGCCGGAGGCCGTGGGGCCGTGGCGCCCGGCGGTCGTGGGATTGCGGCGCCCTGGCGTGACGGGACCCCCGTGTCTCCCGGCCCCGCCGGTCTCCCCGCCCGTCTCCCCGCCTGCGTGCCCCTCGGTGACCTCGACGTGGGGGAGGCCCGGCGGGCTCGGGCGCGGTATGGGATTCCCGATGGCGTGCTCGGTGACCGGGACGAGCGGCATCCGCTCACCCTGCGGTTGCTCTCCGAAGTGCGGGCCGCGCTGCCGGGCGGCGGCGCGGAACGCGTCGACCGGCACGACGTGTTCGCCGCCCACCTCGACCTGATGTGCCTGCGCGTCGCCGTCCGGCTCGCCGCCGAGAACGGGCTGCGCGGCGCTGCCGTGCGCAGACTCGCCGCGAAGGTCGCCGGTCAGGTCCACGAGGCCGCCCGCCGCAGCCTCGGACCGGGGCAGGGCGGGCTGGACCGGGAGGCGTTCGAGGCGGTGTTCCCGTGGGGGCCCGCGCCCGCCAGGCTGGGCGGCGGCACCGGCTGGGCGTCCGCCGTGCTCGCCGAGGGCCTCCTCGTGCCCGCCGGCACCGGCTACCGCTTCGCCCACGAGGAACTCGCCGACTGGATCCAGGGCACCCACCTCGACCTGGACGAGGCCCTGCGCGCCCTCGTCCACCGCCGCCGCGACCCGGACAACGCCCACCCGCTGCCCGTACCGCACCACCGCATCGGCCCCGTCGTCCAGGCCCTGCTCCTCCTGCCCCGCCAGTACGGCCCCGGTCGGCTGGCCGCCCGGCTGGAGGAACTGGTGCTCGCGCTGGACGCCGACCCGGACAACTGGTGGGCCGCGCGGCTGCTCGCGCAGGTGCTGGTCCGCGTGCCCGACGCGACGCCCTGCGCCCGCCCCCTGCGGCTGCTCGCCGAGCGGCTCGTGGCCCGGCGCGAGCGGGAACGGCGGCCGGTGCCAAGGGAGTTCGGGCCCGCGTTCTGGAGCGCGCTGCCCCTGTCCGAGGCCGTCCGCTGCGAGTTGCTGCGCGTCCTCGTGCGCGCCGACGGCCCGCCGGACGAGCCCGGCCCCCGCTTCCTCGACGCCACCGCGCGGCTGCTCGCCGCCCGGCCCGCCGCCGTACAGCCGCACCTCGTGCGCTGGTTCGACGACGAGCGCCCGCTGCCCGCCACGCCCCACGCGACCGTCGGCACGGCCGCGCAGGCGCTGCTGCACACCCACCGGCACCGGGCGCTGGACGAGCTGACCGAGGCGCTCGCCGGCAGCGCGCACGCGCGCGCCGCCGAACTCCTCGCCGTCCTCGCCCGGGAGGAACCCTCCGCCGTGTGCCGCGCCATCGACCGCTGGGCGCACGACGAGCGGCCCGAACGCCGGGCGGCCGCCCTCACCCACGGGCTGCGGGCCGCCCCGCACGCGACCACCGAGCCCGACCGCATGCTGCTGCGCTACGCCGCCCTCGCCCTGCTCGCCCGCCCCGCCGACCACGCCCTGCACGGCGGAGCGCTCGCCCTCCTCGTCCGCGACCCGCACACCCGCGCCCGGCACCTGCCGCAGGCGCTGCGGCACTTCGCGGCCGGTGACCCGCTGTTCCCGCCGAGCGCCCTCGCCGGCGCCCTCGTCACGCACCCCGACCCCGTCCTCGACGCCTTCCGGGAGCGGCTGCGGCTGCCCGGCGCCGGGCCCGCCCTGCGCACCCTCGCCGACGTCACCACGCCCGGCCTGGCCCGCCGGGTCGCCGCCCTCGTACGGGAAGCAGTCGAGCGGCGCCCCGAGACCGCAGGGGACGTCGCCGCGTACGTCGACCGGCGCCTCGACCAGGGGCCCGCCGCCCGGGCCGTGCTGCTCCCGCTGGTCGGCTCGCTCCTGGACGACGGGCCCGAGCCGGTGCGGGCCGCGCTCGCCGGAGTCGTCGGCGCCCCCGGCGCGCCCGCCTCCCGCCCCGTGCGCCGCGAACTGCGCGAGGCGCTGCTGGCCCGCGAGGACGAGCCCGCCGTCCTGGACGCCCTGCTGCGCGGCGCCGCCCTGCACGACGGCGACGACCTGCGCGACCTCGTGCACCGCACCGGGCGCCGCCTCGCGCGCACCCCGGACGGCGCGACCCGCTTCGACCTCGCCCTGGCCGACCTGAGCAGGCACGTCCCGGGCTTCGCCGCCCGCGTCGCCGGCTGGCTGACCGACGCACCCCGCGACTGGGCGCCCCTCGTGGGCCCCAGCACGCGCCGCACGATCGAGCACCTGGCCGGCCTGCGCGTGCCCGCCTGAGCCGGGCCGCGGGTGCCTTCGGTCACAGCCCGATACCGATGCGGGCCGGACGCCCCCGGCATGGCACCCTTAGACCTGCGTACGAGGCACCACGGACACCGGTTCGAAGAGTTTGCGACAAGGAGCATTCACAGTGCAGCGCTGGCGTGGCTTGGAGGACATCCCCGAGGACTGGGGGCGCAGCGTCGTCACCATCGGTTCCTACGACGGCGTCCACCGCGGTCACCAGCTGATCATCCGGCATGCCGTGAACCGCGCCCGCGAGCTGGGCGTGCCCGCCGTCGTCGTCACCTTCGACCCGCACCCCAGCGAGGTCGTCCGGCCCGGCAGCCACCCGCCGCTGCTCGCCCCGCACCACCGCCGCGCCGAGCTGATGGGCGAACTCGGCGTGGACGCCGTGCTGATCCAGCCGTTCACCACGGAGTTCTCGAAGCTGTCCCCGGCCGACTTCGTCGTCAAGGTCCTGGTCGACAAGCTGCACGCCAAGGCCGTCGTCGAGGGCCCCAACTTCCGCTTCGGACACCGCGCAGCGGGCAACGTCGAGTTCCTCGCCGAACAGGGCAAGGTCTACGACTTCGAGGTCGACGTCGTCGACCTGTACGTGTCCGGGGAGGCGGGCGGCGGGGAGCCGTTCTCCTCCACGCTGACCCGGCGCCTGGTCGCCGAGGGCGATGTCGAGGGCGCCGGGGAGATCCTGGGCCGGCCGCACCGCGTCGAGGGCGTCGTCGTCCGGGGCGCGCAGCGGGGCCGCGAGCTCGGCTTCCCCACCGCCAACGTCGAGACCCTCCCGCACACCGCGATCCCGGCCGACGGCGTCTACGCGGGCTGGCTGCACGCCCAGGGCGAGGCCATGCCGGCGGCGATCTCCGTCGGCACGAACCCGCAGTTCGACGGCACCGAGCGCACGGTGGAGGCGTACGCCATCGACCGCGTCGGCCTCGACCTGTACGGCCTGCACGTCGCCGTGGACTTCCTGGCCTTCGTGCGCGGCCAGGCGAAGTTCGACACCCTCGAAGCCCTGCTGGAGCAGATGGCCGAGGACGTCAAACGCTGCCGCGAGCTGATCGGTGCGGCGGAGGAGTAACCTCCGCCACCCGATCCACCGCTCGGGCGCCGCGCCCGGCGAATTCCGCAGGCGTCCCCGCGGCGCGGCTCATGTCGCGGGCGTCGCCCTGGCCCGAGTCCCGTTGCCGGGCGTCCGCTCCGGCCCGGCTCACTTCGCGGGCGTCGCCCGGTCCGCGTCACGTCGCCGGGTGCCCCGGCTCGGGCGTCGCTTTGGTCCGTGTCCCGTTGCCGGGGTGCCCCGGTCCGTGTCAGTTCTCCGGTGTCGCCGTGGCCCGGGCCCAGTGGCAGGCCGCCTGGGACGGGCCGCTGCCCGCGAGGATCTCCAGGTCGCGGGTCCGGCAGGCGTCCGCCACGCCCGCGCGCTCCGCCTCGCCGCCGGCCAGGACCTGGCAGCGGACGTGGAAACGGCAGCCGGTCGGCACGCGGGACGGGTCCGGGGGTTCGCCGGTGAGGACCACCGGGTCGCCCGGGGCCTCGGGGAGCACCGACAGCAGGGCCTGTGTGTACGGGTGCCGGGGCGCCGTCAGCACCTGCTCGACCGCGCCGGTCTCCACGATCCGCCCGAGGTACATCACGGCCACCCGGTCGGCGATGTTCCACGCCAGCCCCAAGTCGTGCGTGACGACCAGCGCGGACAGCCCCAACTCGGCGCGCAGCCGCAGCAGCAGCGCCAGGATCTCGCCGCGCACCGACGCGTCGAGGGACGCCACCGGCTCGTCCGCGACGAGGAGTTCGGGCTCCAGGACCAGCGCGCCCGCGATGACGACGCGCTGACGCTGACCGCCCGACAGCTCGTGCGGGTAGCGCAGGAAGAACCGCTCCGGGGGCCGCAGCCCCGCCCGGGACAGCGCCCGCGCCACGGCCTCCCGCTCGTCACCGCCGTACCCGTGGATGCGCAGCCCCTCGGCGACCGCGTCGTACACCGTGTGCCGGGGGTTGAGCGAGCCGCTCGGGTCCTGGAGCACCAGCTGCACCCGCTTGCGGTACGCCTTCAGCGCCCGGCCCGAGTAGTCGAGCGGGCGGCCGTCGAACGTGACGTCGCCCGACGTCGGCCGGACCAGGCCCAGCAGGCTGCGCGCCAGCGTCGTCTTGCCGCAGCCCGACTCGCCGACCAGGGCGACGATCTCACCGGGCCGGATGTCGAGGTCCACGCCGTCGACCGCGCGGGCGCGCGCCGCGCCGTGCCGGCCGGGGAACGTGACGTGCAGGTCCCGCGCGCTCAGCAGGGGAGCGCCGGTGACCTCGGGGGTCTCGGAGACCGCTGGGGACGTGCTCATGGCGTGCTGCGCCTCGCTTCCTCAAGGGGCCCCGACTCGTCGAGCGGCCCCGCTGCCGTGGACCCGTCCGCCGCCACGTGGACGCAGGCCGCCCGCCGGTCCGCGCCCGCCGCCCGCAGCGCCTGGTCGTCCCGCGAGCAGGAGTCGAGGGCCACGGGGCAGCGCGGATGGAACGTGCAGCCGGACGGCAGCGCGACCGGGTCGGGCGGATCACCGGCGAGCCCCTGGGGCGCGAACCGGGACGCCGGGTCGCCGATCCTCGGGAACGCGGCCGACAGCGCCTTCGCGTACGGGTGCCGGGCATCGTCGTAGACCTGCCGGGCCGGGCCCTCCTCGACGACCCGCCCCGCGTACATCACCGCGAGCCGGTCGCAGGTGTCCGCGAGGACCGCCAGGTCGTGGCTGATCATGACGAGGCCCACGTCCTGCTCGGCGACGAGCTGCTCGATCAGCCGGAGGATCTGCGCCTGGATCATCACGTCGAGCGCGGTGGTCGGCTCGTCCGCGATCACCAGCCGCGGATCGCAGGCCAGCGCCATCGCGATCATGACGCGCTGACGCTGACCGCCGGACAGTTCGTGCGGGTAGGCGTTCGCACGGGCGGCGGGCAGGCCCACCTGCTCCAGCAGTTCGCCGGTCTTCTTCCTCGCGCCGGCCGGGGTGGCCTTGCGGTGCAGCAGGATCGGCTCGGCGATCTGGTCGCCGATGCGGTGCACGGCGTTGAGGGAGTGCATCGCGCCCTGGAAGACGATGGACGCCCCCGCCCAGCGGACCGCGCGCACCCGGCCCCACTTCATGGCCAGCACGTCCTCGCCGTCGAGCAGGATCTGCCCGGTGGCGCGCGCCCCGGGCGGCAGCAGCCGCAGCAGCGCCAGCGCCAGCGTCGACTTGCCGCAGCCCGACTCACCGGCCAGGCCGAGCTTCTGGCCCGCGTCCAGGCGCAGGTCCACACCGCGCACGGCCGCGGCCCCGCCGGCGTACGTCACCGTCAGGTCCCTGACGTCGAGCAGACTCAACGGGACACCCCCAGCCTCGGGTTGAGGACCGCTTCCACGGCCCGGCCGCACAGCGTGAACGCCAGCGCCACCACCGCGATCGCGATGCCCGGCGGCACCAGGTACCACCAGTGGCCGGCGCTGACCGCGCCCGCCTCCCGCGCGTCCTGGAGCAGCCCGCCCCAGGAGACGACCGTCGGGTCGCCGAGGCCGAGGAAGGCCAGCGTGGCCTCGGCGAGGATGGCCGAGGAGATGATCAGGGTCGTCTGGGCCAGCACCAGCGGCATCACGTTCGGCAGCACGTGCCGCGACATGATGTGCCAGTGGCCGCCGCCCAGCGCCTTCGCGCGCTCGATGTACGGGCGGGTCTCCACCGCCAGCGTCTGCGCGCGCACCAGCCGGGCCGTCGTCGGCCAGGTGGTCACGCCGATCGCCACCACGATCGTGGTCAGCGAGCGGGACATCACGGTGGCCAGCGCGATCGCCAGCACCAGCGTCGGCATGACGAGGAACCAGTCCGTCACCCGCATCATCACCGTCGCGTACCAGCCGCGGAAGTGGCCGGCCGTGACCCCGATCAGCGTGCCGATCGCCACCGACAGCACGGCGGCGAGCAGTCCCACCAGCAGCGACACGCGCGAGCCCCACACCACCAGGCCCAGCAGATCGCGGCCGAACTGGTCGGTGCCGAGCGGGAATTCACCGCTCGGGCTCTGCAACGGGCTGCCCGGCGCGTCGGTCACGTTGCTCACGTCGGAGCCCACGAGCAGCGGCGCGGCCAGCGCCAGCAGCGCGAACAGCGCGAGCGCCGCCAGGCCGAACACCCCGGCCCGGTGCGTGCGGTACTGCCGCCAGAACCGCGCCACGGAGGCCCGGCGCCGCTGCCGGGCCAACGCGCGCGGGCTCGCGGGGGACTTGGGGCCGGTGTCCGGGCCGGTGGGTGACTTGTCGGCGGCTGTCGTCTCGGTCGTCATCGGCCCACCCGGGGGTCGAGCAGCGGATAGATCAGGTCGGCGAGCGTGTTCATCACGATCACCGCGGCGGCGAACACGAAGAACAGGCCCTGCACCAGCGGCAGATCGGGCACGCTGAGCGCCTGGTAGAACAGCCCGCCGAGCCCCGGCCAGGAGAACACCGTCTCCACCAGGATCACGCCCGCCACGGTCCGGCCGAGGTTGATGAAGATCAGCGTCACGGTGGGCAGCAGCGCGTTGGGCACCGCGTGCCGGCGCCGCACGAGGTCGTCGCGCAGACCCTTGGCCCGCGCGGTCGTCAGATAGTCGCTGCCCATCTCGTCCAGCAGCGCCGACCGCGTCACCAGCAGCGTCTGCCCGTACTCGACGGCCACCAGCGTCAGCACCGGGAGGATCAGATGGTGCGCCACGTCCAGGACGTACGCGAAGCCCTCCTCGCCGCCCGATTCCATGCCGCCGGTCGGGAACAGACCCGGCAGCGGGCCGATGCCCACCGACAGCACGATGATCAGCAGCAGGCCCAGCCAGAACGACGGGATGGAGTAGAGCGTCAGCGCCAGACCGGTGTTGATCCGGTCGCCCGCCTTGCCGTGCCGCCACGCCGAGCGGGTGCCGAGGAAGATGCCCAGCACCGTGTAGAGGACGAACGACGTGCCGGTCAGCAGCAGCGTGTTCGGCAGCGCCTCGGTGATCTTGTCGATGACCGGCGCCCGGAACTGGTACGACGTGCCGAGGTCGCCGGTGAGCGCCTTGCCGCAGTAGTCGGTGAACTGCTGCCACAGCGGCAGGTCCAGGCCGAACTCCTTGCGGTAGGCGGCCAGTTGCTCCGCCGACACCTGACGGCCGCCCGTCATGTGCTTGACCGGGTCGCCCGGGATCAGCCGGAAGAGGAAGAAACTGGTGACGAGAACGGCGAGCAGGGAGACGGCCGCACCGGCCACCTTGCCCGCCACGTACCGCAGATACGCGGTGGTGGTGCGCGCCCGTGGCCCCCGGGCCGCCGGCCCGGCCTCGGCCGGACCGGCGGTCTCCTCGACCAGCGCGGGTGTTGCGTCAGCGGTCATGTGTACTCAATCGCCTGGTCGGTTCGAAGGGTGTGCGGGTGCCCGGGGACGCCTGCCCCCGGGCACCCGCCGGGCCCACGCCTGCTCGCGGTCCTCGGTGGGCCTGCGCCTACTCGCGGTCCTCGGCGGTGGACCGGCGCCGCATCGCCACGAACAGGCCGAGGCCCGCGAGGACGACGACACCCGCCACGATCCCGATGACCACCCCGGTCGACGAGGAGTCGTCCGAGGAGTCGCCGGAGTCCGCCGGAACCGCCGACCACCAGCTCCAGTAGCCGTCCTGGCCGTAGATGTTGCCCGCCTTCGCCGGCATCGTCGTGATCGACTTGATGTGGTCCGTGCGGTAGGCCTCGACCGCGTTCGGGTACGCCATGACGTTCATGTACCCGAGGTCGTACAGCCGTGACTCCATCTGCTTGACGATGTCCGCCCGTTTGGCCGGATCGTATTCGGCGAGCTGCTTCGCGTAGAGCTCGTCGTACTTCTTGTCGCAGATGAAGTTGTCCGTCGCTCCGGTGTCCTTCGGCGTCGCCGGGAGCGCCGCGCAGGTGTGGATGGAGAGCACGAAGTCCGGGTCCGGGTTGACCGACCAGCCGTCGAAGGCCAGGTCGTACTTCCCCGCGAGCCAGGGATCGGTCACGTTGTCCAGGCAGTTGAGGGTCACCCCGATGCCGAGGTCGCCCCACCACTCCTCGAGGTACTTGCCGATCGCCTTGTCGTTCGGGTCCGTGGCGTGGCACAGGATGCGGTAGTTGATCGGCTTGCCGTCCTTGCCGACGCGCTTGCCGTCACCGTTCTTCTTGTACCCGGCCTCGTCGAGCAGCTTCGCCGCCTTCGCCGGGTCGTACGCCAGCTCCTGGTCGGCGGACGGCTCCCAGAAGTACTGCGAGAAGCGCGGCGGGATGTACCCGGCGCCCTCGACGGCGTGGCCCTGGAACACCTTGTCGATGACGGTCTTGCGGTCGACCGCCATGAACAGCGCGTTCCTGACCCGCTGGTCCAGCAGCGAGGGGTGCCCGTCGCCGAACTTCTCGCCGTTCTTCGCCTTCGCGCCCGGGTTGGTGGCCAGCGCGTAGAAACGCCGGCCGGGCGCGTCATTGACCTTGATGTTCTTCTCGCCCTTGAGCGAGGCCGCCTGAGCGGGCGTCAGCGACGGCGAGCCCGAGACGAAGGACACCTCGCCCTTGCGCAGCGCGGACACCGCCGCGTCCTGGTCCTTGTAGTAGCGGAAGACCAGTTCGTCGAACTTCGGAGTGCCGCGCCAGAAGTCCTTGTTGGCCTTCAGCCGTACGTAGCTGTCGGGCTTGTAGCCGGTCAGCACGAACGGCCCGTTCCCGACGAGCGGGAACTCCTTGTCGTTGTTGAACTTCGAGAAGTCGTCGACCTTCTCCCACACGTGCTTGGGCACGATCGGCACGTCCAGCGCCGTCATGGTGGCCTGCGGCTTCTTCAGCTCGATGACCAGCTTGGTGGGGCTCGGCGCGGTGACCTTCTTGAAGTTGCCGACGAAGCTGCCGTTGGCGGTCGCGGCGCCCTCGTCGGTCATCATCGTGTTGAACGTCCACGCCGCGTCCTCGGCGGTGGCCTGCTTGCCGTCCGACCACTTGGAGTTGTCCCGGATCGTGTACGTCCAGGTCAGCTTGTCGGACGACGACTCCCACTCGGTGGCGAGGCCGGGGATGACCTTGTTGTCCTTGGGGTCGTAGTTCGTCAGGTACTCGTACGTGAGCCGGTGGATGCTCGTGCTGAGCAGCCTGACCGCCAGGAACGGGCTGAGCGAGTCGACGCTCTGCGCCACCGCGACGGTGAGCACCTTCTTGCCGTCGTCGGCCGCTGCCGCCTGCTGCGGCGCCGGGTTGAGCGGTGTCGCGAGACCGGCGGTCAGCGCGAACGCGGCCGCACCGGCCGCCGCCACGAGCCGGACGCGGCGCGGGAGATTACGAGAATGGGGGCGCGGACGCCCTCTGCCGTACTGATCGTTCTTGTCCATTGCGTCGGTGACCTCGCGTCATGGCTCGCACGGGATGGAGGGTTGAGCGGACGGGTTGATCAGGTAGATGAGGTTGTCTATCAGCGAGTATCTGCACGCGTCAACGGCAGGTGAACCCCATGTGGCCTGCGGAAATAACGAATTGACGAGCTTTTCGCGCCCATTGGTCGAGACCTCTGAAGGGGTACTGGCCAGGGGCTGGCGACGGAATGGGGCGGGTGGACGCAATACGAGAAGGCCCGCGCCGGGGACGCGGGCCTTCGAGTCGGCTGTGCCGGGCGGACTGGTGTCGGATTACTGCTGCGGGGGCGGCTGGTGGTGGCCCGGGTAGGGCTGGCCCGGTGGCTGCTGCGCGTACGGCTGGCCCTGCTGGGGCGCGCCCTGCTGGGGGTGGCCGCCTTGCTGGGGGTGGCCGCCTTGCTGGGGGTGGCCGCCCTGCTGGTAGGGACCCTGCTGGTAGGGGCCCGGCTGGGGGTAGTGGCCCGGCTGGCCGGGGGCGGGCTGGCCCGGCATCGGCTGTCCGCCCGGGGCGGGCTGGCCCTGGTACTGGCCGGGCTGGCCCTGGTACTGGCCGCCGGGCATGGGCGGGGCGGCGACGGGCGGGGGGTTGCCGTCGGAGGTCCACAGGCCGTGGGCCTGCTGGTGGCGGACGAAGTCCTCGGCGACCATGGCCGCGAGGTTGAAGTACGCCTCCCGCACCTTGGGCCGCATCATGTCGAGGTCGACCTCGGCGCCCGCGGCGAGGTGCTCGTCGAAGGGGACGACGACCACGCCTCGGCAGCGCGTCTCGAAGTGGGACACGATGTCCTCGACCTTGATCATCTTGCCGGTCTCGCGGACCCCGGAGATGACCGTGAGGGAGCGCGAGACGAGGTCGGCGTACCCGTGCGCGGACAGCCAGTCCAGCGTCGTGCTGGCGCTGGAGGCGCCGTCCACGGACGGAGTGGAGATGATGATGAGCTGGTCGGCGAGGTCCAGTACACCGCGCATGGCGCTGTAGAGCAGACCCGTGCCGGAGTCGGTGAGGATGATCGGGTACTGCTTGCCGAGCACGTCGATCGCGCGCCGGTAGTCCTCGTCGTTGAACGTGGTCGAGACGGCCGGGTCGACGTCGTTGGCGATGATCTCCAGACCGGAGGCGGCCTGTGAGGTGAACCTCCGGATGTCCATGTAGGAGTTGAGGTACGGGATCGCCTGGACGAGGTCGCGGATGGTGGCGCCGGTCTCGCGGCGCACGCGGCGGCCGAGCGTGCCGGCGTCCGGGTTGGCGTCGATCGCGAGGATCTTGTCCTGGCGCTCACTGGCGAGGGTCGAGCCGAGGGCGGTGGTCGTGGTCGTCTTGCCGACGCCGCCCTTGAGGCTGATGACGGCGATGCGGTAGCAGGAGAGCACCGGGGTGCGGATCAGCTCCAGCTTCCGCAGCCGCTCGGCCTCCTCCTTCTTGCCGCCCAGCTTGAACCGCGAACCGCCGGCCGCGGGACGGCTGCTCTTCGCCTTCTGCTTCTTGTTGTTGAGCAGCCGGTCGGAGGACAGCTCGACGGCGGCGGTGTAACCGAGCGGCGCGGCACCGGGGTTGGTGGGCTGCCGCTGATCGTGCTGCACGGCCTGCGGCCAGGCGGCACCGGTACGGGGGTCCACGGGCTGCTGCGCGGGGACGGCGGGGTGTCCGGCCGCGCCGGCCTGGCCGGGGTGTGGCTGGCCCTGCTGGGCGGGCTGGCCTTGATGGGCGGGCTGCTGCGGGAAGCCGTAGCCGCCGGCCTGGGGGTTGGGCTGGGGCGTGGTCTGCGGGTTGGGCTGGTTGGGCTGGTTGGGCTGGGGGAAGCCGTAGCCGCCCTGGGGGCCGGGCCCGGCGTGCGGGTGAGGGCCGCCGGGGGCGCCGCCGGGCTGTGGGAAGCCGTAGCCGGAGGCGTCGGGCGCCGGGGCGGGCTGCTGAGCGTGCGGCTGCTGGACGGGAGGCTGCTGCTGCGCGGGCGCCTGGGCGGGTGCGCCGGGCTGGGGGAAGCCGTAGCCGCCCTGAGGGCCGGGACCACCCTGCGACTCGGCGCCACCGGGAACGCCACTGGGGCCGGGCTGCGGGAAGCCGTAGCCGGGCTGCGGAGCGGCGGCAGGAGCCGTCGGCGGCGCGGCGGGCGGGTTGTGCCATGCGGCGGGGGCGGGCTGGGGAGCCTGCGGCTGGAAGGGAGGCTGCCCCTGCGGAGGCACGCCGGGCTGCTGGCCCTGCTGCGTCTGCTGGCCTTCGTGGGCGGGCTGCTGCGGGAAGCCGTAACCGCCGGCCTGCGGGGCTTGCGGTGCCTGCGGCTGTGCGGGCCACTGGTTGGCGGGCGCGGGCGCGGCGGGCTGGTACGAGGGCGGCAGAGGCGGCACGGCACCCTGCGCGGGCGGAACGGGCGCCGGAGGGACGGCGTCCTGGGGTTCGTCGTTGCGGGCGGCGACCGGCTCCTCGTCGGGAGACGGGTGGGACGCGGAGTCGGCGTCGTTCTCCGGAGCGTCGGGGGAGGGGCCGTCGTTGGCGGCACTCTCGGAGTCCGGCCCCTCGTCGCCCTCGGTGTCGTGCTCCGTGTCGCGCTCGGCGTCACTGGCGGCGCCGGACGACGAGTCGCTGCCGAAGACGGCACCGAGCGGGGCGTCGTCCTCCTGCGGGGTCAGATTGCCGGGGGCGTCGCTGTCGACGCCGTCGCTCTCACTCTCACTGTCACTGTCGCTGGAGTCCGCGGGGCCGGGCTCGTCGTCGGCGGAGTCCCCGTCGGCGGCCCTGGCGTCGGCGGCAACGGCCGCGCCACCCTCACTACCGCTCTCGCTCCCGACCGCCTGAATCCGCGCCTCGACCTCGGCGGCGCGCTCGGCGATCTCCCGCTTCAGGTCGCCGGCGGAGAACCGCATGGTGGCACCGCTCTCAAGGTCGCCGCTACCGGAACCATCGGGGGCAGAGGCAGAGGCAGAGGCAGGGCCGGGGCCGGGGTCGGGGACAGAGGCGGGAGACGGGCCATCGGGAGACTCGGGGAAGGCCGAGGCGCCCGGGCCACCGGGACCACCGGGGCCACCGTGACCGGCGCCGCCGGCCCAGGGCTCGGCGGTCGGCGCCTGCGGCTCGAACCCGCTCCCGGCCGGAATCCCGGGCACCGCGACGGGCCCGCCCACAGGCGGCGGGGGCGGCGAGTAGGCGGGCGTGTAAGGAGCGCCGGGCGACGGGGCGCCGGGGGACGGAACGCCGGGCGACGGAGCGCCGTGAGGCGCAGGAGCGACGGGCGGCACGGACGGCGTGCCCGGGGCACCCTCGGCCACGCCGGTGCCGGCCTGCGGCGGCGGCGTCGGACCGGCCGGCGGACCCACGGGCTCGTCGGGCGCGGGCGGGGCAGGGGGAGACGCGGGCGTGACGGAGGGCGACGCGGGGGAGGACGTGGCCGATCCCCCGGAGGCGTTCTGCGTGTACCAGGCGGGTGGGGCGTAGTCGATGGTGAACTCGCCGGTCGCCTCCACGGCCGATTCCACGTCGGGCTGGTCATCGCCGGGTGTTGCCCAGCCCCCGCGGTTCCCGTCCCGATCGCTGCTCACAGTTCCTCCTGGTGTGGTCGAGCACCCTCATGCCGTGCCGGGGCGACCTGGCTCGTGGTCCGCGTCACTCGAGTCGTCCGAAGCCGAATGACGTCGTACGAAGCTGTACGCCTTCACCCGAGGTCGTCCGATGTACTGGCTCCCCCTGGGACGCCGACGCCGGGTCCACGGGTTCAGACGTCGCGCCCGATCCCAGCCTAATCATCCGGGCCCCACCCCTGTCAGGCCCGCCCGCCCTCACTCTCCGACCCCTACCCCCACAACTCGGGCGAAAGGGACGCTCCTTCCTGATGTGGGGGCGCACACATCCGACGTCCGCTCCGGGGGATGCGTCAATCCATGCGCCGGGGCGTACCCAACAGGCCGATCTCGGCGTCCGTGGGACGCGTCAGCACGTACTGGCGGTCACGGCCCGCACACCACAACGTCATCCCGTCGACCAGCGTCGGCAGCGCCTCCATCTCCGCCCGGGACAGGGCCATGAGCCGCCCGAGCTCCGCCGCCTCGTCCGGTGAGACCCGCTGGATGCCCGTGAGCCGGGCCTGCCGCACCAGCCGGGGCGCGGCGGGACTGAGATAGGGCAGCAGCGTCAGCACGGACTGCCACGGTCCGGACACGACCCGCCCGCGTGGCGGCCGCATGCCGCAGTCACGCACCACCAGGACGGGCGTCCCCGCCGACGCGCCCTGTGGCGGCACACGACCCACGTCGTACACCGCCAGCCCGTTCTGACCGCCGCCCATCGCGTGCACCATCTGCACCCAGGACTGCGGGCGTCCGGTCTCCACGGCGACCCGTGCGCCCGTCGCGGCGGCTCGCAGGGCGATTACCTGGGCGGTCCACAGGCCGCCGATGAGGACCATGTCGTACGGGGTGGGCCGGTTGACACCGAGCACGGCGGGGTGCCCTTCGGAATCCACGCCGACGACAACCCCGTCGTCGCCGATGGGTACCGCCAGGTTGTCCAACTCCTGCGCGGGAAGTGTATGCCGGCCGTGCCGCGGGCCGATCAGCCCGAACCCGCTCAGGAACCGTCCACGCCGCGCGTCGGTGGACCGGGTGTCACCAGTGTCGTCGGGGACGACCGGGCCCCCGGTCCGCTGGGGTGTCGGGGACGTCACCGGGCACCTCCGAGTGGCAACGTGGCGAGGACTCCCGGCAGTTGCTCCCGGTCCAGCCGCGCGAGGGCGCCGCCGGACCGAATGGCCGCGTCCTCCAAGGCGCGGCGGGCGGCGACCAGTTCGTCGTCACCGCGTCCGGTCACCCGCAGATGCCCGGACAGCGACACCTCCTGCCCGTCCCCGCGGGACAGACTGAGGC
This sequence comes from Streptomyces sp. NPDC037054, assembly GCF_055606745.1. Taxonomy (NCBI): domain Bacteria; kingdom Bacillati; phylum Actinomycetota; class Actinomycetes; order Kitasatosporales; family Streptomycetaceae; genus Streptomyces; species Streptomyces sp. NPDC037054. The sequence goes on along the minus strand of NZ_JBVJSJ010000013.1, from coordinate 8,216 downwards.
TGAAGGTGGTGGCCAGAGCGGGCACCGAGGTCACGTTCGCCACGAACTGCGGCAGGGAGAGCCCTCGTTCACCGTCGAAGTGCGGCCAACGGCGAATCCAGTACGTGGTGTGCCGGCGGTTGTCGCAGCGCCAGTTGCGCGCCGACTCCTGAGTGCGCCGCTGTCGCTGCTCGGTGCGCCCCGCCTCCGCCGTCACCAGCGGGTTGGCGCACGCCGAGGTCGCCAGCGCGGCGATCAGCTCCTCCTCGCTCAGCACCGTCGTACCGAATCCGGCGCCCGTGAGTCTGCTCGCGAGGTGGTGGGCCGTACGCGCGACGCACTTCTGCGCCCCCACCAGCCCACCCCCGCGCGCGGCGACGGCCTCGGGGCACAACTCCGGATCCAGCTTCAGCGCGACCCAGGTGATACGCACCGAGGGGGCGCCCGTCTGCTCCTGCAGCGGCGTGTAATTGGCGACCGCGACCGACTGCTGCGGCAGGTGCAGCGCAGGGGCCGGCTGGGTGTGCAGCACGATCTGGGCCGACTCCAGGCGGATGCCGTCTACTTCGAGGGCGTCGCGCACGATGCCCAGCGGCAACGGCTGCCGGCTCCGCTCAGCACGCAGGGCCGTGACGTCCGCCTCGACCTGGACGACTGCCGTGACGAACGTGCCGTCCCCGACGATCCCCACGGGGCGCCGATCACGTACCCCGTAGGAGTAGGTGCGCAGCGCCGGCTCGCACTCCAGCGCCGGTACCAGGCCCGGCTCCGTCCCTGCCGGGATCTCCATGGCCGCAGCGCGTTTCTGCCTGCTCCGCAGGGCTCTTGTGGTGGCGACCCATTCCGGCAGCGACCGGCCGCGACGTCGCACGAAGGCAAGCAGCACCAGAGCGACGGCGACGACACCCGCCGGAATGAGGGCCACCGGATCGATCACCCAGCCGACGAGTAGAGCGGCGGCGGCGAGTTCCACAAGAACGACTCGTTGCAGCCGGAACGACCTGCCCTGCCCCGGGCGGGCCTTCAACTGCCGGGCACCGGACACGGCAGCCACCCCTTCGGGTGACTGTGCCGGCCGGCCACGATCTGCTCCCGGCGCCGGGGAGCCCTGGGCCCGCACCCGGCCGCGTGCCCGCGCACGTGTCCCGGAAGCCATCACTGAGTCCCCCCGAATTGCTCGCAATCAGCTGGAATACCGGTCCGGCACAAGGCTCTTGAAGGTCCGTTCACCCTACCCGCTCCAAGTGTCCGCGCGATCACCAGGCATAGTAGGGGGCCGGTCTGACAGCACAGGGCGGGGGACGGAAAGCTCCCGGACCGACACGGGGAGAGACAGTCACTCATGGCATCACGGCGGGACGAGCTCAATGCCTACACGTTCGCGAAGCGACGCCTGTTGGCAGCGTTCCTCCAACCGTCGCCCTCGGGAACCGAGGAAGGCGCCCCCAGGCCGTTGCGGGCGGTCGTGCCGAGCATGATTGCCGGTGTCCTCACCCTGGCGGTCTTCGGGGCCTGGGGCATGTTCCAGCCGACGGCACCCAAAGGCTGGGACGAGCCCGGCACCCGGGTGATCGTGGGCAAGGACTCGACCACCCGCTACGTCGTGCTGAAGACGGACGGTGACACGCGTCTGCACCCCGTGCTGAACCTGGCCTCCGCCCGGCTGCTGATGAAGGACGCCAACTACGACGTCATCCAGGTCAGCGACGACATCCTGGACTCCGGAAAGCTGCCGCGCGGCCCCATTCTCGGTATCCCCTACGCGCCCGACAGACTTCCCTCGCCCAAGGACGCCGGCAAGGCAAAGCGCTGGGCCGTCTGCGAACAGCCCGGAGGCAAGGGCGACACCGTCCAAGAGGCGACGTTCGTCCTGGCCTCCGGGGAGGCGGCGAAGACGGAGGGGAACAACAGGCTGACGGCCGGCGAAGCGCTGTACGTGACGACACGCACGGGCGAGCGCTTCCTGGTCGACGCCAAGGGGACCTCGTACCCCGTCACCGGCAGTGAGGCCGACACGCTGACGGAAGCGCTCGTCGGCTCCCGCAAGCCGCAACTCGTCACGAAGGAGTGGCTCGCGACGCTCCACCCCGGTGATCCGATCCGCTTCCCACAACTGCCGTCCGGCATCGGCACCCCGGCCGGTGTGCCCGGCGCCCTGTCCGCGGAGGAGAACAAGGTCGGCATGGTCCTGAGGGCCGAGACCGGTGAGGGGACGCAGCACTTCGTCGTGCTGCCGGGCAAGGTCCAGCCGATCAGTGACTTCACCGCGTGGCTCCTGATCACCTCGCCGCAGACCGCACCCCTGAACATGGACGGCGAGGCGCGCACCGTCGGCCTCCAGGACTTCACCGCCGACCCCGCGCCCTTCCGCGGACAGTCCGCCAACTGGCCTCAGCAGCGCGTCAGTCAGGTCAATTCCGCGTCCGGAGGCGCCGGACGCGACACGGTGTGCAGCGTCCTGCGCCATGTGGACACGAAAGGTCGGACGACGCTCAGCGCCTGGGCCGGCACCGACTACCCCGCCGAGATCACGGCCGACGGCACGAGCACGTACACGACCCCGGGAACCGGCCTGCTCTACACCCAGATCCAAGGCTCCGACACGGATTCGGGCTCACTCTTCCTCGTGACCGACACCGGCCTGCGGTACGCCGTCCAGGCGAACGGCGACAGCGACGCGGACAAGTCCGACATCGGCACCGACGGGCAGGGCAAGACATCGGACGGCACCCCGGAACCGAGCGAGGCGCAGGTGAAGTTGGGTTACGAGAACGTCCGTCCGGCCAAAGTGCCCCTGGCCTGGTCCGAGTTCCTGGCCAAGGGACCCCGCCTCGACACCAACAGCGCCCGGCAGCCGCAGGGTTCGTAACCGCGACATGCCTGTGGGGCCCGCGTGAACCCCTGGCTCAGGTCGAAGGATCCCAGGACCGACATGGACAGGAACGACGTGCAACTGTCGCCGACGAAGACCTCCCTGCTGGCCGCGGCCGTCGCGTTGGCGGCGCTGAGCGCCTGTCCGCCCGCCCCGGCGGGTACCACCCAGACTTCGGGGGTTCGGGCGCAGGCACAGGCACCCACGCGCCCGAACGGCAACGGCCAGTGCACGTTCCCCAGCAAGCAGCACTTCAAAGCGCGCCCCTGGTCGCTCCAGCGGGTCCTGCTGGACGAGCTGTGGCAGGGCACCGAAAAGGGCAAGGGCGTACGGGTCGCCGTCATCGACACCGGCGTCGACGACAAGAACCCGCAGCTGTCGGGCGCGGTGGACAAGGCGGCGGGCCGCGACCTGCTCAGCAAGGGCAAGGGAGGCGACCCCACGAACGATGAGGTCGGGCACGGGACCAAGGTCGCCGGCATCATCGCGGCCCGCCCCGCGAAGGAGACCGGGTTCGTGGGCCTCGCACCCAACTCGGTCATCATCCCGATCCGCCAGAACGACGCGGACAGCAGCGGCGACTCGGACACGATGGCCACGGCCATCAGGCACGCCGTCGCCCAGCGCGCCGACGTCATCAACATCTCCCAGGACACCACCAAGCCGCTGTCGGCGACCTCCGCTCTGGCCCGGGCGGTACGCGAGGCCATCGCGCGGGACGTCGTCGTCGTGGCCTCCGCAGGCAACGACGGACTGGACGGCAAGGACAGGAAGACCTATCCGGCCGCCTTCGAAGGCGTCCTGGCCGTGGCCTCCTCCGACCGGAACAACGAACGAGCCCCGTTCTCGCAGGCCGGCGACCACATCGGAGTGGCGGCCCCGGGCGTTGACATGGTCTCCACGGTCCCCGGCGGGGGCCAGTGCACGGACAGCGGCACCAGCTTCTCGGCCCCGTTCGTCGCCGGCGTCGCCGCGCTGCTGAAGGAGAAGCACCCCGACTGGACTCCCGCCCAGATCGTGACGCAGATCGAGCAGACCGCCGAGCGGTCCGTCAACGGCCGGGACAAATACGTCGGTTGGGGGGTGGTCGACCCCGTCCGTGCCGTGCAGGACTCCGACGTCGCCGACCCGCCATCGTCGCCTACGCCCGACCCGGGACCCGAGCGGGCCAAGGCACCCGACGTCGCGCCCTTCTCACTCGCGGAAACCCCCGCGGAACGCGACGAGCGCTATGCCACGTACGCCCTCGGCATCGTCACGGTCCTGGTCACGATCACCGCAGGCACCGCCATCGTCATGCGCGACCTCCGTCGCCGCAAGGGAAAGGATCTCCGAGCGTGAGTTTCGGTCCGCCTCCGTCGATATACACGCAGTCCGCGCTGTCGGCGGAGCAGACGAAGAGGAAACGCCGTAGACAGATACTCGTCGGTGTCCTCGCCGCCGTAGTGGCTCTCGCGGTGGCTTTGGGCGGCTGGCTGCTGTGGCCGGTCGAAAACGGCGGCGGTGAGAAGAAGCCGACCGTCGCGCGGCAGGCCCCGGACGAGGTACGGCACCTGGTGGAGAAGCCGCCGGTCACCGCCGAGGGCATCTACACGACGGAGGTGTCCGAGACGGTCAAGGGCAAGGGGCCCTTGTACACGCCCGGCACCTGGATCACCGAGAAGCTGGTCGCCAAGGGCATCGCCAACCATCTGTTCGGATTCGGGTTCAAGAGTGGGGACGGAGAGCCCGACTGGACCTTGGACTTGGGCGGACACATCTGCGCCATCACGGACGACGTCACGGCTGACGGCCGTACCGCGGTCGTCATCCAGCCGTCGAAGCGCAAGGGCACGTCCGAGGACGGTGTCTGCGACCAGGTCGTGTTCGTCGACCTGAAGACCGGCAAGAAACTCTGGCAGAAGCCGATGCCATCGGCAGGGTTCGCCTACGTCACGAACGTCAACATCGCCCTGACGAAGGGCGTCGTGGCCGTGGCCTGGGGGCGCGGATCGGTGGCCTACGACATGACCGACGGCAAGCAGTTGTGGAACGGTACGACGACCTCCAAATGCGAGGACAGCGGCTACGCCGGTGGTCGGGTGCTGCTCGCACTCGTGACCTGCGGTGAGTTGCCGGACGTCACCTTTCGGGTGCAGAAACTCACCCCGCGCACGGGCAAGGTGGAGTGGACGTACAAGGTCGCGGCGGGCGTCAGCGCTGTCTACCTGCCGTCGTCCGACCCACCGGTGCTGGCCGTCGCGGCCGGGGACACCACGGTGACCGACCTCATCTCACTCGACCGCCGAGGCGAGCACCGCACCACCATCTCACTGTCGGGCTACGAGGCCAATTGCGGGGTCCGCCACTTCTCGCGAACCTTCTTCGGCACTGTGGACAAGTGCGAAACGCTGGTGGTCGGGCGCGACCAGGCCTTCGTGACGAGTAAGGAGCAGTTCGACGTCGACCAGCCGAAGAACTGGATCGTAGGGTTCGACCTCAAGACGGGCAGGACGACGAAAAAGTTCGACGGACGAGCCGCTCAGCAGGTCTTCCCCGTGCAGATGAGCGGCGACGACCTTCTCATCTTCCGGGAGGGCAGCCTGAACCCGGCCGCGCTGGTGAGCTGGAATCCCCGCACGGACAAGGAAACCCCGTACCTCTACTTCAACCTCCCCGAGGACGATTGGAGACTCCAAGATCCGGAGTACGCGGATGTACTCGTCGCCCACGGCCACATCATTTTCGCCATGCGCCAGGTCGAGAGGGACGACGAGTACCCCAAGGATTCCGTCACAGTGGCGGTGGGGTACAGCAGCGCGGGCCTGGGGCATTGAAGAAGGTCAGCGATGGGGTGGCGTACCGACGCGGACGCCACCCCTGTCTCTGGGCTCAGTCGTCGGCTTCGGCTTCCACTCCGCCGTTGTGAACCGTCGGTTCCAGGTCGAACTCCCCGTCCCGCGCGCCCAGTACGAAGGCTCGCCACTCCGCCTCCGTGTAGCGCAGAACGGTGTCGGGGTCGAGGGAGGATCGCATGGCCACGGCACCCTCCGGCAGGTAGGCGATCTCGACCCTTTCCTCGTGCTCCTCCGTCCCTGGCGCGCAGTGCCACTCGACACCGGAGATGTCGAGAGCGTAGAGCTCGTCCCGCTCTCGTTCCTTGCGGGCCTTGATCTCCTGATCCGATTCCTTGGCCTGGTCGGGCGCGTCAGCCATGGCGGAGCGGTCCTTTCACTACATCCGATCAATCTCCGCCAGCCTAGCTGTCCCAGAACTTCCCTTGTGACCCTTTGCAGTTGGAAGCGCCTGTCCAAGTGACTAGAGTGGTCCCCGGTATCACGCACGTGATACGGCACGGGGGCGGCGCGACGCTGCGAGACCGCGCGTCGCGCGGCAGCCGTAGCGTTCCTTGCCCGCCGGGACGGCTCGGACAGCCGTCCGAGGTGGTGACCCATCGCGGCGACGGCCATCGTCGCTTCAGGAGGAGGGCAGGAAACATGAGTGTCAATTACAGCAACGCTCAACTCATCCAGCTTGCCAACGACATCGGCAAGTTCCACCACAACGTGAGCGATCGAGTGGGGTCTCTCAACCGAGTCGTGGACATGATCCAGGCGGGGTGGCAGGGCGCGGCCGGCAAGGAGTTCGATGCTGTTCAGCAGGGTGTGAACCAGCATCTGCGCAAGCTTCAGGACAATCTCGTCGAACTCGAGAAGGTCATGCGCATGAGCGTGGACGGCTTCGACAGCGAGGAGCAGGCGCGCATTTCGGATATCCGCAAGGTGGACCACTCGTACGAGGTCAAGAGCCGGATCACCGACCTCGCCTGACGCAATACGACTCGCCACCTAGGAGAACCTGAGAATGAGCACCAGCGCCGATCGCACAGCCGTAAATTACGACACAGTCACCCAGGCCGCGCACGACGTGCGCAAGACGGCTGGAGACCTCGCCGATGGCCTCGAGGCCCTGATGCGCCGAGTCGCAGCCGTCGCCCAGGATTGGGACGGTGAGGCGAAGGTCGCCTACGGCGAGATCCAACGCACCAGCAGTGAAGAGATGGACATGATGTGCCAGAAGCTCGCGCGCATCGCCAAGCTGCTGGACGACTCCGTCGTGGGTTACCAGGACACTGACCATGACAACGCTGCGCGTTTCCGCATGCTCATGGGCTGATACCACGCCGTAGCGGTTGCCGGGGAGAGGGGATCAGTCCCTCTCCCCGACACTTTGCGTCCTTGGTCACGATGGCCGGGCACCGCGTTGCGTTCCGTAATCACCATGTGTGATCTTTAGGCCCATGCGTGCGAACGGGGGCAGCACGCCGGAGCCGAACGGCCCGGCGGGAGAAGAAGAACACGCGGACGACTTGGTGTCGGTCGTGCGCCGCGCCAAGAGGAACGAGGCGTCGCCACAGGATGTCTTCGAGGAGTTCCAGCGCGCCCGCGTCTATTGTGAACGCCCGGACCGGCCTGGCTTTTTGACGGTGCCCGCACCGAAGACCGACGGCGGAGACGCCGAGCCGCACCGCTCCCGCATCATGGACCTCCTGACGACAACACCCTCCGAGAACCCGAAACCCGCGGATCGACTGGTGCCGGTGTTCACGTCACTCGAGCAGTTCGCGCTCTTCACCGACGGTGGCCCCTGGTTCTCGACCACGGGCGCCGACGTTCTCAACCTCCTGCCACCCGGCCTCGACATATGGCTGGACCCGGCGGCGGACCATACCGTCCGGCTGGCCTCGGCCGCCACCAAGTCCGAGCCCGTACTGCACATCACGTACCGACCCCGGGGGAGTGCTTCGTGAGCGGCGGACAGGGATGGCTCATACCGCTCGGCGCGGACGGCGGAGAGTTCAAGTACGAAGTCCAGTTCCTTCAGTCGATCACCAAACCCTTGGGCGAGGCGACGAAGGCGGCACGGGACATCTCCGAGGAGCGCGCTAAGGCTGCCCTCAAGAACCTGGGGTTTGAGGAGAAGACGGGCGCGAGCGACGTCACCGAAGCTGTCAACGACTTCTTCGACGCGTGGTGCCACGGCCTCGGCTGCATAGCCGACGACGCAGACGTCATCGTTTCCGCGCTGACCGCCACGATCAACGACTTCCTGGTGGCCGAGACCAAGGCCAAGTACCAGGTGATGATGCTGGAACGGCAGAAGCAGTACGAGAAGGACCACCCCGTCTCCACCTGGCTGGAGGACCACGGCATCAGCGGCGAACAGCAGACGTTCCGCGGCCGTTTGAAGCCCACCGAGGGGAACGGCCAGGCGTCGGGCGAGGGACAGGACTAAGGGCTGTCCCGTAACGGCTGGCCACGGCTGAGATGATCTTGCGGTGTCTGGTGTGATCACGGCGTCGGAGTCGTCTTGGATAGCCCCGTTT
>NZ_JBVJSJ010000012.1:162456-292524 GCF_055606745.1 Streptomyces sp. NPDC037054 | reverse complement strand
ACCCCCCAGGTCATGCCTTCGACAGAGGGGACACAGTCATACCGGGCCCGGAGGCCAGCAGCCCCATTGCAGGACCGCGAAGAACATAACGGGGGAGGCCGTCGGTCCATGAGCCGAGGCCGTCGGCCCGTGAGGCCGGGAGGCCCTCGCGTGGGGCGGGATGGCGTCGGCCCGTGGCCCTGATCCGCTGATCCGTGTCGGCCGCCGGTGACCCGCGGTCAGCGGCCGGTGTCCGCCCCGTCGCGCAGGCGGTCCTCGCACCACGCCGTGGCCAGGGCCACGACCTCGTCCAGGGCGCCGGGCTCCTCGAACCGGGGCCCCGCCTCCTGGACGACGCGGACCGCGTTGGCCGCCGGGATCTGCTCCGCGGCCTGCTGGTCGAGCCGCAGCATGCCGGGGTCCCGGCCGCCCACGACGAACAGCACCGGCACCCGGATGCGGCCGAGCGCGTCACCCGCCAGGTCGGGCCGGGCGCCCCACACCACGGCCGTCAGCGCACGGTCGGGCAGTTCCGCCGCGGCCTCCAGCACGGCCGCCGACTCGACGCCCGTGCCGAACAGCGCGATGGACAGGCTCCGCGTCTCCGGCTGCGCCTTGAGCCAGTCGGTGCCGGCCGCGGCGCGGCGCCCCAGCAGCCGCACGTCGAAGCGCTGGTCGCCCTCCGGGTTGACGCCGCGGTCCTCGGCCTCGCTGAGCAGGTCCAGGGACAGCGTGCCGAACCCGGCCCGGTGCAGCGCGGCGGTGACGGAGCGGCTGCCCGGACTCTGCCGGGAGCTGTCGACGCCGTGCGCCATCAGCACCATCGCCCGGGCCTGCGCCGGGACGACGAGATCGCCCCCGAGCGTCACGCGGTCGGCGGGCACCGACACCATCTCGGAGATCATGAAGTCACCCGTTTCCTCGCACCGGTCGGCTCCTGCTGAGCCGCTGTCTCGGACTCCGCCGTGCCGGGTACCCGCGCAGGGCGAACCGATCGCGGTGGTCCGCGCCCGCGGGGCTCTCAGCCGTCTCAGTCGTCCCGCGCCCCCCGGCGTCTCGTGCGGCCCTTGCGCAGGAAGCGTCGCAGCCGGGCCTCCGGCCAGGTGTTGATCACGTCGTCCTTGGTGAGCCAGCCGCGCTGCGCGGTGCCGATGCCGTAGCGCACATGGGCCAGGTGCGGGGCGGCGTGGGCGTCGCTGTCGACGGCGAACTTCACACCGTGCCGCCGGGCCCGCAGGATGTCCTCGTCGCGCAGGTCGAGCCGGTCCGGGTGGGCGTTGATCTCCAGCGCCGTGCCGGTGCGGGCGCAGGCCTCGAAGACCGCGTCGAGGTCGGCGTCGACGCCGGGCCGCTTGCCGATGAGCCGGGTGGTGGGGTGGCCGATGATGTTGACGTACGGGTTCTCGCAGGCCCGGACGATGCGCCGGGTCAGGGCGTCGCGCCCCTGGTTGAAGTGCGAGTGCACGGAGGCCACGCACAGGTCGAAGCCGGCCAGGAACTCCCCGGGCCAGTCGACCTCGCCGTCCGGGTCGATGTTGAGCTCGGTGCCGTGCAGCAACCGCATGCCGGTGCGTCCGCCGCGCCGCTTTCCGTACGTGCCGTCGAGTTCGCGGACCCGCTCGCGCTGGGCGAGCATCCGGTCGTCGGTCATGCGCTGCATGTACAGGTTCGGGGCGTGGTCGGTGACCGCGTAGTAGGCGTAGCCGCGCTCGGCGGCCGCCGCGATCATGTCCTCCAGCGGGGCGAGGCCGTCGGTGAGGTCGGTGTGGGTGTGCAGGTCGCCGCGAAGGTCCTTCTCACGGACCAGGCCGGGCAGTTCGTCGCGCAGCCCGGCCTCGATCTCGCCGCGGTCCTCGCGCAGCGGCGGGGGGATCCACGGCAGTCCGAGCCTGGCGTACACGTCCTCCTCGGTCTCCGAGACGATCTTCTCGCCGCTCTCGGCGTCGAACAGCCCGTACTCGGAGAGCCTGAGGCCCTGGCGCACGGCCAGCTCGCGGGTGCGGATGTTGTGGGCCTTGGAGCCGGTGAAGTACTGGAGGGCGGCGCCCCAGGAGTCCGGCGGTACGACGCGCAGGTCGACGGCGAGTCCGCGGTCCGTGCGTACGGACGTCTTGGTGGTGCCGCGGGCGACGACCTCGGTGACGTACGGCAGCTTCGTGAACGCCCGCATCAGCGGGGCCGAGTCCTTCGCCGCGGCGAGGATGTCGATGTCGCCGATCGTCTCCCGAAAGCGGCGCAGGGATCCGGCGTAGGCGCAGTCGCGGCAGCCCTTCACCCCGGACAGGGCGGCGACGACGTCCTCGGCGAGGGCGGTCGCCACGTCGAGCAGGACGCGGTCGCCGGAGGACTTCAGCAGGGCGATGCCGTGCAGGATGTTCTCCTCGGTCTTCGGCCCGAATCCCTTGAGGTCGCGCAGCCGTTCGGCGTGGACGGCGTCGGAGAGTTCCTCGACGGAGGCGATGCCGAGTTCCTCGTACAGCACGAGGGCCTTCTTCGGGCCGAGGGTGGGGACGGCGGTCAGCCGGCGCACCCCGGCGGGGATCTCGGCGCGCAGTTCCTCGACGGCCGAGACGCTGCCCTCGCGGAAGTACTCGACGACCTTCTCCGCGATGGATTTCCCGACGCCGGGGATCTCCTGGAGCCCTTTGACGTCGAGTTTCGCGACGTCGGCGTGGTGGCCTGCGAGGGCGCGGGCGGCCTTCTCGTAGACGCGGGCCCGGAAGGCGTCGCCGCCGGTGATCGAGATCAGGTCGGCGTACTCGGAGAACAGGGCGCCGACCTCGTCGTTGGACCGAGTCACGCGGGACGAGTAGGCAGCGATCGGGCATGTCATGCCTGCGGGATCCGGGTGGTCACGCGTGCGGGATCGAGACGGTAGTGGCGGGCCGCCGCGGGTACCCGGGCACGGCACCACTAGCAGGGGAGATGACTCGGATGCTGATTCTCGGACTACTGCTTCTCGCCGGCTCGGCCGCCTTCACCGCTCTCGTGATCGCCGACAATCTGTCCGGCGGCCCCGAGTACACGGTGTCGATCCTGGGCCAGGACATCGCGACGATGAACACACTGGCGATCTTCTGCTCCGGCCTCGCGCTCGCGCTGATCTTCTGCCTCGGTCTGGCGCTGATGTCGTCGGCGAGGACGCACCGTCGCCGCAAGAGGGAGCGCGAGCACGAGCGCCGTCCGGCCGACGACGCCACCATCTGGGACGGCATGCGGGGCCGGGACGCGCACGCCTGACACCCGGGCCTGACACCCACACCTGACTCCCAGGCCTGACACCCGGCCGCGCGCCGTCGCCGGCCTCCCGGTCGCAGGCGCTCAGGTGGGACGGTCCCACCGCACCGGGCAGGGCCGCTGCCGCCCCCGCCCGCCGCTCACCAAGGCAGGCCCTCCAGGTGGGCGGCGATCCGGTCGCGGTCCCACGCCCCGTCGGCGACGAGGACCCGGTAGCGGTAGGCGAAGCACGCGCCGGGCGCCAGCTCGAACTCCTCGAAGAACGCCCAGGAGAACGCGACCGTCGGGACCGGCTCGGAGCGCACGAACCAGTGCGAGGGGTGGACCGCGGTCTTCTCGTCCAGGTTCTCCGGGGCGTGCGCGAAGACGAGCGTGGAGTGCCCGTCGGTCTCGTCGCGCTCCGCGGTGAACGCCAGCCACGGCCCCTGGGAACCCATCACCCCGTCGGCGGGCGGGGAGTCGGGCGTGAGGACGCTGCCGCCCGTGAAGTCGCGCGGCCCGCGCCACTGGAGCCCCGTGTACCCGGCCATCTCACGGCCCGCGGTGGTCGGGGAGCCGAACACCAGCGGCTCGGCGCGGACGTTGGTGAGGTGGATCGACCAGTCGAGCGCCCAGGCGCCCGCGTCCTCGTCGACCGAGTGCACGGCGAGGTCGCGTTCCTCCCGGGCCCACTCCTCGCCGCCGTGCGCGATCCAGGTGAGGTCCTCGGTGAACGCGAGGCGGTCGGCGTCGGCGGTGAAGGCGGAGAACCCGTCGTGCCGCATCGAGCCGACCCGCTCGGGCAGCGGCCGGTAACCCTCCCCGTGCACATAGGAGTTGCCGCCCCAGAAGTTCTGGCCGGACAGATGGCTCGCGGTCATCTGCAGGCCCTTGTGCCAGCGGTGGTCGCTGGGCCGGTAGCCGGTCACCGTGTGCCCGGCGAGGGTGCGCACGGGATGGGCGTACGGCTTGCGGGACTCGAACGGGTCGGGGTCGGGGCGGTAGACGTAGCGCAGGATCTCCGTGCCGTCCGCCGTCGCGACGGCGACGTGCTCGCCGTGGGTGTGGGTGACGCGGATACTCATGCGCGCTCCTCCCCCGAGGACGGCGAGGGCAGCGCGGACGGCGAGGACGGCGAGGACGGCGAGGACGGCGAGCCCTGCGGGGCCCAGTCGGGGTGGCCGCCGTGCATGGCCGGGTAGTGGGCGTCGCCGGGGCCGATCTCGCCGGCCCGCACCGGGCGGCCGGTGAACGCCGCCTTGTAGAGCGCGGCGGCGAACTCCAGGGTGGCGCGCGCCTCGGGGCCGCTGCCGGGCGGGCGTACGCCGGTGTCGTAGGCGTCGAGGACGGCGCCGAGCTGGGCCGTGTGGGAGCTGGGCACGTCCTGGGCCGGGGTGCGCCAGGCGGCGGCGCGTTCCGGGGCGACGTGCCGGGCCGGGGTGTAGGTCCAGTCGTCGTTGCCGTGCCCGTAGAGGTGGGTCAGTTCGACGGTCGCGTCGGCGCAGTCGACGCGGATGCGGCTGACCTCGTCCGGGGAGAGCACGCTGTTGACGACGGTGGCGAGCGCGCCCCCGCGGAACCGGACGAGGGCCGTGGACACGTCCTCGCTCTCGGTGTCGCGCACGAGCCGCGCGGTCATCGCCCGGATCTCCTCCCACTCGCCGAGCAGGTGGAGCAGCAGGTCGTACTGGTGGATGCCGTGGCCCATGGTGGGGCCGCCGCCCTCCGTGGCCCAGCGTCCGCGCCACGGCACGGCGTAGTAGGCGGCGTCGCGGTGCCACGTGGTCTGGCAGTGGGCGACGAGCGGTGCGCCCAGTTCGCCGCTCGTGATCAGCTCACGCGCGTGGGTGGCGCCGGAGCCGTACCGGTGCTGGAAGATCACCGACGCGTACGCCCCGGAGGCCTCCTCGGCGGCGGCGATGTCGTCGTACTCGGCGAGGGAGAGGCACAGCGGCTTCTCGCACATCACCCAGGCGCCTGCCTTGAGCGCGGCCACGGTCTGGTCCCGGTGCAGGGAGGGCGGGGTGCCGATGAGGACGAGGTCGGGACGTTCGGCGTCGAGCATCGCTTCCGTGGACGTGTATCCGGCGACCCGGTCGTCGCCCGCCTCGGCCCGGAAGGCCGCGAGCCGCGCCGGGTCGACGTCGACGGCGGCGACCAGTTCCACCCGGTCGGAGTGGGCCCGCAGCGCGGACAGATGGCTCCCTACGACGATGGCACCGGTGCCGATGACGGCGACACGTCGGCGGGCGGGAAGCGGTGGCATACGGGTTCCTCCGGGGCCGGCCTACGACAGAAGACGCAGGGAAAGCACGGAGAAAGCGCTTTCACCCGCGGTCGACCCTAAGCGCCGCCACCTGCTGCGAACAAGCCCTCTCGCGGCACCGGCGGACCCGGAGAGACAAGTCTCCCGCGGGCAACGAACCCGCTCCGATCGCGACAACTGAGCAAAGGGGGGCCCACTTGATCGTCCAGAATGGCGGGTGATTAACATATGAGCACCGCCTAGCTCGAAAGATGAACCTGTGACTGCGACCGTGGACTCGTTCACCAACTGGAAGAACCGCGAGGAGATCGCGGAGTCGATGATCCCGCTCATCGGGAAGCTGCACCGGGAGCGGGACGTCACCGTCCTCCTCCACAGCCGCTCCCTGGTGAACAAGTCGGTGGTCAGCATCCTCAAGACCCACCGGTTCGCCCGGCAGATCGCCGGCGAGGAGCTCTCGGTCACCGAGACCCTGCCGTTCCTCAAGGCCCTCACCACGCTCGACCTGGGCCCGTCCCAGATCGACCTCGGCATGCTGGCCTCGACCTACCGGGCCGACGACCGGGGCCTGACGGTCGAGGAGTTCACCGCCGACGCCGTCGCCGGTGCCACCGGCGCCAACAAGATCGAGCGCCGCGAGCCGCGGGACGTCGTCCTGTACGGCTTCGGCCGCATCGGCCGCCTGCTCGCCCGGCTGCTCATCGAGAAGGCCGGCTCCGGCAACGGCCTGCGGCTGCGCGCCATCGTCGTGCGCGGCAACGGCGGCCGGCCCGCCGACGACCTCGTCAAGCGCGCCTCGCTGCTGCGCCGCGACTCGGTGCACGGCCAGTTCCAGGGCACCATCACCGTGGACGAGGCGAACAGCACGATCGTCGCCAACGGCAACGAGATCCGCGTGATCCACGCGGACGACCCTTCCCAGGTCGACTACACGGCGTACGGCATCAAGGACGCCATCCTCATCGACAACACCGGCAAGTGGCGCGACCGGGAAGGGCTGTCGAAGCACCTGCGTCCGGGCGTCGCGAAGGTCGTCCTGACCGCGCCCGGCAAGGGCGACGTCCCCAACATCGTGCACGGCGTCAACCACGAGACGCTGAAGCCGGACGAGACGATCCTGTCCTGCGCGTCCTGCACCACCAACGCGATCGTCCCGCCACTGAAGGCGATGGCCGACGAGTACGGCGTGCTGCGCGGCCACGTGGAGACCGTCCACTCGTTCACGAACGACCAGAACCTGCTGGACAATTACCACAAGTCCGACCGCCGGGGCCGTTCCGCGCCGCTCAACATGGTCATCACCGAGACCGGCGCCGCCTCCGCCGTCGCCAAGGCGCTGCCCGACCTGAAGGCGAAGATCACCGGCAGCTCGATCCGCGTCCCCGTCCCGGACGTCTCGATCGCCATCCTCAACCTCCAGCTCGCGCGCGAGACCACCCGCGAGGAGGTCCTGGACTACCTGCGCGAGGTGTCGCTGACGTCGCCGCTGAAGCGCCAGATCGACTTCATCAGCGCGCCGGACGCGGTGTCGAGCGACTTCATCGGCTCACGCAACGCCTCGATCGTCGACGCCGGCGCCACCAAGGTGGAGGGCGACAACGCGATCCTCTACCTCTGGTACGACAACGAGTTCGGCTACTCCTGCCAGGTCGTCCGGGTCGTCCAGTACGTCTCCGGGGTGGAGTACCCCACGTTCCCGGCGCCGGCGGTCTGACGGATCCGCGAGCGGCTCGTGACGAGGGCCGGTCCGACGACACGTCGGACCGGCCTTCGCCGTCCCTGCCGCGGGACCGGCGAAGGCGGGCAGGCACCCTTGCACCGCCCCCGGCCGGGACCTAGCCTGACTTTGTGCCGCTAATAAACAAAGCCCGTTCGCACAATGCCGTGCCGGGCACCGGGAACGACCTGACCCGCCTCCGTGCCGTCCTGACCACCTTCTTCGCCCTCGACGGCTTCATCTTCGCCGGGTGGGTCGTCCGCATCCCGGCCATCAAGCAGCAGACGAACGCCTCCGCCACCGAGCTCGGCCTCGCCCTGCTCGGCGTCTCCGCCGGAGCGGTCGTCACGATGATCCTCACGGGCCGGCTGTGCCGCCGCTACGGCAGCCATCCGGTCACCGTCGTCTGCGCGGTCCTGCTCTCCCTCAGCGTGGCCATGCCCCCGCTCACGCACTCCGCGCTCGCGCTCGGCGCGGTGCTGCTGCTGTTCGGTGCCGCGTACGGCGGGATCAACGTGGCGTTCAACAGCGCCGCCGTCGACCTCGTGGCCGCACTGCGGCGACCGATCATGCCCAGTTTCCACGCCGCGTTCAGCCTGGGCGGCATGGTCGGCGCGGGACTCGGCGGCCTGGTCGCGGGCTCGGTCTCCCCCACCCGTCATCTGCTCGGCCTGACGGTCGTGGGACTGCTCGTGACCGCGGTCGCGGGCCGCGCCCTGCTGCGGCTCGAACCGCCGGTCCCGGCCGACCGGCCCCGCTCCGAGGAGCCCGCGCCGCGCCGCCTGGACGCCCGCACCCGCGGCCTGGTGACCGTCTTCGGCCTGATCGCCCTCTGCACGGCCTACGGCGAGGGCGCCATGGCGGACTGGGGCGCGCTGCACCTGGAACAGGACCTCGACGCCCACCCCGGCCTCGCGGCGGCCGGATACTCCTGCTTCGCGCTCACGATGACGGTGGGCCGGCTCAGCGGCACGGTCCTCCTGGAGCGCCTCGGCCGGACCCGCACGGTCGTCGCGGGCGGCGCGCTGGCGGCCGCCGGCATGCTGCTCGGCTCGCTCGCCCCCTCGGTGTGGGCCGCGCTGCTGGGGTACGCCGTCACCGGTCTCGGCCTCGCCAACATCTTCCCGGTGGCCGTCGAACGCGCCGGTGCCCTGGCCGGCCCCAGCGGCGTCGCGACGGCGTCCACGCTCGGTTACGGCGGCATGCTGCTGGGCCCGCCGGCGATCGGCCTCATGGCCGACCGGATCTCCCTCCCGGCCGCCCTCACCAGCGTCGCCGTACTGGCGGCGGTGGCGGCGGGGATCGGGGTCTTCACGCGGCGGGCGGCGTAGGGAAGGGGGAACGGCCCAACGGGGCAGCGGGCCGGGGGGTTGGTGAGCCAGCGGGTCGGCCGACCGACGGGGTTGGTGAGCCAGCGGGTTGACCGGCCAACGGGGTTGGTGGGTCGCCCCGCTGGTGGGCCGACGGGCTGGTGGGCCGATGGGTCAGTGGTCTGGCAGGCAGTGGCAGTCGTCCGGCGGGCCACACCGCCGCCGGACCAGCGGCCGACACGCAGCCACCCGACAGACCAGCCGCCTGCGCACCAGCGGCCGGCTGGCAGTCGGCGGACCGTCGAGTCAGCGGGTCGGCGGGCCGGGCAGAGGGCGGTCCTCCGGAGGACTCGCCTCCTCCTCGCGCTCGCCCTCCGCCTGGGACGGGGTCGTCCAGGGCGGGTCGTAGGACCGTTCGGTGGCGGGGCCGTCGTCCCGCTCGCCCTCGGCCTGGGACGGGGTGTGGTCGGTCATCGGTCTCTCCCTGCCTAGGGCAGCGGCGTACCGCCGGTGGCGTTGAGGATCTCCGCCGTGATGAAGCTCGCTTCCTGGGAGGCGAGGTAGACGTACGCCGGGGCGAGTTCCGCGGGCTGCGCGGGACGGCCCAGGGGCGCCTGCTTGCCGAACTCCGACGTGTCCGGGAGCGTCGAGGGGATCAGCGGGGTCCACACCGGCCCGGGAGCGACGGCGTTGACGCGGATGCCGCGGTCCACGAGCATCTGCGCGAGCCCTTGCGTGAACGTGACGATCGCGCCCTTCGTCGTCGCGTAGTCCAGCAGGTGCGGACTGGGTTTGTACGCCTGCACCGACGTGGAGTTGATGATGCTGCCGCCCTCGGGGACGTGCGGCAGCGCGAACTTCGTCAGCCAGAACATCCCGTACAGGTTGGTCCGCACGACCCGGTCGAACTGCTCGGTCGTGATCGCCTCGATGCCCTCCGGCTGCGACATCTGGTACGCCGCGTTGTTCACGAGGACGTCGATGCGGCCGAACTCCGCGACGGCCCGGTCGATCAGCGACCGGCAGTTGGCCTCCTCCCGGATGTCGCAGGCGACGGCGACCGCCTTGCGGCCCGCGTCCTCCACCAGCCGGGACGTCTCGCGCGCTTCGCCGGCCTCCGCGTCGAGGTACGTGAACAGCACGTCGGCGCCCTCGCGGGCGAAGGCCAGCGCGACCGCCCGGCCGATGCCGGAGTCGCCGCCCGTGATCACGGCCTTGCGGCCGTCGAGCCGGCCGGAGCCGCGGTAGGACTCCTCGCCGTGGTCCGGCGGCGGGTCCATCGGGCCCGTCCACCCCGGATGCGGCTGGTCCTGCGCGGGGAAGTCGGGCTGCGGATGCTGCGTCACCGGGTTCTGCGGGGTGTGCTGCGACTCGGTCACGTCGGTCTCCTCACCACGGACGGACGGGGTCGCAACGCCGGGTTCCCGGCTCGCGGCGTACCACTCGCCGTGAGCCGGGAACCCGGTCCCATCCCCTGCTTTTCCGTTGTCGGCCAGCGGTGACCCGCCGGTCCCGGACGCCGTCACGCCGCGCCGGCGTCACGGCGTCACGGCGTCAGCGGCGGACCTTCACCCGGTCCAGGGCGACCACACCGAGCGCGGCCAGGGCGATCTGGAAGATCCACTCCACCCAGTCGACGCCCTTCGTGTCGGCGACCCCGAAGGCCGCCGCGATGGCCGAGCCCAGGAACGCCGCCACGATGCCGACCAGGATCGTGGCCAGGACCCCGATGCGCTGGCGCCCCGGGACGACGAGCCTGCCGAGCAGGCCGATGACAATGCCGATAACAATCGCGCTGATGATTCCTGAGATCTCCATGACCCCTCACTTGGACTCTGGTGGCAAGGCGGGTTCCCGGCCTTGCCGGTCCCAGTCCCCCGAGTCGGAGCGGTCCGCGGTCGAGGCGTCGCGCGGTGTGCGCGGGTGCCGCCCGGTTCGGAATGATCAGGCGGGGTACACGGGGCTCCCGAGGAACGACCGAACCGGCCGTGCCGGAGTGGTCGTCCGCACCACGAGCGCCGGGAGCAGCCGTTGAGGGGACCGCGCCTTCCCGTTCCGGGGATCGCCACCCTGCTGGGGGCGGCCCTGGAGACCGGGTGGGTGGGGATGCGGCTGGCCGGACTGCCCCTGGACCTCGCGCTGTGGGGGGTGCGGCAGTGCGCCGGGTTGCTCGGCACGGCCGTGCGTCCGCGGGAGCCGGAACCCTCCCCGCCGGCCGGCCCGTGCGAGCCGGACGTCTCGGGACTGCCCGTGATCTTCGTGCACGGGCTGTCCGACCGGGCGTCGATCTTCACGCGGCTGCAGGACCGGCTGCGGGGCTGCGGAGCGGGGCCCTTCCTCACCGCGACGTACAGCCCCTTCAACCCGGACATCCGCACCGCCGCCCGCGCGCTCGCCGAGCAGGTCGAACGGGCCCGGGAGCGGGCCGGCGGGCGGCCTGTGTGCCTGGTCGGGCACAGCCTGGGCGGGCTGATCGCGCGGTACTACGTGCAGCGGCTCGGCGGCGACGCCCACGTGTCCCTGGTGATCACGCTGGCGACGCCGCACAGCGGCACGGCGGTGGCGCTGCTGGCCCCGCCGCACCCGGTGCTGCGCCAGCTGCGGCCCGGCAGCGATCTGCTGGCCGAGCTGGCGGAACCGTGCGCCGGGTGCCGCAGCCGGTTCGTCGCCTTCTACAGCGACCTGGACGAGGCGGTCCTGCCGGCGAGCCGGGGCCGCCTGGACCACCCCGATCTGCTGGTCCGCAACGTCCTCGTGCACGGGGTCGGCCATCTGATGCTGCCCGTGCACACGACGGTCGTCGACGAGGTCCGCGCGATGCTGACCGCGGCCGTCCGGCTCCCGCGCGAGGCCTGACACGCCCTTCGCGAAAAATCTTCCGGGCTCCCGGGAATGAATCGCTCCGGGGCCTCGTTCCACTGATTGGTCGAAGTTTTTGTGTCTGTGTTTCACCGCACGCTCGCGAAGAACGCCGTCGCGGGCGCCGCCTTGCTTCAGGGAACTGGAGAAGTCGCGTCCAGGCCGACCCGGGGCACCGCACGGTGCGGGTCCCCGTATCCAGCCCCCTTTGAAGGAGCAAGCAATGACTCAGGGCACCGTCAAGTGGTTCAACGCGGAGAAGGGCTTCGGCTTCATCGCCCGCGCCGACGGACCGGACGTCTTCGTCCACTACTCCGAGATCGACGGCAACGGCTTCCGCAGCCTCGAGGAGAACCAGTCCGTGGAGTTCGAGGTCGTCCAGGGCCCGAAGGGCCCGCAGGCCTCGCGCGTCCGCGCCCTCTGAGCGGACGGGCGAACGCCCGCCGCGCCTCATGACGCACCCGACGGCCGGCGCCGCAAGGCGCCGGCCGTCGGCATGTCCGGGCCCGGTGCCCCACCCTCTCCGCACGCCGCACCCTCTCCGCACGCCGCGCCCTTTCCACACGCCGTACCCCCTCCGCACGCCGCCCACCTGCTGGGACGCCTCTCCCCCGAACGGCACCGCGTGGGGCAGACTCGGCGTCATGGAGACTGCCCGGTTCCTCGAACACCTCGACGCGGAAGGCACGTTGCTGGCCGCGGCCGCCGAGCGTGCCGGTACGGCCGCCGAGGTCCCGGCCTGCCCCGGCTGGCTGATGCGCGACCTGCTGCGGCACACCGGCGCCGTGCACCGCTGGGCGACGGCCTTCGTCGCCGAGCAGCACACCTCGACCCGTCCCATCGGGGACGGTCCGGAGCTGGACGGCGCCGAGCTGATCGCCTGGTACCGGGACAGCCACCGCCGCCTGGTCGAGACGCTGGCCGCCGCGCCGGCCGACGTGCGGGCATGGACGTTCCATCCCGCGCCGTCGCCCTCCCCGCTGGCGTTCTGGACCCGGCGGCAGGCCCACGAGACGACCGTGCACCGCTTCGACGCGGAGGGCGCGCCCGGCGCCGCACCGTCGTCCTCCCCCGTCCCGATCGGCACGGAATTCGCCGTGGACGGCATCGACGAACTGCTGCGGGGCTTCCACGCCCGCCGCAAGAGCCGCGTCCGCACCGACGTCCCGCGCGTGATGCGGGTCCGCGCCACGGACACGGACGCGGTGTGGACCGTACGCCTCTCCCCGGAGCCCCCCGTCGCCACCCCGGACGACTCCGCCACCCCGGACTGCGAACTCGCGGGCCCCGCACCCCACTTGTACCTGGCCCTGTGGAACCGCCGCCCGATCCCCACCGTCACGGGCGACCCCGCCCTGGCCGCGCTGTGGCAGGAGACGTCGGCGATCGTCTGAACAGGGCGGGCCCTCCAGTCCTGCCCTTGGGGTTTCGCTCTGGCCTGTCGGGCGTACGGCTGCGAGACTCGCCTCATGAGACGTCACGGGGGCCGGCGCACGCAGGCCGAGCGGGACGCGGTCACCGTCGAGATCGGGTACGCCCTGTGCAGCGCCGCGTTCGCGGCGGCGGTGGTCTTCGGCGCCGTCGCGGGTCCGGCGCTGCTGTTCGCGCTGCCCCGTGGGGCCGAGGGCCTCCTGCTCGGCGCGGGCCAGGTCCTCGCCGTCGTGCTCTTCGTGGCCCGGGTCGTGAGTGTCCTGGTCCGCTTCCGCCGCGCGCCGGCCCCGGCTCAGCCCAGCCACCCCGGACGCACCAACCCCGACTCGTAGGCCAGGACCACCAGTTGGGCGCGGTCCCGGGCGCCCAGTTTGACCATGGTGCGGCTGACGTGGGTCTTGGCGGTGAGGGGGCTGACGACCAGGCGGCGGGCGATCTCCTCGTTGGACAGGCCGATGCCGACCAGGGCCATCACCTCCCGTTCCCGCTCGGTGAGTCCGGCGAGGGCGCCGGCCGCCGCGGGCTCCTTGGAGCGGGCCGCGAACTCGGCGATCAGGCGACGGGTCACCCCGGGTGAGAGCAGCGCGTCGCCCTGCACCACGGCCCGTACCGCGCGCAGGAGTTCGTCGGGTTCGGTGTCCTTGACCAGGAAGCCGGAGGCTCCGGAGCGGATCGCCTCGAAGACGTACTCGTCCAGCTCGAAGGTGGTCAGCATCACCACCCTGACGTCGGCGAGCGCCTCGTCGCAGGTGATCCCGCGGGTCGCCGCCAGGCCGTCCAGCACGGGCATGCGGATGTCCATCAGCACGACGTCGGGCCGCAGTTCGCGCACCTTGCGCAGCGCCTCGTCGCCGTCGGCCGCCTCCCCGGCCACCTCGATGTCCGGCTGGGCGTCGAGCAGGGCGCGGAAACCGGCCCGTACCAGCGACTGGTCGTCGGCGAGCAGTACACGGATCACCGGTTCTCCTTCTCGGCCGTCAGGGGCAGTACGGCGAGCACCCGGAAGCCTCCGTCGGCGCGCGGGCCCGCCTCGATGGTGCCACCGAGCGCGGCGGCGCGCTCCCGCATCCCGGCCAGCCCGTTGCCGCTGCCCCCGGCCTCGGCGCCGGTCGCGGGCCCGTCGTCGTCGACGCGCAGCCGCAGCGCCCCCGCCTCGTGGTCGAACCGCACACGCGCGTGCCGCGATCCCGAGTGCCGTACGACGTTGGTGAGCGCCTCCTGGACAATGCGGAAGGCCGCGAGGTCGGCGCCGGGCGGCAGACCGGGCGGCTCGCCCGTGACGTCGACCGTGAGGCCCGCGTCCGCCGCCTGCGCCACCAGTTCGGGCAGCCGGCCGAGCCCGGGGGCGGGCGCCCGCGGCGCGTCACCGGGCGTGCGCAGCGTGTCGAGCACCTGCCGCACCTCCCCCAGCGCCTCCTTGCTGGCCGCCTTGATGGTGGTGAGCGCCGAGCGGGCCTGCTCGGGGTCGGTGTCGAGCAGCGCCAGGCCGACCCCGGCCTGGACGTTGATGACGGAGATGCTGTGCGCGAGGACGTCGTGCAGTTCGCGGGCGATCCGCAGCCGCTCCTCGTCGGCCCGCCGCCGCGCCGCCTGCGCCCGCTCGGCGCGCTCCCGCGCCCACTGCTCCCGGCGGGCGCGGGCCAGTTCCGACAGCGCGGCGATCGCCACCATCCAGGTGGCCACGACGATCTCCGAACCCCAGGAGGCCGCATCGTCCCCGGCGGGCGGCAGCCACCGGTAGAGCCAGTGCGCCACCAGCAGGTGTCCCGCCCAGAGCATCCCGATCGCCGACCACGCGGCCGTCCGGTGCCCGGCGACGACGGCGCTGAAGCAGCTCACGGCGACGGTCAGGAAGACGGGTCCGTACGGATATCCCGCCCCCAGGTAGACCATCGCGGCGCCCGCCGTGGCGAACGCGACGACCGCCGGGTACCGCTTGCGCCACAGCAGCGCCGCGCCGGCGACGAGCAGCAGCACGCGCGCGAAGACGTCGAGCGCGGCCCGCTCGCCCACCTGCGACTGGGCGGCGAAGTTAGAGCCGACCAGCACGAACGTGGTGATCAGCGCGGTGGTCCGCCACGGCCACCGCGGGCCGCGCTCCGCTTCGTCCCAGCGGTTCCACCACGAGGGCCCCTGCCGCCACCACTGCGGCGGCCCGCCCCCGGTCGCGCGCTGTTCGTCCATGTCCGCCACGCTAGACGCCGCCGGTGCCGGACGGCGTCACCCGCGCGTGGTGATCACGTGTACTCCCCGGGAAGTACGACCGGCCCGCCCCGGATGCCATCCGGACGCCGCCCGGACTCGGCCCGGCGGGCACCGCGCGGTCAGGAATCCGCGCCCGGCGCCGTGCCTCCCGCCGCCACCTGCTCGCCGACCGTCTCTGCGTCGGCCACCGGCCGGGGGGCCATCGCCGTCAGGGCGCGCTGGGCCAGCGGATGGCTGCGGACCAGCTCGCCCAGCGTCGTGGAGCCCTGGGTGATGTCCTTGAACGCCCGCCAGGCGGGCCGGAAACCGGTCAGCACCGCGTGGAGCATCCCGGGCCGCCGCTCGAACAGCGCGAGCATCCGCTTGCCGACGCTCATCTCCACGCCGAGGCCGGCCTTGACGGCGAAGGCGTAGTTCAGGGCCTGGCGGCGGGCGTCCACCGCGTCGTGCGCCTCGGCGACGCGCACCGCCCACTCGCCGGCGAGCCGTCCCGACCGCAGCGCGAAGGAGATGCCCTCCCGGGTCCACGGCTCCAGCAGCCCCGCCGCGTCCCCGCACACCAGGACCCGCCCGCGCGACAGCGGGGAGTCGTCGGCACGGCAGCGCGTCAGATGCCCGGAGGAGATGCTCGGCTCGAAACCGGCCAGGCCGAGCCGGCCGATGAAGTCCTCCAGGTAGCGCTTGGTCGCGGCGCCCTCGCCGCGCGCCGAGATCACGCCGACCGTCAGGGTGTCGCCCTTGGGGAAGACCCAGCCGTAACTGCCGGGCATGGGGCCCCAGTCGATGAGGACGCGGCCCTTCCAGTCCTCCGCGACGGTGTCCGGGACCGGGATCTCGACCTCCAGGCCGAGGTCGACCTGGTCGAGCTTCACGCCGACGTGCGCCCCTATCCGGCTGGCGCTGCCGTCCGCGCCGACGACCGCCCGCGCCAGCACCGTCTCGCCGCCCTGGAGGACGACGGCGACGGTGCGCCGGTCGGGTACGGCCGAGCCGTGCTGCTCGACGCGCTGGACGGCGGCGCCCGTGCGCAGCTCGGCGCCCGCCTTCTGCGCGTGCTCGACGAGCTGCTGGTCGAACTCGGGGCGGTTGATGAGCCCGAACAGCATCTGCCGGGAGCGGCGGGTGCGGGTGAAGCGGCCGTTGTTCGAGAACGTCACGGCGTGCACACGGTCCCGGAAGGGCAGTTCGAAGCCGGGCGGCAGGGCGTCGCGCGAGGGTCCGATGATGCCGCCGCCGCACGTCTTGTACCGGGGCAGCTCGGCTTTCTCCAGCAGCAGCACGCGCCGCCCCGCCACGGCCGCCGCGTAGGCGGCCGATGCCCCGGCGGGTCCCGCGCCCACCACGACGACGTCCCACACCTGCTGCACGTCGTCCGCCGAAGAGTGCTCGCTGCTCACGATGGTCTACTGCTCCCGATCAGCCGCCTGCCGCTCCCCGCGCTCGGGCGTCGCACGAGCAGGGGAGACCCCATGTCCCCCGCATCCTACGGCGGTCGTCGCCGCAGGTCGCTGTGGGAGGATCGGCAGTGCGCGCGCCCGGCACACCGGAGCACGCGCACCCGCGCGATCCCGCGCGCCCACAAGTCCGCACCCGTACAACGTCGCACCCACGAGGAGCGTGCCCATGTCGTCGAATCCGGTCGCCGAGACCGTCGCCTCCCTGATGCCGAGGGCGAGGGAGGAGCTCACCGAGCTGGTGGCCTTCAAGTCGGTGGCGGACTTCGACCAGTTCCCCAGGAGCGAGAGCGAGGGCGCCGCACGCTGGGTGGCCGACGCGCTGCGCGCCGAGGGCTTCGAGGACGTGGCGCTGCTGGACACCCCGGACGGCACCCAGTCCGTGTACGGCCATCTGCCCGGCCCGGAGGGCGCCCGCACGGTGCTGCTGTACGCCCACTACGACGTGCAGCCGCCGCTGGACGAGTCCGCCTGGGCCACGCCGCCGTTCGAGCTGACCGAGCGGGACGGCCGCTGGTACGGACGGGGCGCCGCCGACTGCAAGGGCGGCGTCATCATGCACTTGCTGGCGCTGCGCGCGCTGAAGGCGGCCGGCGGTGTGCCGGTGCACGTCAAGGTGATCGCGGAGGGTTCCGAGGAGCAGGGCACGGGCGGTCTGGAGCGCTACGCCGAGCAGCACCCCGACCTGCTGCGGGCCGACGCGATCGTCATCGGCGACTCCGGCAACTTCCGCGTGGGCCTGCCGACGGTGACGACGGCGCTGCGCGGCATGACGATGGTCCGCGTCCAGGTCGACACCCTGGAGGGCAATCTGCACTCCGGTCAGTTCGGCGGCGCGGCGCCCGATGCGCTGGCCGCGCTGATCCGCGTCCTGGACTCGCTGCGCGCCGAGGACGGTTCGACGACCGTCGACGGGCTGGCCGGCGAGTCGGCGTGGGAGGGGCTCCAGTACGACGAGGCGCAGTTCCGCAAGGACGCGAAGGTGCTGGACGGCGTCGGGCTGATCGGTTCCGGCACGGTCGCCGATCGCATCTGGGCGCGTCCGGCGGTCACGGTCATCGGCATCGACTGCCCGCCGGTCATGGGCGCCACGCCGTCGGTGCAGGCGAGCGCCCGCGCGCTGATCAGCCTGCGGGTGCCGCCGGGCGTGGACGCGGCGGAGGCGACGAAGCTGCTCCAGGCGCACCTGGAGGCGCACACGCCGTGGGGTGCGCGGGTGCGGGTGGAGCAGGTCGGCCAGGGCCAGGCGTTCCGCGCCGACACGACCAGCCCGGCGTACCAGGCGATGGCGGACGCGATGGCGGTGGCGTACCCGGGTGAGGAGATGCAGTACGCGGGCCAGGGCGGTTCCATCCCACTGTGCAACACGCTCGCCTCGCTGTACCCGGACGCGGAGATCCTGCTGATCGGGCTCAGCGAGCCGGAGGCGCAGATCCACGCGGTGAACGAGAGCGTGTCGCCCGAGGAGCTGGAGCGCCTGTCGGTGGCGGAGGCGCTGTTCCTGCGGAACTACGCGGCGGGCTGACCGGCCGTCCAGGCCGCCGCGGCTCTGCCGACAGCAGAGGGCCCCTGCCTCCGGGCGGGGGCCCGGCTACGTTCGTCCCATGGACGTCATCGAGCTCCTTCCCCGGCTCCATCTGCTGCGGTTCCCGGTCGGTCAGGCGTATCTGTGGCGGGACGGCGACGAGTCGACGCTGATCGACGCGGGCCCTCCCGGGGCCGGCGCCGCGATCGCCGGGGCGGTCAGGGGGCTGGGCCGGGATCCGCGTTCGGTGCGCCGGGTCGTGCTGACGCACTTCCACGAGGACCACGTGGGCGGGGCGGCCGAGTTCGCGGCGCTGTCCGGGGCCGAGGTGCTGGCGCACGTCCTGGACGCGCCGTTCGTGCGGGGTGACGTCCCGGGCCCGCCGCCGGTGTTCGAGGACTGGGAGCTGCCGATCCACGCGGAGGCACAGAAGCATCTCCCGCAGGGCGACTTCGCCCGTCCGCCACGGGTCACCGAACTGGCCGACGGTGATGTCCTCGACACCGGCGACGGGGCGCGCGTCGTGCACGTCCCCGGTCACACCGACGGCAGCCTCGCGCTCCATCTGCCGTCCCACGGCGTGCTGTTCACGGGCGACACGGTGGCCGCGCTGCCGGTGGACGGCACGGTCGTGCCGGGCGTCTTCAACCTGGACCGCGACCGGGTCCTCGCGGCATGTCACCGCCTGGCGGCGCTCGACCCCGACGTGGCGTGCTTCGGCCACGGGGACCCGGTACTCGGGGGTGCGGCCACGGCGATCCGCCGCGCGGCCGAGTCCACCGGGACGGCAGACTGACGACCAAGTCCCTCTACGCGTCAGAGACTTGTCGCCGACAAACGGTCACGGTCCCTCCCGCGCCTCGGCGTTGTCGGCGTAAGGGGTGGGGACCCCCGCCTCCAGATAGAGCGCCGCCCCGCGCTCCCGGGCCCGCAGGGCCCAGCGCAGGCGTTCGTAGCGGACGGGTGGGAGCAGTTCGGCGGCCTCCTGTTCGGTGACGAAGCGCCAGTCGCGCAGTTCGGGTCCGGGCAGCAGGAGGCGGGCGGCGTCCGTGGCGGTGAGCCGGCCGCCGTCGAAGAGCAGCCGCAGCCCGCCGTAGCCGGGCGGCGCGGGCGGTTCCCAGTCGACGACGAGCAGGGTGGGTACGTCGTCGAGGCGGATGCCGGTCTCCTCGGCGACCTCGCGCATGCCGGCACGGGCGGGCGCCTCCCCCGGTTCGACGACGCCGCCGGGGAACTCCCAGCCGGCCTTGTAGGTGGGGTCGACGAGCAGCACGCGGTCCCGCTCGTCGAAGAGGAGCACGCCCGCGGCCAGCGTCTCCGCGGTCGGCTCCGGTGTCTGCACGATGTCGCAGACGGGCACGACACCCCCGGCGACGGCCTCGGCGATGCGCGCGGCCGTCTCCCGCGGGGTGAGCGCGCTGGTGTCGACGGGGTGGGCGTCGGCGACGAGCCAGGAGGCGAGCGCGGCCTTGTACGGCTCGATGTGGTCGTAGGACCACTGGCGGACACGCATCTCGCCGTCGGGGAGGCCCGGGGGGACCTCACGGCCGGCTATTCGTTGACGCAGGATCGTTTCGGCCGGGGCCAGGAGCACATGCCGGACGGGAATGCGGCGGGCGGCGAGGCCGCCGAAGATCTCGTCGCGGTACTCCTGCCTCAGCAGGGTCATGGGCACCACGAGGGTGCCGCCGAGTTCGGCGAGCATCGCGGCCGCCGTGTCGATCACGAGACGTCGCCAGATCGGGAGGTCCTGGAAGTCGCCGACCTCGGCGAGGTGCTTGGGCGGCAGCAGGTGCGTGAGTGCGCCGCCGACGACCTCGGGGTCGAAGAGCGTGCTGTTCGGGATCAGTTCGATCAGTTCCCGTGCGGTGGTGGTCTTTCCCGCACCGAACGTCCCGTTGATCCAAACGATCACGTGTCCCCCTCTTGAGTTGGCCCCCTGTGGCTTGCCCGCTCCACCCTGCCACGGAAACCAGCCCCAGTTGAGGGCGCCCATGCCGACGGCGCCGGTGCCCTTTTCACGGGGGCACCGGCGCCGTCGGCCGGGAGGGAGGCTCGTCAGTCCTTGTCGCCCAGGGCGTTCTCGACCCCGGCCAGGCTGTCCGTGGCGACGAGGTCCTGGGCGGTGCCGAGGGTGCGGTCCACGTCGAGGTCACCGAGCGCCGACTGGCCCTCCGCGTGGGAGGGGGTGACGGCCGCGACGACGAAACCGGCGGCGAGGGAGGCGATGGCGAGCATGCTGCGCTTCTTCATGCCGTGCTCAACTACGCAGCGCCCCAGGAGTCACGCACCGGCCCGCCGACCGGACCCGGTGTCACTCCACACCGGGCCCACCCGACCGGGCCCAGGACCGCCCCGCACCGGCCCACCCAACCGGGCCCAGTGCCGTCCCCGCACCGGCCCGCGCACCCCTTGCCGCGACCCGGCTCCGCGAACCCGGCGCCCTGCGCCGGTCCGCGCCTACACCCCCGCCACGGCCCGGCCCGAGAGCGCCGCTGCCGCCGCTCCCACCAGGCCGGCGTCCGTGCCCATCTGGGCCGGAGTCACCGTGAGGCGCTGGACGAAGGACAGCGTCGCGTAGGCCTTCAGCGCCGTGCGGAGCGGGGTGAACAGGACGTCGCCCGCCTTGCCCACTCCCCCGCCGATCACGACGATGTCGATCTCGACCAGGGTCGCGGTGGCCGCGATGCCGGCGGCCAGCGCCTGCGCCGCCCGCTCGAAGGAGGCCACGGCGACGGGGTCGCCGAGCCGTGCGGCGGCGGCCACCGCGGCGGCGGAGGTGTCGCCGTCGGGACCGGGGCGCCAGCCGCCGTCCAGCGCGCGGCGGGCGATGTTCGGGCCGCTCGCCAGGCGTTCCACGCAGCCGCGCGAACCGCACGGGCAGGGGTCGCCGTCCAGGTCGACGCTGATGTGGCCGATGTGACCGGCGTTGCCCGTGGGGCCCGGGTGGAGGCGCCCGTTCAGGACCAGGCCGCCGCCGACCCCCGTCGACACCACCATGCACAGCGCGTTGTCGTGGCCGCGGGCCGCACCCTGCCAGTGCTCGGCCGCCGTGATCGCGACGCCGTCGCCTATCAGCTCGACGGGCAGCCCGCCGACCGCCTCGCGCACCCGCCCGACCAGCGGATAGTCACGCCAGCCGGGCACGTTGACCGGGCTGACGGTACCCGCGGAGGCGTCGACCGGCCCCGCGCTGCCGATGCCGACGGCCGAGGCGCGGGCCCACAGCGGCGACGTGGCCAGCTCGTCGAGCACGTCCTCCACGGCCCGCATCACGGTGTCGCCGTCCTCCCGCGCGGGCGTGGCGCGCTGGGCCCGCACCAGGATCTCGCCATGGCCGTCCACCAGGCCACCGGCGATCTTGGTGCCGCCGATGTCCAGCGCGGCCACGAGGTTGGTGTGCATCAGAGTCGGATCTCCCCGTCC
Source organism: Streptomyces sp. NPDC037054 (assembly GCF_055606745.1). Lineage (NCBI taxonomy): Bacteria > Bacillati > Actinomycetota > Actinomycetes > Kitasatosporales > Streptomycetaceae > Streptomyces > Streptomyces sp. NPDC037054. The sequence goes on along the minus strand of NZ_JBVJSJ010000012.1, from coordinate 271,136 downwards.
ACCATGCGAAGCGTCGCGAAAAAATGGGAAAGCAGCAGGCCGGTCGCGCGTGGGGGCGCGGGCCGAAGAGTGCGATGGACAGTGTCTCCCGCATCTGACAACGTTGTCCAGGCTCTATGCTCGACGCCACATCCTCATACAAACCACTGGACCGCCGCACCCCGTCGGACGACAGGAACAGGACACCGCATCGTGCCCGAGACGCCCCGCCGAGCTGACCGCCTCCCCGGAAGCCGCTACGGCAATCGTCCGACCATGAAGGACGTGGCCGCGCGGGCCGGCGTCGGACTGAAGACGGTCTCGCGCGTCGTCAACGGCGAACCGGGCGTCACGCCGGACACGGAGCGCCGCGTCCAGGAGGCCATCGACGCGCTGGGCTTCCGCCGCAACGACAGCGCGCGGGTGCTGCGCAAGGGCCGTACGGCGAGCATCGGCCTGGTGCTGGAGGACCTCGCCGACCCGTTCTACGGCCCGCTCAGCCGCGCGGTCGAGGAGGTGGCGCGGGCCCACGGAGCGCTGCTCATCAACGGCTCCAGCGCGGAGGACCCGGACCGCGAGCAGGAACTCGTGCTGGCGCTGTGCGCGCGGCGGGTGGACGGCCTGGTGGTGATCCCGGCCGGCGACGACCACCGCTATCTGGAGCCGGAGCTGAAGGCCGGTGTCGCGACGGTGTTCGTGGACCGCCCGGCCGGGCAGATCGACGCGGACGTGGTCCTGTCGGACAACTTCGGCGGCGCCCGGGACGGCGTGGCCCACCTGATCGCGCACGGGCACCGCCGCATCGGCTTCATCGGTGACATGCCGCGCATCCACACCGCCGCCGAACGGCTGCGCGGCTACCGGGCCGCCATGGAGGACGCCGGGATACCGGTCGAGGACTCCTGGATGTCCCTCGGCGTCACGGACCCGGTGCGGGTGCGGCGGGCGGCCGAGGGGATGCTGTCCGGCCCGGACCCGGTGACCGCCGTCTTCACGGGCAACAACCGCGTGACGGTCACGGTGATCCGCGTGCTCGCCGAGCACTCCCGCCCGGTGGCCCTGGTCGGCTTCGACGACATCGAGCTCGCCGATCTGCTCCAGCCCGGCGTCACGGTCGTCGCCCAGGACGCGGCGACGCTCGGCCGCACCGCCGCCGAGCGTCTCTTCCAGCAGCTCGACGGCACCCTGACCACGCCCGACCGCATCGAACTGCCGACCCGGCTGATCACCCGCGGCTCGGGCGAGCTGCCCCCGGCGGACTGAGCGGCGCATGACCGACCGCACCCTGGAGGCGCTGGGACTGGCCGAGGCGCCGCGCGACCATCCGCTGCTCTACCCCGGGGCGTGGCCCGCGGACTCCGGCCTGCTGGACGGCGACCGGCTGCTGCCGCTGGAGCGTCTGGTGCACGAGGACCGCGTCCCGGTCCTCGCCGTCGGCTCCAACGCCTGCCCCGGCCAACTGCGGCACAAGACCGCCGAGTTCGGCATCGCCTCGCCGATCCCGATGGTCCGGGCCCGGGTCACCGGACTCGACGTGGGCGTCTCGGCACACGTGAGCCGCATGGGCTACGTGTCCGCCTCCCCGGTCGCCTCGCCCTCGGCCGTAAGGGAGTTGTTCCTGATCTGGCTCGACACCCGGCAGCTGGGGGTGATCGACGCGAGCGAGGGCGTACCGCTGCCCGGCGGCAACTACGACCGCGCCTGGCTGCCCGCGCCCGACGTGCGGATCGAACTCGCCGACGGCACCCTGCTGCCCGGCACGTACGTGTACGTGAACCGGCACGGCGTCCTGCGCGACGGCAACGGCGCCCCGCGCGCCCATCCCGGCCAGCGCCCGCTGCTCGGTGAGCTCCTGACCGACCGGCCCCGGTTGAGGGAGCTGTTCGGCGCGACGCCCGAGGAGTTCAGCGCGCGGGCCCGCGCCGACCGGTGGCGGTGCGAGCGGGGGACGCGGCTGTTCGCGGAGGAGGGCATGGTGACCGGGTCGGGTCTGGAGCGGTACGTGCGGGCTCAGCAGACCGGCAGTCCCGGCGGCGGCGCGTCGTTGTCGCCGCCCTTGATGTAGACGTCACCGGCGAAGACGCCCGTGTTGCCGCTGTCGTCGACGCGACAGCGCCCGGCCACCGGCCGCCGGCCCCGTCCGCCCGCCCGTACTCCCCGAAGACACCGCCGCCCCGTTCCTGTGACACCTGTGGCGTCCGGACCAGGGGCAGCGGATGCCGTGCCGGCGTGGGGCCGTGGCCGGGGTCAGGTCGCCGAGGCCGTCAGGTCGCCGCGTCGGGGCGCCGCGAAGCTCTCCAGGTCGGCGCGGGTCAGGCCGGTGAGCCGGGCGACCTCGGCGATGTCGAGGGCGCCGCAGTCCAGGCCGCGCAGCAGGTAGCCGCTGAGGGCCTTGGCGGTGGCGGGCTCGTCCATGACGTCGCCGGAGGCGGCGTGGTTGGCGTAGCGGGCGAGGCGGCCGGCGGCCTGCTCGAAGCCCTCTCGGTAGAAGGCGTAGACGGCGGCGTACCGGGTGGGGATGTGGCCGGGGTGCATGTCCCAGCCCTGGTAGTAGGCGCGGGCCAGGGCGCGGCGGGTCAGGCCGTAGTGCAGCCGCCAGGCGTCGTGGACCTTCGGGGTGGGGCCGACGGGCAGGACGTTGGTGGAGCCGTCCGAGACGCGTACGCCGGTGCCGGCGGCGGCGACCTGCATGATCGCCTTGGCGTGGTCGGCGGCCGGGTGGTCGCTGGCCTGGTGGGCGGCGGAGACGCCGAGGCAGGCGCTGTAGTCGAAGGTGCCGTAGTGCAGTCCGGTGGCGCGGCCCTCGGCGGCGTGGATCATGCGGGCGACGGCGGCGGTGCCGTCGGCGGCGAGGATGGACTGGCTGGTCTCGATCTGTATCTCGAAGCCGATCCGGCCGGGCTCCAGGCCGCGCGCCTTCTCGAAGGCCTCCAGCAACCGCACCATGGCGGTGACCTGCTCGGGGTACGTCACCTTCGGCAGGGTGAGCACGAGCCCGTCGGGCAGGCCGCCGGCCTCCATGAGGCCGGTGAGGAAGATGTCGAGGGTGCGGATGCCGCGGTCGCGTACGGCCGCCTCCATGCACTTCATGCGGATGCCCATGTACGGGGCGGCCGTGCCGGTGGCGTACGCCTCGGCGATCAGGCGGGCGGCGCGGGCGGCGGCCTCGTCCTCCTCGGCGTCGGGGCGGTTGCCGTAGCCGTCCTCGAAGTCGACGCGCAGGTCCTCGATCGGCTCGCGTTCCAGCTTGGCGCGCACGCGCGCGTGGACGGGCTCGGCGAGGTCGTCGGCCAGGCCGAGGACGGCGGCGAACGAGGCGGCGTCCGGGGCGTGTTCGTCGAGGAGGTCGAGGGCCTGGTCGCCCCAGGAGCGGATCGTTTCAGCGGTGAAGGCGTCGCCGGGGACGTACACCGTGTGGACGGGCTGGCGGGTGCCGGGGTCCCCCGGGTAGCGGCGCTCCAGCTCGGCGTCGACCGGTGCGAGGGAGGCGCTGATCTCCTCCCGCACGGCGCCCGCGAGGCTCGTCGCCACGGTCTCCTGCTGGCCCTGACCCATGCCCACACCCTCCTGTTTTTCCGCCATACGGAATCAACAATCCGTAGAACGAAGTTATCGGGCGACCTTCCGCCTGGTCAACACCGTCTTACGTCCCGGCCGGCTCCGCACCTCCGGCCGCCGGGCGCGGGGCAACGGGAAGGCCCCCGCGACCGCGCGGGTCACGAGGGCCTTCGACGCTCCGGGAACGGTCAGCCCTTGCGGGCCTTGATCTCCTCGGTGAGCTGCGGGACGACGTCGAACAGGTCGCCGACGACGCCGTAGTCGACCAGGTCGAAGATCGGGGCCTCGGCGTCCTTGTTGATCGCCACGATCGTCTTCGACGTCTGCATGCCGGCGCGGTGCTGGATCGCGCCGGAGATGCCCGAGGCGATGTACAGCTGCGGCGACACGGACTTGCCGGTCTGGCCGACCTGGTTGGTGTGCGGGTACCAGCCGGCGTCGACCGCGGCACGCGAGGCGCCGACGGCCGCGCCGAGCGAGTCGGCGAGCGCCTCGATGATCGCGAAGTTCTCCGCGCCGTTCACACCGCGGCCGCCGGAGACCACGATCGCGGCCTCGGTCAGCTCCGGGCGGCCGGTCGACTCGCGCGGCGTACGGCCGGTGATCTTCGTGCCGGTGGCCTTGTCGGAGAAGGACACCGACAAGGCCTCGACGGCACCGGCGGCCGGGGCCGGCTCGACGGCGGCGCTGTTGGGCTTGACCGTGATGACCGGGGTGCCCTTGGAGACGCGGGACTTGGTGGTGAACGCGGCGGCGAACACCGACTGGGTCGCGACCGGACCCTCGTCGCCGGCCTCCAGGTCGACGGCGTCGGTGATGATGCCGGAACCGATGCGCAGCGCCAGGCGGGCGGCGATCTCCTTGCCCTCGGCGGAGGACGGCACGAGGACGGCGGCCGGGGACACGGCCTCGTAGGCGGCCTGGAGGGCCTCCACCTTCGGCACCACCAGGTACTCGGCGTACTCGGCGGCGTCGTGGGTCAGCACCTTCACCGCGCCGTGCTCGGCCAGCGTGGCGGCGGTGTCGGCGGCGCCGTTGCCGAGGGCGACGGCGACCGGCTCGCCGATGCGGCGGGCCAGGGTCAGCAGCTCGAGGGTGGGCTTGCGGACGGCGCCGTCCACGTGGTCGACGTAGACGAGAACTTCAGCCATGGGACTTCTCTCCTGCTTGCGAAAGACAGAGGGGCGATGGAAGGGGGCTCAGATGAACTTCTGGCCCGCGAGGAACTCGGCGAGCTGCTTGCCGCCCTCGCCCTCGTCCTTGACGATCGTGCCCGCGGTGCGCGCCGGGCGCTCGGTCGCGGAGTCGACCGTGGTGTAGGCGTTCTCGAGGCCGACCTCGTCCTCGTCGATGTCGAGGTCGGACAGGTCCCAGGACTCCACCGGCTTCTTCTTGGCCGCCATGATGCCCTTGAACGACGGGTAACGCGCCTCGCCCGACTGGTCGGTGACCGACACGACGGCCGGCAGGGAGGCCTCCAGCTGCTCGCTCGCGGCGTCGCCGTCGCGGCGGCCCTTGACCGTGCCGCCCTCGACGGAGACCTCGGAGAGCAGGGTGACCTGCGGGACGCCGAGGCGCTCCGCGAGCAGGGCCGGGACGACGCCCATGGTGCCGTCGGTGGAGGCCATGCCGGAGATCACCAGGTCGTAGCCGGCCTTCTCGATCGCCTTGGCCAGCACCAGGGAGGTGCCGATGGCGTCGGTGCCGTGCAGGTCGTCGTCCTCGACGTGGACGGCCTTGTCGGCGCCCATGGACAGCGCCTTGCGCAGGGCGTCCTTGGCGTCCTCGGGGCCGACGGTCAGGACGGTGACCTCGACGTCGTCGTCGGAGTTCTCGGAGATCTGCAGCGCCTGCTCGACCGCGTACTCGTCCAGCTCGGAGAGCAGACCGTCCACGTCGTCCCGGTCGACGGTCAGGTCATCGGCGAAGTGCCGGTCGCCAGTGGCGTCGGGCACGTACTTCACAGTGACAACGATCCTCAAGCTCACGCCGGCTCTCCTACTGCATCGTCATTTCTCGGCTGCCTGCTTGCAGGCAGCATAGGCGCCTCAAGCGGCTGATCCCGGTCGGGGCGACCCACGCTCCGAGCGAAATATTACTCGTCAGTACACCCAGTCCATGCCCGCTAAGCAAGCGCTTTGAACTGTGACCTGTGCAACGCAGCGTAACCGGAACCGGACCGTCACGCAGCAGGGGCCCGGCCGCCCGGCCCGCCCTCAGTCGCGCAGGCCGGTGAAGCGTCCCTGGTGGTAGAGGAGGGGCCGGCCGGAACCGGAGGGATCGCCGAGTTCGACCTCGGCGAGGACCACATGGTGGTCGCCGGCGGGCACCCGCGCCACGATCCGGCACACCAGCCACGCGAGGACCCCGTCGAGCACGGGCACTCCCCCGGGGCCCTCCCGCCAGGCGGTGGGCGCGCCGAACCGGTCGGCGCCGCTGCGGGCGAAGGTGGCGGCCAGCTCCCGCTGGTGCTCGCCGAGTATGTGCACGCCGACGTGGTCGGCCGTGGCGATCGCGGGCCAGCTGGAGGCACCTGCGCCGACGCCGAAGGAGACCATCGGGGGTTCGGCGGAGACGGAGGTCAGGGAGGTGGCGGTGAAGCCGACCGGACCCGTGTCGGACTGCGCGGTGATCACCGCGACGCCCGCCGCGTGCCGGCGGAAGACGGAGCGCAGCAGGTCGGGCGAGGCGAGGCGGGGCGTGACGAGGTCGGGCGTGGCCGTCATGGAGTTGTCCTTCTCGGGAGGCGACAAGCGGGTCCTTGGCTGCTCAGCAGCCCGGACAGCGCGCGCTCGCGGTACGGGCGAGGTCGATGTGCGCCCGCCCGAAGAGAAGGAGTTCCGAAGGCATACGACTCAGGCTGACGACACATTCCGCGCAAGGTCAAGTACGTCCCGGCATGTGGGAGATGGCTCACGGTCGTGTCCCCGGGGTCAGACGGCGTCGCCGAGCGCGGCGATGACGTCGGCCTTGCGGGGCTGTCCGGTGGCGCGGCGCACCACCCGGCCGTCGGCGTCGAGCACGAGCACCGTCGGCGTCTTGAGGATGTCCAGGGTGCGTACGAGGTCCAGGTGGGCCTCGGCGTCGATCTCGACGTGGGCCACGCCCGGGACCAGGCCGGCGACCTCGCCGAGGACGCGCCGGGTGGCCCGGCAGGGGGCGCAGAAGGCGCTGGAGAACTGCACGAGCGTGGCCCGTTCGCCGAGCTCGGCGCCCAGTTCGGCCGCCCCGAGCCGCTTGCCGTCGTCGCGCCCGCGCACCCGCATCCTCCCGCTCCGCCGCCGTTGCAGCACTCCGTAGGCGCTCGCCGCCGCGAGCACCACCACGCACACCACCAGTCCGGTCATCCTCCGCACAAGCGTTCACGGGACCGCAAAGATTCCCGGTTCCCGGTGCGGGCCGGGGTGCGGAATGCTTGGTCCGCATGGACATCGATGTGAGAGGGCCGCGGTTCGGGGCGGCCGTGACGACCGTCGTCCTGGCGGTCGTGCTGGTCACCGGGAGCGCGTGGCTGCTGGCCTGGCAGACGCTGGCGTTCGCGCTGGGCGCCGCGGGCGGCGTGGGCCGCTCGCCGTACGGATGGCTGTACCGCAGGGCGGTGCGGCCGCGACTGGGGCCGCCGACGGAGTTCGAGGCGCCGCAGCCGCCGCGGTTCGCGCAGGCGGTGGGGCTGGTCTTCGCGGGGGCCGGCCTCGTCGGGTTCGTGCTGGGGCCGCAGTGGCTGGGGCTCGCCGCGACGGGGGCGGCGCTCGCCGCGGCCTTCCTCAATGCCGCGTTCGGGTACTGCCTGGGCTGCGAGATGTACCTGCTCGTACGGCGTGTGACGGTTCGCTCCGGGCAATGATCGTGTAAAAGCCCGAGGTGGGCCGGGTGTGCGACGTGACGAGAATCTCGCGGTTGGAGGGCGCGAGGACTGGCTACCCGGACGTTCTTCGGGCACGATCTCGACAAGCCGTAAACCTACGGCTGCGTAACTTTCCGCCGGGAGTCCCCTTCCCAGGCAGAGAAGGAAGGGTCCACCCTGCCCATGGCAGAACTCGTTTACCGTCCCGTCGTCGGTCTCGCTCGCACGATGTTCAAGGTGTGGGACCTCAAGATCGACTGCCGAGGTTCGGAGAACATCCCGCGCTCGGGCGGCGCCGTGCTGGTGAGCAACCACATCAGCTACCTGGACTTCATCTTCAACGGCCTGGCGGCACTGCCGCAGAAGCGTCTCGTCCGGTTCATGGCGAAGGAGGCCGTGTTCCGGCACAAGATCTCCGGTCCCCTGATGCGCGGGATGAAGCACATCCCCGTCGACCGCAAGCAGGGCGAGGCGGCCTACCAGCACGCCCTGGAGTCGCTGCGGTCCGGCGAGATCGTCGGGGTGTTCCCCGAGGCGACCATCTCGCAGTCGTTCACGCTCAAGAGCTTCAAGTCCGGTGCCGCGCGGATGGCCCAGGAGGCGGGCGTTCCGCTGATCCCGATGGCCGTGTGGGGCACGCAGCGGCTGTGGACCAAGGGCCACCCGCGCAACTTCAAGCGCAGCCACACGCCGATCACCATCCGGGTCGGCGAGGCGATCGAGGCGTCCCGCGACAAGTACGCGGGCGCGATCACGCGGCAGCTGCGCGAGCGCGTGCAGGAGCTCCTGGAGGCGGCGCAGCGCGCGTACCCCGTGCGCCCCAAGGACGCCGACGACACGTGGTGGCTGCCGGCGCACCTCGGCGGCACGGCGCCGACCCCGGAGCAGGTCCGCGAGGCCGAGGCCCGCTGACCTCCGCGCCCCCGCTGCCGATAAGGTCCCGGCTGTGACGGGGCGGGCCGGCCGCGGTCGGGCCGGCTCCCCCGCGACCGACTGCGCGACGGGGGCGAGCGAATGCGGCGCTGGATCAAGGTGTCGGTGACGGCTGTGGCGGTCCTGGGCCTCGGCGGCTGGATCGCCGAGCCGTACGTCCAGGACTGGTGGCTGGTGCGCGGCGCGTGCTCGGGGATGCTGCCCGGCGACGCCGTACGGCAACTGGCCGAGGAGGCGGACCACTTCCAGGACGCCGAGTCGGCGGCGTACGACGAACTCGGCGACTACACCTGCCGCGTGACGGTCGAGACCGACGACGCGGACGACGAGCGGCTCCTCGCCGCTTGGGCGTCCACGCGGCGGGACGAGCGGGACCGGCTCTTCATGTCCGTCTTCGAGGACGACGGCTTCGTCCCGCAGAGGCCCGTGCCCGCGGGCCTGCCCGCATTCGCCGACACCTCGGACAACCTCTACTTCCTCGTGCCCTGTCCGGCGCTGGGCACGGACGACGACGGACGGCAGCGCAGGATGGTCGTGCGCACCGCCTTCGGCCGGGTCACCTCGTCGGACTCACCTGCCGCGTACGAGACGGCCGTCGCCTTCGTCAACGGCGCCTCGGACCGGCTCGGTTGCGGCGCGGAGCGGTTGGCCACGCCGAAGGTCGAGGCCGCGCCCGCGGAAACGGACGAAGAGTTCCCCACCGTGCCGCTGGCGGAGGCCGACGCGTTGGGATGCGGCTGGGCGTCGCGGGCGGGCCTGCCGCGCCCCGAGGGCTGGCGGGTGGGCTACGGCACGAACGACGCGGCACCGACGGGCCGTTGCGAACTGCTCTCGGACGGCGAGGAAGGACGCGGGAAGCAGGTCAGGCTGGCCTTCGCCGCCTGGTACGGAGACTGGAGCAACCGGCTCACCCGCGAGGAAGGCGTGCCCCGGCCCCTGACGGCGTCGGCCCGGTGTGCCGGGGAGGCCGCCAACTTCGCCGTGGGCGCCCGCGGGAAGGTCTCCGGCATGACGCGGTCCGGCATGCGGGATCTGCTGGAGGCCTTCGCCCGTGACCAGATGGAACGGCGGGACTGCTCCGGCCTTCGGGTCAAGGGCTGAGCACTCGGCTCCCTCTCCAGGGGAGCGCCGCCTCCCGCCACATGCTCCTGACGTAGGCGTCGTCGACGATCTGCCGCATGACCCGCGCACGCTCTTCGGGCACCCCCCGGTCCCCGGCCCAGGCGTCGAGCACGGTCAGCAGGTGGTGCCGGCCGTCCATGAGATCGCCGCGCACGGGGCCGGCCACGGGCCGGTCGGCGATGTCGCCCATGGGCGGGCGGGTGGTGAGCTGCCGGGGAGCGGCCTCGTAGGCGCCGCGCGTGTGGCGGCGCACGGTCGCGTCGAAGGCGGCGAGATCGGGGATGCCGCCCTCCTTCGCGTGCAGGACGCGATGCTGCATCAGGGCGCCGACGCGCTCGGCGATGTCCTCGAGGTCGTTGTCGGGCCAGTCGGTGGCCGTCGTGCGGCCCCACTTCTCGCGCTTGTCGGGCCGGTGGTCCGGGTCGCCGCCCTGCCGGGTGAGACGTTCCAGGTAGTGCGCGAAGTACGCGCGCTCGGCGGCGTACAGGATCGCGAACGCCTCGGGGTTCCGGGCCAGTTCGTGGACCAGGTACACGGGTTCGGGCCGCGCGCCCGTCGCCTCGTCCTCGTGGTCGAAGTCGACGTGCGCCTCGCCGGGCGCGAGGAAGCGGCCGTGTCCCGTGCGGCGCGTGTCGTCCGGCGCCGCCGGCTCCGGCGGCACCACCGGACGGTCCGAGTCCCGCCCGAAGCGCTGGAAGCGGGCCTCGTCCGCCACGTAGTCGGCCAGCACGCGGGCGACGCCGGGCGCCATGCCGTGGGGCACGTCCGCCCCGTCCAGAGCCGCGACCACGGCGTAGGCGCAGCGGGCCTGGGCGAGGGTGTGCGGGGTACCTGGGCCCCGCGCCACCGTGGCCACCTCGACGAGCCTGCCGAGGACCTCGGCGCCGTCGCCGCAGGGGTTCTCCTGGCGCACCAGCCCGCGCACGGCCGGGTAGCGGGACATGTCGTCGCCCGGGTCCAGGGCGCGGGTCGCGGCGGCGGGGTCCTTCGTCAAGGCCCGGGTGGACGCGGGGATTTCGCGGCACCCGGGCTCGTCGTCGCCGGCCGCGAGGACGAGCGGCACGGCCGTGCCGCCGACGGCCAGCGCCAGTGCGACAGCCGAGGCGAGCAGCCGGCGGCGGCGCAACGTGGCGGCAGGGCCCGGCCGTTGCCCCTCCCCGGTCCCGGTTCCTTCCTCGGTCACTCCCCCATCACGCATGGGGGGAGGTTAACGGGCCGAACGGCTTCGCAGCACTAGCGGGCCATCTCCTCCTTGAGGGCGGCCACGAAGGTGTCCACGTCCTCCTCCGTAGTGTCGAAGGCACACATCCAGCGGACGTCGCCCGCGACCTCGTCCCAGAAGTAGAAGCGGAACCGCTTCTGGAGGCGCTCGGTCACCTCGTGCGGAAGACGCGCGAAGACCGCGTTGGCCTGCACCGGGTGGAGGATCTCCACGCCGTGCACGGCGCGCACGCCCTCGGCGAGGCGCTGGGCCATCTCGTTGGAGTGCCGGGCGTTGCGCAGCCAGAGGTCCTTGGCCAGCAGCGCCTCCAACTGCACCGACACGAAGCGCATCTTGGAGGCGAGCTGCATGGACAGCTTGCGCAGGTGCTTCATGCGGCGCACGGCGTCCGGGTTGATGACGACGACGGCCTCGCCGAACAGGGCGCCGTTCTTCGTGCCGCCCAGGGAGAGGATGTCGACGCCGACCGCGTTGGTGAAGGTCCGCATGGGGACGTTCAGGGAGGCGGCGGCGTTGGCTATCCGGGAGCCGTCCAGGTGCACCTTCATGCCGTGCGCGTGGGCGTGCTCGCAGATGGCCCGGATCTCCTCCGGGGTGTAGAGCGTGCCGAGTTCGGTGCTCTGGGTGATCGAGACGACCTGCGGCATCGCGCGGTGCTCGTCCTCCCAGCCGTACGCCTGCCGGTCGATCAGCTCGGGCGTGAGCTTGCCGTCGGGCGTGGGCACGGTGAGCAGCTTGAGGCCGCCCATGCGCTCGGGGGCGCCGCCCTCGTCGACGTTGATGTGCGCGCTCTCGGCGCAGATCACCGCGCCCCAGCGGTCGGTGACCGCCTGGAGCGCGACGACGTTGGCGCCGGTGCCGTTGAAGACCGGGAACGCCTCGGCGCTCGCGCCGAAGTGGCTGCGGATGATCCGCTGGAGGTTCTCGGTGTAGTCGTCCTCGCCGTACGCGACCTGGTGCCCGCCGTTGGCGAGGGCCAGGGCGGCGAGCACCTCCGGGTGGGCCCCGGCGTAGTTGTCACTGGCGAAACCGCGGACCTCCGGGTCGTGATGGCGACGCGCGTCGGTCTTCGGGGGGTTCACGGCTTCTCGGTCAGCCACAGACGGTTTCCGTTCACTTCCGCGGCGGGCTTCTCCCAGACTCCGGTGATGGCCTCGGCCAAATCCTTGACGTCCGTGAAGCCCGCGAACTTCGCGTTGGGCCGCTCCGCGCGCATCGCGTCGTGGACCAACGCCTTGACCACCAGGATCGCAGCCGCGGACGTCGGACCCTGCTCGCCCCCCGCCTTGCGGAAGTAGTCGGCCATGGCCAGCGTCCACGCCTCGGCGGCGGCCTTGGCGGCCGAGTAGGCGGCGTTCCCCGCGGTCGGGTTGCTGGCGCCGGCCGCGCTGATCAGGACGTAGCGGCCGCGGTCGCTGCGCTGGAGAGCCTCGTGGAAGGCGAGGGTGGTGTGCTGCACGGTGCGGATGAGCAGCTTCTCCAGCAGGTCCCAGTCGGCCGGGTCGGTCTTGGTGAAGGTCTGGCTGCCGCGCCAGCCGCCGACCAGGTGGACCACGCCGTCGACCCGGCCGAAGTCCTGCTCGATGCGGGCGGCCCAGTCGCGGGTCGCGTCGAGGTCGAGCAGGTCGACCTTCTCGCCGGTGACCGTGGCGCCGCCGTGCGCGTAGCGGGCCGCGTCCACGGCCTCGGCGAGCCGCTCCGGGTCGTTGTCCGAGCCGATGACGGTCGCGCCCGCCTCGGCGAGCCTGAGCAGTGCCGCCCGGCCGGCGGGTCCGCCCGCTCCGGCCACCGCGACGACCGCGCCGTCGAGAGCCCCGTTCCCCATCTTCGCCTCCAGCGATGCTTCGTCGGTGCGGTCGCTCATGCGGCGACCCGCTCGGCGCCGTCCGCCCGGATCCCCTTGGTCTCGGCGATCACCTTCTTGAGCTTCTTGGACAGTGCCTCGTAGAACATGCTGAGCGGAAACTCGTCGGGAAGCACCTCGTCGACGAGCTTGCGCGGCGGCTGGGTCAGGTCCAGGGCGTCGGGACCCTTGGCCCACGTGGAGCCGGGGTGCGGGGCGAGGTAGGTGGAGACCAGCTCGTAGCCGGCGAACCAGTGGACGAGCTTGGGGCGGTCGATGCCGTCGCGGTACAGCGTCTCGATGTCGGCGCACAGCTGGTTGGTGACGCGCGGGGCGCGCTCCCAGTCGATGGACAGCTTGTTGTCGGTCCAGCGGACGACGTCGTGCTTGTGCAGGTAGGCGAAGAGGAGCTGGCCGCCGAGTCCGTCGTAGTTGCGGACGCGCTCGCCGGTGACCGGGAAGCGGAACATGCGGTCGAAGAGGACCGCGTACTGCACGTCGCGGGCCTGCGGGACGCCCTCCTCGGCGAGCTTCACGGCCTCCTTGAAGGCGGTGAGGTCGCAGCGCAGCTCCTCCAGGCCGTACATCCAGAACGGCTGGCGCTGCTTGATCATGAAGGGGTCGAAGGGCAGGTCGCCGTGGCTGTGGGTGCGGTCGTGGACCATGTCCCACAGCACGAAGGCCTCTTCGCAGCGCTTCTGGTCGTGGACCATCGCGGCGACGTCCTCGGGCAGTTCCAGGCCCAGGATGTCGACGGCGGCGGCGGTCACCCGGCGGAAGCGGGCGGCCTCGCGGTCGCAGAAGATGCCGCCCCAGGTGAAGCGCTCGGGGGCCTCGCGCACGGCGATCGTCTCGGGGAACAGGACGGCCGAGTTGGTGTCGTAGCCGGCCGTGAAGTCCTCGAAGGTGATGCCGCAGAACAGCGGGTTGTCGTAGCGGGTGCGCTCCAGCTCGGCCAGCCACTCGGGCCAGACCATGCGCAGCACGACCGCCTCGAAGTTGCGGTCGGGGTTGCCGTTCTGCGTGTACATCGGGAAGACCACGAGGTGCTGGAGGCCGTCGACGCGGTGGGCGGCGGGCTGGAAGGCCAGCAGCGAGTCCAGGAAGTCGGGCACCTCGAAGCCGCCCTCGGCCCAGCGGCGCAGGTCCTCGACCAGGGCCTCGTGGTAGGCGCGGTCGTGGGGCAGCAGCGGGGACAGCTCGCGCACGGCGTCGGCGACGCGCCCCACGGCGCGCTCGGCGTCGGCGCGGGACGGGGCGCCCTCGGCGCCGAAGTCGATCGATCCGTCCTTGGACTGCCATGGCCGGATCTGCTCCACGGCATCCTTGAGCACGGGCCACGCCGGGTGTTCCACCACCCTGGTCGCCGGAGGAACGCTGTCCCTCACACCCGTCTGCACAAGAATTTCCGTCATGTCCCATCCTCCACGGGAGAAGCTCGTGTGGGGACACCGTAGGCATACGAGGTTCCTCCCAGCAAGAGGATCATCGGGAAATTATCCTGCGCACCCCCGCCCTTCGCCGCACTTTTTCCTGCCGGACACGAGCGGAGGCGCCCTGCCGCCCCCTGTGCCGACGGTACGGTTCGACGCGGGCCGTTAGGCTGCGGCCCAGCCGTGCGGACGGCTCGGTTCCGTTCCGTCCGCCGAGCCGCCGTCGACGGAAGCGAGTGGAACCTTGAGCCTCCTCACCATCGGTCACCGCGGGGTCATGGGCGTCGAGCCCGAGAACACGCTGCGGTCCTTCGTCGCCGCCGAGCGGGCCGGTCTCGACGCCATCGAGCTCGACCTGCACCTGAGCAAGGACGGCGCCCTGGTCGTCATGCACGACCTGGACGTGGACCGCACGACCGACGGCAGCGGTCCGATCGCCGAGCAGACCCTCGACGAGCTGCGCGCGCTGGACGCGGGCCGGGGCGAGCGGGTCCCGGTGTTCGAGGAGGTCCTGGACGCCGTGCGGGCCCCGCTGCAGGCGGAGATCAAGGACGTGGCGGCGGCCCGGGCGCTGGCCGACGTGATGCGGGAGCGGGATCTCGTGCCGCGGGTGGAGGTGTCCTCGTTCCACGACGAGGCCATCACCGAGATCGCCCGGCTGGTGCCGGGGGTGCGCACGGCGCTCATCGCCAGCCGGTACGGCCTCGACGTCGTGGACCGCGCCGTCGAGGCGGGGGCCGCGACGGTCTGCCTCAACATCCGCCGGCTGACGCTGGAGGTGGTGGAGCACGCCCGCAAGCGAGACCTGCGGATCATCGGCTGGGTGGTCAACACCCAGGAGCACCTGCGGCTCGCGCACGCCCTGGAGCTGGACGGCGCCACCACCGACTACCCGGACATCAAGCGGACCGGCCGCTTCACGGCCTGACACGTCCGGCTTCGGGCCTCCTCGCGGCCCGGCTTCAGGGCCCGCTCTCCGGCCGGCGTCCGGCTTCACCGCCCGTTCGCGGGCCGACGCTCAGGCGAGTTCCTTGACCAGCAGCTCGAACTCCAGGTCGTCGCGCTGCGGGATGCCGAAGCGCTCGTCGCCGTAGGGGAAGGGGGTCATCCGTCCCGTGCGGCGGTAGCCGCGGCGCTCGTACCAGGCGATGAGGTCCTCGCGCACGGAGATCACCGTCATGTGCATCTCCGTGACGCCCCAGCTCGCGCGCGCCCGCCGCTCGGCCTCCGCGAGGACGATCTTGCCGATGCCGCCGCCCTGGACCGCGGGGCTGACCGCGAACATGCCGAAGTAGGCGTGCGCGCCCCGGTGTTCGAGCTGGCAGCAGGCGATGATGCGGCCGTCGCGCTCGGCGGTCAGCAGCCTGCTGTCGGGGTTCTCGACGACCTCCAGCACGCCCTCCGGGTCGGTCCGCTGCCCCGCGAGGATGTCCGCCTCGGTGGTCCACCCGGCCCGGCTGGCGTCCCCGCGGTACGCCGACTCGATCAGCGCGACCAGGTCGGCCACGTCGGCGTCGGTGGCGTCACGGAAGGTCAGTCCGCCGGGGGCGGTGGTGGGGGCGGCCAGGGGCTCCATGAGGTGACGTCTCCGTTCTCGGCACGGCTCGGGCAGGTCGAGCGTAACCCTGCCGTTAGGCTCCGCCGCATGGTGCAGGTACTTGCCGGGCGGACGCTGATCCGTCCCACCGATCCCGAGCGGTCCCGCGACTTCTACGGCGAGCGGCTCGGACTCACCGTCTACCGGGAGTTCGGCACGGGTCCGGAACGCGGCACCGTCTACTTCCTCGGCGGCGGCTACCTGGAGCTGTCGGGCCGGGCTCAGGCGCCGCCGTCCCCGGCCGTGCGGCTGTGGCTCCAGGTCCCGGACGTCGGCGCGGCGCGGGAGGAGCTGCTGGCGAAGGGCGTCGACATCGTCCGCCCGCCGGTGCGGGAGCCGTGGGGGCTGATCGAGATGTGGGTCGCCGACCCGGACGGGGTCCCGATCGTGCTGGTGGAGGTCCCGGCGGACCATCCGATGCGGTACCGGCCGGGAATCTGACACCGACGCTCCGCCGCGCGCCCGGTCCGCCGGATGGCCGGGGGCGGGGACCCGGCTTAGCGTGCTGGTGGGGGTGTCCCGCGCGGAAGGAACGCCATGGAGCTCGACGAACCGGTCTTCGGCGGTCCCTGCTGGGTGGAGCTGGGCACCCGCGACGTGGCGGCGGCCCAGCGGTTCTACACGGCGCTGTTCGGCTGGCGGCCGGGGCCGCCGCCCGGGACCGGGGCCGGCGGCTACACCGTCGCGTACCTCCAGGACGCCGCGGTCGCCGGGATCACACCGTCGGCGCAGGACGGGCAGCCCGTCGCCTGGAGCGTCTCCTTCGCGGTGACCGACGCGGACGTCGCGGCGCGGGAGGTCACGGCGGCCGGCGGCACCGTCCTGACCGGGCCCTCGGACGTCCCCGGTCTGGGCCGCTCGGCGGTGGTCGTCGACCCGGCCGGCGCGGTCCTCCAGCTGTGGCAGCCGGGCGGCTTCCCCGGCGCCGGACTGTTCAACGCGCCCGGCTCGCTGGGCTGGGTCGAACTGCTGACGAGGGCCCCCGAGCGGGCCGAGTCGTTCTACGCGACGCTCTTCGGCTGGAGCGCCGGGACGTCCGAGCGGTACACGCGGTGGACGGTCGGCGGCGCGGAGTTCGGCGGCATGGTGCCGATGGACGACAAGTTCCCGCACGAGGTGCCGGCGCACTGGCTGCCGTACTTCGCCACGGCGGACACCGACCGGACGGCCGCCGACGCTACGGACGCGGGCGGCACCGTCCTGATGGAGCCGACGTCCCTGCCCGCCGGGCCGCGCATCGCGGTGCTGCGGGACCCGCAGGGCGCGATGTTCGGCGTCCATCGGGCGGGCGAGGCGCCCTGACGCCGGGCCGGGCGGGCGAGAAGCCGTGACCTCGCTCGGGCCGGGGGCGAGGAGCCCTGACGCCGGCCCCCATGTTCGGGGGCCCGGCCGTCGTCAGGCCCGCAGCGCTCCCAGCCGGCCCTCCAGGCGGCCGAGCAGTTCGCCGAGCAGGGTCGCGAGGTCGCCCTGGTCCGCGGGGGCGAGGTCGGACAGGACGGCCTTCTCGTAGGCCAGTTGCTCGGGCAGGATCCCGTCGACGAGGTCACGGCCGGCGTCGGTGAGCCGGACGTGGGCGACGCGGCGGTCGCGGTCGTCGCCGCGCCGCTCCACGAGGCCCCGCTCGGTCAGGTGCTTGAGGCGCTTGGTGACGGCGGCGCCGGAGGCGAACGTCTCGCGGGCCACGTCGCCCGGCGTCAGCTCGTGCCCGGTGCGGCGCAGCGCCCCCAGCAGCTCGAACTCGGAGCGGCTCAGGCCCGCGCGGCGCAGCGGCGCGTCCTCGGCCTGCTGGAGGAGGGCGGCGCAGCGGTTGACGCGGCCGATGATCTCCATGGGCCCGGTGTCGAGGTCGGGGTGGACGGCCCGCCACTGCCGGACGACCGCCGCGACCGTGTCGCCCCGCGCCGCGCCGGGCGTCTCCTCCGCCCGCGTGGTGTCCCCGGTCGCCGGCCGTCCGTTCGCTGCCGTCATGGCCGTGCGTCCTCCCGTTTCGTGTCACCGCCGCGGTCCGCGGTGTGCCCGTCCGGCGTGCCCCGGTCCGGGCGCGTCGGACGGCGTCGTACCGTCGCGGCGAGCGTACGGTGTCCGGACCGCTCGGCGCGCACGACCCTCTCCTGGGGCAGGGCGCGCTGCCACCATTCGCCGGACGCGGCCTCGGCGGTGGCCCGCAGGTCGACCAGTGCGGCGGCCAGGCAGCGGCGGGCCGTCTCCAGGTCGCGGGGGTCCGGCTCGGGCCCATTCGCCAGGCGCGCGGCGCCCTCCCGCGCCCGGTCGACGGCGGCGACGGCCCGCTCGACCCGGTCGCCCGCCCTGCGGTTGGTGACGACCACGGCGGCGGCGAGGCCGACGAGGGCGCCGACGACGGTGTCCACGATCCGCTCGGCGATCAGCGGACCCGGCGCCTGGTACCCGGCGAACTCGGTGACGAGCAGGGCCATCGGGGTCACGCACACGCTGCCCAGCCAGTAGTTGCGGCCGATGAGCGCCTCGGCGCCGAAGTTGAGGGCGAGGCAGCACAGCACGAGGGCCGCCCGATGGGCGTGAGCCAGCGGCACGACCGCCGCGAACAGGAGGACGCCCGCGAGGTTGCCCACGACGCGCTGGACACCCCGGCTCCAGGTGAGGGCGAGGCCGGCCTGGTACAGCGAGGCCGCGGTGACCAGCGCCCAGTAGGGGCGGCCGATCCCGAGGGCGAGGGAGGCGTAGCCGGCGAGGGCGCAGCCGAGTGCGGTGCGGACGGCGAGCGGCGTGAGCGGGCCGAGCCGGGTCCACCAGGGCCGGGCCGGCACGGCGCGTTCGACGGCCACGCCGAGCAGTTCGCCGTCGGCCTCCCGAGGGTCGCCCGGGTCGGGCACCGGGCGGGTGCCACGCAGCTCGCGCGCCAGGGCGCGCAGGCGCGCGGGGTCGGCGTCCGCGGGCGCGGCGAGGGCGACCTCGGCGCGCACGAGGAGCCGTTCCAGTGCGCGCCGGATGGGGCGGGTGCTCGTGGGCATCTCGGTGGGCGTCCCCGTGGACATCAGGGTCTGCCAGGCCGCCTGCACGGCCGCGTATCCGGCGGCGCGGGCCCGGAGCCCGGCGTGGCCTTCGCCGTCGCCGTCGCCGTTGCTGTTGCTGTTGCTGTTGCCGTCATCGGCCGTGGTGCTGCCGCTCGTGCTCGTGCCGCTGCCGTCGGGAACGCCGGTCCCGGTGCCATGGGTTTCCGCGTACGCGGCGGCGGCGTTCAGGGCGTGGGCGGTGGCGCGGCGTTCAGGTCCGTGCGGCCGGACCAGTCCCGGCGCCATGCCGACGAGCCAGGCCCAGAGCCCGGCCGCGGCGGCGAGGGCGAGGTGCCCGGGGGACCTGGCCGAGGGTCTGGGGCACGAACAGGGCGGCGGAGGTGACGAAGGCGGGGATGACGTTGCCGGGCGGGCCGACGCGGGTGGCGTCGCACAGCGCCTTCTGCGCCGCGGCGAGCAGGGCTCCGACGGTGACGAGCAGCACGGCGTTCGCCGTGAGGGACGCCGCGACCAGGGCGACGGCGAGACCGGCGAGCATGCCGAGCACGACCCACGCGAGGACGCGGGCACGGGCGGCGTAGGGACGGTGGTGCGCGTAGAGGGCGCACAGGGAGCCGGCCATCGTGTACATCGCGAGGTCGAGGCGGCCGACGGCGAGCAGCGCCAGGTTGGGCGGGGCGACCGCGACGACCACGCTCAGGGCGGGCTTGAACCAGATGTCCGAGGGCCGCCCGAGGCGCAGCGCGCCCATCAGGGAGGGCCGTCGGAGGGCCGGGGTTCGGGAGGCGGGGGTCGCACGGGTCACTCGCATGACGTTAGCAGGTGTTTTACTCGTGAATAATTCTCGTCGATGTGGGCCGGTCACTCGCCGCGCTCCCCCGAATGCTCCCCGTGTACATCCCTGCGCTCGCGTGCGCGCCGACGGGGCCGGGCAGCCCTTGACCGACCGTGCGGCTCGAGCGGGGAGGTCGGTGTGCACGGACCGGCATCGTCCGGGTGGTTGCTGGTCGCTCTGTGCGCGGCGACCGGCGTCTACTGTCTGCTGCGGATGCGCAGCGGTGTCGAGGAGCAGCGCCGGGCGGCCGGCGGCGAGGCACTCATGGGGTTCGGCATGGCGGTGATGGCCGTGCCGGCGGCGGCGTTCAGCCCGCCGTGGTGGGCCTGGCCCGGCTACGCGCTGGTGTTCGGGGCGGCCGGGCTGCGGGCCCTGTGGGCGGCGCGCACGGACGCGCACCATCTGCATCACACGGTGGGGGCCGCGGCCATGGTCTACATGGCCGCCGTCATGGCCGACTCCACGGGCCGGGCGCACGCCCACACGGGCGCGGACGTCCCGCTGCTGACCGGGCTGCTGCTGCTCTACTTCGTGGGGTACGTGCTGGTGTCCGGGTTCCGGCTGGTGCCGGTCACCCCCGGGCCTGGTGGCACGGCGCCCGCGGGTGCCGCCGCCGGGCGCACCGGCTGGGGCGACCGTCCGGAGCTGGCGCGGGCGTGCCGGCTGTCGATGGGGATCGCGATGCTGGCCATGCTGCTGACGCTGTGACGGCGGCCGCAGGGACAGCCGGCGCGGTCACACGACCGCCGTTGCCTGCGTCACTTTGCCCCGCATGCCCCACCACGGACGCCGCCGTGCTCGTAGGCTGCCCCCATGATCCTCCCCGCGGTCCTGCTGCTGCTCGGCGCGGTGACCGCGGTGGTCGCCCCTCGGCTGCTCGCCGGTGCCGACTGGCCGGACCGTGAGCCGGTGCTCGCCCTGTGGGTGTGGCAGTGCGTGATCGCGGCCGTCCTGCTGTGCTGCGCGCTGTCGATGACGCTGAGCGCGGCGGCGGCGTGGCGGGCGGTGGGCGGGCACGTGTTCGCGTCCGCGCCGCACGCGGTCGTGGAGGCGTACGCGCTCGGTACGGCCGGCCCGTGGGCGGCGACGACCGCGGTGACCCTCGCGTGCGGCGGCGTGTGGAGTGCGGTGATGCTGGTCCGGGAGGTCGCCCGCGCCCAGGTACGGCGTCGGCGGCGCCGTGCCGAACTGCTGCTGCGGGCACCGCTGTTGCCGGGCGAGGAGCGCGGGGGCCGGCTCGTGGTCCTGGAGGGCGAGCGGCCGGAGGCGTGGTGGCTGGCCGGCGCGGAGGGCCAACTGGTCGTCACGACGGCCGCGTTGCGGCGGCTCAAGGGGCGGCAGCTGGACGCGGTGGTGGCCCACGAGGAGGGGCACGCGCTGGCCCGGCACCACTGGCTGCTGCACTGCTCGGCCGCGCTGGCGGACGGCTTTCCGCGGGTGCGGGTGTTCGCGGTGTTCCGGGACGAGATGCACCGGCTGGTGGAACTCGCCGCCGACGACATGGCCTCCCGCCGCTTCGGCCGCCTCACGACCGCGCTCGCCCTGGTCGAACTCAACGAGGACCGCGGCGTGTTCGGCCCCTGCCCCACGCCGCAGGCCCGTGTGCCGCACCGGGTCGACCGCCTTCTCACTCCCCCGGACCGGCTCCCGGCGACCCGGCGCCTGCAACTGACGGCGGCGGCCTCGCTCGTCCCGGTGATCCCGGTCCTGGTGGCGTTCGTCCCCGGCCTGCGCGCTCTCGGCTAGACGAGCGTAGGCGTCCCGGCCGTGGCGTTCTTACCGGCCGAAGTGCGACGCCGGGATTGGCCCCGCGCCCCGCCACTGCGCGAGGATCGAGACATGGCTACCCCGTCCGTCGACTCCCCGCCCCGCCCGCCCGAGCACCGCCGCGCCGTCGGATGGACCGGCGTACTGGCGGCCTGCTCCGCGGTGCTGATCGTGCTCGTCGCGGCCGAGTGGCGGCCGCTGATCGGGCTGGACGGCGACGTCTCCCGCACCACGCACCGCTGGGCGGTCGGCGAACCGGGCCTGACCCAGGCCTTCCGCATCCTCACGGACTGGGTGTGGGACCCCTGGACGATGCGCATCCTCTGCACGGCGGTAGCCGTGTGGCTGCTGGTGCGGCACGCCGCCCTGTGGACGGCGGCGTGGCTGGCGGTCGTCTGCACACTCGCGGCGCTGCTCCAGCAGGGCCTCAAGGCCGCGGTCGACCGGCCCCGGCCCGTGTGGCCCGACCCGGTCGACTCCGCCCACTTCGCGGCCTTCCCCTCCGGCCACGCCATGACGGCCACGGTGGTGTCCGGCCTGCTGCTGTGGCTGCTGCACCACTACGGTGCCGGGCGCGTCCTGTGCCGTACGGCGCTGGCGGTCGCCGTGATCTCCGTGGCGGGCGTCGGCCTGACCCGGATCTGGCTCGGCGTCCACTGGCCCACGGACGTGGTGGGCGGCTGGCTCCTGGGCGCCCTCACGGTGACGCTGGCGGTGCTCGCCCACCGGCGCCTGCGTCCCTGATCCCGGCCCGGCCCCGCCGCCTCCTCCTCCCTCAGCCCCGCTTCCTCCGCCGCATTCGGCCCGCATTCGGCCGGAACCGTCATCCCCGCGCCGGAATCGGCCCTCGTAGGATCGGCCCATGACCGCCGTGCTCTTCGACTTCTCCGGCACTCTCTTCCGCGTCGAGCCCACCGAGTCCTGGCTGCGCGGGGCGCTCGACGAGGCGGGGATCCGGCTCCCGGAGAGCGAGGTGGCCGCGGCGGCGAAGGCACTCGAGGAGGCCGGGGCACTGCCCGGCGGCGCTCCCCCGCTGCGCGTGCCGGAGGAACTCGCCGAGACCTGGCGGGACCGCGACCGCAGCGCCGCACTGCACCGCGCCGCCTACACCGGCCTGTCCCGGCAGGTGCCGCTGCCCGACCCGGCGCTGCACGACGCGCTGTACGACCGCCACATGGCTCCGGCGGCCTGGCGGCCCTACCCGGACGCAACGGAGGTCCTCCGGGCGCTGCGCGAGCGCGGTGTCCCCGTCGGCGTCGTCAGCAACATCGGCTGGGACCCTCGGCCGGTGTTCCGCGCGCACGGCCTCGACCCATGGATCGACGCCTACGTGCTGTCGTACGAGCACGGCGTGCAGAAGCCCGATCCGCGGCTGTTCGCGGTGGCCTGCGAGGCGCTGGGCGCCGATCCGCGCAAGACCGTGATGGTGGGTGACGACCGTCGGGCGGACGGCGGCGCCACGGCCCTCGGCTGCCGGCTGCACTTCGTCGACCACCTTCCGGCGGCCGACCGGCCCGACGCGCTGCGCCCGGTGCTGGACCTCGTGGACTGACACCGCGCCCCACGGCGCGACTGTCTCCACCCGGGCATGCCGCACGTCCGTCTCGGACGATCCCCCGCGTCGCCCGAGACGGACGGCAGCACCGACCGGACCCCGCGAAGGGGCCGGCCCGGATGCGTTGAGTATAGTTGGCTGGCAGCCAGTCAACGCAGGAGTTACAGCATGTCCCCGCGCAGCGCCTCGGTCAATGAAGAATTGCGGCGGCGCTCCAAGGAGCGGCTTCTGCAGGCGGCGGTCGAGCTCGTCGGCGAGCACGGCTACGACGCCACCACCCTCGGTGACATCGCCGACCGGGCCGGTTCGGCCCGCGGCCTGGTGTCGTACTACTTCCCGGGCAAGCGCCAGCTCGTGCAGTCCGCGGTGCACCGCCTGATGCACCGCACGCTGGAGGAGGCGCTGGAGCGCGAGCCCTGCACCGAGGACGGCCGGGAGCGGCTGGCGCGGGCGATCGACGCGATCCTCGGCCTCGCCCGGGAACGGCCCGTGCTGATGCGCCAGCACATGTCGGGGCTGCTGCAGGCCGAGGGCTTCCTGCCGTGTCCGGAGCAGCGGCGGCTGGCCGAGCTGCTGCGGGACACCGTCGCCCGGCGCGGATCGCGGGACGTGGACCACGACTACCCGATGCTGCGCGCCCTGCTGATGGGCGCGGTCTACGCCGCGTTGATGCCGGGCGCCCCGATGCCGGTGCCGGCGCTGCGGGCCGAGCTGTTCACGCGGTACGGGCTGGACTGGGAGATGGGCGTCCCGCCGGACACCGAGGCGTCCGGCGGGACGTGCGAGACGGACCTGTCGCGCTACTTCGCGACCGGGGCGCCGGAGCACCCCGCGCGGGGTCAGTCGAAGTAGTCCGGCTGCGTCTGCACGTTGAGCTCGTGCAGACGGACCCGCTGTGCCGGGTCGGTGCGCCGGTCGCTGAGCTTCAGGACGTCGAAGCCCTTCGCCATGTCGTTCGAGTAGATGTAGCCGTTGTAGTAGTACGCGGACCAGGAACCGCCGGTGACGACCCGGTCGGTGGACAGCGGGCCGCGCTCGAAGTAGGCGATCTCCTTCGGGTTGGCGGAGTCGGTGAAGTCCCAGACGGAGACGCCGCCCTGGTACCAGGCCTGGACCATGAGGTCCTTGCCCTTGACCGGGATCAGCGAGCCGTTGTGGGCCACGCAGTTCTCGGTGGCCGCCTGGTGGCGGGGGATCTTGAAGTAGCTGCGGAAGACCAGCTTGCTGTCCTCGCCGCTGCCGACGATGTCGTAGATGCCGTCGGCACCGCGGTTCGGGCCGATGGCCGCGTTGCAGGTGGCCGCACCGCCGCCGCCGAGCTCGTCGGTGAACACGACCTTGTTCGCGCCCTGGTTGAAGGTCGCCGAGTGCCAGAACGCGAAGTTCACGTTGTCCTGCACCTGGTCGATGACCTTCGGGTTCTCCGGGTCCTCGATGGAGAACAGGATGCCGTCGCCCATGCAGGCGCCGGCGGCCAGGTCCTTGCTCGGCAGCACGGTGATGTCGTGGCAGCCGGTGGTCTTGGAGACACCCGGGTTGGTGGGCGCGCCCGGGTTGCCGCCGCCGTCGGGGCCCTCACCGGGGAACAGCACCGGGAAGGAGACGACCGCCGCCTTCTCGGGGGCGTTGCGCGGCACCTTGATGACGGAGATGCCGTCGTGCGGCGGCTGGCAGTCGGGGAACGCGGCGTTCGGCGAGTAGGACGACACGTAGACGTAAACGTTCCTGCGCTCGGGCACCAGCGTGTGGGTGTGCGAGCCGCAGGCGGTCTCGACGGCGGCGACGTACTTCGGGTTGGACTTGTCGCTGATGTCGAAGACCTTCATGCCCTCCCAGGACGACTTCTCCGTCGCCGGCTGGCTGGTGCTGCTGCAACTGTTGTCGCTGCGCGAGGAGTCGGTGGACAGGAACAGCAGGTCCCCGGAGACCGAGATGTCGTTCTGCGAGCCCGGGCACAGGACCTGGGCGACCGTCTTCGGGGCCTTCGGGTTGCTGATGTCGAAGATCCGGAAGCCGTCGTAGTTGCCGGCGAACGCGTACTTGCCCTGGAAGGCGAGGTCCGAGTTGGTGCCGGGCAGCGTGTCCTTGGGGATGTTGACGACGTGTTCGATGTTGGCCGAGTGGACGACCTGGTCCTGGCCGGGTATCTCGCCGTCGCCTATGGCCTGACGCACCTCCGCCTCGGTGCTCTCGGACACGCCCCGCTGCTTCGTCGGACCGTCCCCGGGATCGGGGATGGCCGCGGCCGGGCCCGCCGCGAGCAGCGAGGCCAGGAGTCCGGCCGCCGCGGTGGCAACACCCAGCCGTCTGCGCCGGGTTCGAGGGTTGTTCAACAGGATCACTGTTTCCTCCCTAGCGCCGTTCAGACAAGAACGGTTCACGCACCACGCAGTATCGTCCTCGCCATGCGCATACCAACAGGGGGCAACAAACCCGCAATGAAGTTTTTTGATCAGTAACCCACGGAAGCGTGCTAGGACGTTCATCGCACCCACAAGGTGCGCTCAACACGCCCGTCACAGGAGGTCGATGTGTTCTCCCGCCGCCAGTCCCGCGTGATCCTCGCCCCGGCCTCGCTCGCCGCCCTGGCCGCCGCGGCCGTGTTCGGCCTCGCGGGCTGCACCGCGGAACCGGACACCAAGGCCGCCACCGCGGGCGGGCCTTCGGTCATCGCGCCGGGCAAGCCCGGCGAGGACAACCGGACATTGTCCCCGGAGGAGGCCGCCGCGCAGCAGGGCGACGACTCCCCCAACTCCGCCGACGTCGCGTACGCGCGCATGATGATCCAGCACCACACGCAGGCGCTCGACATGACCGAACTCGTCCCGGAACGCGCCGAGTCGAAGAAGATCAAGAAGCTCGCCGAGCGCATCTCCGCGGCACAGGGCCCGGAGATCGACGCCATGAGAGGCTGGCTGAAGACCCATGGCGAGAAGGAACAGCCCGAGGGGCACGGCGGGCACGACCACGCGGGGATGCCCGGCATGGCGAGCGCGGCGCAGCTGAAGAACCTGCGCGCGGCCGAGGGGAAGGCGTTCGACCAGCTCTTCCTGACCCTGATGATCACGCATCACGACGGTGCGGTCACGATGGCCGTGGACGTGAAGGCGCAGGGCAACAACGTGCAGATCGAGGAGATGGCGGACGACGTGATCGCCCAGCAGACGAGCGAGATCACGCGCATGCGGGAACTGCTGTGAGTGAATCGGCAGGTCAGCGCCGGATGTGACGGGGCGTCAAGAAGCCTGCGTCCCGGGCCCGACCGATGAGCCGGAGCGCCCCGCGGCGGTCGCGGCCGGTCGCGGCCATCACCGCGAGGACGGGATCGGCGCCGCTCTCCTGCGCCGCGCGGTACTCGCGTGCCGCCAGCTCCGTGGCGTCCTCGTCGGCGCCCTTGCCGGTGCCCGCGTCACCCTCCGGCCGGCGCGGCACGCCGCAGGCGTCGGCGAGCGGCCCCTCCAGCCAGTCGGCGAGCACGGTCAGGTCGTCGAGGGAGAGCGCGGGCCGGGCGCGCACGTCCTCCAGGCAGACGCCGCGCCCGGACCGCACGGCCAGCGCGTCGACGCGCGCGCCGTCGGCGAATTCCAGCCGCACGTCGAACCACGACGTGGCGCCGTCACCCTCCCGCACCTCCCACGCGGGCCGCACGGAAACAGCACCGTCCGCCGGGCGGCGACCGGACAGATTAAGAAAGGATGCTTCTAGCACACACGGAACGTAACCGCATCATCACACTCCATACGAACGGACACGCGCCGCCGCCGGTCACTGCACCCTGCCGGCGGAGCGGGCGGGCGACGGGCGGTTCCTCCCCTGGGCCGGGTCACGCGGCGGCAACACGGCGGAAATCAACAAACTGTTCAAGGCGCATACGGTCTCGTGCTGTCCGGAACTTTTCGCTGCCGGACGGTTCCCCCGACCCCGACTGGACCTGTCTCCTGGTCCCTCTGTCCCCGCAAGCCCCCTCGGCTCCGCCCACCGCCGCTCAGGAGTGCCCATGGCAACGACCTCCCCCGTGCATCCCGTCGACGAGGTCCCACCCGTCCGTCACCTGGCCGCCTTCGGCCTCCAGCACGTGCTCGCGATGTACGCGGGTGCCGTTGCGGTGCCGCTGATCGTCGGCGGCGCCATGAATCTGCCGCCGGCCGACCTGGCGTACCTCATCACCGCCGACCTGCTGGTGTGCGGCATAGCCACGCTCATCCAGTGCATCGGGTTCTGGCGGTTCGGTGTGCGGCTGCCGATCATGCAGGGCTGCACCTTCGCCGCCGTGTCCCCCATGGTGCTGATCGGCACGACGGGCGGCGGACTGCCCGCGATCTATGGTTCGGTGATCGTCGCGGGACTCGCGATCGTGCTGCTGGCCCCGGTGTTCGGCAGGCTGCTGCGGTTCTTCCCGCCCCTGGTCACCGGCACGGTCATCCTCGTCATCGGCGTCTCGCTGCTGCCGGTCGCGGGCAACTGGGCCGCGGGCGGCGCCGGCGCGGAGGACTTCGGGGAGCCGAGGAACCTGGCGCTCGCCGCGTTCGTGCTCGCCGTCGTGCTGGGAGTGCAGCGGTTCGCGCCCGCGTTCCTCTCGCGGGTCGCCGTGCTCATCGGCATCGTCGTCGGGCTGCTCGTCGCGATCCCGTTCGGCTTCACGGACTTCGGCGGCGTCTCGGACGCCGACTGGCTCGGCATCAGCACGCCGTTCCACTTCGGGGCGCCCACGTTCGAGGTGTCGGCCATCGTCTCGATGCTGGTGGTGGCTCTTGTCTGCATGACCGAGACGACCGGTGACTTCATCGCGGTCGGCGAGATGACGGACCGCAAGGTGGAGCCGCGCTCGCTGGCGGACGGACTGCGCGCGGACGGCCTCTCCACCGTCCTCGGCGGCGTCTTCAACACCTTCCCGTACACGGCGTACGCGCAGAACGTGGGCCTGGTCGGCATGACGCGGGTGCGCAGCCGCTGGGTGGTGGCCGCGGCGGGCGGCATCCTCGTGCTGCTCGGGCTGCTGCCCAAGCTGGGCGCGGTGGTCGCGGCGATTCCGGCGCCGGTGCTGGGCGGTGCCGGCCTGGTGATGTTCGGGACGGTCGCCGCGAGCGGTCTGCGGACGCTGGCGCGGGTCGACTTCAGGGGCAACAACAACCTGACGGTGGTCGCGGTCGCGGTCGCGATGGGCGTGCTGCCGGTCGGGGTGCCGACGATCTACGACAAGTTCCCGGACTGGTTCCAGACGGTGATGCACAGCGGCATCAGCGCGGGCTGTCTGACGGCGATCGCGCTGAACCTGCTGTTCAACCACCTCCCCGGGCGGGCGGGTCCGGACGGCCGGGACACCTCCGACGCGGGCTCCCCATCCGTCGGCGGAGGCGAGCGGGGAGCCGGGAAGTCCCGCGAGGAGGCCGTCTAGCCGCTCCCGGCGCGGCGCTCCCGCCGGGTCACCTCACGGTGTCCGGCAGCCGCGTGGCGACCGCCCGTTCCAGGCGGGGCAGCACCCGCTGTCCCGCCAGGGCGAGCACGATCGCCGCGGCGACACCCGCCCAGGCGACCGGGCCGAGCGGCGTGCAGCCGAACATCTGGCTGGCGCCGGGCGTCTCGACCAGGGCGACCAGGGCGGCGGCCGAGCCGAGGGACGTGACCTGCACGAGCGGGCTGCCGCGCCGGTCGGCCAGGGTCTGGGCGAGCTGGGTGCCGACCACCGCGCACAGCGCCATCGTCGTGGAACGGCGTGCCGTGCCCGGGGTGAAGCGCCCGATCAGCCAGGCCGCCGTCGCGCCCGCGCAGGTCGTCAGGGCGCGGTGGCGGATCTGCCGGACGAGGGGCTCGCCGAGCAGTTCCGTGCCGAGCGGCTCGCTGCGCTCGTCGGGGTCCGTCGGGCTCTCCGCGCCGTCCTCCTTCGGTGTCACCGCGACCGCCATCGCCGGGAACAGGTCTGTGAACAGGTTGACCAGCAGCATCTGCCGGGTCGACAGCGGCGCGCGGCCGGCCAGCAGCGTGCCGACGATGCCGAAGCCGACCTCGCCCGCGTTGCCGCCGATGAGGATGGCGATGGCGTCGGCGACGCTGTGCCACAGGGCCCGGCCCTCGGCGACCGCCTCGATCAGCACCGACAGGTCGTCCTCGGTGAGGACGAGGTCGGCGGCGTTGCGGGCGGCGGCCGAGCCGCGCGCGCTGATGCCGACGCCGATGTCGGCGGCGCGGATGGCCGCCGCGTCGTTGGCACCGTCACCGACCATCCCGACGACCCGGCCGGCGTCCCGCAGGGCCTCGACGACCTGGAGCTTCTGCTCGGGCGCGACCCGCGCGACCACGCCGACGTCGCGCAGCATGCGGGCGCGTTCGGACCGGTCGGCAGCGGCGAGTTCGTCGCCGGTCACGACGCCGGTGTCGTCCGGCCAGCCCAGGTCGGCGGCGATGGCGCGGGCGGTCTGCGGGTGGTCGCCGGTCAGCATGACCGGTCGTACGCCCGCGTTGCGCAGGCCGCGGACCAGGGCCGGGGAGGTCTCGCGCGCGACATCGGCCAGGGCCAGCAGTCCGGTGAACTCCAGCTTCTCCAGGGCCTGTTCGAGGGCGTCGGCGGCCGTCTCGCCGCTGCGCAGCGGCCGCCTGGCCACCGCCAGGACGCGCAGGCCGTCGCGGGCGAGGTCGTGGGCCGTCCCTGAGGCGCCGTCGGGCAGGTCGGGGCAGGCGGGCAGCACCGTCTCCGGCGCGCCCTTGACCACGAGGACGGGACCGCCGTCCGCGTCCCGGCCGACGGCGGCGGCGTAACCACGGCCCGCCTCGAACGGCTGGCCCTCTTCCTGCCGCCAGCCCGGGTCCTCCCCGGCGGCGTCGAGCACGGCCTCGTCGGTCGCGTGCACCGGCTTGTCCGTGCCGCCGTTCAGCCGGGGGCAGGCGCGGGCCGCGGCGCGCACCGTGTCGGCGGCCTCCGGCTCCCCCACCTTGTGGACCGTGCCGTCGGCGTCGGTCACCCGGACCAGCCGCAGCCGGTTCTCGGTGAGGGTGCCGGTCTTGTCGAAGCAGATCGTGTCCATCCGGCCCAGGGCCTCCAGGGTGCGCGGGGTGCGCACCAGGACGCCGCGCCGGCTCAGCCTGCGGGCGGCGGCGAGCTGCGCGACCGTGGCCACCAGCGGCAGCCCCTCGGGCACGGCCGCCACGGCCACCGCCACGCCGCCGCTGACCGCGTCGCGGATCGGCGTGCCGCGCAGCAGGGACAGGCCGGTCACCACCGCGCCGCCGGCCAGCGTCAACGGCAGGGCCTTGCGGGTGAGTTCCTGCAGCCGGGCCTGGACTCCGGCGGAGGGCGGGGTGCGGGCGGCGAGGTGGACGGCGCGCGCGGACTCGGTGTCGTCGCCGGTGTCCACGACGACGGCGCGGGCGCTGCCGGCGACCACGGTGGTGCCCTCGAAGACCATGCACCGCCGGTCCGGCACGGCCGCGCGCGGGGTCGGGTCGGTCCGCTTGTCGACCGGCAGCGACTCGCCGGTCAGCGCCGACTCGTCGACCTCCAGGCCGTCCTCCCACAGCAGCCGGGCGTCGGCGGGCACGACGTCGTCGCCCTTCAGCTCGATCACGTCGCCCGGCACGAGCTTCGACGCGTCCACGATCCGGGGCGATTTGCGCGAACCCTCGCCGGCGACGCGGGCCTTCTGCTTCTGGTCGGCCAGCAGCCCGGACAGGGCCCGCTCGGCGCGCAGCCGCTGCACGCCGCCGACGAGCGCGTTCAGATCGAGCGCGCCGACGACGAGGAGGGCGTCGACGGCGGACCCGAGGATCGCCGACGCGGCCGAGCCGACCGCGAGGACCGGCGTGAGCGGGTCGTCCAGCTCCCCGCGCACCGCCCGGGCGAGCTGCACCGTCCAGCGGGCCGGCGCGAGCAGGGGATGCCGGCCGACGGTGCGGGCCGCCTCGCGGACCCGGGACGTGGCCTGGTCGACGGCGGTCGGGTCGGCGGCGTGCTCGCGCTTGAGCCGGGCCCGTACGGCGTCCGGGTCGAGCGCGTGCCAGGCCACCCGGGCGCGGGGGTGCGGCGGACGGGCCGCGGCCACGCCGAGGGCGGCGCGGGCGCCGCTGAGCAGGGCCGCCGCCGCGCTCAGGTCGACCGGCGCGTGCCGCAGCCCGGGCAGCGGGCTGTGCCGCCGGCCGCTGGACTCGCCGACGGCCACCAGCAGCCCGGACAGGGCGGCGCCGGACCGGGCCAGCGTCTGCGACCTGCGGCCGATGGCGCGGGCGGCCGGGACGGCGCTCAACAGCCGCCACACGTCGGGCAGTCCGTGCAGGGCGAGGACGTCCGCGCCCCACACCACGCACTCCGCGTCGGTGAGGGCGACGGCCACGTCACCGGCGAGGAGCCCGGTCAGGACGTCGGTGTCGTCGGCCGAGGCGGGCCGGGCGACCGTGACGACGCCGCCGTCGACGCCCTCGCCGCGCAGCCCGGCCACCACGTCCGTGAGCGGACGGTCGGCGCCGACGACGTGGTCGGCAAGGGCGGTGAAGTCGGCCAGCGCGGGATCGTCGACCATCACGACGCGCAGCCCGGCGTGCCGTGCCGCGTCCAGCACGGCCTCGGCCCACGGGTCGGCGCCCGAGCCGGGGGTGCGCAGCGCGCTGGGGTGCAGGACGACCGTGCCGGCCATCTCCAGCTGCCGCAGCCGCTCGGCGTCCCGTACGAGCACGCCGGTGCGGGACAGGGCGGCGCCGAGTACGGCGTGGAAGGCGGCGGGGCCGTAGCGCGCGGCCTTGGGCGAGCCGGCGAGCACCGCCTCGGCGGCCTCCGCGCCGTCGTGCTTGACGAGCAGCGTCGCCAGGGCGCCCGCGAGGCTGCCGGTGGCGGCGTGGGAGGCGTACTCCTGGGCCGGGGAGGTGCGCAGCGGCGGGCGCGGGCAGGTCCCCGGGGGGATGCTGACGCGCTCCGGCAGGCACACCCGGTCGTGGACGGCGTCGAACGCGGCGGCCCGGAACATCGTGTCCGCCAGCTGGCAGGCCCGCAGCACCCCGTCGAGCACGAGACCGGTCGGCGTCTGGCCCACGCCGTGGGCGACGGCGTTGGCCGCGGCCAGCACCACGTCCATGCGGTCGGGGCCGAGCCGGGCCCGCAGCAGACTCCGTACGCGCGGGTTCTCCCGCAGCAGCGTCACGAGCGCGGTCACGGCACGCGGCGACGGCGGCAACCGCAGCGCGGACGCGGACAGGCCCGCGGCGATGCCCAGGCCGTCGGCGGCGAGGGCGGCGGCCGCCGCGCGCACCCCGGCCGGATTCGCCGGGTGCGGGATCTCGGCGGCGCCCTCGTCCGCGGGCGCGAGGCCGTGCCGGGCGGCCGACTCGGTGACACGGTCGAGGACCCGGTCCACGGCCTCGCTCCCGGTGGCGCTCACCACCAGCCGGCCGAGCCCGCCGTCCCAGTACGCGAGGGCCACGTCGGGGTGGCGGGCCAGCTCGGCGGCGACCCGGCCGGCCGCCCGCCGCAGCCCGCCCGCGCGTCGTACGCGGTCCGCCTCGGCGACCCGCAGCGCGACGTGCGCCCGGGTGCCGGAACGCCAGGGGCGGGACCCCGTCGGCAGCGCGTTGCGGGCGACGCGCGCGATGCGCACCGCGGTGTCCGCGCCGCGCACACCGGCGCGCGCGGTACCCGCCACCGCGCCCGCGGCGGCGCCGACCACGGGCGCGGTGCCGCGCACGAGCAGCCGAGGCCCCGCCGTCACCAGCGCGGCGGCGGCCGACGGGGCGGCCAGCAGTCCCATGCCCATCAGGCTCCTCACTCTCACGACTCTCGCGTCGGCGCCGCCGGCTCGTCAGCTCTTGGTCGTCCGCCCACGCCGCGCGCCGGATCCACCGGCAGCCGACTTGGACTTCGGCCGACTGGAACTCGCGGCCGACTTCGTCGTACGGGACTTACTGGCGGTGCCGGAGGACTTGCCGCGCGCGGCGGAGGTCTTGGTGCCGGACGTCTTTGTGGCGGCGGAGGAGGACTTGCCGCCGGAAGACCTGGAACCGGAGGAGGCCGACGCCTTGGTCCCGCCGCCGGCCTTGGCCCCGCCGGCTTTGGCCCCGCCGGTCTTGGCCGCGCTGGTCTTGGCCGCAGTGGTCTTGGCCGCGCTGGTCTTGGAGGCGCTGGTCTTGGAGGCGCTGGTCTTGGCCGCACCCGTGGGCCTGGACCCGGTCCCCCCGGATGCCTTCGACCCACCGCTGCCGGTCGCCTTGGTGCCGCTGGACGCCTTCGTGCCGCCGTCCGCCGTGTCCGCCTGCCCGCCGCGCGGCTGGGTCAGCCAGGCGACGGCCGCGCCGGTGAGGGCCACGGGCCACTCCACGAGACCCGCGACGCCGAGCACGCCGGCGCCGGTGTACACCGCGAAGCGCCGGCCACGCGGGGACACGGCCCCGACCTTGTCGAGCGCGCCCTCGGCCGCCCTGCCCACCGTCCCCGCGCCCGGCACCTTCCGCAGCGCGGAGGCCGCTGTCAGCAGCGGTCCGGCCGCGGTACGCAACGGCGCAGGGAGGGGCGTCGACGACTGCTGCTGCCTTGCCATGACTCACTCACCTCGCGTCCCATCGCAGAGACCTGCCGGGTTCCCGCGATCGCGCAGGTCATCCGCCCGCACCGAGATCCGTGCGGCATGTCCTCCGGACGGAGTACGGCGCCGACGGTGCGTGCCCCGGTGACCGAGCGTGATGCGGGCGCGCCTCGGTCACCGGGCCGTGCGGGGTGCTGATGCGGTCGTGCGGGGTGCTGATGCGGTCGTGCGAGAGGCTGATGCGGTCGTGCGGGGTGCGCCGTCGCTCGTGCGGGGTGCTCACCCCGTCGTGCAGGGCGTCCCGTTGAGGGTGTACGCGGTCGGCGCCGTCGCGTTGCCCGTGTGGGTCGCCTGGTAGCCGATGGTGATGCTCGCGCCGGGGGCGATGCGCGCGTTGTACGCGGCGTTCACGGCGGTCACCGCGCCGGAGGACGGGGTGTACGTGGCTCCCCAGCCGCCGGTGACCGTCTGGCCGGCGGGCAGGGTGAAGCCGAGCCGCCAGCCGTCGACCGCGGTCGTGCCGGTGTTGGTGAGGGTGACCGAGGCGGTCAGGCCGGTGTTCCAGGCGTTGGTGGCGACGGTGACCTTGCAGGGGCCCGGCTGGGGCTGCGGGGTGGGGCCGCCTCCGCCGTCCAGGCCGAAGAAGGTCAGCGCGCGGGCTGCCATGCCGGACGTGTAGAGGTTGTGGCCGACGCCCTGGAGGCTGATCGCCTCGACCGGGGCCCGGTCACCGGTGCCGCCGTAGCGGGTGCGGGTCCAGCCCGGCTGCGGGGTGTCGGTGGCGGCCGGGGTCTGGGAGACACCGGCGACGTTCGTCCACTGCTTGATCTCCTCGCCGAAGTTGGGGTACCGCAGGACGTCGTCCTCGGTGCCGTGCCACAGCTGCATGCGCGGCCGGGGCCCGCCGTAGCCGGGGTACGCGCCGCGCACGAGGTCGCCCCAGGCCTGCGGTGTGCGGGTCACGGTGCCGTTCGCGCAGGCGCTGTTCCACTCGGAGCCGTCGGTGGTGGCGAAGCAGCCGAAGGGCACGCCCGCGAAGGCGGCGCCGGCCGCGAAGACGTCCGGGTAGTCGCCGAGCAGGACGTTCGTCATCATCGCGCCGGAGGAGATGCCCGTCGCGAAGATCCGCGAGGTGTCGGCGTCGTAGGCGCGGACCACCCAGTCGACCATGGACTTGATGCCGACCGGGTCGCTGCCGCCGTCGCGGCGCAGTGCCTGCGGCGAGGCGACGTCGAAGCACTTGCTGGACCGGGTGACGGACGGGTAGACGACGATGTAGCCGAGTCGGTCGGCGAGCGAGGCGAACTCGGTTCCGGAGTACATCGCGGGGCCCGAGCCCGTGCAGTAGTGGACGGCCACGACGACCGCCGGGTTCGCGGTGACGGAGTCCGGGACGTAGACGTACATCCGCAGGTTGCTGGGGTTGCTGCCGAAGCCGGTGACCTCGGTCAGCTGGGCCGTCGGCACGGCCTGGGCGCGCGGCGGAGAGGCGGCGGAGGCGGGCGGCGCGGTGAGCACGGTGGCCACGAGTAACGGCACGAGCGCGGCGACGAACGCGAGGACCGCCGAACGCAGCGGTCTCCGCACGGTGTTGGGGGCAGGGGTCATCACGGGGTGGTCCCTTTCCGGTGCGGGTCGGGGGGCGTCCGGCCAGCATCGTGGCATGCGCACGTCCGTCGTGGAAGCGCTCCCACGGACAAACGGAGTTCGGCCCGCCATGACCCGGGTGCGACTCAACGCGTTCTGCGCGAAGCGTTGACTAGAAAGCGCTTGCACTCTACGTTCCGTTCAACGGAGTGACCGATCCCCACGTCGGTGACGGGTTTTCTGGTGTTAATCGCCAGAACCGCGAACATAGTTCGCATACATGAACGCACCTTCGGTGATGTCCGGCGTGGGGGCGGAAGCTCCGGGAACCCCTCACACAGCGACAGAAGGAAGCGGGACATGACTTCTGCGACACGACCGCGCGCACAGGGCCGCGCCCTCACCGGGGCACTGGCCGCGCTCGGGCTCTCGCTTGGCATGATCATGACCAGCGGCGCCCCGTCGGCGAGCGCCGCCACCTGGCCGACGCCCAACGGCAGCCAGGCGGTCTCCTCCACCATCACCGTGTCCGGCACCAAGGACTACGGGATGAAGCGCCTCTACGGCTCCGGCGACCTGGGCGACGGCGGCCAGGGCGAGGACCAGGGCCCGATTCTCCAACTGGAGCCGGGCGCCGTCCTGAAGAACGTCATCCTCGGCGCCCCCGCCGCCGACGGCGTCCACTGCAAGGGCAGTTGCACGCTGCAGAACGTCTGGTGGGAGGACGTCGGCGAGGACGCGGCGACCTTCCGCGGCTCCTCGTCGTCGAACGTCTACACCGTCACCGGCGGTGGCGCGAAGGAGGCCGGCGACAAGGTCTTCCAGTTCAACGGCGCCGGCACGCTCAACGTGTCGAACTTCGCCGTCAAGAACTTCGGCACCTTCGTCCGCTCCTGCGGCAACTGCTCCACGCAGTACAAGCGGACGATCAACCTCAACACGGTCGAGGTCGCCTGGAAGGGCAGCCGGATCGTCGGCATCAACACCAACTACGGCGACAGCGCGACCCTGCGGAACATCACGATCGTCGGGGACACGGACCGCAAGATCGTGCCGTGCCAGAAGTACATCGGCAACGACGACGGCGACGAGCCGACCCAGAACGGCTCGGGCCCCGACGGCACCCACTGCAAGTACGCGTCGTCGGACATCACCTACAAGTGACCCACCTCCACCGGTGAGCCACCCCCACCGGTGAGCCACCCCCCACAGTGAAGGCGGCCGTACGGAGCGTCCCGCGCGGCGCTTCGTACGGCCGCGGCGTCATGCCCGCGCATTGCCCTCACGCGCGTTGCCCTCACGCACACCGTCGTCACGCGCACCGGACTCCCGCCCGCCGCTCTCCCGCGCGACCACGGCGAGCGTCATCTCCCGCTGGTAGTCGGCGTACGCCGCGCGCAGCGCCGGGCCCGGCCAGTCGGCGGGCAGGAGCGCGGGCGGCAGGACCGGGTCGGCGAGCAGGTGGCGCACGACGGCCGCGAAGGCGGCGAGCCGGGCGGCCGGACGGTCCTCGCGGGCGACGCGGCGGAGCAGCGCGCGGGCGGTGTCCGCCCAGGCGTCGAGCGGCCACAGCTCCGCCGCCACCTCGCGCGCGGGCCGGCCGGGGCGGGCCGTGCAGGACTCGGCCACCTCGCGGAGGTCGCCGGGCAGGGGGCGGCTCAGGTTGGCGGGTCGCAGCCAGACGCCCTCGCGGAGTTCGGCGAGGCGCAGCGCGGTCAGCCGGGTGCGCAGGTCGGCGCGTTCGGCGGGACCCCGGCCCGTCGCGGTGATCACGAGCATCTCCCAGTCGCCGTCCCACGCGCGCGTGCGGGGCCGTACGGCCTCGTCCTGGCGGCGCTGGCGTGCCAGGAGGCGGTCGCTCAGGCGGTAGCCGGTGTCGGTGCGCCGCAGGTCGCCCGCCGCCACCATCCGGCTGAGCGCGGCGCGCAGGGTGGAGCCGCCGACGTCGAAGCGCTCGACCGCGCGCGTCAGTTCGCGGGAGGGCAGTTCGGCGGGGTGCGTGCCCAGGAGCAGGCTGAGCACGACCGACCGCGCGGACAGCGGGCGCAGTTCGGGCTCGTCGGGCCGGTCCGGCACGTTCCTGGGCATGGTCCCGTACTGTACGACCCCGCTTTTGCTGTTGCACTATTGCTGCACTCGTAGAGATGGTGCAACACTCGCCGCATGGTCTCGACTCCCGCGCAGTTCCCCGGCCCCGAGTACGGGGAGTACGACGCTCCGGCCACGCACGCCGTGACCAATCAGCCGCCGCCCGCGGCCCCCTACGACGCGTCCGACGACGCGGCCCTGCTGGAAGGGCTGCGGCGGGAGGGCGCGGGCTGGGCCGAGGGGGACGTCAGGCGGCTCGGGCGGCTGGCCGGCGGCACGGAGGCGCAGGAGTGGGGCGAGCAGGCGAACCGGCACGAGCCGGAGCTGCGGACCCATGACCGGTACGGCAACCGCGTCGACGAGGTCGACTTCCACCCGAGCTGGCACCACCTGATGCGCACGGCCGTCGCCGAGGGCCTGGCGGGCGTGCCCTGGGCGGACGAGCGTCCCGGCGCGCACGTCGCGCGGACCGCCGGCGGGCTGGTATGGGGGCACACGGAGGCCGGACACGGCTGCCCGACGTCGATGACGTACGCCGCCGTTCCCGCGCTGCGCGCCCAGCCGGAGCTGGCGAAGATCTACGAACCGCTGCTGACCGGCCGGGAGTACGACCCCGGCCTGCGCGTGCCGACGCAGAAGCGCGGCCTGCTGGCGGGCATGGGGATGACCGAGAAGCAGGGCGGCTCGGACGTCCGGACGAACACGACGACGGCCACGCCGACCGCCGAGCCCGGGCTCTACACGCTGCGCGGGCACAAGTGGTTCACGTCGGCGCCGATGTGCGACGTGTTTTTGGTGCTGGCGCAGGCGCCCGGCGGGCTGTCGTGCTTCCTGGTGCCGCGCGTCCTGCCCGACGGCAGCCGCAACCCGTTCCGCATCCAGCG
The DNA here is from genome assembly GCF_055606745.1 of Streptomyces sp. NPDC037054. Classification (NCBI taxonomy): domain Bacteria; kingdom Bacillati; phylum Actinomycetota; class Actinomycetes; order Kitasatosporales; family Streptomycetaceae; genus Streptomyces; species Streptomyces sp. NPDC037054. The sequence continues at coordinate 233,400 of NZ_JBVJSJ010000012.1, read as the reverse complement.
ACTGAAGGACAAGCTCGGCAACCGGTCCAACGCCTCCTCGGAGCCCGAGTTCGACGGGACCGTGGCCTGGCTGGTCGGGCCGGAGGGGCGGGGCGTGAAGACGATCATCGAGATGGTCAACTGCACGCGCCTGGACTGCGTGATGTCGTCGGCGACGCTGATGCGCAAGACGCTCGTGGAGGCCGGGCACCATGTGCGGCACCGCAGCGCGTTCGGCGCGCGGCTGATCGACCAGCCGCTGATGCGCAACGTGCTCGCCGACCTGGCGCTGGAGTCGGAGGCCGCGACGACGCTCACGCTGCGGCTCGCGGGTGCGGCCGACCGTGCCGTGCGCGGGGACGAGGGCGAGGCGGCGTTCCGGCGGATCGCGACGGCCGTCGGCAAGTACTGGGTCACCAAGCGGGGCCCGGCCTTCACCGCGGAGGCCCTGGAGTGCCTGGGCGGCAACGGCTACGTGGAGGAGTCGGGCATGCCGCGCCACTACCGGGAGGCACCGCTGCTGTCGATCTGGGAGGGGTCGGGGAACGTCAACGCGCTCGACGTGCTGCGGGCGCTGGGCCGGGAGCCCGCGGCCGCGGAGGCGCTGTTCGCCGAACTCGCCCTGGCCCGGGGCGCGGACGCCCGGCTCGATGCGGCCGTGACCCGGCTCAAGGACCGACTGCCCGGGGCGTCGCAGGCCGGCGCCCGGCGGCTGGTGGAGCTGATGGCGCTCACGCTGCAGGCCTCGCTGCTGGTCCGGCACGCGCCGCCGGCTGTCGCCGACGCGTTCTGCGCGACCCGGCTGGGCGGGGACTGGGGGCACGCGTTCGGCACGCTGCCGGACGGGGCCGACCTGACGGCCGTGCTGGGCCGCGCGCTGCCCGGCGCCGGCTGACCGGCGGGCCCGCTCCGCTCACGCCCTCACTTCCTCCCGACACCCTCCCTGACCTGCGGCGCGGCCCGCTGCGGAGGTGACTGTCAGTGGTGGGGTGCAGACTGGCCCGTGTCTGGTCGAGGACGTCGAGGGCGACGTCGCGGAGGTGTGTGGCATGACCGAGGTCCTGCTTGCCGTGGGCACGCGCAAAGGCCTGTTCATCGGGCGCCGGCGAGGCGGCGCCTGGGAGTTCGACGAGAATCCCTACTTCAACGCACAGGCGGTCTACTCGGTCGCCGTCGACACCCGCGGCGACGTGCCGCGGCTGCTGGCCGGCGGTGACAGCGCGCACTGGGGGCCGTCGGTGTTCCACTCGGACGACCTGGGCCGGACGTGGACGGAACCGTCCCGGCCCGCGGTCAAGTTCCCCAAGGACACGGGCGCTTCGCTGGAGCGGGTGTGGCAGCTGCACCCGGCCGCGGCGGAACCGGACGTGGTGTACGCGGGCACGGAACCGGCCGCGCTGTACCGCTCCGAGGACCGCGGCGAGACCTTCGAACTGGTCCGCCCGCTGTGGGAGCACCCCACGCGCTCGAAGTGGGTGCCGGGCGGCGGCGGCGAGGGCCTGCACACCGTCCTCACCGACGCGCGCGACCCGCGGGCCGTGACGGTGGCCGTGTCGACGGCGGGCGTGTTCCGCACGACGGACGGCGGCGCGAGCTGGTCGCCGTCCAACTCGGGTGTCTCCGCGGTGTTCCTGCCGGACCCGAACCCGGAGTTCGGGCAGTGCGTGCACAAGGTCGCGCGGGACGCGGCGAACCCGGACCGGCTGTATCTGCAGAACCACTGGGGCGTGTACCGCAGCGACGACGCGGGCGGGCAGTGGACCGACATCGGCGAGGGCCTGCCGTCCACGTTCGGCTTCGCCGCGGTCGCCCATCCGCACCGCGGCGACACGGCGTACGTCTTCCCGATCAACGCCGACTCGGACCGGGTGCCGGCCGACCGCCGCTGCCGGGTGTTCCGCACGGCCGACGCGGGCGAGTCGTGGGAGCCCCTGACGGCGGGCCTGCCGCAGGGGGACCACTACGGCACGGTGCTGCGCGACGCGATGTGCACGGACGACGCGGACACGGCGGGCGTGTACTTCGGCAATCGCAACGGCGAGGTGTTCGCCTCCGCCGACGACGGCGACAGCTGGCAGCAGCTCGCCTCGCACCTGCCGGACGTGCTGTGCGTGCGGGCCGCGGTGGTCGGATGAGGGCGACCGCCCTCGGGGGCGGGGGGCGCGCGGTCGTGGGCGACGGGCGGTTCGCGATCGTGGGCAACGGGGGGCCTGTGCAAGGGAGTCGGCGGCCCGGTCGTCCGCGCCCGGCCGCCGGCCACGGGTTGATCGCCGCCGGCTGTACGGCAGTAGGGTGACGCCCGTGGCACCACGACCCTTGAACGAGATCGTCGAAGAAGGCTGGGCGAAGGCCCTCGAACCCGTCGCCGGGCGCATCGCCGCCATGGGTGACTTCCTGCGGGGTGAGATCGCGGCCGGGCGCACCTACCTCCCGGCCGGGCCGAACGTGTTGCGGGCCTTCCAGCAGCCCTTCGACGACGTCCGTGTCCTGATCGTCGGACAGGACCCCTATCCGACCCCGGGACACGCCGTGGGGCTGTCGTTCTCGGTCGCGCCCGAGGTGCGGCCGCTGCCCGGCAGTCTCATCAACATCTTCCGGGAGCTGCACACCGACCTCGGACTCCCCCAGCCGTCCAACGGCGATCTGACGCCGTGGACGCGGCAGGGTGTGCTGCTGCTCAACAGGGCGCTCACCACGGCGCCGCGCAGCCCCGGCGCGCACCGCGGCAAGGGCTGGGAGGAGGTCACCGAGCAGGCCATCCGCGCGCTCGCCGCGCGCGGCAAGCCGCTGGTGTCCATCCTGTGGGGCCGCGACGCCCGCAATCTGCGGCCGCTGCTGGGCAGCCTGCCCTCGGTGGAGTCGGCGCACCCGTCCCCCATGTCCGCCGACCGCGGCTTCTTCGGCTCCCGCCCGTTCAGCCGTGCCAACGAGCTCCTGGCCCAGCAGGGCGCGGCCCCGGTGGACTGGCGCCTGCCGTGAGACGTGGGGATGACGGGGCGAAGCCGGGGGACGCCGGGGCGCGGGGCGAGGCGGTGCCGTCCGCCGCGGAAGGTCCGCGCGGGTTTCTCGCCGTGGACTCCGGGGGGTCGGGGCTGCGCGTCGTCGTCGGGGTTCCCGAGCGGGGGCCGGTGGCGCGGCGGGAGTCGCGCGAGCCGGTGCGGACCGGCTCGCGGGGGATCGATCCGGGCCACCTGCTGGGGCAACTGGTGCCCGTCGCGCGGGCGTTGGCCGACGAGGCCGGGGTCGCGCGGCTGGACACGGCCGTCGTCGGCGCCGCGGGGCTGGCCACGCTCGGGGACGCGCTGCGCGCCGAGCTGCCGGGCGCGCTCGCGCGGGAGCTCGGGGTGCGGGCGCTCGCTCTCGCCGCCGACGCGGTCACCGCGTACGTCGGGGCGCTCGGTCCCCGGCCGGGCGCGGTGGTCGCCGCCGGTACGGGTCTGATCGCCGTCGGCACCGACCTGACCGCGTGGCGGCGCGCGGACGGCTGGGGGCATCTGCTCGGCGACTGCGGCGGCGGCGCCTGGATCGGGCGGGCCGGTCTGGAGGCCGCGCTGCGCGCCCACGACGGCCGCGAGGACGGCTCGGCGCTCCTTCGGGCCCGCGCCGAGGAGCGCTTCGGGCCGCTGCCCGGACTGCCCGGCAAGCTGTATCCACGCGCCGACCGGGCCGCCGTGCTCGCCTCCTTCGCCCCCGACGTGGCCGCCTGCGCCGGCGCCGATCCCGTCGCGGCGGACATCCTGCGCGCGGCGGCCCGGCACATGGCCGACTCGGCGTCCGCCGTCTGCCCGCCCACGGGCACCCCCCGCCTCGCGCTCACCGGCGGCCTCCTCAACATGGGCGCCCCGATCCTGGACCCGTTGGCGGAGGAACTGGCGAAGCGGCTGCCGCACGCGGTGCGGGTCCCGGCCGAGGGCGATCCGCTGCACGGCTCGGTCCGCATCGCGACCGACCTCGCGACGGGTTCGCTCGCCCTCCCGGCGGACGGCACGATGCTCCACGTCGTGACCGAAAATCAGTGACCGAAAACAGCTGCTGAATCCGGGGGCGCCTGCCCCGCGGACTCCGTCCTCAAACGGCGGAAACCGCCTGATCACCGCCGATCGTTTGCGATTCGTACGTTACTCATCAGACAAAACCGGACGGATACCGCTCACCTGCACCCTCTCCGAACAGGGAAGCCCAGGAAGCAAGTAACATGCGGCGCCATGAGCTCCCCCACTGGGCCCGCGTCCGGCCTGCCAGTACGAATGCCCCGGCCCCGCCAGCCCGGGCGGCACCGCCGTCCCGAGCCCCTGGCGGCTCCCGAGGGCGCGCCCGCGCTCGTCCTCGCGGTTCCGGGCACGCCCGGCCCCGCCACACGCAGCCTCGCCGAGGAGGTCGTGAGCATCGCGCGCTCCGAGCTGCCCGGCCTGGATGCGCGGATCGGGTACCTCGACGGGGACGACAACGAGTTCCCCTCGCTGCAGATCGTGCTCACGCACGCCGCCGAGGAGCGCACCGCGCGCTACGAGCAGGCTCTCGCCGCCGGTGTGGACGCCAAGGAGCCCGACGGCCCGGTCGCCGTCGTCGTACCGCTGCTCGCCGGCCCGGACAACGCGCTGCTGCGACGGCTCCGCCAGGCCGTGATGGAGAGCCGCGTCGCGGCGGACCTCACCGATGTGCTCGGCCCGCACCCGCTGCTCGCGGAGGCGCTGCACGTCCGGCTGTCCGAGGCCGGTCTGGCGCGCGCGGACCGTGCCCGCCTGTTCACCGTGGCCACCGCCGCCGACGGCATCATCCTCGCCTCTGTGGGCGGCGAGGAAGCCGTACAGGCGGCCGGTATCACCGGCATGCTGCTCGCCGCGCGCCTGGCCGTGCCGGTGATGGCGGCGGCTCTGGACCAGGAGGGCTCGATCGCGTCCGTCGCCGAGCAGCTGCGGTCCTCGGGTTCCCAGCAGCTGGCGCTCGCGCCCTACCTCATCGGTCCGGAGATCGAGCCGGCCCTGATCGAGGAGGCGGCCAAGGAGGCGGCCTGCCCCGCCGCCGAGCCGCTCGGCCCGTACCCGGCGATCGGCAAGCTGGCGCTGGCCAAGTACACGACCGCGCTGGGCATCACGCCGCAGCAGGCGCAGGGTACGCCCGCCCGCTGACGCGGCGCGGCCCGCCCGCACGGCGGCCGCCTCTTTTGACACCTCGTACGACAAGGGCCCGCTCCCGGCGCAGGAGCGGGCCCTTCTTCCTGCCCGGAGCGGCCTCGATTCCGCAGGCCGGAGCAGCGAGCACCGCGGGGCAGCGCCCCGGCGGCGCCGCACTCAGCCCCGCCCCACTCAACCCAGCCTCGCTCAGCACTTCCGCACTCAACCCCGCCGCTGGGCCGGGACCGGGCGGTCGAGGACGACGCAGGATGCCGCCGGGATGCGCACCGAGCCGGCGCGGCGGGGCACACCGGTCGCCGGGTCGAGGGCGAACCAGGTGACGTCGCCGGAGCGCTCGTTCGCCGCGTACAGGACGCCGTTCGACTCGGTGATCGCCCGGGGCCAGTGACCGCCGCAGGGCACTGTCGCCACCAGCCGCAGTCCGTCGCCCTCGACGGCGAGCACGGACAGGACGTCCTCGCCCCGGGTCGCCGCCCACACGAAACGGCCGTCGGGCGAGGCGACGACGCCCGACGGGTAGGCGTCATCGGCGGGAGCGCCGGGGAGCAGCGGGACCTCGGCCAGCGGTTTCAGGGAGCCCTCGGCGGCGTCCCAGCGGCAGACGGCGACCGTCGGCGTGAGTTCGTTGACCACGTAGGCGTGCGCGCCGTCCGGATGGAAGGCCAGGTGCCTCGGGCCGGAGCCGGGGCGCAGGGCGATCTCGCGGTGCAGGTCGAGGCCGGTCGCGGTCACGGCGCACACGCGGACCGAGTCGGTGCCGAGGTCGACGCTCACCGCCCAGCGGCCGCTGGGGTCGGGCTGCACCTGGTGGGCGTGCGGGCCCTGCTGGCGCGGGGCGTACGGTCCCGAGCCGGTGTGCCGGAGCACCGCGCGCGGGGTGTCCGCGAGGGTGCCGTCGGGGCGGACGGGCACGGCGGTCACGCTGCCCGAGCCGTAGTTGGCGGTGAGGACGTGCCCGGCGAACACGCTGAGGTGCGTGGGTCCGTCGCCGCCGACGCGGACGGGCGGCCCGGCCGGTTCGGGCGCGTCACCGGTGACGTCGTACGCGGCGACCTTGCCGTCGGTGGTCTCGCTGACCGCGTACAGGGTGCGCCCGTCCGGCGCGAGGGCGAGGTAGGCGGGGTCGGGCACGCCGTTGAGGCTGTTGACCACCGTGAGCGCGCCGTCGGCGGCCACCGCCGCCGTCACGATGCCGGGGCCGCCGGCCGCCGTGAACGACCCGATGAACGCCCGCTGCCGCCGACCGCCGTCTGCCACCGCTGTCCCCTCTCGCCCTGTGCCGTCCGGGGTGACGGTAGCAGCCGATCACAGAAGGTCTAGACCAAACGAGTGATCTCGTCGCGGGCGCCCGCTCCGGTCTCGGGCACCGCCCGGTGGCACCGCCCGGTGGCCCCTGTGGCACTGCCCCGTGGCACTGCCGAGGCCTCAGGCGCCGACCAGCGGTGATCCCGACGGGGCGCGCAGCGGGGTCGCCAGTTCCGCCAGGGCGCGCTCCAGGCCGTGCAGGTGGGCCAGGGCCGGTTCCGCGGCGGGCGCCGGTCCGGCGGGGGCGAGGGTCTCGGCGCCGCCGCCGGTCAGCGCCTCGACCGCCGCCTCGACCCGCCAGCAGGCCGCGGCCAGCCGGGCGTCGTGGGAGGCCTCCGGGTCGGCGGCGACGGCGACCAGGCCGCGGACCTCGCGCGCGCAGTCGTCGAGGAGGTCGAGGACCCGGCGGGCCCGCGCCTTGCGGCCGCGCATCGGGTTGAGCGGGTGGACCAGCGGCGCGACCGACAGGCGCACCCGGCCGAGCAGGTGCTCCAGCTCCGCCACGCGCGGCGCGGGGTCGGCGTGCGCGTCGCCCGAGAGACGTGCGGCGGTCTCGGCGGTGCAGGCGTGGACGCAGCGCAGCGCCCGCTGGATCCAGGCGTCCGTGACGGCGTGCGTGGTGACGGGCAGCACGAACAGCACGGCGAGCGCCGCGCCGAGCGCCCCCACGCCGGTCTCCACGAGCCGCAGGGCGAGCAGCGCGGGTTCGAGGACGCCGAGGAGGCCGTAGAGCAGCTCGGCGAGCAGGGTCACCCAGAGCATCATCCAGGTGTAGGAGACGGCGGCCGTGTAGAAGATCCCGAACACGCACACGGCGGTGAGCGCGGCCGTGGGCACCGGAGCGCCGTCCACCGGGAGCGCGACGAGGACGCCGAGGCCGATGCCGATGACCGTGCCGAGGACGCGCCGGAAGCCGCGTACCAGGGTCTCGCCGCGCGAGGTGGTGTTGACGAAGATCCACCAGGTGGCTCCGACCGCCCAGTACCAGCGCTGTCCGGACACCAGTTGGCCGACGACGAGGGCGAAGCCGGCGCCGGCGGTCGCCTGGACGGCCTGGCGGGTCGTCACGCGGGCGAGGCCGGTGCCGCCGGGCGGGGCGGGCGCGAGGGCCGGGGGCAGGCGGCGCTCGTAGCACCACAGGCCGAAGCGGACCGCGGCGGCGGACAGCACGGACAGGACGACGGAGGCGCACAGCTCGGGGAGCCGGTCGGGGGTGGCGTGCAGGAACTGCGCCACGAAGAAGGTCATGAACGCGAACACGCCGAGGCTGTGTCCGCGCGGCCCCCAGCGGCGCGCGTAGACGCCCGCGCCGACGACCGCGAGAAAGGTCAGGTCCCGGGCGACGGGCTGGTCGTGGAGTTCCGCGGCGGCGGCGAGGACGGGCAGGCCGACGGCCGGCAGCAGGGCGGTGGTGACCGCCTGCCCGCGGACGGTGGCGTCGGTGACGGTGAACAGGGCGAGCAGCGCGGCGAGGCCGCCGGTGACGGCGCCCGCGAGGGAGTGTCCGGCGAGGCCGCAGACCACGACGGCGAGCCCGATGCCGAGGACGGCCCGGGCCGCGAACCGCAGTCGGGTCCGCCCGGGGTCCGGAGCGACGAACACCCTCTTCAGCACTGACTACCGCCCCCTTCGGACAGGTTCACCCAAGACCGGTGTACGGGCCATGAATACCCGCACGAAAAAGGCGCCGCGGGATCCGCAGCGCCATCGACGCGCATATTGCAGCATCCTTTCCCCCACCGGCTCAACTCGACCCTCCCCGACTGGGCCATTGGCTCAGCCGTCATGACGTTCCGGCGGCCATGCGGGGACCAACGGTTCACGGTTCGGCGGCTCGGCAAGGATGCGGGAGGGTGGGCCATTGGTACAGTCGTTGATGATCATCGGTGGAGGAGGAGGGCGGTCGCCCATGGCCGTCGACGAGCTCGACACCCGCATCCTGCGGCTCCTGCTGGAGCAGCCGCGGACGAGCGTGCGGGAGTACGCGCGCATCCTCGGCGTGGCGCGCGGCACGCTCCAGGCCCGCCTGGACCGGCTGGAGCGGGAGGGCGTCATCACGGGCACGGCGCCGGCCCTCTCCCCCGCCGCGCTCGGCCATCCGGTGCTGGCGTTCGTGCACATCGAGGTCACCCAGGGGCATCTGGACGACGTGGGCGACGCGCTCGCCGAGGTCCCGGAGATCGTCGAGGCCTTCTCGATCACCGGCGGCGGGGATCTGCTCACGCGGGTCGTGGCGCGGGACAACGCCCACCTGGAGGACGTGATCCAGAAGCTGATCAGCATGCCGGGCGTGGTCCGCACCCGTACGGAGGTCGCGCTGCGCGAGCGCGTCCCGCACCGGCTGCTGCCGCTCGTGGAGTCGATCGGGCGCGCGACCCGGACGTGAGGGAGCCGGGGCGGCGCGGAAGCGGTCCCCCGCGCGGCGGCTGCCGGACCGGCCGGGGCGGCTCCGCGCCCGGACCGGCCTTTGCGATCCTGGACGCCATGAGCACACTCGGCGCGACCGCGGTCGTCTTCGATCTCGACGGCACGCTCGTGGACAGCGAACCGAACTACTACGAGGCGGGCCGTCAGGTCCTCGCCGGGCACGGCGTCCCGGACTTCACCTGGGCGGACCACGAGCGGTACGTCGGGATCAGCACGCAGGACACCGTGACGCTCTGGAAGGAGCGGTACGGGCTGCGGGCCACGGTCGAGGAGCTGCTCGCCGAGAAGAACCGCCGCTATCTCGCGCTGGCCCGGGCGGGCACCCGCGTCTACCCGGAGATGCGCGCGTTCGTCGAACTGCTCGCGGCGCGGGGCGTGCCGATGGCGGTGGCCTCGGGCTCCTCCCCCGAGGCGATCGGGGCGGTCCTCGCCGGGACGGGTCTGGACGCGCACCTGCGGACGGTGGTGTCGGCCGACGAGGTGCCGCGCGGCAAACCGGCCCCCGACGTGTTCCTGGCGGCGGCCCGGCGGCTGGGCGCCGACCCGGCCGACTGCGTGGTCCTGGAGGACGCCGCTCCCGGAGTCGCCGCCGCGCACGCGGCCGGCATGCGGTGCATCGCGCTGCCCTATGTCGCCGCCCAGGCGGACGCCCCGGAATTCGCCACCGCCGGACTGCTCCTGCGCGACGGGCACCGCGCGTTCACGGCCCGGGCCGCCCTCGAGTGGCTCGCCCGGTCGGCACCGACTGCCTGACCGCCGACGGCCGGCTCTCCGCGCCCCGCTCGCCGCCGCTCCCCACTCGCCCCCCGGGCGGCCCGTGCCTACGCCTCTTCCGCCCCCAGCAACCGCAGGTACAGCGCCGTCGCGTCACGGACGCGGAGCTTGTGGGTGTCCGGCCGGGCGGCGGTCTGGCGGGCCGCCTCGACGCAGAGGGCGCCGACCGCGCGGGCGACGGCGAGGGGACTGACGGGCGGGCGGGCGCGGCCCTCGGCGGTGAGGCGGCGGATGTAGCGGGCGTGCCGGGCCACCGGACGCTCGCGGATCTCGCGCCACAGCTCGCCCAGCTCGGCGTCGGTGCGCGCCTGCTGTTCGAGCTGCCCCAGCAGCGGGAGGTGGCGTGCGTAGGCGGCGATGAACGCGCCGACCGATGCCTCGGCGACGGCGCGGACGTCGTCCGTGTCGACGCCCGGCACGTCCTGCGCGGCGAGGAACGCGTCGCGGACGCGGACCGCGAGGACGCGGAAGATCTCCTCCTTGGACGCGAAGTACACGTAGAAGGCGGCCCGGGACACCTCGGCCTCGGCGGTGATGCCGGCGACCGTCGTCGCGCCGTGGCCGAGGCGGGCGAAGACCGTCTCGGCGGCGTCCAGGAGCCGGGCGCGGGCGGGCGCCTCGCTGCGGTCGCGGGCGGTGCGGACGGACCAGGGATTCGGTGAGGGGGCCACGCGGGCCAGCGTATTGACGTTGACGTCAATGTCAATCAGCATGACCGGGCCGAGCGTCGACGTCCTGGAGGGCTCCATGGGTTCTGCCGCCGTGCTGGTCGCCAATCGCGGGGAGATCGCCGTACGGGTGCTGCGCTCGGCGTCGGAGGCCGGGCTGCGCACGGTCGCGGTGTGCGCCGGCGACGACGACGCGCACGTACGCGCGGCCGACGACGTGGTGCGGGTCGGTGACTACCTGGACGCGGAGGCCCTGCTCGCCGCCGCGGAGCGCACCGGCTGTGGTCTGCTGCACCCGGGGTACGGATTCCTCAGCGAGGACGCGGAGTTCGCGCGGAGCTGCGCCGCGGCCGGGGTCGGCTTCGTCGGCCCCTCCCCCGAGGTGCTCGCGGTCTTCGGGGACAAGGCGCGGGCGCGTGAACTGGCCGCCGCGTCGGGGGTTCCCGTGCTCGCGGGGACGCCCGGCGGCGTGGGACCGGACCGGGCGCGGGAGTTGCTCGCCGACGGGCCCGTGATGATCAAGGCGGTCGGTGGGGGCGGCGGGCGCGGCATGCGGGTGGTGCGGCGGGCGGAGGAGTTCGCGGAGGCCTGGGAGCGGTGCCGTTCGGAGGCCGGGACGGGTTTCGGGCGGGGCGAGTTGTACGTGGAGCGGCTGCTGGAGGGCGCCCGGCACGTGGAGGTGCAGGTCGTCGGGGACGCGACCGGGGCGGTGACGCACCTGTGGGACCGGGACTGCAGCGCGCAGCGGCGGCACCAGAAGCTGATCGAGATCGCCCCGGCGCCGGGACTGCCGGACGCCCTGCGGGCGGAACTCCTCGGCAGCGCGCTGCGGTTGGCGCGGGCCGCGCGGTGCACGAGCCTGGTCACCTTCGAGTTCCTGGTCAGGGGCGAGGAGTTCCACTTCATCGAGGCCAACCCCCGGCTCCAGGTGGAGCACACGGTCACGGAGGAGGTCACCGGCGTCGACCTCGTCGCCGTGCAACTGCGGCTGGCGGCGGGCGAGACGCTGGCCGGGCTCGGGCTCGGGGGCACGCCGGAACCGCCTCGCGGGTTCGCGGTGCAGGCGCGCGTGAACGCCGAGGCCATGGGCGCGGACGGCGGGGTGCGTCCGTCGGCGGGCCGGATCACGCGGTTCGATGTGCCGACCGGTCCGGGCATCCGGGTGGACACGGCGGTGCGGGCGGGCGTGGAGGTCGGGGTGCGCTACGACCCGCTGCTCGCGAAGGTGATCGCGCACGTCCCGCACGGCGACGTGGGCGCCGCCTGTGCGCGGGCCCGCCGGGCGCTGGGCGAGTTCGCCGTGGAGGGGGTGCGGACGGGGATCGCGCTGGTGCGGGAGGTGCTGGCGCGGCCGGAGTTCTGGGCGCTTCCGGGTGTCGTGGAGGAGGCGGCGCGGACCGTCGCGGAAGAGGCCCCGGCGACCGAGGACGGGCACGCAGGCAACGGGGACGAGGCCGACGACGGAGTGATCGTCGCGCCGATGACCGGGACCGTCGTCGCCGTCGACGTGGCACCCGGCGACGTGGTGCGCGGCGGGCAGCAGGTGCTGGTGGTCGAGGCCATGAAGATGGAGCACGTGGTGCGGGCGCCCGGCTCCGGAGTCGTGGACGTGGTGCACGCGCGCGTGGGCGAAACGGTCCGCGAGGGCGCCCCGTTGGTCGCGTTGACGGACATGGCGGAGGACGGGACGGACGAGACGGCCGAGGAGCGGCGCGATCCCGACGCGGTGCGCCCCGATCTGGCCGAGGTCCGGCATCGGCACGCCGTCGGGCTGGACGAGCACCGCCCGGAGGCCGTCGCGAAGCGTCGCGCGGCCGGTCGCCGCACCGCCCGCGAGAACATCGACGACCTGTGCGACGCGGGGTCGTTCACGGAGTTCGGGGCGCTGGCGGTCGCCGCGCAGCGACGGCGCCGTCCGCTGGACGAGCTGATCCGGTCCACGCCCGCGGACGGCATGGTCACCGGCACCGGCCGCGTCGACGGCTCGGCGTGCGTGGTGATGTCGTACGACTACACGGTCCTCGCGGGCACGCAAGGGGTGCAGAACCACCGGAAGACGGACCGGATGCTGGAGCTGGCCGGTCGGCGCCGGCTGCCGGTCGTGCTGTTCGCGGAGGGCGGCGGCGGCCGGCCCGGCGACACGGACACCACGTCGGTGGCGGGTCTGCACGTGTCGACGTTCCACACGATGGGCCGGCTGAGCGGGCGGGTGCCGCTGGTCGGCATCGCGTCGGGGCGGTGCTTCGCGGGCAACGCGGCGCTGCTCGGCTGCTGCGACGTCGTGATCGCCACCCCCGAGGCCACGATCGGGATGGGCGGGCCCGCGATGATCGAGGGCGGCGGGCTCGGCGTGTTCCGGCCCGAGGAGGTCGGCCCGCTGTCGGTCCAGGTGCCGAACGGCGTCGTGGACATCGCGGTCGCCGACGAGGCGGAGGCCGTCTGGGTGGCCCGGCGGTACCTGTCCTACTTCCGTGGCGCGCGGGCGAGTTGGGAGGCGCCCGACCAGCGGCTGCTGCGGCACGCCGTTCCGGAGAACCGGCGGCGGGCCTACGACGTCCGCCGCGTGGTCACGGGGCTGGCCGACACCGAGTCGGTGCTGGAGCTGCGGTCGGGGTTCGGGGTCGGCGTGCTGACGTACCTCGTGCGGATCGCGGGGCGCCCGATGGGTCTGATCGCCGGCAACCCCGGGCATCTGGGCGGGGCGATCGACCGGGACGCGGCCGACAAGACGGCGCGGTTCCTGCAGTTGTGCGACGCGTTCGGCCTTCCGGTGGTGTCCCTGTGCGACACGCCGGGCTTCATGGTCGGGCCGGACGCCGAACGGACGGCCACCGTACGGCACTTCGCGCGCCTGTTCGTGACCGGCGCGAACCTGCGGGTGCCGCTGGTGAGTCTGGTGCTGCGCAAGGCGTACGGGCTGGGGGCGATGGCGATGATGGGCGGCTCCACGCGCGCCCCGCTGGCCACGGCGGCGTGGCCGAGCGGCGAGTTCGGCGGCATGGGCCTGGAGGGCGCCGTGCGGCTCGCGTACCGCAAGGAGCTCGCGGCGATCGAGGATCCGGCCGAACGGGAGCGGGCGTTCGAGGCGCGCGTCGCCGAGCTGTACGAGCACGGCAAGGCGGTGAACGCGGCGGCGGCGCTGGAGATCGACGCGGTGATCGACCCGGCGGACTCGCGGGAGTGGATCCTGGCCGCGCTGGACGGCTGCCCCGATGTCCCGGCCGGGCAGCGGCGGTTCGTCGACACCTGGTAGCCGGCGCGCCCGCGCCGAACGGCCGGAACCGGTCCCTCCCGGCCCGTTGACGCCCCTGCGCCCCATCCCTATCGTCTGGTCGATTACTCGTACGGTGTTCGCCATTTCGAACGCACTGCACGTCGAGCACGAGGCATGTCGAGCACGAGGCATGTCGACATGACGGCACGCCGGCCGGCACCGTCCCGTTCCGTGGACCCGTGGAGGAGCACCCATGGCACCGCCCCTCTCCCGACGAACCCTTCTCCAGGCCGCGACCCTGGCGGCGACCGCGTCCGCGGCGTCCCTCGCGGGCGCCGGACGGAGCCTGGCCGCACCCGCCGCCGGCCCGGCGCCGGACCTCCCGGCCGCCTGGACCGTGCGCCCGTTCGCGTTGGAGGACGTCACGCTGCGCCCGGGCGTGTTCGCCGCCAAACGCGAGCTGATGCTGGAGCACGCCCGCGGCTACGACGTGAACCGGCTGGTCCAGGTGTTCCGCGCCAACGCGGGCCTGCCGACCGGGGACGCGGTCGCTCCGGGCGGCTGGGAAGGGCTGGACGGCGAGGCCAACGGCAACCTGCGCGGGCACTACACCGGCCACTTCCTCACCATGCTCGCGCAGGCCCACCGGGGCACCGGTGAGCGGGTGTTCGCCGACAAGACCGACACCGTCGTCACGGCGCTGACCGAGGTGCGCGAGGCCCTGCGGCGCGACCCCGCCGTGCTGAGCACAAGCGGCCGGTTCGGCACCGCCGTGGAGACCGTCCGCGGCTCCTACCAGTACGTCGACCTGCCCGGCCAAGTCCTCGGCGGAGCGCCCGCGCTCACGCTGTCCGCGTGGGTGCGGCCCGCGCACGCCGGGAACTGGGCCCGCGTCCTCGACTTCGGCGACGACACGACCCGCTACCTGTACCTGGCCGCGCGCAACGGCGACGGCGTGCCCCGCTTCGCCCTCACCACCTCGGGGCCGGGCGGCGAACAGGGCCTCGACGGCACGGCCCCGCTGCCGCTCGACGCGTGGAGCCACCTGGCCGTGACCCTCGCGGACGGCACCGGCACGCTCTACGTCAACGGCGCCGCCGTCGCCCGCAACACGGCGATGACACTGACCCCGGCGGCGCTCGGCACCCTCGCGCACCACTGGCTCGGCCGCTCCCACTTCCCCGCCGACCCGGTGTTCGCGGGCGCCTTCGACGCGTTCGACGTCTGGTCGCGCGCCCTGACCGCCGCCGAGATCGCCGCGTTGCGGCAGGCCCGCGCCGCCGACACCCCGGCGGGCCGCGGCGACCTGGCCTCGTACGCCTTCGACGAGACGTCGGGCGGCACTTTCGCGGACGCCTCCGGCCGGGACCTGACCGCCGTCCTGCGCCGTACCTGGGGCGGGCCGAGCCACCCCGGGTTCCTCGCGGCGTACCCGGAGACGCAGTTCATCGACCTGGAGTCGATGACCGGCAGCGACTACACGAAGGTGTGGGCGCCGTACTACACCGCGCACAAGATCCTGCGCGGGCTGCTCGACGCCCACCTCGCCACCGGCGACGAGCGGGCGCTGGACCTCGCGTCCGGCATGGCCGACTGGATGCACTCCCGGCTGTCGAAGCTGCCCGCCGCCACCCTGCAGCGCATGTGGGGCATCTTCTCCAGCGGCGAGTTCGGCGGCATCGTCGAGGCGCTCTGCGACCTGCACACGCTGACCGGGAAGCCCGAACACCTCGCGTCGGCCCGCCTGTTCGACCTCGACCGGCTCATCGACGCGTGCGCCGCGAACCGCGACGTCCTCGACGGCCTGCACGCCAACCAGCACATCCCGATCTTCACCGGGTACGTGCGGCTGTACGACGAGACGGGCGAGGAGCGCTACCTCACGGCCGCGAAGAACTTCTGGGACATGGTCGTGCCGGGCCGGACGTACGGCATCGGCGGCACCAGCACCGGGGAGTTCTGGAAGGCCTCCGGCGTCATCGCGGGCACCATCGGGGCGACGACCGCCGAGACCTGCTGCGCGTACAACATGCTGAAGCTGAGCCGGACGCTGTTCTTCCACGAGCAGGACCCGAAGTACATGGAGTACTACGAGCGGGCCCTCTACAACCAGGTGCTCGGCTCCAAGCAGGACCGGCCCGACGCGGAGAAGCCCCTCGTCACGTACTTCATCGGGCTGACGCCCGGCCATGTCCGGGACTACACGCCCAAGCAGGGCACGACCTGCTGCGAGGGCACCGGCATGGAGAGCGCCACCAAGTACCAGGACTCGGTGTACTTCGCGAAGGCCGACGGCAGCGCCCTGTACGTCAACCTCTACAGCCCCACCACGCTCACGTGGGCCGACAAGGGGATCACCGTCACGCAGACCACCGACTACCCGGTGGAGCAGGGCAGCACACTCACCGTCGGGGGCGGCAGCGCCTCCTTCGAGCTGCGGCTGCGGGTGCCGGCGTGGGCCGGCCGGGGCTTCCGCGTCACGGTCAACGGCCGTGCGGTGCCGGGGAATCCGGTGTCCGGCGGCTACTTCGGCGTGTCCCGGACCTGGCGCGCCGGCGACACCGTGCGGGTGTCCGTCCCGTTCCGTCTGCGCGTGGAGAAGGCACTCGACGACCCGACCCTGCAAAGCCTCTTCCTCGGGCCGGTCAACCTCGTCGCCCGCGATCCCTCCACCGCGCACCTGAAGGTCGGCCTGTACCGCAACGCGGGCCTCTCCGGGGACCTGCTGCCGAGCCTCACCCCCGTGCCGGGCAGGCCGCTGCGCTTCACCCTGGACGGCGTCGCATGGGCACCGTTCTTCGAGGGCACCGAGGACCCGACGCACGCGTACGTCCGGCGGTCCGAACCGCGCGTGGTGTTCGGCGGCACCGACTCCGGGGTCGCCAACCCGGCGAGGGCCGACGGCACCACGCTCCTGGACGAGATCTGGGCCGGGGCCCCCTTCGACGGCAAGGGCGCGCTGGTCGCGCGCGTGCGCTCCACCGTGGCGGCGTGGGCGTCCGCCGGGCTGCTCGGGGACGCCGACGGCGCGAAGGTGGTGAGCACGGCGCAGCGGGCCACGTACGCGCCCTGAGCCGGCGTGCTCGGGGCCGCGTGCGCGCCTCGCCCCCCGGCGTCGCCCGGCACCGACGCCCCCGCGTTGCCGCGTTCCGGCAGCGTTGACTAGCCTCCCGTTGCCGGACACCGACAACAGTCGTCCGGCGTCACCGGCACGACAAGGGGGGCACGTGGGCGGGCCAGCGCGGGCATCGGGGCATCTGGAGGGCTACGCCGAGATCCTCGCCGAGGTGGCGACGACCGGACGGCGGCTCACCCGCGACGAACTCCAGGCGCGCCGCTCCCTCGGTGAGCGCGCGGCCGACGAGGGGCTGAGCCTGCGCACCCTCGTCCGGCAGCACCTGGAGGCCACCCGGGAGTCGTGGCCCGGCGGCGCCGGTTCGGCGGACCACGTCCTGGCCGCCGTCACCCAGGCCGTCGACGCGTTCGCCGAGGGCTACGAGCGGGCGCAGCGGCTCGCCGTGCGCCAGGAGGAGGCCGCGCGCCGGGAGTTCATCGACGACCTGCTGTACGGCCGCAGCGACCTCGGGCGGCTCGCGGAACGCGCCGAGCGGTTCGGGCTTGTGCTGTCCGGGGCGCACTCGGTCGCGGTGGCCCGGGGCCCGGAGGCCTACGACGACACCGCTCCGGTCACCCGCCGGGTGGAGGCCGAGCTCAACGCCCGGTTCGGTGACCGGCGCATCCTGCTCACCACCAAGAACGGGCTGCTGATCTGCATCGCGCCCGGCGACCAGGACGACGTCCTGAGGTTCTTCGCCGAACAGGCCCACGCGGCGACGGACTTCAGCCGGGTCGCCATCGGACGCCCGCAGCCCGGCGCGGGCGGCGTGGTGCACTCCTACGAGGAGGCGCTGAGCACCCTCGACCTGGCGGAGCGCCTGGAGCTCCAGGAGCCGGTGCTGCGCGCCGCCGACCTGCTGGTCTACCCGGTGCTCACCCGGGACCGGCAGGCCATGGCCGACCTCGTACTGAGCGCGCTGGGGCCGCTGCGGGAGGCCCGGGGCGGCGCCGAGCCGCTGCTGCGGACGCTGGAGGTGTACTTCGAGTCGGGCTGCACCGCCGCCGAGGCCGCCCGCCGTCTCAGCCTGAGCGTGCGGGCGCTCACCTACCGCCTGGAACGCATCCGCGGTCTGACGGGCGCCGACCCGTCCGACCCGGTGCACCGCTACACGCTCCAGACGGCCGTGATCGGCGCCCGCCTGCTGGCCTGGCCGGCGAACGAACTCTGAGGCACGGCGCCCACCCGGTCCGAAGAGCCCGGCGCGGTTACGAGCGGCCGCGCGGCTTGCCCCGCCGGCCGCCCTTCGGGGCGCCCTTGGGAGTGGCTTTCGGGGCGCCCTTGGCGGTGCCCGACGTCCTGCGGGCACCGCTGCCCTTGGCTCCCGCCTTGCCGCTGCCGCCCTTGCCGGCGCCCGTCCCGCGCGCGCCCGCGCGGCCACCGGCGCCCGGCTTCCGTTCGGCCGGCTTCTGCCGGGCGTCCGGCCCGGGCCGGGCCCGGCCCCGCGTGCTGTTGACGGTGCGGCCCCGGACGATGCCGATGAAGTCCTCCACCTCGTCGGTGGTCGCCGCCTCCGGCCAGGACAGCGCGACCCGCGACTCCGGGGCGTCGGCCAGCGGCCGGTACGTGAGGTCCTTGCGGTGGTGCAGCCGCGCCAGCGACAGGGGGACGACGAGCACGCCGATGCCGGCCGCGACCAGTTCGACGGCGTCCGCGGTGGTCGCGGGCCGCTGCAGCGCGGGCCGGCCGGGCAGGCCGCGCTCCCCGTCCTCCCAGTCGAGGACGTCGTCCAGGGGGTGCAGCACGATGTCGTCGGCCAGGTCCTCGAAGGTGACCTCGTCGGCCGCCGTCACGAGGTGGTCCTTGGGCACGACGACGACCGTCTGCTCCGTGTAGAGCGGGATCGCGCTGAGGACCGTACGGTCGACCGGCAGCCGGACCAGGCCCGCGTCCGCACCGCCGCCCACCAGCAGGTCCCGGGCCTCGGCGGCGGGCGCCTGGAGCAGGGTCAGCGGGGTGTCGCGGTGCCGTTCGTTCCAGACGCGCCGCCACTTGTCGGGCGTCACACCGGGTACGTACACGAGCCGGAACGAGGGGGTTTCTGCCGAGCCTGTCACCGGGCCAGGCTACCGGGCGTGGTCGGGAACCGGTCACGCGCTCGATACCCTGGTCGGCATGAAGTCGCACCAGAGCACCCAGACGATGAAGCCCGCGACAGCGGCGAAGAAGCTGGGTGTGTACCTCGAGGCCACCCCCGCCGAGTTCCGTGAGGGTGTCGTCTCGCGCGCCGAGCTGAACGCCCTGCAGACCGATCCGCCCGAGTGGCTGCGGGAGCTGCGGCGCACCGGCCCGCACCCGCGCCCGGTGGTGGCGGCGAAGCTGGGCGTGTCGATCTCCGGGCTCGCGCGCGGCGGCGTCACCGAGCCGCTGACCACCGAGCAGATCGAGGCGCTGAAGGAGGAGCGGCCCGAGTGGCTGGAGCGGGAGCGCGCCACGCAGGCCGAGGTCCGCAAGGAGGCGGCGCGCCTGAAGGAGAAGCAGGAGCAGTCCGGGCAGGACGACGCCCCGCGCGGCTGACACCTCTCGCCGTGCCCCTCCCCGGTGCCGCACCGGGGAGGGGCACGACTGTGTTCACTTGCGCCGGGCGGGCACCTTCAGCCGGTCCCAGCTGGTCCTGCCGGGGATGCCGTCGGCGTCCTTGCCGGTGAAGCCGAGCTTGTGCTGCCAGGCCGCGTACGAGCGGCGGTCGGCCTCGGTCCACTCGGGGCCCGGGCCCTCCTCGTAGCGGCTGCAGCCCTCGGCGACCAGGCGGCGGCCCATCGCGGTGATGATCGAGGAGTTCTGCCCGACGTGGAAGAACGCCGAACCGGGGAACGGCTCGTACGACGGCTTCGGCGCGGGCTTCGGGTCGGGGTCCTTACCGCCGCCTCCCCCGCCGCCCTTCAGCCGGTCGGCGATGCGTTTGCGCATGCCGTCCATGGTGAAGCCGCGCGGGTCCGTCTTGCCCGGCTGCCACTCCTTGTGGCCGATGACGGACCGCTCGCTCCAGCCGTGGTGGCGGCATATCGCGGCGGCGGCCTTCTCGATGGCCTCCTTCTGCGCCTCGGGCCAGGGGTCCTTGCCGTCGCCGAGGTTGACGCACTCGAAGCCGTAGAAGTGCCGGTTGCCGTCGGTGTCGGCCTCGTTGTCCGACGGCAGCCGCGTCTCGTTGATCACGGCGCGCAGGACGTCGCCGTCGCCGAGTCCGGCGTGGTTGGCGCGGCCGTTGCCGACGAGGTGGATGTGGCCCTTCTTGTCTATGACGCCGTGGCACAGGGGGCCCGGCAGGCCGGAGTAGCCGTTGTAGCAGATGTCCACGGACGCCTCGGTGCCCGAGGTGACGGTGTGGTGGATCATCACGCCGTTCACGGGACCCCAGGGGCCTTTGGTGTTGCGGTTGTGGTTGCGCCAGTTGCGCACCTCGTGGACCGTGAGGCCCTCGGCGCGCAGGATCTCCACCATCTTGGACGCGCTCAGCGGCTTCGCCATCACTCGTCTCCTTCCGCCGCGGCCTCGGCCTCGGCCGTGGTCTGCGACCTGCCCGCCGAGGGGTCGGACTCGGCGGCCAGTTCCTCACGTCGGGCCTGTTCCTCCGCGGCGAGGGTCGCCTCGTCGGCCGCGGGCACGCTGCTGGCCAGCGGGCCGAAGGCGCGCCGCAGGTCGACGGCCCCGGCCTCGCCCTTGACCAGGGCCAGCGGGGCGAAGTGGCGGGCGATGCCGGCGGGCGCCCGCAGCAGGGGGCGGCGCGCGGCGTCGGACGGCCACTCGACGGCGCCGGTGGCGGTGCGGGCCGGGACGATCCAGTGGTCGCCGGTGCGGTAGGTGCCGCCCTTGGCGAAGTACACCTCGACGCCGTCCTCCAGGTGCAGCCACTCCCCCTCTTCCAGGCGGACGGCGCCGTCGCGGAGGGCGGCGGTGCGGCCCTTGCGGCGCGGGCCCTCGTGCTGGTCCCAGCGGCGCAGGAAGGGGTGCAGGTGGGGCAGGCGTCCGACGGCCCCGTCGGGTTCGCCGGACAGCCGCACCCGACGGCCGGGCAGGTCGAGTTCCTCGACCCGCAGCAGCGGCAGGGGTTCGAGCCGGGAGGCGTAGGCGGTGTCGACGAACTCGACGTGGTCGCCGACGTCCAGGTCGAGCTTGTCGTCGTGGCCGAGGGTCGCCAACTCCACCCAGGTGCCGTCGACTTCGTCGACCGGGAAGACCACCGAGCCGTTCTCGCGGGACCACTTGAAGGTGGCCTCGCCGGCCTCGCCGCCCGCGTGGACCTCCACCCGGTACAGCTGGTTCTCCGGGCCGCGGTAGCGGGCATCGGGCTTGACCAGGCAGGGGTCCTCGTCGGCGTGGTCGGGACGCTCGCTGCGGGCGGCGAGCCGGGCCGTGGGCGCCGCCTGCCGCTTCGCCCAGTCGTCGAAGGCGGCGCGGACGACCTCCTTGGACGGCTCCGCGTCCTCGATGCGCAACTCGTCGAGGGAGAGCGGCAGTACCTGCCAGACGACCTTGACGCGGGCCGCGGTGTCGGGCATCGCCGCGCCGAGCGCGACCTCGCGCAGCGCCGGGTCCTCGGCGGCGGTGACCGAGCGCTCCCACACCTTCAGGTAGACGACGAACGGCGCCTGGGCGGGCGAGGGCAGCCGGTCGCCGGGCTTCTCCGGGTCGCGGAAGCCGTCGGGCTGGTCCCAGTACGTCCAGTGGGCGGGCGGCCCGGCGGCTTCCGCGCCGTCCTCCTCCGCGTCGTCCCCGTCGGGCACGGGCACGCCGGGCGCCGGGCGGGTGGCGTCGCACAGGATGCCGTTGACGTAGTAGCGGCCGCCGTGGATGTGCAGGGTGTCGAGGTCGTGCTTGCCGCCGACGTACTCGATGCGGAAACCGGCGGCGTCGCGCGGGCCGCCGTAGGGCCCGATGAGGTCGGCGGCGAGGGTGCGGGCCTGGTGGAGCTGGATCGCGGTCTGTTCGTTGAGGTCGGCGTCGAGCTGGACGCGGCCCTGCTGGGCGACGACCGCGGAGTAGTGCCGCTCCGGGCGGAACGTGAAGCGGGAGAGGTCAGCGTGCATGTATGGGGTCCCCCTGGTTCGGGAAGGTGCGTGCGGGTTCGGTGGCTCGGCGGTCGCTCACGTCACGAAGAAGATCCCGGCGTCGGTGCCGGCCGGCGTGTACTCCGCGAGCCGGGCCCGCAGGCCGTCCTCGCGCTGCGGCCGGTACAGGTCGTGGAAGGCGCCCATCTCGGCGCCGTCGTCCGCGCCGCGCCGGATCTCCTCGGGGCACCGGTCGGCGAGCAGTCCGTACCAGGGCGTGCCGTAGCGCTGCGACGTGAACAACGGCCGTACGCGGCCCGCCTGTCCGGGCCCGGCGAGGTCCGGTTGGCAGCGGTGGCGGCGCGGTGTGCGGGAGCCGGCGAGGACGGAGCAGTACCGCAGGCAGCCGATGCCGCGCCGGGCCACGTGGAGGCGCCCGGTGAACACCGAGTTCTCGGCGATCTTCACGGCGTGGGTGTGGATCTCGCCGATGACGGTGGTGCGGTGCAGGTGGAGCACGGCGTGGGCGTGCCGGCAGTCGGGGGCGGAGAGCGCCTCGCGGTCGTCGGCGGTGGCGTCGAGGACGCTGTCGCGGATGTGGATGGCGAGGGGGTCCTCGCTCACCTCGTCACCGATGACCTCGATGGTGCCGAGGATGCTGTGCTCGACCTGGAGGCAGGCGGTGGTGCGTTCCAGGACGACGCTGGGCTCCTCCGGCGAGTGCGGCTCGCACTCGGGCTCCAGTGACCAGCCCGGTACGAGGGTGCAGTGCCGCAGGACGACCGAGCCGACGGGTCCGGTGACGTTGATGCCGCGTCCGGCGACGAGCAGGCCGTCCAGGACGATGCCCGGCCGTTCGTGCGGGGCGCAGTCGTCGGACACGGCGCGGATGTTGAGAGCGTCGGGCCGGTTGCTGTACCAGTCGAGCAGGCGGATCACCGGCCGGGTGCCCTCGGCGGCCCGCACTTCGAGCCGGTCGCCCGGGTCGAGGTCGAAGTCGAGCTGCTCCTGGTAGGCGCCGCTGTGCGTGATCTCGATGATGCCGGCGGGCCCGGTGCGGTCGGCGCGGCGGTCGTGCTGCCAGGCCCGGTAGGCGTCCATGATCTGCCGGTACGGCTGTCCGGGTCCGACGCGGTAGACCTCGGCGTCGGGCCGCGGCTCGCGGTCGCGTTCGTACTCGCCGCCGCCCATGTCGGCGGCGAAGGCGTAGTGGTGGTCGACCCACACGCCCTGCCGGGGCGCGGTCCGTGAGCCGAACGCGATCCGCCCGAGTTCGGGGTCGACGGCGACCTGGTTCCGCTTGGGCCGGTAGCGCCAGTCGGACAGGTCGGCGACCACGATGTCGGAGGGCGGCACGGGCCGGTCCTCGCCGTCGCGCCGGATGACGAGGCTCTTGCCCGGCCCGTAGTAGTCGAGGAGCCGGTCGTGCAGCAGGCGGCGGGTGATGAACGCCGGGACGTTGTCGACGGCGGCGGTGTGCGCCGGTGAGGGCTCGGGGAGCGCCTTGGTGACCAGCGGGGTGTCGTTGCCGAGGATGGAGAAGGTGTACAGGTTGCGGGCGCGGTCGATGCAGTAGGCCGGGGACCGGGTCAGCGAGTACGGCTTCAGCCGCCACACGAACAGGGCGACGCCGGCGGGGGTCCAGCCGCCCTGCCGGCGGCGGGAGTCGGCGCGGCGCACGTCGACCGTGCGGGCGGTCGATCCGAACGGACCGCCCTGGAGGGCGAGTTCGGCGCTGTCGCGCAGGTCCGCCAGTCGGCCGCGGTCGCCCCGCCGCCCGGTGCCGTAGAGCCGGACGGGCTGGG
Organism: Streptomyces sp. NPDC037054; assembly: GCF_055606745.1. Classification (NCBI taxonomy): domain Bacteria; kingdom Bacillati; phylum Actinomycetota; class Actinomycetes; order Kitasatosporales; family Streptomycetaceae; genus Streptomyces; species Streptomyces sp. NPDC037054. The sequence goes on along the minus strand of NZ_JBVJSJ010000012.1, from coordinate 209,990 downwards.
TGTGGGCGACCTGCCGGGACAGTTCGACGGCCCGCGCGGGCCAGTCGGCGACCTGCTCGGACAGTTCCTCCAGCAGGTGCAGGGTGCCCTTGCGGCGGCGGCTCGCCACCGTGCCCGCCACGTCGCGGCGCGGCGCGACCGCCTCGGCGAGGGCGGCCCGGCCGCCGTCGTGCAGGCCGGTGGTGAGGACGCGTTCGTAGCCGGGCAGGGTGCGGTGGCCGACGAGGTCGCCGAGGTAGGGCAGCACCCAGGGCGCGGCGGTCTCCACGAACAGGTCCTCGTAGCCCTGTTCGACGCCGTCGCGGACCCGGTCGAGCTGTTCGGTGATCACCGCGAGGAGGGCGCGCAGCGGCTCGCCCTCCTCGGCGTCGCGCAGGCGGTGCCAACGGGGCAGCAGCGCGGCGAGACCGTCGGGGTCCCTGGGCACCGCCGGGGCCGGTGTCACGGACTCGGTGTCCGGGGACATCACTTGACCTCCGTAAGGATCAGGGTGTCGGCGGCCCGGGGCGACAGCAGGGCGAGCTGGGCCGGGCGGATGCCGCGGAAGACGAACACCGACCGGCCCCTGGCGAGGCGCCGGGTGTCGGTGATGTCGGGGTTGAGGCGCAGGAATTCGGCGAGCGGGATGCCGTACCGGGCGCAGACCGACGACAGCGTCTCGCCGTCGGCGTCGCGGACGGTGTGGACCTTCTCGTCGTACGTCGCCGGGCGGGCCGGGACGGTGGCCCGCGGGGGGCCGGGGTCGGCGAGCAGGGCGGTGAGCTCCTCCGGGGTGGCGGAGGAGGGCACACCGGTGAACACGTCGACGTCGACGTGGTCGACGCCGGGCACGGTGTGGGCGGCGGCCAGCACCTCGGACAGCCGGGCCGGCCTGCCCAGTTCGCGTCCGTCGAAGCCGAGCCGGCGCAACAGGGCCTGCCGCAGGCGCGGTTGGACGACCTCCCAGGTGTGGTCGGGTGCCACCTTCACCTTGGCGGCGAGCAGCAGCAGGACCAGTTCGCGGGCGTCCACGCGGACCGGCAGGTGGGGGTCTCCGTACTCGGTGAGCGCGCCGCGCAGCGCGCGCAGGGTGGCGGAGTCCCCGGCGACGGGGACGTCGTCCGTGCCCGCGACCGTCACGTGCAGCACGCGCCGTCGTCCGTCGAAGAGTTCGCGTGCGGCGGCCCGGCCGATGCCGGCGCGGGAGCGGGCGAAGTCCTCGTAGTCGGCGGCGGACACCAGCCGGTCGAGGGCCGAGACGGCCAGCGGGATGGTACGGCGGGTCAGGCCGGGGCCGTCCGCGTCGGCGCCGCCGGTCGCGGGCCGCGGGTTGGTGACGGCGGTGACGCCGAGCGGGCGGGTGAGGGGCTGGGTGACGCGGTCGGCGGGCACGTTGGCGGCGCGGCCGGTGCCGAAGCGGTAGCGGGCGCGGACGTTCTCGTGGCCGGTGGGCAGGCGGGCGCCGTGCACGCCGTCCCCGAAGGTGACCGTGGTGCGTCCGCCGGCGGTGGAGCCGGTGATGTAGACGCGTTCGGTGGGTCCGCGTCCGGCGAGGCTGTCCACCTCGTGCCACAGCACGCCGTCGACGCGGATCTCCAGCACCGGTGTGGCGCCGAGGGGGTTGTCGTCGGCGAGCCAGGTCAGCGGGGACTGCCACAGGGCGAACGTCTGGTTGACGCGGTCGGAGTCGCCGCTGCCGATGGCCTCCTCGCGGCTCTCGCCGTGGGTGGCCTCGACGACGTTGCCGAGGATGCGTACCGTCTCGCGCCGGTAGCGGTGGGCGAGGTCGGCGGTGAGCGTCAGCCTCGTGTGGACGTGGTCGCCGGGCAGGTGCGGGTCGACGGCCGGTTCGGCGGCGGCGACGGTGACCACCTCGGTGGCGCTGACGCCGGCCGCGCCCGGGACGTCGGACCGCTCGCCGGTGACGACGAGGGTGCGGCCGGGCCGCAGGCCGTCGTACAGCTCGGCGAGTTCGATCTCGTTGCCGTGCACGTCCTCGCCGAGCGGCTCGTCGGCCAGGCGCAGCGGCTCGCCCGCGGCGTGCACGGTGGTGTCGCGGATGTGGGACAGCAGGACGTCGAACTCGTCCAGCCACGGGTCGGCCAGGGTGAGTTCGGTGCCGCGGCCGGTGATGCCGTAGTTGGTGCAGACGGCGGTGCGGGCGGCGACCACGCGGGTGGTGACGAACGCCAGTCCGGGGTCGCCGGGGACGCCGTCGTCGGCTCCCTTGGCGGGTCGCTGCACGGCGACCCAGCTGCCGACGGTGATGCCCTCGTGCACGGTGTCCAGTTGGAGGACGCGGCGGTTGACGGGTTCCGGCTTGGTGGCGATGACGATCTCGACGTTGGGCTCGGTGCTGCCCACCGTGTACTTGAGGCCGATCTCGTGGTCGCCGTGCGTGAACTGCTCGTTGGTGCCGGGCCGGAGGGTGACCTGCTCGGAGGTGCCGTTGTGGATGCCGACGTGGACGAGGCCGTCGGCGTCGGGCCGCGACACGAAGACGGTGCGTTCGGGCAGACCGGAGTGGAGGCGGGCGGTGACGCCGGGTTCCTGGGAGTCGGTCGGGCGCCGGTTGAGCCAGCTCAGGTCGCGGTCCTGTCCGGAGCGCACCGACAGGTCGACCCGGCCTGGGCCGAGCGTGAAGGCGACCGGCCGGGCGACGGGCAGGTTCTCCGCGCGCTGGTCGGAGCTGCTGCCCTCGACGTACTGGAACTCGGCCCGCACGGGGGTCTTGCCCGTCGTGTCGTAGACGACGCGCATGCTCGCCAGCACGGCGCCGGTCAGCGGCCAGTCGGCGGTGCGGATGACCCGGCCGCGGTCGTCCTGGACGGGCTTGAGCGGGGCCGTCGCGCCGAAGGGGGCGGCGGTGACGCGCATGGCGAGCAGTTCGCGCAGGAGCTGCGGCGTGCCGGGGGCGGCCGCCGTGCGCCAGGCGGGGTAGAGGCTGCCGAGGCCGGGGTCGAGGGCGGACAGCAGGCGGGCGGTGTCGGTGCCGGGGCGCTGCGGTCCGAGGGCGCCCCGGGGGGCGGGTGCGCCGCCGCGCAGGGCGGGGAGGACGGCGCCGAGGGCGCGGAGGGCGGCCTCGTGGGGGTTCTCGGCCGCTGCTCTGGTGGTCGGTGCCGTCTCGGCGCCTTGCGCCGGCGCCAGTTCGAGGGCCCGCTCGGCGAGTTCGGCGAGAACGGCCTCCAGCTGGGCGAACCAGCCCGCCACGTCCTCGTACGGTGTGGCCAGGACCTGCGCCTCGCCGAGGCGGGCGACGGGTTCCGCGAGACGGGCCGCGAGCCGCTCCGGGGTCCCGGCCGTGTCGAGGTCGGCACGCAGCGGGGCGAGGACCTGGTCCTCGAAGTCCTCGATCAGGCGGCTGACCGGGCGGGGATTGGGCACCTCGGGGGTGGCCGGTTCGTCGCCCGGCTCGCCCGGTGCCCCCGGGTCGGCGGTCCAGCGCCGCACCTCGTCGACGAGCTCCTTCAGGGTCGGCGGGGCGGACCGCGGCAGGGAGATCGCGGTGACGTCGTCGTCGCGGTCGACGCGGGCTCCGGCGACGGGCAGCAACAGCCGTTCGCCGCCCGCCCGTTCACTGAAGACGAAGAGCAACTGGTCGCCGGTGCGCAGGGCGGCGGAGGTGCCCGCGACGAACAGCGCGGAGCGCCTGGCCAGGTCCTGCGGGGTGACCGGGGAGGGCCTGCGGCGACGCACCTTCAGCTCGTTGAAGTCCCAGCGGGCGGTCAGGTCCCGGCTGGTCTCGAAGGTCAGCGACTCCTCGTCGGCGGACGCGGGCACGCTGTGGCTGCGGGCGCCGCGCGGCACGACGACGGGCAGCGCCTCGGCGCGCGGGTCGCGTTCGAGGGTGTACGCCAGGTGGGTGGTGGCGGCGACGCCGGGGCGCGGCCGGTGTCCGACGAGCCGGCCGAGCAGCACCAGGGAGCGGTGCTCGTTCGCGGTCCGGACATAGGCCTCGTCGGCGATCCGCTCGGAGTGGAAGGTGAGCAGGTCGCCGAGGACGGCGGTGGCGTCGAGCAGGCCGATGGCCGGGTCGTCGGGCGTCCGGACGGTCAGCCCGTCGAGGGCCGGGTACGCCGGTGAGGCGAGGCGGTCGAGGAGCGCGGCCAGGAAGGAGCCGTACTCGCCGACGCGGTAGTCCAGCGCGGTGCGGCCGGGCGGGTTGTGGAGCGGGGCGGGCGCGAGCCGCTCGTCGTGGCCGCCGCGGCAGGCCCCGCCGCAGGCGCACTCGTCGGTCGCGGTCATCGGGTGCCTCCCAGGGAAATCGCCAGCCGCCCGTTCTCCGGCCGGTCCGGGTCGTTGTCGCAGGTGGCGATCTCCAGCGGGCCGAGCCGCAGCACGCCGTCCTCCCGTTCTCCTCGGTCCTCATCGAACAGCCGCCGCAGCCGGGTCACTTCGACGCCGTCCACGCCGGGGACGGCCGCCGCCGCGGCGACCAGGCGGCTGAGCCGCACCGGTTCGCCGAAGGTGAGCGCGTCCGGGTGGAAGAAGCCGAGCCGACCGCCGGGCAGCCGGCCGTTGCCGAGCACGCGGTACAGCTCGGCGAGGATCTGGCCGTGCTGGTGGCCGGGCGCGGCGCACACGGTCAGCGCGATGTCGAGCGCCACGTGGCGGGCGGGGCCGACGACGAGGTCGTGGCCGATGCGCCGGTACGTCTCCAGGGCCTGCGTCACGGACGCCAGCAGGTCCGGAGTCGGGGCGCCGGCGCCGTGCGCGTCGATCGCGACGTGCGCCTCCTGGACGCTGCCGGTCCAGCGCAGGGTCGCGGCGGCCCGCTGCACGCCGGGCAGGGCGGAGGCGAGCGCCGCGTAGTCCTCGGCGGTGACGGCGCGAAGCCGGGTGCGGCGCAGGTCGAGCGGTGCCAACTGGCGTACCTGGTCCACCGGTTCGGGTTCGGTGCCGCCGGTGGCGGGCAGCGGGTTGCGGACGGCGGCGATGGGCGCCTCGCACGCGCCGCGCACGACGAGGTGGTTGATGGCCTCCGCGCCGACGTTGCCCGCGGTGCCGCCGCCGAGCCGGTGGTGCAGGGCGAGCCGGGCGCCGGGCGCGGGCCGCGCGCCGTGCCGGCCGTCGCCGAAGCGCAGGGCGAGCCGGCCGTCGTCCTGGAGTTCGCCGACGAAGTGCCGCTCGCGGGGGCCGCTGTCGAGTAGGTCGCGGCGCGGCTCCCAGGTCTCGTCCCGGTCGCCGTCCACGACGCGCACGGCGGGCAGCGCCCGGCGCGGGTCCTGGGCGAGGGCGGCGCTCGCGGGGCCGCGCAGCGCCTTCTCGTCGGGGTGCAGTCCGGCGGCGTGGTCCGCGCCCCAGCTGTGCGCGATCTCCCAGGCGATGTGCCCGTCGAGGACGGTTCCCGCGCGGGCGCGGGCGGCGAGGATCTCGACGCGGCGCAGCTTGGCGTCGAGCAACCGGTCGCTTCGGTGCAGGAGTTCGCGCAGGGCGCGGACCGGGTGGCGGCGCAGTTCGAGGCGTTCCAGGACGTCCAGGCCGTAGATCACGGCGAGTTCGGCGATCTCGGCCTCGCCGAGGCCGTCCCGGTCGCAGGCGCTGCGCCACAGCTCGACGAGGCGCCGGCGGACCCGGCCCGGGATGGCCGCGATCCGCTCGGCCTGGCCGCGCGCGACGGCGGCCGGGTCGGGGAACGGCACGGCCTGCGTGACGGGCGCCCGGCCGAGGACGGGGCGGAAGCGGGGCACGAGGCCCGGGTACACGGACTGCGCGAGCAGGGTGCGCAGCGCGGCGGCCTGGGCGTAGGCGGTACCGGGCACGACGCGTTCGTGCCGCTGACCGGCGCGCTCCAGGCCGAGGCCGGCGCGGACCACGGCCGACTCGCCGACGACGTCGAAGAGTTCGCGTACGTCGTCCGGGACGAGGGTGCGGCCGTCCTCCGTCCGGTCGGTGAGGGCGTTGATGAGGCGGGCGGGCGCGTTGCCCTCCCGGGGGTCGGCGCAGCCGAAGGCGGGCGGGTCGCAGGGCGCGACGACGGCGGGCACGGGCGGCACGGTGACCGTCTCGGGCAGTCCGGTGAGGGTGCGTCCGTGGTCCACGAGGACGACGTTGCCGCGGACGAGGGTGACGTCCTCGACGGGCAGGCAGTGGCGTCCGCCGCGGGTGGTGAGGCAGAACGGGAAGCGCAGGGCGTCCTCGGCGGCCCAGGTGACCTCCAGGACCGGCTGGTCCTCGATGCGGTCCACGCCCGGGGTGACGGAGGTGAGGCGGACGGCCTGGCGGTGGGCGGGGTCGGCGTCGCCGGGGGTGCCGGTGCGCGGCCCCTTGACCTCCTCGAACACGACGACGTCGCCGGGCCGCAGGGCGAGGCGGCGGTCCCGGCAGGTCTCCTGGTCCACCCACTCGTCCCGCAGGGTCGCCGAGGTGGTGCCCGCGGGCAGCGCGCACACCTCGCCGCCCCACGTCCACAGCCGTATCGCGTTGTGCGCGGCCCTCAGCTCCAGCGGGTCGGCGGCGACGACCGGTTCGAAGACCTCGACCGAGCCGCGCTCGTCCAGGTCGCCGAGTTCGTTCTCGTCGATGACCGTGCCCGGTTCGGGGCGGTCGTGCGGGTCGAGGCTGCGGACGTCGACGGACGCGAAGCGGAACGTGCCCGGCGCGAGCGTCTGGTCGTCCGCCGTGCGGACGGTGACGTAGGCGCGGGCGTTGCAGCCGTCGTGCATCGCGTAGTCGATGAGGCGGACGTGCCGGCGCACCGAGACGCGGCGGCGCGCGGTGTCGAGGTAGGCCTCGGTGGCGACGGCGTCCTGCTGGTAGCTGATCCGGTCGCCGGTGTACGCGAGGAGTTCGACCAGGGTGGTGCCGAGGTCGGCCGGATTGCGCTCGGCCCAGTCGGGGGTGGTGAGTGCGAGCCGGTCGAGGAGCAGTTTGCGGATGGTGTCGTAGTCGCGGGCCGTGTAGTCGATGACGGGCGCGCTCGGGAAGCCTTCGGGCTCCCGCTCGTCCTCCTTGCAGTCGAAGGGCGTCGGGCAGTCGGGCCGGAACACGAACGTGGCGCTGTGGTAGCGCTGGTCGAAGCCGCGGTAGGGCTCGGTGCCGGGCCGTCCGTACGGGTCGGTCTCGACCAGGGACAGCCGGTAGCGGGAGGTGTCGCCGGCCTTGTCGACGGTGACGTGGAGCCGGTCGTCGAGTTCCGGGTCGTCCTCGCGTTCGACGCTGAGGTCCACGGCGGTGATGCCGGTGATCCGGCGGCCTCCGTCGATGCGGACGTTCTCCGGCGCGAGGCCCTGGGGCGCCTTGCCGAGGAACGTGACGGTGAGCAGCAGCCCGTCGTCACTCACCTCGACGGCGTCGATGCCGTTGAGCTGCGCCGCACGCGCCTTGGCCCGGCGGGACGTGGTGGTGCCGGTGGTCACGCGGCCCTCCCTTCGAAGACGTCGTCACGCCGGGCGCCGGTGGCGCGGACGACGTACGACAGGTGCACGCGGACGAGGTTGTCCTCGCTCGCGACGTCCAGGGCCTCGACCTCGATGAGGTCGCCGAGCCAGCGCTGGAGCGCGGCCTGCACGGACAGCTCCAGGGTGCTGATCAGCTCCGGGCTGTTGGGCGCGAACACCAGGTCCAGCAGCCCGCAGCCGAAGTCGGGGCGCATCACGCGCTCGCCGGGGCTGGTGAACAGCAGTTGCTCGACGAGGTCGTGGACGTGTTCGCCGTGGTGGGCGTGCGCGGTGCGTCCGCGTCGGTCGGCGCGGAACGGGAACGCGATGTCGGAGCGGGGCCGGGGGGCCCGGCCGGTGGGGCCCGCCGGACGGCTCGTCGGACTGCTCATCGGACCGTGACCTTTCGCTGCGCGGCCTGGACGACGGGCGGCCCCTGCGGGACGAGGGCCGCGGTGAGGCACTGCGCCGCGGACGTGTCCAGCAGCACCGGCCGGCCGTCGACGGTGACGCCGGACTCCTCGGCGGCGGCCCAGCGGACCGTGACGCACGGCGAGGGCACGCCGTGCACGGTGTGCGGGCAGCCGGTGACGACGTACTGGTGGGCGGCCGTCGCGACGGCGGCGCCCGCGACCCGCACACCCCCGGCGGGTTGTCCGGCGGCGGTGACGCGGCCGCCGTGCGGGCAGCCGATCACGGCGTCGGAGACGAGCAGACTCCCGGTCAAGGTGTTCCTTCCCCCGTTCCTTCTCAGGTTGTGGCTTTCATCGCGTGGTGCTCACCGCTCGGTGTCGTCGCTCGGGGCACATCGCTCGGCGCTCATCGCTTCGAGAGCACGGTCAACTGGCCCTCGTTGACGGTCACTTCACGGCCGCGCAGCACGACCTCGGCACCCGCGCCGGTCGCGATGACGACGGCCTCGCGGGTGATGCGGATGTAGGCGCCGCCCTGGGCCTGCAGGAGGATGCCCTGGTCGGCACCGGGCGTGTCGCTCATCACGATCTTGTGCGCGCCGGGTGTCTGCACCACGACGGGCTTGTTCGGCGACGCGCCCTGGAGTTCGCGGCGCGCGTCGGGCGGCAGTTCCTCGGCGGAGCCGTACCAGCAGCCGGTCCACACCGGGAAGCTGGGATCGCCCTGCTCGAACTCCACCCACACGCCCGCCCCCGGCGGCGGCACGACGAACTGTCCCGACTCCGGTCCGGTGAACGGCAGGCAGGGCAGCGCCCAGGTGGACGGCTCGTCGCCGAGGACGTCCGGGACCTCGACGGTGATCCGGCCGATCCGCAGCGGGTCGTCGTTGCTGACGACCCGGCCGCGGAACTTGCCGAGGTAGCGATTGCTGGGTGCCGCCATGTTGGGCTGCTCCTGGGTGGTCGGTGACGTACGGCGTCACGGCCGTACGTAGTCGCTGCGGGCTTCGAGTCCCTCGCGGGAGAGGGTGAAGTTCTGCTGGAACGAGCCCGGTCGCAGGTTGTGCGTCACGGACTTCACGAAGTAGTCGCCGTCGTACGCCCGTCCGGCGCCGCGCACGCCGACGAGCTGACGGGGCTGGAGGATGTAGCCGTGCCGGTTGACGTCGAGCGAGCCGGATCCGGAGACGACGTCGGCGGAGACGGCGGCGCGGGCCAGCAACTCGGCCTCGGCCTGCTCGCGTTGCTGCTTGGCCGTACCGGAGAGCGTCCTGCGCTTGAGGGCCGGGGTGGGCCGTTTGCCGAGGGGCGGGCGCAGCGGGCTGATGGACGGCTGGGGCAGCAGGGCGGACTGCCGGGTCCCCGGGTCCTGCCAACGGGCCTGCGGCTCCTCGCGGGCGGTGCCGTCGTACGCGAACGTCAGCTGGTCGACCGTCGAGTTGGCGTCCATGTTGACGTTGAGGGCGTGCTGCCGGATGCCGAGCCGCATCTCCGGGCCCCAACGGGCCGAGGACAGACCGGGGTTGGGCCCGGGCTCCAGATAGAAGGTGTACCCGTTGGCGCGGGCGAGGTCGGTGACGTACTGCAGGTCGGTGCCGGTCTGGTAGTGGACGCGGAGGTCCTGGTGCGGGGGCTGGGAGATCTTCTCCCGGTAGACGTCCGGCCGGATGCCGTAGTCGGAGTAGCGCCGCAGGATGGCGAGCACGCGCTCGGAGGGCGGCAGGTTGGGGTAGCGGGCGGTGCGCTCCTCCAGGTCCATGAGGAGGGTGAGGTCCTCGCCGGTGACGGTGAGCGTGGAGTGGCCGGGCTGGTTGCTGGCGCCGACCTCGTGCCGGACGATCAGCCCGTCGAACAGCACGTCGGAGGTGCCCCGGACGGTCACGGTCACGATGATCCGAGTCTTGGGATCGAAGAACCCCTCGGGCAGCAACCGCCGGCTGATGATCCCGTTCTTGGTGAGGTCGAAGGCGAGCTGAAAGCCGCTGCGCTCCCCGGCGGTGGCGGTGATCTGGGCGGACAGCAGGGCCTCGGTCACCTCGGCCGGGACGGGCCGGGCGAGCTTGGGCCCCATGAGGAGCGTGATGTGGACGGGGCCCTGCCCCACGGGCAGGTCAAACACGCCGGTCTCCCCTGCCGCCCGGGAATCCGCCGGTGGCGGGGATGTCGATGACGCGACCGGCCTCGTCCGTCAACTCCCGCGGGTCGAGCACGGGGTTGGCGTCGGCGATCTGCCACCACTGGCCGGGGTCGCCGAAGTAGTGCTGGGCGAGGAGATCGGGCCGCTCGCCGGCGCCGACGGTGTGCGGCTGCGTCTGCTGCTCGTCGAGCGGGGGCAGCAGGCGCCGCTTGGTGTAGCGCACTTCGGTCCCGTCGGGCAGCCGGTGGATCCCGATCTCGGCGTCGTGGTAGCGGCTGGTGCGGGGGTAGGGGTGGGCGCCGGGGATGGAGTCCAGGGCGTTCTCGTAGGGTTCGATGTCGGCCATGGTTCTGTGCTCAGCCCCTTCCGATCACGGCGTTGGTTCCGGAGAGCCCGAGCGAGCCCAGGCCGCCTGCGCGCGCCGCCGCGGCGAGGCGTTCCTTCTGGGCGAGGTGGGCCATGTAGAGGTCGGCGCCACGGTGCCCGGCCGGGAGATCGCTGACGGTGAGGATCTTCATGCCGATGCTGAGCGAGGCGCGGATCGGATTGAGGTTGACGTCGAAGGCGGACTCGTTGACGGAGAGCTCGGTGAGCCGGACCGGCATGACGCGCTTGCTTCCCCAGGTGAAGAGGGTGAGCGGCATCTCGATCGGGCTGATCTCGATGGCGCCCTGCTGCGACAGCCGCATGGACTCCCGGAGTTGGGCGGTGGTGGGCTGCACCAGCATTTCGAGCGTGGCGAGCTGCGGGTGGATGCCGTCGGGGGCGGCGACCTCCAGCTGGTCGGTCGCGTCGATCTCGGCGGTGAACTTCCAGGTCTCCTGGGCGGGGCCCTTGAGGCGGAGAGCTTCGTTCCGGTCGCCGCTGCCGGTGCCCCCGCCCCCGGCGTCACCGCTGTCGCCGGCGGACTGAGGGCTCACGCTGCGTTCGAGCGTGTCCGGGTTGAACTGCAGGACGATGATCCGCTGGGGGGTGCCGGTGTCGGGGTTGACGACGACTATTCCGGAGCGGATGGGTTTGGGGATGTCGGCGTAGCGGGTCACAGGCGTTCCTCTAGTCGGGCCCGCAGGTCCGTGTAGTCGTGGTCTGGGAAGAGGCGGGGCAGGACGTCGAGCATTTCCTGGAGGCCGTCCACCAGCGGGAAGAAGCCCTCACCGCACAGATCCGGCTCGCAGTAGAGGTACTGCCAGCCGATCACACCCTTTGTGACCAGCAGGGTCTCCAGATAGGCCGGGTAGTCCAGCTCCATGGGCATCGCGCCCTGCCGCATGTCGAAGAACCAGACCTCGGGGTCGGTGGCGCCCGGGGTGGCGCGCAGCAGGGACATGCGGCCCGAGCCGGTCTGAGGAGTGTCGTCGAAGATGCGGAGGTCTTTGTAGAGGGCGCGCTGCTCGTCGTCCCCGCCCTTCCAGAACCTCGTCATCCGCATATTGCCGACCGCGCTCATGATGTGGTGGAGCTTGAACTCGCCGACGAGTGACGTGCCGGGACGCCGGGACCGCCAGGCCGCCTCGACCGCGCCGTAGCGGAAGAAGTACTCCTGGATCCGGCGGCTCAGCGGCAGGTCGTCGTTCTCCGCGAGTTCCTCGAAGACCGTCTCGGCGACGTCCAGCAGGTAGACGATCTCGTCCAGCTGCGCCAGGTGCACATCGAATTCGGCGGTCTCCCTGATCTCCTGGAGGAGCTTGGCGCAGCGCTCTTCAAAGGGGTACCGGAATTCTTCTTCGTTGTTCGCCGTCATGACACCGTCCAGCTCACTTCGCTCTCGTCCATCAACTGTTCGTAATTGGCCACCATGCGGTCCAGACCCGCCAGGGAGATTTTGGTTTCCTTGGCGTAGTCCTCCACCATCCGCCGCAACTGACGACCACCGCCTGCCCTCGTCAGCTTGCCGCCCGACCCCAGCAGTTCGGTGCGGGCCTTGACGAAGTGCTCCGCGAGGCGCGGGTGTTTGCCCCCCAGCAGCCTGACCTGGACGGTGGGGGCACCGACGACGTTGATGGACAGGCGGGTCTTCTCGTTCGCGGCGATCGGATCGACACTCTGGCTCCAGGGTTTCGTCGTGCCCTTTGCCCGCCAGTCGTCCGGGCTTTTTCCGGTTCCGCCGACCTTGTCGTAGCCACCGAATTTCGCATGGATGTAGCTCGGCAGGTGAGGCCAGTCGGCGTGGTTGAATTCGGCTCCGGAGTGGTACCAAATGAGGGTTTCCGTATCCCCGATCGCCTTGTACGCCTGATCCTCGACTCCTTCCCGGGCCTTGATGTTCGTCTCGGGACCACGCGCCGGTACCAGGTTGTTCCCCATCGCCTTGCCGCCGATCCGCTCGGGCAGCAAGTGCATTCGGACCCAGCGGGATCCTTCACTCAGCCCTCGGTTCACCACATCGAGCCAGCCAGGTGGCTGTCCCCAGGGGGCCTTGTTGGCGTCCTCCCCGCCGCCCCCGAAGACCGTCTTCGACGGCGTGCCGATGAACTTGGATTCATGCGCCTCGTCCGGCCGCCGCTGCTTGGGGCCGAGCGAGAGATTGGCGAAGGGCTGGAGCCGTTCTTCGGGGATGTCGAAGTAGAGCCGGTTACGAGCCTGGTCGGCGAATTTCTTCATCTGCCGCGCCAGGTCCCTCTTGTTCTTGTCGACCTCCCGTTCCCGCTTCTTCTTGTCTGTCTCGGCAGGGATCCGCGCCTGGATCTTCAGCGCCACCTGGTACTCGTTCTCGGCCGCGTCCACGTACTCCTGCTGCTTCGCCCTGTCCTTCTCGGCCTCTGGCTTTTGAAGGTCCTTGCTCCATTCCGCCATGAACGGCGGCACTTCCTTCGGCGTGCTGTGGATGTACAGGGGCGCGCGCGGGCCCCGGCCGTGGAACCGCAGCGTGTGCCGCTCGCCGTCGTCGGCATCGGCGTACCGCACCTGCGGCAGGTCCACCGGCTCCGTGGCGTCGTCGCGCCGATCCCGGCCCGGGCGCCGGGAGCGGTCGTCACGCATCCGGTCCCGGCGCCTGCGCCACAGGTCCCGCAGGCGCCGCAGGCGGTCGTTCAGGCGACTGCCGAGCCGACGACGGGCCTTGCCGTAAAGCTTGCGGGCGGCGCGACGCGCACGGTCGGCTGCCGCCTTGATGGTCTGGCGGGCGCGTCGGACCCGGCGGGGACGGTCCCCGGGACGGCGATCCTGGTCACGGTCCCGGTCGGTGTCGCGACGCCGGTCGTCCGTACGGCGCCTGTCGTCGGGGCCGCGCCTGTCGTCCGTACGCCGGTCGTCGGCCCGCGTACTCCTGGGGTCGCGGTCCCGGTCGTCCGTACGGTCCGTGCCGGCACGACGCCGGTCGGGGCGGAGCGTGTCGCGGGCCGGACCGCGACGCGCGGGGCCGGCCGTGCGGCGGTCGCGGTCCTCGTCGCGCGTCCTCTTCTCCGCCTCCTTCGCCCTCCGCCTGGCGGCATTGACCTCGCGGCCCTCCTCACGGCGTTCGTCGTCGTCGCGGCGCTTCTTCGGGCGGGTGGTGTGTGAGGGGCGCGGCTTCTTCTCGGGGGAAGAGCGTTTCCCAGGGCGGGGCTTGGACCCGGGGCGAGACCTCTTGTCCGGCGAAGGCTTGCGGGGGGCCGGACGGTCGGCCGGCCTCTCCGTGGCGGACGGCTCGTCGTCCTTCGGCTTGTCGTCCTTGGGCTTGTTCGGTGCCGAAGGTTGCCCCGGCGCGTCCGGCTGCCCGGGCTTGTCCTTCTTCGAGCGGATGTTCTTCAGCATGTCGCCGAGCCGCTCCGCGACCTTGCCCATGAACCTGCCGACGCCCTCGATCAGGAACGTGTAGACCAGCTCCAGCAGGGCCACGACACTGGCCGCGACCGCCTTCGCGAAGGGCAGCGCGCCATTGCCGCTCTTGACCGACTTCAGGAAGTCCATGAACAGGCCGAAGGCGGCGAGGATTTCGCTCAGCGCTCCCCATGCCGTCTGGAGGGCGTCGATGATCGCCATCACCCACCCGGCGCCGGGGATCAGCTTGGCGACCACCTTCTCCAGAACCAGCACACCGATGATCACGGGCAGTTGGGGTACCGCCTCGTCCCAGGCCATCTGGGCCATCTGATCGACGGTCACCCCGCCGTCGATCAGGGCCTGGAAGTCCTCCATCGGGATGCCGATGATCTCCTGGACCTTCTGGTTGAACCAGGCCTTGACCGCGGTCTTGATCTCGTTGAAGAGGTGGTCCCGGGCCCCGGTCTCGGCCGCGGCGCCCGCCTTGCTGATCCAGTCACCGGGGTCGGAGACGATGTCGTTGAAGATGGCGGCCCACTCGCCGAGCGCCGCGACGGCGGCGGCACCGAACTCCAGGGCGCCGACGGTGACGGCCTCGGCGACATCGACGGCCGCCAGCAGTCCCGTCTCCAGCACGTCGAGGCCGGCGAGCAGCGCGCCGCACAAGCCGTCGAGAAGCTTTCCGGCGACCTCCTTGAGGGCGTCGGCGAACTCGTTGACCTTCTGCACGGCCCAGTCGCGTGCCCCGTCAATGGTGTTGCGCCACTTGTCGCGCATCGCCGGGTAGTCGGCGAGGAGTTCGTCGCCGAGGGCGATCAGGGCGTCGGCGAAGGTGTTGATCTGCTCGATGACCCAGTTGCGGGCGTCGTCGATGAGCTTGAAGACCTGCTGCTTGAACTTGTCGATGAGGTCGGTGACGACCTGACGGGCCTTCTCGAAGATGCCCTTGATGGCGTTCTTGAGGCCCTCGAAGAACTCCTTCAGCTTCTCGATGGCCTCTTCGAGCCAGTTGTCGGCGTCGTCCTTGCCCTCGTCCTGCTTCTTCTCCGCGTCCCGTTCGGCGTTGGTCTGTTCCGTCTCGATCTTCTTGTTGTCGTCCTCGGTGCGCTTGTCGACGTCCTTGTCGGTGTCCTCTTCCTTCTTCTTGATGTCCTTCCGGACGGCGTCGTACTTCTTGCCCTTCTTGTCGTCGATCTCCGAGACCTTGTCGTCCTGCTCCTTGCGCCACTGGTCGCGGGAGTCGGAGATGTCGGAGCGGCCCTTGTCGCGGGCGTCGGCCTGCTTCCTGCCGCTGGCGTCGACCTCGCGCTTGAGGTCCTCGTCGTACTGCTTGCGGTCGTCCGTGGCCTTCTTGTCCTTGGCCTGGCGCTCCTGGCCCATCTTCTGGCCGCCTTCGGCGAAGCCGGCCTGGATCTGCGGGCCACGGTCGTGCTCGGCGACGGCGGAGGCGGACTCGATGGGAACGCCCCCGGACACCGAGCGCGGTCCGCTCGCCTTGGCGCCCTTCTTCCCGCCGGCGACCTTGCCGGTCAGGGTCTCCTTGGGGACGTCCGGGTAGATCTGGTCCTCGCCCATGGGCCGGGCCGCGTCGTCACGGCCCGCCCGGTGCAGCTCCGTCTTCCGCTCGTCGAGTTTCTGACCCTGTTCGTCCGTGCGCTGCGGGTCGGAGTCGTTCTCCAGCGGAAGCCTCGGGGCATCGCCCACCCGGGCGTTCTGCAGGCCCTCGTCCTTGGTCGGGAGCCCGAGGATCGAGTCGATCAGGTCGTCGAGCGGCAGGATCTCCTTCAGCAGCTTGCCGAACAGCTGGGCGCCGATGGTGAGGGCGATGTCCCACCAGCTCGGCTCCGGCACGTTCGCGCCCGGCACCTCGCCTTCCGGCTTGTGCTCGCCGGTGATCTCGGGCGTCTTGCCCGGCGCGGCCTCGGTACGGGCGACCTTGGCGTTGGTGTAGGTGCCGGGGGCCGCCGGCGTGGGGCCACCGGGCACGGTGCGCGGCGAACCGGACGGCCGCTGCGTCGTGGGCGGCGCCTTGCGCAGGGCGGAGCGCTCCTTGTCGACGGAGCGGCCCACGGCGGCGTCGACGCCCTTCAGGGTCTCCAGGGCCTGGTGCGGTTTGAGCGACCCCGCCGTGGCCAGGCCCGACTCGGGCGTGGCGCTGGAGACGTCCGGGGCCGGTGCCTCCTTCTTGGGCTTCGAACCGCCGGCGGGTGCGGTACGGCCGCCACCGCCACGGCCGCCGGACCGGACGGGTGCGGGCGCGGAAGCCGTACGTCCGCCGCCCCCGCCGCTCCTGCGTGCGGTCTTCGCGGCCTGCCGTGCCGCCTGCCGCTTGCCGCCCGCCGGCCGGGCACGCGAGCCCGTCGAACCCCCCGTCGCCCCGCCGGATCCCGGTGCCTCGGTGGCCTTCGGAGTGTTGGTCCTCGCCTCCGGGCCGGCGGACAGGGCAGGACCATTGCCCGGTGCCAGCTTCGGGGCGGTGACAGGTCCCGGGGCGGATACCTTGTCGGGGCCGGTCACAGGGCCGGGAGAGGTGGCGTCGCCGTTGCCCTCGGTCACGTCCTGGTCGCCTGCGGGGGGCGCGGCGGGGGCAGGCTGTGTGCCGTCCTTGCCCTGGTCCGTGCCCTTCCCGTCCTGACCGGCCGCGTTGCCGCCCTGTTCCGCGCCCTTGTCGGCCTGTCGGCCCTGTTCCTTCCCTCCGCCTGCACCTGTCTCCGTCCCGCTCCGGCCTGAGGTGCCCGCCTCGGCTCCCGCCTTGCCTTCTCCCTGGCCGCGGCTCGCGCCGTCCGACGCGGCCCGGGTGCCTTGGGCACCCTGGGCACCCGACGGCGAACCCGAAGCCTGGGTACGGGCGTCCTCGTCCGCCTTGGCCAACTGGTCGGGTCCGGCCGCCTCACCTGGAGCGGGCACGGTGTCCTGTCCGGCGCCGTCGGCGGCGCGTGCCTCCTCGTCACGCCGTGCGGCCTCGGCGTCTTCCTTGCGTTCCTCGGCCCGCTCCTTGTCCGCGTCCTTCCCCGTGACGGACGCGGACGCCCCCACCGCTCCGGCCCCCAGCGACAGGCCCGCCCCGGTCGGCCCGCCGCCGTCGGCCGCCTCGTCCTGATCCGCGGTCACGCCCTCCATGAGCTCCTGAACCGCCCGGTCCTCGACGTCGTCCTCGTCCGTGCGCGCGGCAGCGTCAGGGGCGGTCTCGGGTTCCGCCGTGTCCTGGACGTCGTCCGCGGCCGACGGGCCGTCGGAGAAGGTGAGGGCCTGCGCACGGGGCTCTCCCCGCTTGCGCCGTTGGAACAACCGGGGGTCGACCGCCGTGTCCTCGCCCGACGGCGCGGTGTCGGCGTCCGACGCGCGGCTGTCGCTCGCCTCCTCGTCGGCGTCCGGCTCGGTGTCGGCCTCGGCGGACTCCGTGTCCAGCCCCAACGGCTCGTCGTCGGCGTCCTGTTCGTTCTCGGGGTCACCGATGGTGCGGGCCGCACCAATGTCGACGCCGGTGCGTGGCCGCTCGCCCGGCTCCGCTCCGCTGCGGTCCACCGCCGGCGGGGCGGCGGCCTGCTGCCCAGCGGTCTCGGCCTGCCGCGGCCCCTGCTCCCCGGCCTGCTTCTCCGGTTCCGGCGCGGCCTCCTCCTGAGCCCCGTCCGTCTCCTCCCGCGCCTGCTGCTCGTCGCTCTGGTCCTGCTCCTTCTGTTCCTGCCCGCTGTCCGCCTCGGCCTTGCGTTCTTCCGAGGCGTCCTTCTGTGCGCCCCGACCGGAGGCGTCCCGCTCCTCCTCGCGGTCCTGGGACCGTTCCTGCTGCCGCCCGGCCGACTCCTGCCGGTCCCGGGCAGAGCCCTGCCCGCCCGATGCGTCACGGTCGCCGCCCTCGGCGGTCTGATCCTCGGTGTCCTGGTCCTCGGTGGGCTCGTCCTGCCGTTCGCCGGGCCTCGTCCGCCCGCCGTCCTCCTGCCGTCCGCCCGCCTCCCGGGGTGCGTCCGCGCGCTCGCCCTCTTCCTGCCGCCCCTCGGCCGAGGCCCGCCGGCGCTCCTCCTCGACCTCCTCCGCCGCCCCGGGCACGGCCAGGGGAGCCGCGGCTGCCTCCGACGGCAACGGACCCGCCTGCTCCGTCTCCTCCACGGCCTCCAGCAGCCGGTCGAGCATCGGCGTGGGCAGCCGCATCTCCAGCCGGTCGAGCACGATGTCCTGCACCTGGGGCGCCATCCGCGCCAGCTGCAGCCTCACCCGCCCCGACCGGTCCTCCGGGTCACCGCGCAGGGAGCGCAGCAGAGTGTTGGCCATGCGGTCCACGACGGTCGCCGGGTCCAGTTGCTCCATACGTCGGCGGTCGGCGTCGACCGCGGCGTACCGCAGCCAGCCGGGCGTGGCCAGGCCCTGCTCGACGTCCACCTGCTCGGTGCCCCCGGCAGCCGGCTGCTCCACGAGGTCCCGCGCCGCCGCTTCCGCCTCCCGCTCGATCGCCTGCTGCGGCAGGCTCACCGCGCCCAGTTCACGCCCGGCACGCAAGGTGCCGAGACCGTGCGGGTTCTGCACGGTGTGCAGAAGCTCGTGCGCGAGCAGGCGCCGGCCCTCGTCGGTGCCGGGCTTGAAGGTGCCCTCGGCGAAGAAGACGTCCTGGCCGACCGCGACCGCGTCCGCGCCGAGGAGGTCCGTCAGCTGCTCTGCGTCGCGGCCGGTGTGCAGGCGTACGCGGCTGAGGTCGTGGCCGAGCCGCTCCTCCAGCTCCCGTCGCACTCCCGGGTCGAGGGGCTGACCGGCACCGCTGACGATGTCTTTGGGTTCGGGCGTACGGGACTTGGCGGCCCGTTCCCTGCGCTTGCGGCGGCGCTGCTCGGCCGACTGCTCCGAGTCGGCCTGCTGGGCCTGCGAGTTGCTCATCGCGTCACCTCCCCGTGGCCACTGAGCCCTTCATGCACCACGCGAGCCAGTTCCTGGCCGAGGCGGCGGGCGGACAGCCCGGCCGGCAGGGGTGGCAGGCCGGCGAGTGCGTCGGCCGTGAGGGCGCCGTCGGCCGCCATCGGCACCCCGTGGACGCGGATCAGCCTGGTCAGCTCGTGTTCGAAGGCGGCGGACACCCGCTCCGGGTCCACGCGGAAACCGTGCAGGGCTAGTTCGCCGATCTCCACCCGGATCTCGCGGGGACCGTCGTCGCGAGGGTTCCTGTTCACACCCATCCGCGGACCTCCGTCGGCGTCAAGGAGCGCTCCAGCTTGAGGTATTCGATGCGGGCCGCCGCGAGCATGTGGCGCATGTGCAGCGCCTCGCCCTCCTCGGCGGCCAGGAACGCCCCGGACAGGGCGATGTTGCGGATCGAGCCGCCGGCGACGGTGAGCTGGGCCAGCTTCTCGAAGTCGATGTCCTTGACCGGGGTCTGCGGCGGCAGGACCCGGCGCCAGATCTCGGCCCGCTCGTGCTCGGCCGGGAACGGGAAGTCCACGACGAACCGGATGCGGCGCAGGAACGCCGTGTCCAGGGCCTGCTTCATGTTGGTCGTGAGGACGGCGAGGCCGCGGTAGGCCTCCATGCGCATGAGCAGGTAGCTCACTTCGAGGTTGGCGTACCGGTCGTGGCTGTCCTTGACCTCGCTGCGCTTGCCGAACAGCGCGTCGGCCTCGTCGAACAGGAGCAGCGCCCCGCCGCGTTCGGCGGCGTCGAAGACGCGGCGCAGGTTCTTCTCCGTCTCGCCGATGTACTTGCTGACGACCTGCGAGAGGTCGATGACGAAGAGATCCAGGCCGAGTTCCTTCGCCATCACCTCGGCGGCCAGTGTCTTTCCGGTGCCGGAGCTGCCGGCGAACAGGGCGGTGACGCCGAGTCCGCGCCGCAGGGTGGCCGCGAAGCCCCACTCCTGGTGGACCTTCGGCCGCTGGCGCACATGGGCGACGATCTCCCGCAGCACGTGCGTCTGCCGCTCGTGCAGCACCAGGTCGGCCCAGCCCGCCCGGGGCTCGATACGGCGGCCCAGTTCATCCATGCCGACCCGGGCCTCGTCGAGACCGGCGCGCCAGGCGAGGGTGGCTGCGTCGAGTTCGTCCTCGGCGGGCAGATCACGGCGTACGGCGGCCGCGGCGGAGCGCACGACGTGGGGCGGCAGCTGGAACTGGGCCACCAGGGACCGCAGGTCGTGGTCGGTGAGGTCGGTGACGTCCTGGAACTCGCCTGCCCACAGGGCGAGTTGCTCCTCGTCGTCCAGGCGGGGCACGCTCACCCGGGCGGCGTGCGAACGCTCGGTGCGCAGGGGGTCCTCGCTGGAGACGACCACCGGTACGGCGGCGCCCGCCAGGAAGGCCTCGGTCGCCGCCCGCTGGTCGCGGTCGAGTTCGCCCACCTCGACCAGGAGCGCGGCGGGCAGCAGGATCGCCTCGCGCTGCCACAGCCGGGCGAGCCGGTCGCGTTCCGCCGCGTCGGTCGGGACGTCCTCGGCGCTCATGGCGTAGAGCCCGAGCCCCGTGCGGGCGGCCGCCGCGGCGGCGATGTCGGCCCGGCTGCGCACGTCGCCGCCGGTCACCTCGACCAGCGGCGCTACGCCGGTCCCGCCGGCCCAGCCCGCCGCGAGCCGGGTCGCGGCGTGGTCGTACGACGGCGGCAGCGTCTCCGGCACGGGCGTGCGGCGCACCTGGCCGTGCAGCCGGGCGTCGAGGTAGGGCGAGCCGAGCAGGAAGTGCAGGACGCGTTCGTCGAGCCGCAGGCGGGAGGTGGTGAGGCGGGTCTCGTCGTCCAGTTCCACGATGCGCCAGCGGCGCAGCGGGGCGACCGGGGTGAGGGCGCTCCAGTGGGCGTGGTCGAGGGCGGCCAGGGCGAGGGAGAAGGTGGGGTGGGCGCGTTCCGGGTCGCCGCTGGCGGCGGCGCAGCGGGCGGCCGTGGTGGGGTCGAGTTCGTAGGCGGCGGTGAGGAGGACGACGTCCCGTTCGAAGGCGGTGAGGCCGAAGCAGGCGAGGAGCGCGTCGAGGGGGGCCGTGCCGGGTCCGGCGGCGGGTTCGATCGTGGTGCCGGGGGCCGCCGCGGGTGCCGGAGAGTCACCGGTCGCGTCGGCGCGGGCGGCGTGGGTGTCGAGGCGGGTCAGGACGCGCCGGATCTCGGCGGTCAGCGTCGCGCCGCCGCCGTCGCGGGCACCGGTCGGCCCGGCCGCGTGCGTTCCCCCTGCTCCCATGTCCTCACCCGCCCCCGTCGGTGTCACTTCGCCTCAGTTCTCCGTGTCCGTGCCGCCGCCGTTGCGGCGTGGTCTCGCGTTGCTGTCCGTGCCGTCGTTCTTCGCGTCGGCGGCGGGTTTCGCCGTCTTCTTCGCAGCCTGCGTCTTCTTCACGTCCTGTGTCGTTTTCGCGGCCTGCGTCGTCTTCGCGGCCTTGGTGGCCCTGCGGGCGCGGGTGGCCGGTGCCTTGGTGGTGGTCTTCGGTTCCGTCGTGGCGGCGGCCTTCGCCACCGTCCTGGCGGGCGTCCGGGCGAGCGGGCCGCCCTGCGGGGCCCGCTGCGCGGTCGCTTCGGGGCGGCCGCCGGTGCCGCCCCCGGTGGCCGGTGCGCGGGCGGGCGCCGGGGGCCCGGGCGGCACCGGCGCCCCCGGCGCCCCGAACGGCAGCACCCGCACGTCGGCCCGCTCCACCGGCCGGCCCGGGACCGGCGTCTCCAGGCCGTCGATGAAGACGAGGGCCGCCTGGTACACGACGGACAGCGCGTACGGGGTCTGGTGGAGCATCCCCCACAGCTTCGACGTCTCGTCGATGTCCATGACCGTCGGCGTGAATCGCACGCGCTGCGCGGCCTCGGCGAGGTTGCTGCCCGCGAGGAACGGCTTCTCCCCGGCGCGTTCGATGACGTCCTTCGGCAGGATCGGCGTCTCGTGCAGGGTGCGGACGACGGAGCCGATGAGGCGCTGGCCCACCAGGTCCTTCTCGTCGCCGTACGCGCTGATCAGGTAGTGCAGGTCAAGGGCGGCCGAGGCGCGGCGCACGAGGGTGCCGTCGGCGGCGCGGGTGGGCAGGTCGTTGTTGCGCTGCGAGGTGTTGGGCGTGACCTGGTAGAGGAACACGGAGATGGCGGGGTCGCCCTGCGGCTCGGCGGGCGGCTTGCGCACCTCGACCTTGACGGCCTCGTCGACCTCCGGTCGCAGGTTGTCCGCGATCAACAGGGCGAGGGCCTGGCTGACATGGGCGATGGCGAGTGCGTTGCTCATGGCGTCGGTTCCTCGGTCCCTGTCCTCGTGGTCCTACGCGGCCGCTGCGCGCGGCCGGCCGTGCCGGTCTTGGGTTCGTGTGCGCGGCGGGTCGTGCCCGTCTTCGGTCCGTGCACGCGACCCGCCATGCCCGTCCTCGGCCACTGCGCGCGGTCCGTCGTACCGGTCATTCGTTTCGCCCCCTCGCCAGGTACTCGGCCAGACTCACCGTGGCCTGCGGGCGTGCCGTCTCCCGCGCCTTGGACGGTCCGCCGCCGCGCGCGGGTTCGGCCGCGGTGACCTCCAGGCGCCCGATCTGCACCTGTACCACCTGCTCGCCGCCGCGCCCCGGGCGGCGGGCGGCGGCCTGGCGTACGGCGTCGCGCGCGGCGGCCGTGTCGGCGGCGCTCGGCCGCGGGGCGGTGGGCGCGGTGGGGCGGGGAGCGGTCTCCGGGCCCGGAGGGCCGGGCGCGGACACCGGGCCCGGTGCGGGCGCGGGCTCGCCGCGGCGTCCCGGGGCGCGGCGGCCGGTGTCGGGCAGCCGTCGCGGTCCGGGCGTGAGCGGCGTGACGGGCCGCAGCAGCGGTGCCTCGGGCGCGACCGGTGGCGCCGGCCGGGGTGCCGGAGGTTCCGGCGCCGGGCTCGGTTCGGTCCGTACGACGGTCCGCTCCCGTTCCGTGCGCAGCACGTCGCGGGCCGCCGGGCGTGCCGGGTCCTCGCGCCGCTCGGTCGGCGGCGCGGTGACGGGCCACAGCGGCTCGGTGCCGTCCCGGTCCGTGTCCCGGCCCCGTACGGCCTCGATCCGTTCGAACGGTCCGGGCAGCCGGGGCCGTACGCGCGCCACGTCGGGACGCGGGGCGGCGGCCGGGGCGTGCCGGGCGAGCAGCCGGTCGAGGAAGTCGGGCGGCGGCCCTCCGGGCCGGCCCGCGGTGGGGTCAGACATCCGCACACAGCTCCAGGTAGTAGCGGCGCCGCAGCGGGCTCAGCGCCAGGATCTCCGGCTCGCTCCAGCCGTAGGCGGTGGCGAGCAGGTGGACGTCGAGCAGCAGGTCCCGTGCCCAGGCGTCCAGTTCGGTCCACAGGTAGGAGGCGATGTCCAGCTCGGCCCGGGTGGCCTCGCCGCAGTCGGGGCAGGCGACGTTGAGGGTCACGTCGGCCGCCGGGTCCGCGGCCTCGGCCGCCTCGGCGATCCGGCGCTGCACCCCGGCGGGCAACTCGTCCGCCGCGACGGGCTTTCCGCCGCGCGCGGCCGAGACCACGCACCGTGCGAGCAGGGCGCGCCGCGGGTCGGCATCCCGGGCCGCCGCCGCCAGATCGGCGACGGCGGGCACCCGGAACTCGACCTCCCAGCCGTCCTCGGCGACCCGTACGAGGGGGTCGCGTCGCTCGGCGAGGGTGCGGGCGAACTCGCCCGCGTCCAGCTCGAACTCCATGTCCTCGCCGCACGCGAGGCACGTCAGCCGCACCTGCATCCGGTCGCCGAACAGCGCCCGGCGCAGGGCGAACAGGTCCGCCTCGCGCTCGCCGACGGGCAGCGCGAGCAGCGCCTCCGGGTCGCCGGACAGGTCCGGGCGCGCCGCCCGGTGCAGCAGCAGGGCGCGCCCGGCCGGTCCGTGGCCGGCCCCGGACTCCCAGGCGGTCAGGAAGTCGGCCGCCCCGGTCATCACCATCGTCTCCCCCCGTGTCCCCCTGACGTCCCCCCGGGTCAGGCCGGGTTGAGGAAGGAGGGCTCCTCGGGCTCGGGCACCTCGTAGTCCCGCTCCCAGCCCTCGCACTCGAGCTTCAGCGACTGGATGGCCACCGCGTTGGCGTTGGCGTCCAGTTCACCGAGGACCTGGTACTCGCTGGGCCAGGTCCGGTACAGCTTGTGGGAGACGGCGACCTGGCCGGCCTCGTTGAGGACCTGGATGACTATGTCCTTGCGGAAGTCGGCGAGGGACACCTCGGAGCCGAGCCCGGCGCCGACCTGCCAGACCTTGTTGGCCCAGCGGTCGAACTCGGGGTCGTGGGTGACGCCGCGCTCCAGGGTGATGCCCTCGAACTCGGAGCGGCCCGGCGACTTGCGGGGCGACGACGGGTCGCCGCCGTGCCGGTGCTTGACGACCTCCGTGGTCCGCTTCAGGGGGCTGATCTTGCTGATGCCCGCGACCGTCCGACCGTCCCACAGGACCAGGAACTTGAAGTTCTTGTAGGGGTCGAAGCGATGGGCGTTGACCGTGAACTCTGCCATCGGATTCCTTCAGTTCTCCACGATTCCCGGCGCCTAGAGCGCGAACTGCCCGGACGTCTGCTGGATTTTGACGATCACGAACTCGGCCGGGCGGACCGGTGCGATGCCGACGAGGACGTTCACGACGCCGTTCTCGATGTCCTCGGTGGTCGTCGTGTCGCTGTCGCACTTGACGAAGTACGCCTCGCGCGGGGTGCCGCCCTTGAAGGCGCCCTGGCGGAAGAGGGTGTGCAGGTACGAGGAGGCGGCGAGCCGGATCTGCTGCCACAGGTTCTCGTCGTTGGGTTCGAAGACCACCCACTGCAGGCCGCGTTGCAGGCTCTCCTCGACGTGCAGCGCGAGCCGCCGCACCGGCACGTACTTCCACTCGCTGTCGAGGGCGTCCGAGCCCTCCAGGGTGCGTGCGCCCCACACCACGGGGCCGGTGACCGGGAAGGTGCGCAGGCAGTTGACGCGGAGCGGGTTGAGCAGGCCGGCCTCGCGGTCGGTGAGGTCGACCGTGAGGGAGTGCACGCCCGCGAGCCGCGCCTCGGTGCCGGCCGGTGCCTTCCACACGCCGCGCTCGGAGTCGGTGCGGGCGATCACACCGGCGACGGCGCCGGACGGCGGGAAGGCGCGCAGCCGCCCGGTGAGCGGGTCGGTGAGCTGCAGGTGCGGGAAGTACAGGCCGGCGTGGTTGCCGCGCACGGCGTCGAAGGCGGCGAGCCCGGCGCGCGCCGAGTCGACGCCGACCCAGGTGCCGGGCGCGTCGACGAGCAGGAAGATCCGGCGTTCGGCGCACAGCCGCTGCGCGGCGGAGACGACGGTGACCATGTCGTCGGTGTTCTCGTACGCCGCGATTTCGGGCAGGACGAGGAGGTTGACGTCGGCGACGCCGCGCAGCGCCTGGATGCCGGTCTTGTCGGCCTCGCTGCCGATGAGGTCGCGCGGGCCGGGCGCCTCGCCGTCCTCGCCGCCCTCCAGCGGAAACACCGGCGGGTTGACGGAGGCTTCGAGGCCGAGGTCGTTGGCGCATTCGCCGACGAAGCGCACGACGTCGTCGGGGTCGGTGGAGCCGGCGACCACCTGGAGCCGGCGGCCGAAGGCGGTGACCTCGGCGCCGGCGAAGGCGTGCCTGCCGGGTGCGTCGGGCAGGGCGCGCAGCTTGCGCTCCAGGAGCAGCGCGAGGCCGGTCACGGAGGACGGGGCCTCGCCGTCGGTGTCGGGGTCGAAGAGGGTGAACTCCCGCTCCACGTCGCCGATTTTGACGGT
This sequence comes from Streptomyces sp. NPDC037054, assembly GCF_055606745.1. Lineage (NCBI taxonomy): Bacteria > Bacillati > Actinomycetota > Actinomycetes > Kitasatosporales > Streptomycetaceae > Streptomyces > Streptomyces sp. NPDC037054. The sequence continues at coordinate 184,729 of NZ_JBVJSJ010000012.1, read as the reverse complement.
GAGGTCGACGGCGAGGTCGGGCAGTTCGTGGCCGAACGGCTTGGAGACGGTGCCGGACGGGTCGGGGCGGCCCTCGCCGACGACGTCGACGCGGATCAGGCGGGAGCCGGCGTTGATCACGGTCGGCGCGTGGCGGCCGTGCGAGGGGTCCATGGACAGGCCGGTGAAGCTCTCGCGGGCCTCGCCCTTGGCGTCGTAGACGCGCAGGTTGAACGTCTCGTCGGGGCAGGGTGTGTCGTAGTCGACGGCGACGCGCAGGCCGTTGCCCCACACGCCGGGTTCCTTGGCGTGCACCTCCAGGACGCGGCTCTCGCTGTGGCCCTCGGTGGACTCCAGGGTGACGCAGGCGGCCTTGCCGCTGCCGGACTTGGCGACGCGGACGACGACGGCGACGGTGCCGCCGTTGCCGAAGAACTGGTGCACCGCGTAACCGACGGCGCTCCGGGAGCTGAGGCCGCCGAAGCGGCGCTCGAACTCGGTGAAGCTGGTGACGCGGACCGGTTCGTTCAGCGGGCCCCGGCGGGTGTGGCCGACGAAGGCGGTCACCGACGTGGTCAGCGTCGAGATCGTTCGGGTGCTGCTGGGAAGCTCTTCGACGTAGACGCCGGGATACGTCGGCTTGGCGGCGCTCACTGGACTCATCGGCATTCCCCCTCCTATCCCTGTCGCGGGCACCGGACGACGGCACCAAGAGGACGGCGGAGGGAGAGGTTCGGGCAGCAACGCGAGCACGGCCTTTCGCCCATGGCGACGTCGGCCTCGCGCACCGCATCAGTTTTCCCCCGTCAACGCCCCGGGCGGTCAGCCGCACGGGCCAAGCAACTCGCTTGTGACTCCTGATGCTCAGGTGCTCATTCCACCTTGGTCCGTGGCAACTTGCTGCAACAAGGCATCTTCCGGCCAGTTGGTATGGAGGTCTCATGAAGGCACCTTCGCGACATTCTCACGCCCTGCCCGCGCGCCCTGGACAGCCGGTCCACGGCTTCTGCACAGCGGCATGTCCGCGCACGTCGTCGACGTCGCCGGGAACACCCACACGAGTGGCGCACGCCCGCGCGGCTTTCCCCGGTCGCGCACATCCACACCTGTCCGGTTTCACCAGGGTGACGTGATCACGCCGGGCTCGCCGAGGGCTCCCGCAGGCGGTAGCGGCGTTCGGGCCGTCCCGCCACCCCGTAGCGCAGGGTGACGTCGGCGCTGCCGGTGGTGTGGAAGTACTCGAGGTAGCGGCGGGCGCTGACGCGGGAGACCCCGGTGAGGGCCGCGCACTCGCTGGCGGACAGGGTGCCGTCGGCCTCGCGCAGGGCGCGCTGGACGAGTTCGGCGGTCTCCACGCTCATGCCCTTGGGCAGGGCCGCGGCGCCGGGCGCGGGGGCGGTCGCGCCCGCCAGCACCCGGTCCACGTCGGCCTGGCCGCGGACCACGGTGTCGAGCAGCCGGCAGCGCCGGGCGGCGTACCGCTCCAGGCGGGCGCGCAGCTCGCCGGACTCGAACGGCTTGAGGAGGTAGTCCACGACGCCGTGCCGCACGGCGCCGCGCACGGTGTCGGCCTCACGGGCGGCGCTGACGACCATGACGTCGCAGTCGTGCCCGGCGGCGCGCAGCCGCGGGATGACGTCGAGGCCGAAGACGTCCGGCAGGTACAGGTCGAGCAGGACCAGGTCGGGGCGCAGGTCGTCCACGGCGGCGACGGCCTGTTCGCCGGTGCCGGCGACGCCGACGACGCGGAAGGACGGGACGCGTTCGACGAAGGCGCGGTGGACGCGGGCCACCATGAAGTCGTCGTCGACCACGAGCACGTCGATCGCCTCGGCCGTGTCCGGCGCGCTGTTCATCGTGATGCTCCTTCCGCCACCGCGTCGGTGAGGTGACTGACGGTCCGGCCCCGCGCCGCCCCGTGGGGGGCGGGTGCGGGCGCCGCCCATGATGGCGGCGACCTGCGGCGAAGGAAAGGGATGGGCCCGCCGGACGCCGTGACCGCAATGACCACAACCTCCGTTGGTTGCGCAAGCGGGACACGGGGCGGCCGTGCGGGCACCATGTGGCGCACCTCCCCACCCCCCGTACCGCGACGACCGACAAGGTGGTGCCACTCGTGCGCCTGCGCACCCCTCTGGCCCTGCTCGGGGCCGCCCTGCTCGTGCTCGCCGGGCCGCCGCTGCTGACCACCGGCAGCAGCGCCGCGACCGGCACGCAGATCCCGGGCCTGCGCTTCATGGTTCCCAACACGCCAGGCGGCGGCTACGACATCACGGCCCGCACGGCCGCGAAGAACGCCGAGGACGCCGGGCTCACCCACAACGTGGAGGTGTTCAACCTGCCCGGCGCGGGCGGCACCGTCGGCCTGAGCCGGCTGGTGAGCGAGCACGGCAACGGCAGGCTCGCCATGTCGATGGGCCTCGGCGTCGTCGGCGCCGTCCACTCCAACCACGCGCCCCGCACCCTCGCCGACGCCACCCCCATCGCCCGCCTCACCGAGGAGCAGGACGTGGTGGTGGTCGCCAAGGACTCCCCGTACAAGACGATCGACGAGCTGATCGGTGCCTGGAAGGAGGCGCCGGGCAAGCTGCCGGTGGGGGGCGGTTCGTCGCCCGGCGGGCCCGACCATCTCGCGCCGATGCTGATGGCGCGGGCCGCGGGGATCACCCCGAAGCAGGTCAACTACGTGCCCTTCGACGGCGGCGGCGAGCTGCTCGCCTCGATCCTCGGCAACAAGGTCGCCTTCGGGGTGTCCGGCGTCGGCGAGTACCTCGACCAGATCAAGTCGGGCGAGTTGCGGCTGCTCGCGGTGACCGGCCCGGAGCGGGTCGACGGGCTCGACGCGCCCACGCTGCGCGAGGCCGGCTACGACGTGGACTTCACCAACTGGCGCGGCGTGGTCGCCCCGCCGGGCCTGTCGGACGCCGAACGCACCAAGCTGATCCGGCTGTTCGAGGAGCTGCACGCCTCTGCGGAGTGGCAGGAGTCCCTGAAGCAGAACGGCTGGGACGACGCCTTCCTCACCGGCGGGAAGTTCGGCGCGTTCCTGGCCGCCCAGGACAAGCGCGTGGTGTCGGTGCTGAAGGAGCTGGGACTGTGACGACACGGACGCAAACGCCCCCGGCCGAGGACGCCGGCCGGGCCTCGTGGCTGCGCGGCCGCTCCGAACTCGGCGTGTGCGCCCTGCTGCTGGCGCTCGGCGTGCTCGTGCTGACCGACGCGCTGACGATGGACGTCGACATCACGCAGCGCGGCCCCGTCGGCCCGAGGACGGTCCCCGTGGTCGTCGGTGTCGCGCTGCTGGTCGTCGCCGCCCTGCTCGCCGTCGACGTGCTGCGCGGCGGGCGCGGGCAGGCGGAGACCGGCGAGGACGTCGACCTGTCCGAACCGGCCGACTGGCGCACGGTGCTGCTTCTCGCCGGGATCTTCCTCGGCACGGCCGTCCTCATCGAGCCGCTCGGCTTCCCCGTCGCGGGCGCCCTGCTGTTCTGGGGCGCGGCCTTCGCGCTCGGCTCCCGGCGCCCGGACCGCGATCCGCTGATCGCGGCGGTGCTGTCCGTCGTCACCTACGCCGTCTTCAACAACCTGCTCGGCGTGCCGCTGCCCGGCGGACCCCTGATGGGAGTGCTGTGACATGAACGCCCTCAACTCCCTGCTGGACGGCTTCGGCACGGCGCTGACGCCCGTCAACCTGCTGTGGGCCGCGATCGGAGTGCTGCTCGGCACGGCGATCGGCGTGCTGCCCGGCATCGGTCCCGCCATGGCGGTCGCGCTGCTGCTGCCGGTGACGTACGGCCTCGATCCCACCGGCGCGTTCATCATGTTCGCGGGCATCTACTACGGCGCCATGTTCGGCGGCTCCACGACCTCCATCCTGCTCAACACACCCGGTGAGAGCGCGGCCGTCGTCGCGGCCATCGAGGGCAATCCGATGGCCAAGGCGGGACGCGGCGCGCAGGCCCTCGCGGCCGCCGCGATCGGGCACTTCGCGGGCGGTCTGGTGGGCACGGTCCTGCTGGTGGCGCTGGCGCCGACGGTCGCCGACCTCGCCGTGGGCATCGGAGCGCCCGACTACTTCGCCATCATGGTCCTGGCGTTCATCGCGGTGACCTCGGTGCTCGGCTCGTCCCGCGTCCGGGGCCTCGCGTCCCTGCTGATCGGCCTGACGCTGGGCCTGGTGGGCCTGGACCAGATGACCGGGCAGCAGCGGCTGACGTTCGGCTCGCTGCAACTGGCCGACGGCATCGACGTGGTGATCGTCGCCGTGGGCCTGTTCGCGATCGGCGAGGCGCTGTGGGTGGCCGCGCACCTGCGGCGCGGGGCGCCCGAGGCGATCCCGGTGGGCCGGCCGTGGCTGGGCCGGGGTGATGTGCGGCGCACCTGGAAGTCGTGGCTGCGCGGCCCGTTCATCGGCTTCCCGTTCGGCGCGATCCCGGCGGGCGGCGCGGAGATCCCCACGTTCCTGTCGTACGTGACGGAGAAGCGGCTGTCGAAGCACAAGGACGAGTGGGGCAAGGGCGCGATCGAGGGTGTCGCGGGTCCGGAGTCGGCGGCGTCGGCCTCGGCGGCGGGCACGCTGGTGTCCATGCTGACGCTCGGCCTGCCGACCACGGCGGTCGCCGCGGTGATGCTGGCGGCGTTCCAGCAGTACGGCATCCAGCCGGGCCCGCTGCTGTTCGAGCGGGAGCCGGACCTGGTGTGGGGTCTGATCGCGTCCCTGTTCGTCGGCATGGTGCTGCTGCTGGCGCTGAACCTGCCGCTGGCCCCGCTGTGGGCGAAGCTGCTGCGCGTCCCGCGGCCGTACCTGTACGCGGGCATCCTGTTCTTCGCGGCGGTCGGCGCGTACGCGGTCGGCGGCGAGGTCGTGGACCTGGTGATCCTGCTGGTCATCGGACTGGTGGGCTTCGGGATGCGGCGCTACGGCCTGCCGGTCCTGCCCGCCGTCATCGGCGTCATCCTGGGCCCGGGCGCGGAGCAGCAGCTGCGGCGGGCGCTGCAGATCAGCGACGGCAGTGTGACGGGGCTGGTGGACACGCCGTTCTCGGTGACGGTGTACGCGGTGATCGTCGTGCTGCTGGCGTGGCCGCTGCTGAAGCGGCTGCTGGTCCGCGACCGGGAGGCGTGAGCGGAGGCGGGCGGCCCTGAAGGGGCCTGTATGAAGGGGCGGGGAGCCGTGAACTCCCCGCCCCTTCACGGTGTTTCATGCCGCGCGGTGGATCGGCTCGGCCGTGCCGGTCAGCGGGACGCCCGTGCCGCCCCGCCGCAGGGCGACGATCTCCGCCGCGATCGACAGCGCGGTCTCCTCGGGCGTCCGGGCGCCGAGGTCCAGCCCGATCGGTGACCTCAGGCGCGCCAGTTCCGCGTCGGTCACGCCGGCTTCCCGCAGTCTGCGCTCGCGGTCGGCGTGGGTGCGGCGCGAGCCCATCGCCCCGACGAACGCCACCGGCATCCGCAGCGCCTCCGTGAGCAGCGGCACGTCGAACTTGGCGTCGTGGGTGAGCACGCACAGCGCCGTCCGCGCGTCGGTGTCCGTGCGCCGCAGATAGCGGTGCGGCCAGTCGACCACGATGTCGTCGGCGTCCGGGAAGCGGGCCCGGGTCGCGAAGACGGGCCGGGCGTCGCACACGGTGACGTGGTAACCGAGGAACTTGCCGGCCCGGACGAGTGCCGCCGCGAAGTCGACCGCCCCGAACACGATCATGCGGGGCGGCGGCACGCTGGACTCCACGAACAGGGTGAGCCCGCCCGGGCAGTGCGAGCCGTCCTCGGACAGGCCGACCGTGCCGGTGCGCCCGGCGTCCAGCAGGGCGCGGGCCTCGGCCGCCGCCGTCGCGTCGAGTGCGGGCGTGCCGCCGAGGCCGCCCTCGTACGATCCGTCGGCGTGCACGAGGAGGGCGGTGCCGAGGAGTGCGGCCGGGCCCTCGACGACACGGGCCAGGGCCGCGTGCCCGCCCCGGCCGGCCGCCGCCAGGGCCGCCCGGAGCACCGTCCGGGCGGGGGCCGCCGTACCGACCGGCGTGACCAGCACGTCGATCTCCCCGCCGCAGGTCAGGCCGACGGCGAAGGCGTCCTCGTCGCTGTACCCGAACCGCTGGAGGACCGTACGGCCGTCCTGGAGGGCCTGGGTGCACAGGTCGTACACCACGCCCTCCACGCAGCCGCCGGACACCGAGCCGACGACCGTGCCCGCGGCGTCGACCGCGAGGGCGGCGCCGGGGCCGCGCGGCGCGCTGCCGCCCACGGCGACGACGGTGGCGACGGCGAACTCCCGGCCCTCCTCGGTCCAGCGGTGCAGTTCCCCGGCGATGTCAAGCACGCGGTGCCTCCGCCGCGAGGATCCGGTCGGGGCGGATGGGCAGGTGGCGGTGGCGTACGCCGGTCGCGTGCCAGACGGCGTTGGCGACGGCCGCCGCCGCGCCGACGATGCCTATCTCCCCGACGCCCTTGATGCCGACCGGGTCGTCCGGGTCGTCGTCCTCGATCCAGTCGGCCTCGATGTCCGGGACGTCGGCGTGGGAGGCGACGTGGTAGCCGGCGAGGTCGGCGCCGTAGTGGCCGCCGGAGGCCCGGTCGCGCAGCGCCTCCTCGTGCAGGGCCATGGAGATGCCCCAGGTCATGCCGCCGACGAGTTGGTTGCGCGCGGTGAGCGGGTTGACGATCCGGCCGGCGGCGAAGACGCCGAGCATGCGCCGCACCCGGACCTCGCCGGTGGCGACGTCGACGGCGACCTCGGCGAACTGCGCCCCGAACGAGTGCCGTTCCTTCTGCGCGAGCGCGCCGACGGCCTCGGTGGTGTCGGAGCGGACGGTGATGCCCTCCGGCGGCAGGTCGGCGCCGAGCGCGATCCGCTCCCGCAGTTCGCGGGCGGCGGCGGTGACGGCCCACGCCCAGGAGCGGGTGCCCATGGAGCCGCCCGCGATCATCGCGTGACCGAAGTCGCTGTCGCCGATGCGGACCCGGACCCGGTCCGGCGTCACGCCGAGCGCGTCGGCGGCGACCAGGGTGAGCGCCGTGCGCGCGCCGGTGCCGATGTCGGCCGCGTTGACCCGGACGGTGAAGGTGCCGTCCGCCTCCGCGGTGACGGCCGCCGTGGAGGGTGCCGAGCCTGCGGGGAACGAGGCCGCCGCGGTACCGGTGCCGATCAGCCAGCGTCCGTCGCGGCGCGTCCGGGGACGGGGGTCGCGGTCCGCCCAGCCGAAGCGGCGGGCACCCTCCCGGAAGCAGGCGTGCAGGTTGCGCCCGGCGAACGGCAGCCCGGACACCGGACCGCGTTCGGGTTCGTTGCGGGCGCGCAGTTCGACCGGGTCGAGGCCGCATTTCTCCGCGAGTTCGTCGAGCGCGGCCTCCAGGGCGAACGACCCCGGTGCCTCGCCCGGCGCGCGCATCCACGTCGGGGTGGGCACGTCGAGCCGTACCAGCTCGTTGGCGGTGCGGTGGGCGGCGGCGTCGTACATCACGCGGGCCACGCCTGCGGCGGGCTCGACGAACTCGTGCACGGTGGAGGTGAGGTTGAGCGACCGGTGCTCCAGCGCGCGCAGCCTGCCGTCCCCGTCGGCGCCGAGCCTGACCCGCTGCCTGGTGGGGCTGCGGTAGCCGGCGAGGGAGAACATCTGGCGACGGGTCATGACGACGCGGACGGGCCGCTGGAGGACGGTCGCGGCCATCACGGCGGCGACCTGGTGGGCGCGCAGGCCCTTGCTGCCGAAGCCGCCGCCGACGTGTTCGGACGTGACCCGTACCGCGCCCGGGTCGAGCGAGAACATCTTGGCGAGTTCGTCGGCGACCCAGGCGGTGCCCTGGTTGGAGTCGACCACCTCGAGCCGGCCGCCGTCCCAGCGGGCCGTCGCCGCGTGGGGCTCCATGGGGTTGTGGTGTTCCTCCGGGGTGGTGTACTCGACGTCCACGACGGCGGCGGACGCGGCGAGTTCGGCGTCCAGGTCGCCCTTCTCGGTGACGCCGGGCATGTGGCCGTCAGCCACGTAGGCGCCCGGGTGCTCACCGGTGAGGACGACGTCGTGCGGCTCCTCCTCGTAGGTCACGACGAGCGCCTCGGCGGCCTCCCTGGCCTGCTCGGACGTCTCGGCGACGACCAGTGCCACGGGCCAGCCCGCGTGCGGCACCCGGTCGGTCTGGAAGACGCCGGCGGTCGGGTCGGGGGCGCCCAGCATGCCGACGTAGCCGGTGTCGACGCGCGGAGCGTTCGGGTGGTGCAGGACGGTCAGCACGCCCGGCATGGCGAGCACGGGCCCGGTGTCGATCGCGACGACTCGTCCGCGGGCGACGGTCGACAGGACGAGCCAGCCGTGGGCGAGGTCGGCGAAGGGGATCTCGCCCGCGTAGCGGGCGGCTCCGGTGACCTTGTCGCGGCCCTCGACGCGGGTGTGCGCGGTGCCGACGGCGCCCGTGGCGGCCGCGGTGGTGGTCGTGGTCATCGGGCGGCCTCCTCGGCGAGTTCGCTCAGTACGGCCACGACGAGGTTGCGCATCAGTGGCACCTTGTATCCGTTGTGGGGCAGGGGCCTCGCGTCGGCGAGTTCGGCGTCCGCCGCGGCGGCGAAGGCGGCGGCGTCGGCCGGTCCGCCGGTCAGCGCGGCCTCGGCGCGCCGGGCCCGCCACGGCCGGGACGCGACCGCCCCGAAGGCGAGGCGCACGTCGTGGACGACGCCGTCGCGGACGTCGAGCGCGGCGGCGACCGAGCCGATGGCGAAGGCGTACGAGGCGCGCTCGCGCACCTTGCGGTAGCGGGAGTTGGCGGCCGTGGGCACGGGCGGGAGCACCACGCCGGTGATCAGCGCGCCGGGCGGCAGCGCGGTCTCGCGGTGCGGGGTGTCCCCCACGGGCAGGTAGAGGTCGGTGAACGGCAGTTCGCCCGGCCCGTCGGCGGTCTCGTAGGTGACGACGGCGTCGAGGGCGGTGAGGGCGACGCCCATGTCGGAGGGGTGGACGGCGACGCAGTGGTCGGAGGCTCCGAGCACGGCGTGGTTGTGGTGCTCGCCCTCGATCGCGGGGCAACCGCTGCCGGGGACGCGCTTGTTGCAGGGCTTGGTGACGTCCGTGAAGTAGCCGCACCGGGTGCGCTGGAGCAGGTTCCCGGCGACGGTCGCCATGTTGCGCAGCTGCCCGGACGCCCCGGCCAGCACGGCCTGGGTCAACACCGGGTAGCGGCGGCGGACTTCGGGGTGGGCGGCGAGGTCGCTGTTGGTGACGGTGGCGCCGATGCGCAGTCCGCCGCCGGGGGCCGTTTCCACGCGGTCCAGGGGGAGTTCGCGGACGTCGACGAGGCGGGCGGGCCGTTCGACGCCGGTCTTCATCAGGTCGACGAGGTTGGTGCCGCCGCCGAGGTAGCGCGCGTCCGGGTCGGCACCGAGGAGGGCGACGGCGCCGGACACGTCCTGGGCGCGGTGGTAGCCGAACTCCCTCATGCCGAGGCCTCCTCGACCCGCGCGGACGCCGCGCGCCGGGTGGCGGCGCGTTCGACCGCCCGGACGATGGACACGTAGGCACCGCACCGGCACAGGTTGCCGCTCATGCGTTCCCGGATCTCCTCGGGTGTCAGGGGTGGCGGCCCCGCCTCGGGCCGTACGTCGTCGGTGGCGGCGCTCGGCCAGCCGGCCGCGTGCTCCTCGATCACGGCGACGGCCGAGCAGATCTGGCCCGGCGTGCAGTAGCCGCACTGGTAGCCGTCGAGGTCGAGGAACGCCTGCTGCACCGGGTGCAGCCGGTCGCCGTCGGCGAGGCCCTCGACGGTGGTGACGTCGCGGCCGTCGGCCGCGACCGCGAGCTGGAGGCAGGACACGGTCCGGCGGCCGTCGAGGAGGACGGTGCAGGCGCCGCACTGGCCCTGGTCGCAGCCCTTCTTGGTGCCGGTCAGGTCCAGCCGCTCCCGCAACGCGTCGAGGAGCGTGGTCCGGTGGTCGACGGTCAGCGTGTGTTTCTCACCGTTGACGGTCAGGGTGACCGAGCTGGACGTCGAGGTGGACGGCATGGACAGCCTTCTTTCACGTCTCCGGCGCGCGTCGGCGTGACGCGCCCGGTGGTCGGACGAGTCGGAGCGGAAGTCGTGGCGTGAGCGGACGTCGTGGAGGATGCGGGCGCGTGGACGAAGCGGGGGTCGTGGCGGATTCGGCGCATGGACCGGCACCGGTCGGGATGCGGGAAGGGAGCGCCGACCCGGCGGCGCGCGCCGACCGCGTCCACCGCTATGGTGGACCCAACCGGACGTCCGTCCGCTTACCTGGAAACGTAACGGACAACTGTCCGGTCAGCAAGGCGATTTCGGCCAGGTTCCCTGTGAGGAGGACGAGTGCGGCAGGAAAAGGACGCCCCTCGGCGCTCGGACGCGCAGCGGAACCGCGAGCGGATCCTGGAGGTCGCGCTCGTCGAACTGACGCGGTGCGCGGACGCCCCGCTGAGCCTCATCGCCAAGAAGGCCGACGTCGGGCAGGGCACGCTGTACCGCAACTTCCCCAACCGTGAGGCGCTCGTGCTGGAGATCTACCGGCACGAGATGCGTCAGGTGGCCGACAGCGCGGCGCAGTTGCTTCAGTGCCGGGCGCCCGACGCGGCGCTGCGGGAGTGGATGGACCGGTTCGCCGAGTTCGCCATGGCCAAGGCGGGCCTGGCCGACGCGATCCGGCAGGCCGTCGGCGCGCCGGGCGGCCCGGAACGGCCGGGCAACGCCCCGGTGCTGGAGGCGGCCGAACTCCTGCTGCGCGCCAACGAGTCGGCGGGCACCGTCCGGCCCGGGGTGACCGTGGACGACTTCTTCCTCGCCATCGCCGGCCTCTGGCAGATCGACCCGCGCGAGGACTGGCGGCCCCGCGCGACCCGCCTCCTGGACCTCGTCATGGACGGCCTGCGCGCGGGTGCGCGCGGACCGGCGGCCGGGTGACGCACGGCCCGTCCCCGGTCCGAGGTCTCGCCCTGTTCCCTCTTCCCCGTCCGGCTCGCCCCATCCTCGGAGAACCCGTGACCCATGCCGCGCTCCGTGCCGCGCGTCGGCCCTGCACGCTCGTGGTGTGCCGGGGCTGCTGCTGCGGCAACCCCCGCAAGCACCCCGGCACCGACCACGCCTGGCAGCTCGACCGGCTGCGCGCCGGCGCGGCCGGGTCCGGCGGGCGGTTCGCGGTGCGGACGACGGACTGCCTCGGCCCCTGCGACCGGGCCAACGTCGTGGTCGTGCAGCCCTCCACCGCCGGGCGCCTGGCCGGGGGCCGTGCCGTGTGGGTCGGTTTCGCGATGGACGACGACTGCACGGACGACCTGCTGAGCTGGGCCGAGGCCGGTGGTCCGGGCATCGCCGAACCACCGGCCACGCTGCGGCTCCAGTTCATCCCGGCGCCACGCGAGACACGGGTCCGCTCACGACGGTGAGAGGTTGCGGCCGGGGGGTGCCGCTCAGGGCGTCGCGACGGCCAGGACGCGGTTGAGGGCGCTGTCGGGGCGGGCCGTGAGGTCGGCCCAGGTGCCCTCCTCCGCGATACGGCCGTTCTCCAGGACGGCGACGCGGTCGGCGCGGCGGATGGTGGCCGGCCGGTGGGCGATGACGATCGTCGTGCGCTCGCCCTTGCCGAGGACCGCGGCGAGTTGGGCGTCGCCCGCGTTGTCCAGGTGGGCGGTCGTCTCGTCGAGGACCAGGACCCTGGGCCGGGCCAGCAGGGCGCGGGCGAGGGCGATCCGGGCGCGCTGGCCCCCGGACAGGGTCGCACCGCGCTCCCCGACGAGGGAGTCCAGCGGGGCGATCCGGTCGACGCCGCACAGCCGGGCCGTCTCGGCGAGCAGCGCGTCGTCGGCGTCCGGGGCGGACAGCCGCAGGTTCTCGGCGAGCGTGCCGTGGAAGAGGGGCGTGTCCTGGCCCACCACGGCGACCGCGCGGCGCAGTTCGGCGTCGGCCAGGTCACGGAGGTCGACGGGGGACCTGTCTTCGGGTGACCCGTCACCGGGAGCGCCGTCGGCGGGCAGCAGCAGTACCGCGCCCGCGGCCGGGTCCCAGAACCGGGCCAGCAGATGGGCGCACGTCGACTTCCCGGCACCCGAGGCGCCGACCAGGGCGAGCGTCCGCCCGGCGGGCACCGTCAGGTCGACGCCGTCCAGCACCGGCCGCCCCCCGTAGTCGAAGCGCACCCGGCGCAGGCCGACGCCGAGCGGCCCGGAGGGCAGCGGGCGGGGCGCGGCGGGCGGCGGGGCGAGGGCGGGTGCGGCGAGGGCCGCGCCGACGCGGGCGGCGGCGGCGCGCAGGGCGACAGCCTGGCTCAGTGCCCGCGCCGACTCGGCGACGGGACCGAGCACCGACAGGGCGAGCGCCATCGCGGCGGGGGCCCACGCGCCGTGCAGCCGCCCCGAGGTCACGGACTGCGCGGCGGCGGCGACCACGCCGAGCACCGCGAGGACGATGAGCAGGTCCCGCGCCGCGGCGGCCGTCGCCTCCCAGCCGGCCTCGGCCCGCTGGGCGTCGCCGACCCGGCGTCCCTGTTCGGCGAGGCGCTCGCGCCGCTCGGCGAGGCGTCCGAACGCGAGCAGTTCGCGCAGCCCGTCGACGGTCTCCACGGTGTCGGCGGAGAGCTTCGTCGTGGCCTCCCGGGTGCGCGCGCCGCGCTTCTCCCGGCCCCGCGCGTCGGCGAAGGGCGCCGCGGCGAGCAGTGCGGCGACCGGCAGTACGGCGACGAGCAGCCACGGTTCGACCGCCGCCAGCAGCGCCGCGCCGCCGGTGAACACCACGCCGGAGGCGAGGAGTTGGGCGGTGGTGTGGGCGTAGAAGAACTCCAGCGCCTCCACGTCGGCCATGGCGGTGGCGGCGAGGTCGCCGCTGCGCCGGCCGGCGACGCGTGCGGGCGCGCTGCGCGCGAGTCCGTCGAAGACGCGCACCCGCAGCCCGGCCAGCACCCGGTAGGCGAGGTCGTGCGAGAGGTCCATCTCGTGCCAGGTCGTCAGGGCCCGGACGAGGGCGAGGACCACGAGCGCGGTGACCGTGCCGGACGAGGGGGCGCGGCCTTCGATGACGGCGGTGCCGACGGTGTGGGCGGCGAGCGTCAACAGGGCGACCAGGGAGGCCTGTTCGACGAGCGCGGCGAGGCAGGTGCGCGCCATCGTGCCCCGGTGCCCGGCGAGAGCGGGCAGCAGGGCCCGCAGCGAGCCGCGTGCCGGCAGGGCCTCGTCCGCACGGGCGGAGGCGGGGCCGGTGGCGGGGGTGGCGGTGGGGCCGGTGGAGCCGGTGGCGGGGGCGGCTGTGGCGGGGCTGCTCATGCGGCGAGTTCTCCTTCGTGTGTGCGGCCCGCCGTGACGAGCTCCGTGTAGACGCCCCCGGCCCGCACGAGGTGGTCGTGGGTGCCGACGGCGTCGACCCGGCCGCCGTCGAGGACCACGATGCGGTCGGCGTGCCGTACGGCGGCGAGGCGGTGGGCGACGACCAGGACGGTACGGCCGCCGGCCGCGCTCAGCAGTTCGCGGACGATGTCGGCCTCGCGGCGTTCGTCCACGGAGCTGGTGGCCTCGTCCAGGACCAGCACGGGCGCGTCGGCCAGCAGGGCCCGGGCGAGGGCGAGGCGCTGGCGCTGTCCGCCGGACAGGGTGGCGCCGCGTTCGCCGAGGACGGTCGCGTAGCCGTCGGGGAGCGCGGCGATCTCGTCGTGGATGCCGGCGGTGCGTGCCGCGCGGACGAGTTCGTCGTCGGTGGCGTCCGGCCGGGCCAGGCGCAGGTTGTCGGCGATGGAGGCGTGGAAGAGGTACGTCTCCTGGGAGACGACGGCGATGCCCCGGCGCAGTGAGTCGAGCGTGTAGTCGGCCACGTCCCGTCCGGCGACGGTGATCCGGCCGTGCTGCGGGGTGCGGTGGCGCAGCAGCAGGGCGAGCAGGGTGGACTTGCCCGCGCCCGAGGGGCCGACGACGGCGGTGGTGCGCCCGGCCTCGGCGGTGAAGGTGACGCCGCGCACGGCCGGGGCACCGGCGTCCGAGTCGCCCTCGTAGCTGAAGCCGACGTCCTCGAAGCGCAGTTCGGGCGGCTGCGGCCAGCGCGCGCGTTCCGTCCCGGTGTCGGGGACGGCGGGCTCGGCGGTGCGCAGGGCGGCGATCCCGTCCGCGGCCGAGACGCCGAGGTATCCGGCGTGCCACTCGCGGGACAGGTCGCGCACCGGGCGGAAGCACTCGGAGGCCAGGAGCAGCAGAAGATAGGTGCCCGTCGCCGTGGTGGAGCCGGTGACGGCGGACCAGCAGGCGAGAAGTGCGGCGGCAGCGGTGCCGCCCTGGATGGCCAGGTCGGTGATGCCGGTGTCGACGAGGGAGACGCGGAGCTTGGCGACGGTGGCCCGGTGCAGTGCCGCCGAGCGTTCCTCCAGCCGCTGCCGGGTCCGGCCCACGGCACCGGCGGCGCGCAGCGCGGGCATGCCCTGGAGGGCTTCCAGGTAGTCGGCGCCGAGCCCTTCGTAGGTGTCCCAGTGTTCCTTGCCGCGCCGGGCGAGCAGCCGGTCCCAGGCGCGTGGCCCGGCGAGGGCGAGGAGCAGGGCCGGGACGAGGCCGAGCAGCGCGACCGGTTCCACGACGGCCAGCACGCCGAGCAGCAGCGGCGGCACGGCGAGGGTGACGAGCAGTTGGGGCAGGTAGCGGGAGACGTACGCGTCGACGCCCTCGACCCCGTCGACCAGGGTGGTGCGGACGGCGCCGGCGCGCGCGGTCGTCAGACGGGCGGCGCCGAGCCGTCCGAGGTGGGCGACGAGTTCGTCGCGCAGCCGGACGCGCACCCGGGCCCCGGCGCGGGTGGCGGTGCGCCGCTGCCAGGAGGCGAGAACAGCGCGGGCGACCACGACGGCGGGGACCGCGCCGAGCAGCGCCGGCAGCCCGTCGGTCCCGCCGCGGGCCAGTCCGGCCAGGGCGACGGCGAGCAGGACGGCCTGCGCGAGATGGGTGAGGGTGACGGCGCCCTGCAACAGGGTGGCCGTGAGCAGGGGACGGCGCGCGTGCCGTGCGGCGCGGCGCAGTTCGGGGTGGACGATCACGGGGTTCTCTCCTCGGGGTGGACGGTGCCGAGGACCAGGCCGTGCACGACCCGGTCCCGCCCGGGCGCGGCTCCGAGCGCGGCACCGAGATCCGCCTGCTGCCAGGAGCCGACGGGCCGGGCCGCCAGGCCCAGGCGTACGGCGGTCAGGTGGGCCATGTGGACGGCGAAGCCGGCGCGCAGGTGGACGCGGCGGATGTGCCGGGCGTCGGCGTCGTCGGGGCACCCGTGGGCGAGCAGTACGGCGCCCGCGTGCGCGATCCAGGCCTGCCCGGCCGCCCAGGCGGCGAGCGTGGGCCGGGCGTCCCCCGCGGCGGACCGGCGCAGGGTGCCGTCGGCCGCCGATCCGACCAGCCCGGGCCGGGGTTCACCGACGGCGACGCACCAGCCGAGCTCACCGCCGCCCGCGGCCGTGGCGGTGGCCAGGACCGCTCGGAGGGCGTCCGGGGGCGGAGCGCCGCGCAGGGGTGGCGCGGCACTGCGGCGTGACAGGAGGTGGGCGGTGGTGAGCCCTTCGAGGAGCCGGGGGTCCGGTGGATCGAGGGCTGGGAGGACCCACGGCGCCGGCACGCCTGCCGGCGCCGCGAGGGGCACCCCCTCGGGGGCCGGGGCGGACACGCGCACGGCGACGAGGGGCGCCCGCACGCCCCCGGGACCGGTCCCGTCCCCGGTACCGGTCCTCTCCTCCCCGGGCCCGGTCCCGTCCCCGTCGGGGCTGTCGCTCCCGTCCCCGCCGAGGCTCCCGCTCCCGTCCAGGCCCAGCACCGCCGCGTCCAGCCCCACCGCCCACGCCCCCGCCCGCACCGCCGCCGCGGCGTGCCCGGCGTCGAGCAGGATCAGCGGCCAGGCGCGGTGCCCGTAGTGGGAGATCGTGCGTCGCGGGGTGACCCGGAGTTCCACCGTCACGCCGGGCGGTGCCTCGGCGGGGCCGAGGTGGTGGACGCGGTGGGCGACCGGGTCGTAGCCGTACCGCCCGGGCGGGAGGGGGCAGCGCGGCCCCACGACGAGTTCGGTGTCCACGGGATGCAGGGCGCCCGCGGACGGCGCGGGGCGCAAGCGCCCGCCGCGGTCGGAGGCCGCCAGCGACAGGCGCAGCAGCCGGTCCAGCGGGAGGTGCCCGGGGGCGGCGTCGGGGACGGGTCGCGGCGCGCCGGGCCAGGCGCGGACGGCGGGCCCGGCGGGTGTGTCCGGGCCGGGCTCCTCGGTGGAACGGGCGCGGGCGAGGGCGGTGACGAGGTCCACGGGTGGCCTCACATGTGCGGCGGAGGGGCCAGTGTGAAGTCCTCCGGCGCGCTCGGCGCGGTCGTCCGCCACCCCCGGCCGAGCGCCGCTTCGGCGAACCGCGGGCTGGCGAAGTAGCCGAAGGCGGCGGGGGCGTTGGGGATGAGCCCGGACACCAGGACCCGGGCGACCCGCAGCACGGTCTCCGCGACGTCCTCGGTGGTCAGGTCGAACGTCATGACGCGGTGTCCGCCCTCGCGCAGCGCCCGCTCCAGCCGGTCGCGGCTGCCGGGTTCGACCGCGTCGAGGGGAACGACTCCGTGGGCGGGCTCGGTGAACCGGCGCGCCTCGGCCGCCATCCGCTCGTCGAGCCAGACCTGGACGTGCGCGCCGAGGTCGCGCACGTGCTCGAACTGCGGGCCGCACGCGTCGAGGTAGCGGGCGTCGGCGCGGTGGTCGAGGTAGAGGCCGCGGGCGAGCAGTCCGGCCTCGACGGCCTGGAAGACCCATCCGTCGGGCCCGGTGAGGCCCTGGGTGAAGACCCAGGTGTGGACGGCTTCGAGGACGGCCTTGCGGGCGGCCTCCGCCGGGTCGTACTTGCAGGCGAACCCGGCCGCGTACAGGCCGAGTCGGGGGTCGTGGACGAGCGCCGCCATACAGGGCGCGAACTCCGACGGCATCTCCACGAGCCACACGTCGAGCGCGGAGCCGGCGAGGTCGTCGGTGAGGCCGGGGACGCTGGCCGGGTCGATGCCGCGGGCCGGGCCGTCGAGGTGCCACCACAGTTCGAGGGCGTCGCGTTCGACGATCTCCAGCAGGCCGCGTTCCACCGCGTCGTCCAGGCCCTGCCCGGTGGCTATGCCGGCGTAGTTGAGGTGGTGGGTGCGGGGCAGTGAACGCAGCTCGCCCTGGCGCCAGTTGAGGTGGGTGAGCGCGACCGGAGCCCAGACCTCGGCGCGCTCCCCGCCGGGCAGGTGCTCGGTGCCGCGGGTCCACAGGGCGGGCGTGTCCGGGGTGAGGCGGCGGTAGGGGAAGCCGTCCCGGCCGTACTGCCAGTCGGCGTAGGCGGGCAGTTCGTCGGGCCCGTACGGGCGCAGGCCCCGGTCGGCGAGCTCGGCGGCGGTGGCGCGCAGGGGTGCGTCGGGGTGGCCGGGGGGCGGGACGCGGTTGCCGCAGTAGCGTTCGACGCCTTCCGCGAGCGCGGCGATCCTGGCGCCCTCGGGGTCGCCGAACGTGGTGCCGAGGGAGACCCGGTCGGCGGGCCACAGGCCGAGTCTGCGCGCGTCGGCGATCTCGGCGGTGAGCGCGGTGTAGCGGGGCGGCGCGCCCGCGGGGTGCTCGACGGGCTTGATCTTGCGGACGATTCCGCAGAGCGGGTCGACCAGGGCTTCCGGCGGCAGCGCCGTCATCGCAGGATCTCCTGTACGGGATCGGTGGGGGTGGGTCGGGTCCGGAGCACGGGCAGCCGCAGCGTCACCCGCCCGGTGTCGACCTCGCGGCGTGAGGCGAGCAGCCGGGTGGCCGTGACGGGGTCGCCGCCGGTGTGCGGGTTGCGGGCGTGCGCCGGGAAGTGGTGCCCGGCGATCTCCAGGCGCAGCCGGGTCCCGGCCGTCAGGCGCCGGGCGAGCGTGCCGAGCGGGACGGTGAACTCGGCGGCCCGCGCCGGGCGGTCGGCGCGCCGTGCCGTGCCGACGGCGAGCCGCTCGGCCACGCCGTCGGGTCCGACGGCGACGAGCCGCGCGAACCAGTCGGCGCGGGGTGTGCCGGCGGTGGCGCGCAGCCGGACCTCGGCGGGTCCGAGGACGTCGAGCGGGCGCGGGAGCGGTGGTGTGACGAGGAGGCAGCGGTCGGGGGTGCCGTCGGCGGGGACGGTGAGGTCGTCGGAGGGCACGGGCCGGTCGGGGTCGGCGGTGAACGTGGCGCCGCGCAGCGTCCGCAGGACCGGGGTGTACGGCTCGCCCCGCGTGCCGGCGGGCACCCACAGGGCGCTGCCGCCGAGTGCGAGGGCGCCGCCGTGTCCGTGCGCGAGCCGGCCGGCGAGGGCGAGGCGCGCCCAGTTCGCGTACAGCTCGCCGAGGCCGATCCGGTGTCGGGGGTCGGCGTCGGGTCCGGGTTCGGCGACGAGGCCGTGTCCCCAGGGGCCCATCAGCAGGCGCGCGGAGGGTCCGCCCCAGCGGCGCCACAGGTCGAGGGTGTCCGCGGCGAAGTGGTCGTGGTGGCCGCCGACCGCGAGGAGCGGTATCCGGGCACCGGCCGCCGCGGCGCCGAGCCTGCCGCGCTCGCGGTGCTCCCACAGTGCCGGCCAGGACGGCATGGCGCGGCCGAGCCGTGCCGGGAGGCCGCTCAGCGGCAGGTGGGCGAGCAGGTCGGGGTCGGCGGCGAGGGCCTTGCCCAGGGCGTGTTCGTCGCAGTCGCGCCGGTCGCCGTGCGCCGCCCACCATCCGGCGCGGGTCACGAGCCGTTCGACGCCGGAGGGTTCGCGTGCGGTGTCGGCGGCGCCGGGTGCGGGCACGGCGGCGACGACGGCGTCGGGCCGGGCGTCCTCGGGAGCGTCGAGCGCGAGCGTCAGGGCGCAGTACGCGGCGTAGGAGGCGCCGGCCGCGACGATCCGCCCGTCGCTCCAGGGCCGGGCGCGGATCCAGCGGGCGGTCGCGGCGCCGTCGGCGGTCTCGGCGGTGTAGGGGTGCCAATCCCCCGGCGACGCGTGCCGCCCCCGTACGTCCTGTGCCAGCGCGGCGAAACCCCGCCGGGCCCAGCCGTGCAGCTCGGCGCGGTGGCGCCGCCGGTCGTAGGGCGTGCGGACGAGGACGGCGGGGAACGGGCCGTCGCCGTCGGGGAGTTGCACGTCGGTGACGAGGCCGTCGACGGTCAGGGTGCGGGGTGTCGTCATCCGGCCCTCTTCGGCATGGTGGCGACGGCGGGGACGGGCAGCACGGGGTGTTCGGAGACGGTCAGGGTGCGCAGGTCGACGCTCCGGAGCCGGCGCCGGGCGGGCAGTGGGCCGGCGTCGGGGGTGCCGGTCGCCCAGCGGGTGAGGTCGTCGGCGAGCAGTGCGGCGAGGAGGGCCGCCGCGGGCGGGGTGAGCCGGAAGGGGGCGCCGGACGTGCGCGGTCCGCTCCAGTAGGCGTCGAGTTCGCGGTGCGCGGGTGTGGCGGCGAGGCGGCGGGCGCGGACGTGGGCGGAGGTGACGTCGCCGGGGGCGGCGGCGAGGGGTTCGACGTAGGCCTGCCATCCTTCGCGGTGGCAGCGCAGCCAGGCGGTGCCGCCTTCCGGGAGGCGGTCGGCCGCGTCCCACAGTCCTTGCGGCACGGGCCCGTTGAGGCACCAGACGACGGCGGCGGGTGCCCCGTCGAGGGCCTCACCGGGTGTCGCGGGCCGTGGGTCGGCGCCCGCCGTGCGCAGGTGCGCGGCGAGCGGTCCGGTGAGTTCGGCGTCGCCCACGAGTCGTACGTCGCGGAGTTCGGCGGGCCAGGAGCCGTCCGGCGGCTCCTGTGCGAGGTGGCCGGCGTCCTCGAAGGCCCGGACGAGCCGGTCGAGTTCGGGGTCGCGACTGTTGTCGGCGGCGCCGGAGAGGCGGGCGAGCAGCGCGTCCTGGTCCGTGTCGCCGGTGCGCACGCCGAGGAACTCCCCGCCGGCGGTGCGGACGGCAAGCCCTCGGCCGGGCACGGCGACGATCTCCACACCGGGGGCGAGCTGACTGCGCGACACGTGGTTTCTCCTGTCGGAAAGGGCCTGGTAGGAGGGAATGGGCCCGCCCGGAAGGCATCGGGCGGGCCCACGGTCCGAGCGAGGGGTTATCCCTCGGTCACTCCTCGGTGTCGTCGAAGGGGTTCTCGACGAGCGCGTTGGAGTGGGAAGCCGAGTCGTGGGCCAGCTGGCCGGGGTCGGCGATCGGGGTGAAGATCTGCTCGTTGTCCATGAACTCTCCTTTTGGTCAAGGGAGATGCGGTGTTCGGTCGAGCACCGCACCGCCCACATTAATGAATATGATTATCATTTACTAGTGGGGAGAGGGTGATCCGGGTAACACACCGGCCATCCGCCCTCGGGGTCCGTGCCGACCCGGCCCGCCACCTGGAGCACGTCCGCCAGCAGCGCCGGCGTGACGACCTCCTTCGGCGCCCCGTCGGCCACCACGCGCCCGTCCCGCAGCGCGACGATCCGCTCGGCGAACCGCGCGGCGTGCGCGAGGTCGTGCAGCACCATCACGACGGTCAGACCGCGTTCCTCGCGCAGCCGCACCACGGTGCGCAGCACGTCGAGCTGGTGGTGCAGGTCCAGGTAGGTGGTCGGCTCGTCGAGCAGCAGGACCCGGGTGTCCTGGGCGAGCGCCATGGCGAGCCTGACCCGCTGCCGCTCACCGCCGGACAGCGCATCCACGGGCCGCTCGGCCCACTGCTCCACGCCCACGTCGCGCAACGCCCGCCGTACGACCGGGTCGTCGCCCTCGCGCAGCATGCCGAGCGGGCCGCGCGCCGCGTACCGACCCTGCCGTACGAGCTGACGCACCGTCATGCCGGGTACGGCGGGCGCCGACTGGTGCAGCAGCGCGACGCGCCGGGCCGTGTCCCGCCGGGAGAGCCGGGACAGGTCGTCGCCGCCGAGCAGGACGCGCCCTTCGTCGGGGCGCAGCAGTCCGGCGGCGAGCCTGAGGAGCGTCGACTTGCCGCAGCCGTTGAGGCCGATCAGGGCGGTCAGCTCACCCGGCTCCACGGTCATGTCGACGCCGCGCAGCACGGGCCTGCCGGGGTACCCGAAGTGGGCTCCCTCGACGCGGATCCCCACGGATTCGGTCATGGTCTGTCCTCCGTCGACGTCAGAAGGTGGAGCCGGGCGCGCGGCGCACGACGATCAGCAGCAGTGCGGCACCGATGCAGGTGGTGAGCGCCCCGACGGGCACGGTGAGCCGTCCGGACTCCAGCGCGACCGCCAGCAGCCGTGACACGAGCTGGGCCCCCGCGTCCGCGCCGCACACCACGGCCGCGCCGGTGAGCGCGGCGCCGGGCAGGGCCACGCGCAGGTCGGCACCGAAGACGCTCACGGCGACGTGCGGCACGAGGAGCCCGACGAAGCCGAGCGCGCCCACGGCGGCCACGGCGCCGGCCGTCAGCGCCACCGCGCACAGCAGGGCGGCGGTCCGGGCGCGTGCCGTGGACAGCCCCGCCGCGGAGGCGAGTTCGTCGCCGCAGCGCAGCAGCGTGAGCGGTCCGGCCAGCAGCCATGCGGCGATTCCCCAGAGCAGCGCCCAGGGCCACAGCAGGTGCCAGTGCTCCCACACCCGGCCCTCGGTGGTGCCGACGAGCCACTGCACGACGCTGCCCAGTTCGCCGGGGGCGACCAGCAGCACCATGGCGGTGAGCCCGCCGAGCACCGCCGACACGAGCACCCCGTGCACGGCGGTCTGCGCCGGGTCGCCCGTGCCGCGCCCGGCGAGCAGCCACAGCAGCGCGGCCCCGGCGCAGCCCCCCACGCAGGCGGCGACGACCACGGCGAGGGGCGACTCCCAGCCCGCGAGCCCGAGACCGGTCGCGGTGACGGCCCCGAGGACCGCGCCCGGGGTCACGCCGGTGACCTCGGGTCCCGCGAGGGGATTGCGCAGCGCGGACTGCAGGACGAGGCCGGCGACTCCCAGGCAGGCCCCCGCTCCGAGGGCCACCAGCAGCCGGGGCAGCCGGAGTTGGAAGAGGATGTGCTGCTCGGTCGCGTCACCGCCTCCGCCGAGCACGTCCCAGGCGACGGCCGGGGACATGCCACGCCCGGCGACCAGTTCGACACCGGCACACACCAGCACGAGCACACCGAGCGCGAACAAACGCCGGATCACCGCAGGGCCCACCGCGTCGTGACCGACCGCCGACACCCGCCCGGCCTCCTGCCCGGGTACGGACGAACGCCGCATCACCGGAACACCCCCTTCCACCCCACGGCCGACCGCCGGGACGTGCGCGGTCCCTTCGGGGCCGCGGCAGGCCGCCACGACGCACTTGGCCACCGCCCGAGCACGGGCGAACGCCGGATCACCGCATGGCCCTCTTCCCGCCCACGACGGACCGCCGGCCCACGCACGGCCTCCCGCCCGAGCACGGGC
>NZ_JBVJSJ010000012.1:0-162359 GCF_055606745.1 Streptomyces sp. NPDC037054 | reverse complement strand
GGCGAACGCCGGAACACCGCATGGCCCTCTTCCCGCCCACGACGGACCGCCGCGCCACGCACGGCCTCCCACCCGAGCACGGGCGAACGCCGGAACACCGCATGGCCCTCTTCCCGCCCACGACGGACCGCCGCGCCACGCACGGCCTCCCACCCGAGCACGGGCGAACGCCGGAACGCCACCGCAGCCCCAACCGGGTCCCGGCCGCCCGCCGAGGCGCACGCGGTCCACCGCCGGAGCGCGGACACAGGCCCGATCACCGGAGCACTCCCTTCCGCCCCACGACCGACCGCCGGGAAGCGCGCGGTCCTCCGCCCGAGCGCAGCAGCGCGACCCCTGCGGGCACCCCGAGCAGCGCCGTCCAGGCGCCGGCCGGCACCTCGACCGGCGCGAGCGCCAGGCGGGCCGGGACGTCGGCGACCACCACCACGACCGCGCCCCACGCCGCCGACCAGGGCAGCCACCGCACCGCGTCCGCGGCGGGGGCGAGCTTGCGGGCCAGATGCGGGGCGAGGAACCCGACCCACGCCACCGGCCCGCACACCGCCGTCACCGGCGCGATGAGGACGACGGCGATGGCCAGCGCGGCGAACCGGGCCCGCTGCGCCCGCACGCCGAGCGCCTCGGCGTCCTCGTCGCCGAGGCGCAGCACCGACAGCACCGGCGCGCACAGCACCAGCGCCGGGACGGCAACGAGCAGCCACGGCCACAGCCCGGTGACGTCCTCCCAGGTGCGGCCGGAGAGTGAGCCGAGCAGATAGCGGTAGATGAGCTGGAGGTCGAGCTGGTCGGCCATCACCATGAGGACGAGCAGTGCGGCCTGCAACGCGGCGGCGACGGCGGCACCGGTCAGCAGCACCGCGGACGGGCTGCGCCCCAACCCGGCGGCGAGCAGCGTCAGTCCGCCGCCCAGCACGGCCCCGCCGATGGCCAGCAGCGGCTGGACGACGGCGGGCAGCGACACGGCCAGGACGAGCGGCGCGGCGACACCCAGCGCGGCGCCCGAGGAGACGCCCAGCATCTCGGGCACGGCCAGTGGATTGCGCAGCGCCTCCTGGAGCACGAGCCCCGCCGCGCCCAGGCAGGCACCGGCGACGAGCGCCAGCACCAGCCGGGGCAGGCGGAGTTCGCCGACGACGATCCCGGCGAGCGAGGCGTCCCCGTCCAGCAGCGCGGCGGGCAGCCGGTGCGGCGGGATCTGCGGCGTGCCGAGGCTCAGCGCACAGCCGGAGGCGACGACCAGCAGCCCGATCAGAACGGGCAGCCGCCATCGCCCCGGCACGCGCACGGCCGGCCCGGCGGAGACGTCGTCGACGGGGGTCGGGGAATCGTCGTCGACGGACGTGGTGGACGCACTCACCGCAGCGCGGCCGTGGCCTCGTCCAGCACGATCCCCAGCGAGCGGGTGCCGCGCCCCTTGGCCCACACCTCGGAGTCGACCTCGTGCACGTCCCCGTTCCGCACGGCGGGGATCTTCCCCCACAGCGGGTTCTTGGCGAGCTTCTCCGACAGCTTGCCGTCCGGCTCGCCGAAGGAGATCGTCTCGACGAACATCACGTCGACGTCGCGCGCGAGGATCTCCTCCAGGCTGTAACTGCCCTCCACGCCCCGCGACTTCCACGGGTAGTGGGCGATCCTCGGGAACAGGCTGGCGGCCACGTCGCCCTCCGGGGTGGCCACGCCGAAGTTCTCGTCGCTGCCGTAGATGACGAGCGCGGTCTTGTCGCTCCTGGCCGCCTCGGCCTTCGCGAGTTTGGTGCGGAAGGTCCTCTCGGCCTTCTCCCCCTCGGTGGTACGGCCGGTCAGCGCGGCGACGTCCCGCAGGTAGCCCACGCTGTCCTGCCAGGTCTCGGGCTGCATGGGCCAGAACGTGGTGGCGCCGTCGAGCGCCGGGGCGAGCTTGCCGTGGGTGTCCTCCAGGCCGATCACGAGGTCGGGCTTGTGGGAGAGGACCGCCTCCACCTCGGGGGCGATGAAACCGCCCGGCACGATGTCGACCTGCTTCGCCTTCTCCTTGCCCAGGAAGTCGGGGTGGGCGAGGAGCGCGCTGTTCGTGGCCGTCGGGACGATGCCCAGCTCGGTGAGGATGTCGTCGCAGAGCGCGAACAGGCAGACGATGCGCCGCGGTTCCTTCTCCAGGGAGATCTTCTTGCCGCCCGTGTCGGTGAGCGTGCGCGTGGCCTTGATGGGCTCCACGGTGACGTCCGTCCTGGCGGCGGCCGTGGCCTGCCCGCCCTCGGCGGGTTCGGTCGAGGAGCCGCACCCCGCCAGGACGGATATGGCTGTCGCGGCGATGAGCCAGTTTCGGACGAATCTCGACGGTGCGCGCAGCACGATGCCCTCGCTTCTTCTTCAGGGACCCGGAACGCGACGACAATACATGATAATCATTTTCAGTATCAGGGCTGGTTTCCGCCCTCCCCCGCCGCCGATGGAGGTCCCCGTGTCCGCCGATTCGCTCCTGCTCGTCTCCGACCATCTGGCCGGAGTGGTCCATGTGTTGACCGTTCCGGACGGCACGGAGGCGGGCCGCCTCGACGGCCGCCACCTGTCGGAGCACGCCGGGTTCCTCGCCCTGCCGGGCGGGCGGGTGGCCTGCGTGGACGACCGCAGCGGCGAGCTGCTGGTGCTGGATCCGTTCGGCGACGAACTGGTCGCGGCCGCGATACCGGTGGCGGTGCCCGCCGAACACCTCGCCGTCGACCCGTCGGGCCGGTGGGCGGCCGTGACGACGGGCCTCGGCAAGAACGCCGCACCGTGGTCGGACGTGCTGACTGTCGCCGACCTGGAGACGGGGGACGCGGCGCGGGTGCGCACACGGGTGGGTGAACCGGGGGTCACGGTCCTCGACGCGTACGAGGGCGAGGGCGAGAGCGCGTACGAGAGCGAGTACGCGTACGAGGGGGAGAGCGCGTACGAGGGCGAGAGCGCGTACGAGGGCGAGGGCGACGGGGAAGGGGGCCCCCTTGTCGTCCTGCGCCACCGCGAACCCGGCGCACTGGCCGTCCACCGGTTCGCCGACCTGCTGACCGCCCCGCCCGGCTGCCCGCCCGTCACCCCGTCCGCGCGGCTCGCGCTGCCCGACGACGGCCACGGCGACGCCCAACTCCCCCGGCGCGGGCTGGTGTTCGCCGCCACGGGAGAGGGCGTCCACGTGGCGCGCCGCGCGGGCGACGGCCTCGTCCCGCAACCGGTCATCCCCTGGGGGGCGAAGGGCCGGGGCTGGTACCTGCGTCTGGACACCCGCCGTCCGGCCCTGTGGTCGACGCTGCGGGGCGGCCCCACGGACCCGCTGCGCTGGCCGGAGTGGACGAATCAGGCCTGGCACCACGACCTGACGACACACGGGACGACCCTGACCGACCTGGGCCCCGGGCTGGTGTTCCGGCTGGCCCTGGCCAGGAACCACACGGTGTTCACCCGCATCCACCCGGACGGCGACGAGTTGATCCTGCTGGGCCCGGACGGCACCGACCGCCGCGTCCCGCTCCCGGCCATGTCGGGCGCCCCGCGACGCGGCGGTACCCCCTGGGAGGGCGTCCAGCGCCGGGCCGTGGCGGCATCACCCGGCTCGGACCATGCGGCCGTCACCCGCGGCGGCCACGGCGAAGTCCATCTCGTCGACACCCGCACGGGCGACGAGACGGCCCGCCTGAAGCTGCCGACGCCGCTGGACCACGGCGGCCACGCCATGCTGCGCACCCGGGAGGACGGCGCGGAGGGAGATCCTGTGGGGCGGTGAACGGCCCTGCCCGCACCGCACCGTCGCACGGCCTTTGCCCGCACCGCACCGTCGCACGGCCCTTGCCCGCACCGGCCCGTCGCACGGCCCTTGCCCGCACCGGCCCGTCGCACGGCGCGGCCCGGCTTCCGTATCAGCCGTTTCCTGGCTTGAATCGCCGGGCCGACCGCCCCCGGACACGTAGACCCTCTTGCAGCTTCTTGTCGTGGGCGCATCAATGATGGGGCACCTCACCATCCCAGCGGCGGACCACCACGTGCAGGAGCGTCTTTCCGATGGCAGTGACACACAGAACCCGGTGGCGGCTCACCGCCGCGTTGTCCGCGGCGGCCACTGCCGTCGCCCTCGCACTGGCAGCGGCCACCCCCGGCCAGGCCGCTGCGGGCGAAGGCCGGATCGTCGGCGCGGGGAACGGCAAGGACGCGGTGAAGGACAGCTACATCGTCGTGCTGGGGAAGAACTCCGGCATCGGGGCCGCCTCGGCCGCGGGCCGCGGCCTGGTCTCCCGCTACGGCGGCGAGGTCGAGCGCACCTATACCGCCGTCCTCAACGGCTACGCCGCCCGCATGACCGAGTCCGAGGCCCGGCGGCTCGCCGCCGACCCCTCCGTCGCGCAGGTCGTCCAGAACACCACCGTCCAGGCCCGGGCCACTCAGCTCAACCCTCCCTGGAACCTGGACCGCATCGACCAGGCGTACCCGCCGCTGGACGGCTCGTACACCTACCCCGACAGCGCCGGGGAAGGCGTTCACGCGTACATCATCGACACCGGAGTGCGCATCACCCACCGCGCCTTCGGCGGTCGCGCCTCCTACGGTTACGACGCCGTCGACGGCGACACCACCGCCCCGGACGGCAACGGCCACGGCACCCACATCGCCGGCATCGTCGCCGGCACGGTGCACGGGGTCGCCAAGAAGGCCACCGTCGTCGCCGTACGCGTGCTGGACTCCAACGGCGCCGGTACCGTCGCCGGGGTGCTGGACGGCATCGACTGGGTCACCGCGAACGCCGTGAAGCCCGCCGTGGCCAACCTCAGTATCGGTGGCGGTGCCAGCACCGTCCTCGACACCGCCGTACGGGAGTCGATCGCGTCCGGTGTCACCTACGCCGTCGCCGCGGGCGGATCCGGCACCGACGCCTCCGCGTTCTCGCCGGCCCGTGTCACCGAGGCACTCACCGTCGGCGCCACCGACTTCGGTGACAGCCGCACGTCCTCCTCCAACTACGGCCGCGTGCTGGACCTGTTCGCCCCCGGCGCGTCCATCACCTCGGCCTGGGGCACCGGCGACACCGCCACCAACACCATCTCCGGCACCTCGGTGGCGGCTCCTCACGTCGCCGGCGCGGCCGCCCTCTACCTCGGCGAGCACCGCTCGGCATCACCCGCCCAGGTGGCCAACGCCCTCGTCGCGGCAGCCACCCCGGTGGTCCGCAATCCCGGCTCCGGCTCCCCCAACCTGCTGCTGCGCATCACCTGGTGACGCCGACGCCGACGGGACGCCGCCTGCGCGGGGACGGCCGGCGGCCTCCCGCGCAGCCGGGGCGGACGCGTCCCTACCCGAGGAACGACAGCCGCACCTGACGGTCCGGGTTGTCGACGTTCGTGTCCACCAGGCACACCGACTGCCACGTCCCCAGCTCCAGCCGGCCGCCGACCACGGGCAGCGTCGCGTGGGGCGGGACGAGGGCCGGCAGGACGTGGTCGCGGCCGTGGCCGGGGCTGCCGTGGCGGTGCTGCCAGCGGTCGTCCGCCGGGAGCAGGGTGTGCAGCGCGGCCAGGAGGTCGTCGTCGCTGCCGGCGCCCGTCTCGATGACGGCGATCCCGGCCGTGGCGTGCGGGACGAAGATGTTGAGGAGGCCGTCGCGGCCGGCCGCGACCTCCCGCAGGAAGGCCTCGCAGTCGCGGGTCAGGTCGGCGACCCGCTCCCGGGACCCGGTGGAGACGGTCAGAACTCGGGTGGTGAACGCATCGGACATGCCCCCATCCTGACGCAAACGGGGCGGCGGGCGCGCCACCGGCCGACCGGCTGCCGATACGGGAGGTCCACGTGCCGAGACGCCCGTTGACCGTGCGCACGACATCTGGCTAGGTTCGGCGGCATGTTGCGTTCAGCCCTGCTCACCACGCGCGGTCACATCGACCTGCTGCGGGTGGCTTCCGCCGCGTGTCGCCGCGGCTGCTGACGCCCTCTCTCGCTCTTCTTTCTCTCTTTGTTCGCCTCGGCGCCCTGTCCTGCCCCGCTCCGCCCCGCCCTGCCCCGCGTCTGAGTCCCGCCTGAGTCGTATCCGGCTCCCGCGGCCTCGCTGACTCCCGGGCCGGCCGTGCGGCTGCGCGCGCCGAGGTGTCCCTCCTGCCTCCTTGCCACCCGTTCGTGGAGTGCTCATGAGCATCAGTCATGCCCCGCCCGACCCCTCCGGTCCGGATATTTCCCCGATATCCGGTGTCCCCGGCCCGCGTGAGGCCGAGTCGGCCGCGTTCTCCGATGCCGACGACCGCGTCGCCGCCGGGACCGGCCGGTCGCCCGACCTCGTCCCCCTCGTCCCCGCGTCCTCCCGCCGTGCCCGCGTGCCGCGCTGGCTGCGGCGTACCACCGGTCCCGTCCTGCTGCTGGTGCTGTGGCAACTCCTCAGCAGCACCGGTGTGTTGACGGCCGACGTGCTGGCCTCGCCCGGGCGCATCGCCCAAGTGGGCCGGGACATGGTGACCGACGGCTCGCTGCCCTCGGCCATGGGCACCTCGCTCCAGCGAGTCGCCGCAGGCATGCTGCTCGGCGCCGTGGTCGGGACCGGACTCGCCCTGGTCTCCGGGCTGTTCCGGATCGGCGAGGACCTCGTCGACGCGTCGGTGCAGATGCTGCGGACCGTGCCGTTCGTCGGCCTCATCCCGCTGTTCATCATCTGGTTCGGCATCGGCGAGGCCCCGAAGGTCGCCATCATCACCCTCGGCGTGACGTTCCCGCTCTACCTCAACGTCTACGCCGGGATCCGCGGTGTGGACGCCCAGTTGATCGAGGCCGGTGAGTCGCTGGGACTGTCGCGGTGGGGTCTCGTGCGGCACGTCGTCCTGCCCGGCGCGCTGCCCGGCGCCATGACCGGGCTGCGGTACTCCCTCGGCATCTCCTGGCTGGCCCTCGTCTTCGCCGAGCAGGTCAACGCCGACTCCGGCATCGGGTTCCTGATGGTCCAGGCGCGGGACTTCCTGCGGACCGACGTGATCGTGGTCTGCCTCGTCGTCTACGCGTTCCTCGGTCTGCTCGCCGACTTCATCGTCCGCTCCCTCGAAAGGCTGCTGCTGCAATGGCGACCGACGTTCACCGGCCGGTGACCCGGCAGGCCGTACGCGTCGAAGGGCTGACCCGCTCCTTCGACGGCCGCGCCGTCATCGACGACCTGCGGCTGGACATCGAACCGGGCGAATTCGTCGCCCTGTTGGGGCGCAGCGGCTGCGGCAAGTCGACGCTGCTGCGCATCCTCGCGGGTCTCGACCGGGACATCGAGGGCACCGTCCTCGTGCCGCGCCGCAAGGCGGTCGCGTTCCAGGCGCCGCGCCTGATGCCGTGGAAGAAGGTGTGGCGCAACGTGCTGCTCGGTCTGCCCGGCAGGCCCGAACGCGCCGTCGCCGAGCGGGCCCTCGGCGAGGTCGGGCTCGGTCACCGCACGAACGCCTGGCCCAAGACCCTGTCCGGCGGCGAGGCCCAGCGCGCGTCGCTGGCCCGCGCCCTGGTGCGGGAGCCCGATCTGCTGTTGCTGGACGAGCCGTTCGGCGCACTCGACGCGCTCACCCGCATCACCGCCCAGCGGCTGGTCGGCGAGTTGTGGCAGCGGCGCGGCTGCGCCGTTCTGCTCGTCACGCACGACGTCGAGGAGGCCGTGCTGCTCGCCGACCGCGTGCTCGTCATGGACGACGGCGTCATCGCCCACGAGCAGCGCGTCGCACTCGACCGGCCCCGTGACATCACCGACCCCCGCTTCGCCGAGCTGCGCGCCGCCCTCCTCGAACGCCTCGGCGTCGAACCGGCCGGCGAAGCCGCCTGAACTGCCCGCCACGAAGTTCCACCCTCACGAACGGACACGTCATGAGACGACGCCTCCTCCCCGCCGCGCTGTTCCTCCCCCTCGCTCTCCTCGCCTCGGCCTGCGGCGGCGACTCCGCCGCCTCCACCTCGGGCGACGGCACCGACGGGCAGGGCTCCGTCACGCTCGACGTCGGGGACCAGAAGGGAGGTTCCGAGGCCGTCCTCAGGGCCGCCGGGGAACTCGAGGACCTCGACTACAAGATCAAATGGTCGACATTCACCTCCGGCCCGCCCCTGCTGGAGGCCGTCAACGCGGGCGCCGTCGACATCGGCGGCGTCGGCAACACCCCGCCCGTGTTCGCCGCCGGCGCCGGCTCGAAGATCTCCGTCGTGGCCGCCTGGCACGGCACGTCCAGGGGCGACACCATCCTCGTCCCGAACGACTCACGGCTGAAGAGTCCCGCCGAGCTCAAGGGCAGGTCCGTCGCGGTGGCCCAGGGCTCCTCCGCGCACTACCAGTTGGTCGCCTCCCTGAAGAAGGCCGGGCTGAGCCTCGCCGACGTCGAGGTCAAGTACCTCCAGCCGGCCGACGCGCTCGCCGCGTTCACCTCCGGCAAGGTCGACGCGTGGGCGGTCTGGGACCCGTACACCTCCCAGGTGCTGCGGGCGAAGCAGGGGCGGATCCTCACGACGGGCGACGGCGTGACGAACGGGCTGACCTTCCAGGTGGCGGCGCCGCGCGCCCTGGAGGACCCGAAGAAGGTCACCGCGCTCAAGGACTACCTGGAGCGGCTGCGGCGCGCGACCGCCTGGGTCCGCGACCACAAGGAGGACTGGGCCGAGGTGTGGTCGAAGGACACCGGCCTGCCCTACGACGTGGCGCTGGACTCGGTGAAGCGCACCAACGCCAGCCGGGTCGCGGTCGCCGTCGACGATCCGCTGGTCGCCTCCGAGCAGGAGATCGCCGACGCCTTCACCGAACTGAAGCTCATCCCGCGCAAGGTCGACTTCGGCGACTTCGTCGACCGGCGCTTCAACGGCGACCTGCCGCCCTCGACCACCCCCGCCCGCGACTGACCCGTGCGGCCGAGAAGGGATCACACGACATGACCGTACGACTCCACTGGTTCCTGCCCACGGGCGGCGACGGCCGCACCCTGGTGGACCGGCACGCGTACGCCCCCAACGACCTGGGCGCCGCCCGCAAGGTCAGCGGGGTGCGCGCGCCCGACATCGCGTACCTCGCGCAGATCGCCAAGGCGGCCGAACGGCTGGGCTTCGAGGCGGTGCTGACGCCGACGGGCACCTGGTGCGAGGACGCCTGGCTGACGACGGTGGCGCTCGCCCAGCACACCGAGCGGCTGAAGTTCCTGGTGGCGTTCCGTCCGGGGCTGCTGTCGCCGACGCTCGCCGCGCAGATGGCGGCGACGTACCAGCGCCTGACCCGCGGGCGGCTGCTGCTGAACGTCGTCACCGGCGGCGACTCGGCCGAGCAGCGCCGCTTCGGCGACCGGCTCGACCACGACCAGCGGTACGCCCGGACCGACGAGTTCCTGTCCGTCGTGCGCGGCGTGTGGCGGGGCGGGCCGTTCGACTTCGACGGTGCCCACTACCAGGTCGAGGGCGGGCTGACCGCGCTGCCGCCCGACCCGGTGCCGCCGTTGTTCTTCGGCGGGTCGTCGCCGGCCGCCGGACCGGTCGCGGCGCGGCACGCCGACGTGTATCTGACCTGGGGCGAGCCGCCCGCGCAGGTCAAGGAGAAGATCGACTGGATCCGCTCGCTCGCCGAGGCGGAGGGCCGCACGGTCCGCTTCGGCGTCCGGCTGCACACCATTTCCCGGGACTCCTCCGCGGACGCCTGGGCGACGGCGAACCGGCTGCTCGACGACCTCGACGCGGACACCGTCGCGGCGGCGCAGGCCGCGCTCGGCCGCAGCGAGTCGGTGGGGCAGCAGCGCATGCTGGCCCTGCACGGCGGCTCCCGCGCCGACCTGGAGATCCATCCCCACCTGTGGGCCGGCGTCGGCCTGGTGCGGGGCGGCGCGGGCACCGCGCTGGTCGGCAGTCACAGCGAGGTCGCGGATCTCATCGAGGAGTACCACGCGCTGGGCGTCGAGCACTTCGTGCTGTCCGGCTATCCGCATCTCGAGGAGGCCTACTGGTTCGGGGAGGGCGTGATTCCCGAGCTCGCGGCGCGCGGGCTGCTGGCGGGTGCGGAGTCGGGTGCGGTTGCGGATGCGGAGTCGGGTGCGCCGCTCCTCGTGGCGGGCGGGCGCTGAGCCCGGGGCCGTGCCGGGAAGATCGGCGGGCCCTTCCCTGTTGGTAGAAGCGTGAACAACACGCGTGAGGTCGAGGTCGTGGTGGTGGGCGCCGGGCAGGCGGGTCTGGCCGGCGCCTACCACCTGCGGCGCACCGGTTTCCGCCCGGACCGGGACTTCGTGGTGCTGGACCACTCGCCCGGTCCGGGCGGCGCCTGGCAGTTCCGGTGGCCGTCACTGACGTACGGCAAGGTGCACGGCATGCACTCCCTGCCCGGCATGGAGCTCACGGACGCGGCCCCCGCGCGGCCGTCGTCGCAGGTCGTCGCCGAGTACTTCGCCGACTACGAGCAGACTTTCGACCTGCGGGTACGGCGTCCCGTGGACGTCCGGGCGGTACGGGAGGGCGACGGCGGGCGGCTGCTAGTCGAGACCTCGGACGGCACCTGGGCGACCCGCGCGCTGATCAACGCGACCGGCACCTGGGACCGGCCGTTCTGGCCGCGCTACCCGGGCCAGGAGACGTTCCGCGGACGGCAGCTGCACACCGCGCGGTACCCGGGGCCCGAGGCGTTCGCCGGGCAGCGGGTCGTCGTGGTGGGCGGCGGCGCGTCCGGGACGCAGCACCTGCTGGAAATCGCCCCGCTCGCGGCCGCGACCACGTGGGTGACCCGGCGTCCTCCGGTCTTCCGGGAGGGTCCCTTCGACGAGGAGGCGGGCCGTGCCGCGGTCGCGCTGGTCGAGGAACGGGTGCGGCAGGGGCTGCCGCCGAAGAGCGTCGTCTCGGTGACCGGCCTGCCCCTCAACGACGCGATCCGGCAGGGCCTGCGGGACGGTGTGCTGGACCGGCAGCCGATGTTCGACCGGATCACAGCGGACGGTGTGGCGTGGAACGACGGGCGGCAGGTGGCTGCCGACGTCATTCTGTGGGCGACCGGTTTCCGGCCCGCCGTCGATCATCTCGCGCCGCTGCGGCTGCGCGAACCCGGCGGCGGGATCCGCGTCGAGGGCACGCGCGCGGTCGCCGACCCGCGCGTCCACCTCGTCGGCTACGGCCCGTCCGCCAGCACCATCGGCGCCAACCGCGCGGGACGCGCGGCCGTACGGGACATCAGGCGGCTGCTGGCCGGTGAGCCCGCGCCGGTGGCCGCGTGATGTCCCGCACGGCTCACTTGGCCGCGGGTGAACCAGACTTGTCCTGTTGGCGGTTGAACTCGGCGACGTTGCGCCGGTGTTCGGCGTAGTCGGCGGTGAAGCGGGTGTCGCCGGGCTTGACCGTGACGAAGTACAGCCAGTTCCCCGGCGTCGGCGAGATCGCGGCGCGCATCGCGTCCTCGCCCGGATTGTCGATGGGCGTGGGCGGCAGACCCATGCGCTGGTACGAGTTGTACGGACTGTCGAGCCGCGTGTCCTTCACGGTCGTCCGCAGCATGGACCGGCCCAGGGCGTAGTTGATGGTGGAGTCCATCTGGAGCGGCATGCCGCGCTCCAGCCGGTTGAAGATCACCCGGGCCACCTTGCCCATGTCGTCCTTCGTGGCCGCCTCGGCCTGCACGATGCTCGCGATGGTGACCGCCTGGTAGACGTTCATCGCGTTGCGCTCCGCGCCGGCGGCGATCGGAGCGCCGTTGAACTTCTTGTGGGCCGTGTCGGCCATGGCCCTGAGCAGTTGCTCCGGCGTCGTCTTCTCGTCGAGCGGATACGTCGCCGGGAAGAGGTAGCCCTCGGGGTTGCCCTCGGCGTCGTTGGGCAGTTTGAGGTCGGTCTTGGCCAGGGACTTCCTCGTGGTTCCGGCAGGCAGGGCGAGGGCCTTGTCGACGGCCTCGTAGACCTGGTGCGCACGCCAGCCCTCCGGGATCACCAGGGACGTGGGCCGGGAGTCCTCGTCGCCGCCCGTACTCAGCAGCGGCACCGCCACGGCGGTGCCTGCCACGACGGCTCCGGTCGCGATGAGGGCGAGACGGCCCCGGCGCGTCAGTCGAATCGTGCTCCGTGGCGGAGTGTTCATCTGCATGCGGGCACGGTAACCCGCTAAACGTCACAAACCCGGCATATCTTCATTTTGTCAGCTCCAGTCGGGCGTCCCTGCGGACCAGCTCCGCGTACTTGCCGTCGCGCTCCAACAGCTCGTCGTGCGTGCCCCGTTCGGCCACCCGGCCCGCATCGAGGACCACGATCTGGTCGGCACCCCGAATGGTGGACAGGCGGTGCGCGATGGTGAGCGTGGTGCGGTTGGCCGACAGCGCGTCGACGGCCGCCTGCACGGCGTGCTCGGTGCGGGTGTCGAGGGCGCTGGTCGCCTCGTCGAGGATGAGGACGGGCGGGTCGCGCAGGATGGTGCGGGCGATGGCCAGGCGCTGCTTCTCACCGCCGGAGAAGCGGTGCCCCCGCTCGCCCACGACGGTGTCGTAACCGTCGGGCAGGGCGGCGATGTGGTCGTGGATCTGGGCGGCCTTCGCCGCCGCGCGCAGCTCCTCGTCGGTGGCGTCCGGCTTGGCGAAACGCAGGTTGTCGGCGACGGAGGCGTGGAAGAGGTACGTCTCCTGGGAGACGACGCCGATCGCGCGCGCGAGGGTGTCGAAGTCGAGGTCCCGCACGTCGACCCCGTCCAGGGTGACCCGGCCGCGCGTCACGTCGTACAGCCGTGGGACCAGGTGGCCGAGCGTCGACTTGCCGGCGCCGGTCGGGCCGACGACGGCGAGGCTGCTGCCCGCGGGGACCGTGATGTCGATGTCGTCAAGGACCGGGGCGCCCTTGTCGTCGTAGCGGAATTCGACGTTCTCGAAGCGGATCTCCCCCTTGATCCGGTCGAGGTGGACCGGGTTGTCGCGCTCGGTGATGTCGACGGGCAGGTCCAGGTACTCGAAGATGCGCTGGAACAGCGCGAGCGAGGTCTGGATCTGCACGCCGGTCGACAGCAGGCTGACGGCCGGGCGGAACAGGCCCTGCTGGAGCGAGACGAACGCGACGATCGTGCCGATGGAGACCTGCGGACCGCCCAGTTGGAGCGCCATGCCGGCGGTCCAGTAGATGACGGCGGGCATGGCGGCCATGACGATCGTGATCACGGCCATGCGCCAGCGCCCGGCCATGTTCGACCGCACCTCCAGGTCGACCAGCCGCTCGGACTCCTTTGAGAAGGCGCCGGTGAGCGAGTCGGAGCGGCCCATCGTGCGGCCCAGCAGGATGCCGCTGACGGACAGCGACTCGGTGACCGTGGCGGCCATCGCGGCCATCTGCTTCTGCTTGTGCGCGGTGATCTTCTTGCGTTCGTTGCCGACTCTGCGGCTGATCCACACGAACACCGGCAGCAACAGCAGGGAGACGACGGTCAGGCGCCAGTCGAGGGCGAGCATCGCGACGATCGTGGCGACGACAGTGGTGAGGTTGGAGACCAGCGAGGTCGCCGTGGACGTGACGGTGGCCTGCATGCCGCCGATGTCGTTGGCGATCCGGGACTGCACCTCGCCGGTGCGCGTGCGGGTGAAGAAGGCGAGCGACATGCGCTGGAGCCGGCCGTAGACGGCGGTGCGCAGATCGTGCATGACGCGCTGCCCGACCGTCGTGGAGATCAGGGTCTGCAGCACGCCGAAGACGCTGGTGAGGACGGCGCTGAGGATCATACCGAGGGCGAGCAGGCTGAGCAGCCCCGTGCGGCCCTCGGGGATCGCGACGTCGAGCGTCTCCTTCAGCAGGAAGGGCGTGGCGACCGAGACCAGCGACGCGGCCCCGACCAGCAGGCCGACGATCGCGAGACGGCCCCGGTAGGGACGGAACAGCTTCAGGATGCGGCGGACCTGCCGCGGCTGCTCCTCGGAGTCGGCCGGCGGCGTCCAGGCGGGTTCGTGATCGGGGTGCATGGGCTCCTACGGAAGGGACGAGTGCTGCGACGACGGGCGGGCCTGGGCTGCGGCCCAGTGAGCCTAACTCATTGTTACCTATACTCACAATGAACAACGTCCTGATATTGTTCCCGCATGACCACCGCCGACTCCGACGACGGCCCGCTCGCCGAACAGCTGCTGCGCCTCACCCGCCGGATGCACCGCATCCAGAAGCGCCATTTCCAGGAGGGCGGCCTGGGTGTCACTCCGGCGCAGGCCCGGCTGCTGCGCACGCTGGCGCACTACCCCGCGCCGCCGCGCATGGCCGACCTGGCCGAGCGCCTGGAGGTGGTCCCCCGCGCGGTGACGACACTCGTCGACGGACTCGAGGCGAGCGGCATGGTGCGACGGGCGCCCGACCCGACGAACCGCCGCGTGATCCGGATCGAGCTCACGGACGAGGGACACGAGGCCGTGAGCGAGCTGCACGGCGCACGACGGGCCGCGGCGCAGGAAATCCTGGCGCCGCTGACGGCCGAGCAACGGACCGTGCTCGAAGGGCTCCTGGACACCCTGGTGGACGGCACGCCCGAGGGGAACGAGCACGGGCACGGGCACGGGCACGGGCACGCCAGCGACGGAGAGCACCGCACCTGCTGACCCCACCGGGACACGCGTGACACAGAGGCCCGCGGCGTGGGCGACGGCCGGATCACCCGGCCCCGCCGCGGGCCGTCGCCGTGTCGCCGCGCCCGGAGGCACGGCCGAGGCCGCCCGACGGCGTGGAAAAACCGGTTGCCTCCCACCACTCTGCGACGCGAACCTGTCACGGTTTGCTGTTCCCGCACAGCGACTCCCTCCTCCCCGACCTGACACGAGCCACTGGGACGTCATGCAGATCCAAGACCTTCCGTATCCCGACCCGGGTGAGCCGGACGCTCGCTCGGGGCCCCGATTCCTGTGGTGGCTCTTCCGGAACCAACTGGGCGGCCAGTCCAAGTCGTTGGCCTGGGGTCTGCTGCACTTCGGCGCCGTATCCACCCTGCCGTTCTGCGTGGGACTCGCCGTGCAGGCCGTCGTCGACCGGTCCGGCCCCCGTCTCGCGCTGGCCGGAGCCCTGATGGCGCTGGTGTGCGTCGCGAACGCCGTCGGTGACACCTTCCTGCACCGCACCGCCGTCACCAACTGGATCACGGCCGCCGCCCGCGTCCAGCAGCTGCTGGCCCGCAAGACCGCCCAACTGGGCTCGGCCCTGACCCGGCGCGTCGCCGCCGGCGAGGTCGTGGCCGTCTCCACCGGGGACGTCGAGAAGATCGGCTGGTTCGTCGAAGCCCTGTCGCGCTTCACCGCGGCATTCCTCACCATCGTGCTCGTCTGCGTCGGCCTCCTCGTCTACCAGCCCGCCCTCGGCGTGATCGTCGCCGTCGGCCTGCCCGTCCTCGCCGTCGCCGTACTGCCGCTGCTGCCCCGCGCCACCCGGCGTGCCGACACGCAGCGCGAGAAGGCGGGCCGCGCCACCGAGCTGGCCTCGGACACCGTCGCCGGGCTGCGCGTGCTGCGCGGCATCGGCGGCGAGGAGCTGTTCCTCGACCGCTACCGCAGCGCCTCCCAGGAGGTCCGCCGGGCGGCCGTGCGCAGCGCCCGCATGTGGTCGCTGATCGCCGCGATCCAGGTGCTGCTGCCCGGTCTGCTGCTCATCGCGGTCGTCTGGCACGGCGTACGGCTGACCCAGGAGGGCCGCATCACCGTCGGCGAACTGGTCACCGTCTACAGCTCCGTCATGCTCCTTACATACCCCTTGCGCCATTTCGAGGAGATCGCGATGGCCTACTCCTTCTCCCGTCCGTCGGCCAAGCGGGCCGCGCGGGTGCTGTCGCTGGAGAGGGCCACGGACACCACGGGGTCCCGCGCCGCCGAAGTCCCCTCCGGCGACCTGTACGACCCCGCCACCGGTCTGCTCGCTCCCGCCGGCCTGCTCACCGCCGTGGTGTGCGGCGACCCGGACGCGGCCGGACGACTGGCGGAACGTCTGGGCGGACACTCCTCCGAGCAGAGCACCTCGGTGCTGCTGGGCGGGGTGCCGCTCGACGAGCTGCCGCTGGACTCGGCGCGCACCGCCGTCCTCGTCCAGGACAAGGACCCGGTGCTGCTGTCGGGCTCGCTGCGGGACCTGCTCGACGTCCCCGCCTCGGGTGCCGTCGCCCCCGCCGACGCGCTGGCCGCGGCCCAGTGCGACGACGTCCTCGCGGCACTCGCGCAGGGCTCGCTGGACGCCGAGGACCCGATGGACGCCCGGATCACCGAGCGCGGCCGGTCGCTGTCCGGCGGCCAGCGCCAGCGGCTCGCGCTCGCCCGGTCACTGGTCACCGATCCCGAGGTGCTCGTCCTGGACGAGCCGACCTCCGCCGTCGACTCCCACACCGAGGCCCGGATCGCACGCGGCGTGCGCGAGCTGCGGGCCGACCGCACGACCGTGGTGTTCACGTCGTCCCCGCTGCTGCTGGACCGGGCCGACCGCGTCGTGTTCCTGCACGACGAGCAGGTCGTCGCGGTGGGCGCCCACCGCGAACTGGTGGCGACCGAGCCCCGGTACCGCGCGGTCGTGACCCGCGAGACCGACGACGAGGCGACCTCCCGCGAGGAAGAGGCCGGCAGGGCCGCCCTGCTCGCGGGCGGCGCGTCCGAGCCGCACCGGGACGGGTCCGGCGAGCCGTCCGGCCCGCGCCACGTTCTTGAAGAGCTGGAAGAACTGCAAGAGATCGAGGAGACCGCATGATCGGCGTGGCGCCACCGGCGTACGACCCGGCGGCACCGACCACGGCGAGCACGCTGCCGGTCGGCGCCCCCGCGACCGTACGCGCCTATGTGGCCGAACTGCTGCGCCGGCACCGGCGCGCCTTCCTGCTGCTCGTCACCGTCAACACGATCGCCGTGATCGCCTCCATGGCCGGCCCCTACCTGCTCGGCGGGCTCGTGGAGCGGGTGTCGGACGGGGCCGGGGAGCTGCGCCTGGAGCTCACCGCCGGGCTGTTCGTGGCCGCACTGCTCGTCCAGGCCGCGTTCGTGCGGCAGGTGCGGCTGCGCGGCGCGATGCTCGGCGAGCGGATGCTGGCCGATCTGCGGGAGGACTTCCTCGTGCGGTCGGTCGGGCTGCCGCCGGGCGTGCTGGAACGCGCCGGGACGGGCGATCTGCTGTCCCGGATTACGACGGACGTCGACCGGCTCGCCAACGCGATGCGCGAGGCCGTGCCCCAGCTGACCATCGGCGTCGTCTGGGCGGGTCTGCTGCTCGGCGGTCTCGTGGTGACCGCTCCGGAGCTGGCCCCGGCGGTGCTGCTGGCGGTGCCCCTGCTGGTCGTCGGCTGCCGCTGGTACTTCCGCCGGGCGCCCTCGGCGTACCGCTCCGAGGCCGCCGGGTACGCCGCCGTGGCCGCCGCGCTCGCCGAGACCGTGGACGCCGGGCGGACCGTCGAGGCCCACCGTCTCGGCGACCGCCGCGTCGCCCTGTCGGAGCGCCGCATCAAGGAGTGGACGGCCTGGGAGAACTACACGCTCTGGCTGCGCTCGGTGCTCTTCCCGGTCATCAACGTCACCCATGTCACCGTCCTCGCCTCCGTGCTGCTGATCGGCGGCGTGTTCGTCCTGGAGGGCTGGATCGGGGTCGGCCAGCTGACCACGGGCGCCCTCATCGCCCAGATGCTCGTCGACCCGGTGGGGCTGATCCTGCGCTGGTACGACGAGCTCCAGGTGGCGCAGGTGTCGCTGGCACGTCTGGTCGGTGTGCGGGACATCGAACCCGAGGCGGGCGACGACGAACTGAGCCC
Source organism: Streptomyces sp. NPDC037054 (assembly GCF_055606745.1). Taxonomy (NCBI): domain Bacteria; kingdom Bacillati; phylum Actinomycetota; class Actinomycetes; order Kitasatosporales; family Streptomycetaceae; genus Streptomyces; species Streptomyces sp. NPDC037054. The sequence continues at coordinate 144,692 of NZ_JBVJSJ010000012.1, read as the reverse complement.
GCAGGGGCGCGACGTGCACGCCGACCGTGTGCATTTCGGCTACCGCGAGGGCGTCGATGTACTGCGCAAGGTGTCCCTGGAAGTGGCCCCGGGCACGCGGCTGGCGCTGGTCGGTCCCTCCGGCGCGGGAAAGTCCACCCTGGGCAGGCTGCTCGCCGGCATCTACGCGCCCCGGGACGGCAGGATCACCCTGGGCGGCGCCGAGCTCTCCCGGATGCCCGCCGAGCGCACCCGCTCCCACGTCGCCCTCGTCAACCAGGAGCACCACGTCTTCGTCGGCTCCCTGCGGGACAACCTCAGGCTCGCCCGCGCGGACGCCGGGGACGCCGAGCTGTGGGCGGCGCTGGGGGCCGTCGACGCGGACGACTGGGCCCGGGCGCTGGACGACGGCCTGGACACCGAGGTCGGTTCCGGCAGCGTCGCGCTCACCCCGGCCCAGGCGCAGCAGATCGCGCTGGCGCGCCTGGTGCTGGCCGACCCGCACACGCTGGTCCTGGACGAGGCGACGTCCCTGCTCGACCCGCGGGCGGCGCGTCATCTGGAACGGTCCCTGGCCCGGGTGCTCGACGGCCGGACCGTGGTCGCCATCGCCCACCGGCTGCACACCGCCCACGACGCCGACGTGATCGCCGTCGTCGAGGACGGCCGCATCAGCGAACTCGGCAGCCACGACGAGCTCGTCGCGGCCGACGGGGCGTACGCGGCGCTGTGGCGGTCGTGGCACGGGTGACGCGCCCGCGCGGATCGTTAGGGGTCCCCGCCGGCCGGGGCCCCGCGCCTGCCCCTGGCGCGGCCCGGCCGCGCGCCGCGGCGGGTGTCGAGGCGGGCCGTGGCGGGCCGGTCACCGGGCGCCGCTCCCTGCCGTTGCGCCGTCCCGAACCGTGGTGGAACTCTGGAGGAAGGCACCGGCTCGGGGAGCCCCCGGGAACCACGTGGTTCGGCGACGGGCGGCGCCTGTGCTCCCGGCAGGCGTGGCCCACTGTGGTCCGCGACGAGAAGGGGCCCGTCCTCACCCCCTGGAGGTACCCGTGAACAGCGCCGACGGATGGGGAGACGACGTCTACCAGCCCGACGGGTCCGAGCAGCGGGAGGACACGGGGCTGCTCGACGCGGAGGACACCCTGGAGTACGACGGTGTCGACGACCCGCTCGACCGCGGCTGGTCCCCGCCGGAACGGCCCCTCGCGGTGGAACACATCGGTGTGACGGCCGCGGAGCGCCACCGGGGCGAGACCCTGGACCAGCGGCTCGCCGAGGAGCTGCCGGACCTCGCACCCCCCGACGGCGACGGGCTCGGCGACTCCCAGGGCACCGACGGCGAACTGCTGGACAACGAGGTGGGCGACGCCCGCTCCGGCCGGCTCGTCGCACCCGACGAGGGCGCCCACGAGGACGAGGAAGGCGCGCTGGTCGCCATGGACGTGGGCATCGACGGAGCCGCCGCCTCCGCGGAGGAGGCCGCCGTGCACATCGTCGACGAGGAGGGCCTGCCGGGCTGATCCCGTCCGTCCCGCGACCCGCCCGGTCGCACCGCCGACTCCGCACGAGGAGCAGCCATGCAGCAGGACAAGCACCCCGCCTATCACGCCGTCGTCTTCCGTGACCGCTCCGCCGGGTACGCCTTCCTGACCCGGTCGACCGCGACCAGCGACCAGACCATCGAGTGGGACGACGGCGAGACGTACCCGGTCGTGGACGTGGAGATCTCCTCGGAGAGCCACCCCTTCTACACGGGCAAGGCGCGCACGGTGGACTCCGAGGGCCGCGTCGCCCGCTTCGAGCGCCGGTACGGCGGTGGCGAGGGCCGGGGCGCCGGCTGAGGAGCCGGCCCCGGGGCGGGCGCCCGCTGCCGGCGGCGGAGCACAGGCACCGGGCGTCGGAGCGGTCGCCGCCGTCAGATGAAGTTGAGCGCCGCCGCGCAGCCGAATCCGCCGAGGACCATGAACGCCGGCATCAGTACCTTGAGCTCGACCCAGCTGCCCGCCCGGAACCGCATCGCCTTCGGCGGCCCGATCGGGTACCAGCGCTTGCGGCCCACCGGGATCGGCCACAGGATCGGGCAGCCGGAGACCGTCAGCGCGTCGCCGAGGTCGTGCACCAGCGCGCCCAGCACGATGGGCAGGCCCAGCCACAGGTACTCCTGGCCCGGCGCCGTGAACAGCCAGTCCGCGCCGTTGCCCGGCTGGTCCAGGACTCCCGCGAGGATCCAGGCGCTGGTCGCCGCCAGCAGCCATACCAGGACGTCGCTGCTGGAGCCGCGGGTCGCCCGCCACAGCAGCCCTTCGATGGCCAGCACCATGTGCACGAAGAGGATCGCGAGCACGGCCCAGCGGCCCCCGGTTATCGCCAGTACCGAGGTGCCCGCGCCGATCAGCACGGCCCACAGCCAGGTGTGCGTGAGCGTGCGGTGCCCGCCCGAGCGGCGCGGGTCGCCCTGCTTCTTCGTCGCCTTGTAGACGGCGTAGGACAATTTGTCGACGATCTCGCACAGCCCCCGCGACAGGGGGCCGAAGGCCCGCGAGATGGTGGCCGCCTTGTGGTCGAGGTCGGGGGCGAGCGCCGCCCCGGCGCAGATCAGCGCGCCCACCAGCAGGACGGGCCAGGGCATCGTGTGCCCGGCCGCGGCGGCGGCCGCTCCGACGCCGAGCCAGGCGGCGGCGCCCGACAGTGAGTGCGCTGGTCCCATCATCGCCGTTGCCCGCCCCATTCCTCTTGTGCCGCTGTCCAGTTGACCGGGGGCGCTGACGCGCCGTCGGCGACACAGCGTAGCGTTCGCGATCTTCGGCCGGGCATCCGATTCCCGCATCGGGCCGGGGGCCAGGCAAGATGGGGGCGTGACCCTCATCGATCAGCTGCCGCCGACCGCCGACCCCGACGCCCTGTACGAAGCCTTCGAGTCCTGGGCCCAGGAGCGCGGTCTCACGCTCTATCCCCATCAGGAAGAGGCGCTGATCGAGGTGGTCTCCGGCGCGAACGTGATCGTGTCGACGCCCACCGGCTCCGGCAAGAGCATGATCGCGGCGGGTGCGCACTTCGCCGCGCTGGCCCGCGACGAGGTCACCTTCTACACGGCGCCGATCAAGGCACTGGTGTCGGAGAAGTTCTTCGAGCTGTGCAAGCTGTTCGGCACCGAGAACGTCGGCATGCTGACCGGCGACGCCTCCGTCAACGCCGACGCCCCGGTGATCTGCTGCACGGCCGAGGTGCTCGCCTCGATCGCGCTGCGCGACGGGAAGAACGCGGACGTCGGTCAGGTCGTCATGGACGAGTTCCACTTCTACGCGGAGCCGGACCGCGGCTGGGCCTGGCAGATCCCGCTGCTGGAACTGCCGCAGGCGCAGTTCGTGCTCATGTCGGCCACGCTCGGCGACGTGTCCTTCTTCGAGAAGGACCTCACGCGCCGCACCGGCCGCCCCACCTCCGTGGTCCGCTCGGCGACCCGCCCGGTGCCGCTGTCGTACGAGTACCGCTACACCCCGCTCACCGAGACGCTCACGGATCTGCTGGAGGCACGGCAGGCTCCCGTCTACATCGTGCACTTCACGCAGGCTCAGGCCGTGGAGCGGGCGCAGGCGCTGATGAGCATCAACATGTGCTCGCGCGAGGAGAAGGACCGGATCGCCGAGCTGATCGGCAACTTCCGCTTCACCACCAAGTTCGGGCGCAACCTCTCCCGGTACGTCCGGCACGGCATCGGTGTGCACCACGCCGGCATGCTGCCGAAGTACCGGCGTCTGGTGGAGAAGCTCGCGCAGGCCGGCCTGCTGAAGGTCATCTGCGGCACGGACACGCTCGGCGTGGGCGTCAACGTCCCCATCCGCACAGTGCTGTTCACGGCGCTCACCAAGTACGACGGCAGCCGGGTGCGCACGCTGCGCGCGCGTGAGTTCCACCAGATCGCGGGCCGGGCCGGCCGGGCGGGCTTCGACACGGAGGGCTTCGTCGTCGCGCAGGCCCCCGAGCACGTCATCGAGAACGAGAAGGCCCTCGCCAAGGCCGGTGACGACCCGAAGAAGCGCCGCAAGGTCGTCCGCAAGAAGGCGCCCGAGGGTTTCGTCGGGTGGACGGAGCAGACCTTCGAGAAGCTCATCGCGTCCGAGCCGGAGCCGCTGAACTCGCGTTTCCGGGTGACGCACACGATGCTGCTGTCGGTGATCGCCCGGCCGGGCAACGCCTTCAAGGCGATGCGGCATCTGCTGGAGGACAACCACGAGCCGCGCAAGCAGCAGCTGCGGCACATCCGGCGGGCCATCGCCATCTACCGCTCGCTGCTCGACGGCGGCATCGTGGAGAAGCTGGACGAGCCGGACGCCGAGGGCCGCATCGTCCGCCTCACGGTGGACCTGCAGCAGGACTTCGCGCTGAACCAGCCGCTGTCCACGTTCGCCCTGGCCGCGTTCGAGCTGCTGGACCCCGAGTCGCCGTCGTACGCCCTGGACATGGTGTCCGTCGTGGAGTCCACGCTGGACGACCCGCGGCAGATCCTGGCGGCCCAGCAGAACAAGGCGCGCGGCGAGGCCGTGGCCGCGATGAAGGCGGACGGCGTCGAGTACGAGGAGCGCATGGAGCGTCTCCAGGACGTCTCGTACCCGAAGCCGCTGGAGGAGCTGCTCTTCCACGCGTACAACACGTACCGCAAGAGTCACCCCTGGGTCGGTGACCATCCGCTGTCGCCGAAGTCGGTCGTGCGTGACATGTACGAGCGGGCCATGTCCTTCACGGAGTTGGTGTCGTTCTACGAGCTGGCCCGCACCGAGGGCATCGTGCTGCGCTACCTGGCCGGCGCCTACAAGGCCCTCGACCACACGATCCCCGACGACCTCAAGTCGGAGGATCTGCAGGACCTGATCGAGTGGCTGGGCGAGATGGTGCGCCAGGTCGACTCGAGCCTGCTGGACGAGTGGGAGCAGCTGGCCAACCCGGAGGAGATGACCGCCGAGGAGGCCCAGGAGAAGGCCGACGAGGTCAAGCCGGTCACCACGAACGCCCGCGCCTTCCGCGTGCTGGTCCGCAACGCGATGTTCCGCCGGGTCGAGCTCGCGGCCCTCGACCAGGTCGAGGAGCTGGGCGAGATGGACGCCGAGTCCGGCTGGGACGCCGAGGCGTGGGGCGAGGCGATGGACAAGTACTGGGACGAGTACGAGGACCTGGGCACGGGTCCCGACGCGCGCGGGCCCAAGCTGCTGGTGATCCAGGAGGAGCCGCAGAACGGCCTGTGGCGTGTCCGCCAGATCTTCGACGATCCGAACGGCGACCACGACTGGGGCATCAGCGCGGAGGTCGATCTGACCGCCTCCGACGCGGAGGGCCGTGCGATCGTGCGCGTCACCGCCGTCGGTCAGCTCTGAGCACAGGAGAACACCAGCCATGACGAACCCGGCCGAGAGCCTCGTCGACCTGCTCGACCTGGAGCAGATCGAGGTCAACATCTTCCGTGGGCGCAGCCCGGAGGAGTCCCTGCAGCGGGTCTTCGGCGGCCAGGTGGCCGGGCAGGCCCTGGTCGCCGCCGGCCGCACCACGGAGGGCGACCGTCCCGTGCACTCGCTGCACGCGTACTTCCTGCGGCCCGGCCGGCCGGGCGTGCCGATCGTGTACCAGGTCGAGCGGGTGCGGGACGGGCGGTCGTTCACGACCCGCCGGGTCACCGCGGTGCAGCAGGGGCGCACGATCTTCAATCTCACCGCCTCCTTTCACAAGCCTGAGCAGGGGAGTTTCGAGCACCAGCTGCCGCCGGCCCGCGAGGTTCCGTCGCCGGAGTCGCTGCCGACGGTCGTCGACGAGATCCGGGAGCATCTGGGCGCTCTGCCGGAGCAGTTGGAGCGGATGGCGCGCCGTCAGCCCTTCGACATCCGTTACGTCGACCGGCTGCGCTGGACCGCCGAGGAGGTCAAGGACGCCGACCCGCGCAGCGCCGTGTGGATGCGCGCGGTGGGCCCGCTGGGGGACGACCCGCTGGTGCACACGTGCGCGCTGACGTACGCCAGCGACATGACCCTTCTGGACGCCGTGCGTATTCCCGTCGAACCCCTGTGGGGTCCGCGGGGGTTCGACATGGCGTCGCTGGACCACGCGATGTGGTTCCACCGGCCGTTTCGCGCGGACGAGTGGTTCCTGTACGACCAGGAGTCGCCGATCGCGACGGGCGGACGGGGGCTGGCTCGTGGCCGGATCTACGACCTCGAGGGACGTCTGCTGGTGTCCGTCGTGCAGGAAGGGCTGTTCAGGGCGCTGTAGGCCGTGCTCCTCTGCGGCGCAGCCAGCCCCGCAGGCCGCGTGTCGAGCCCGGAGGGACCGTGCTCTGCTCCGGCTCGGTCGTGGCGCGTTCCGGCCCGTCTGCCTTCCGTCCCGCCTGCGGAACCGTCGCGTCCGGCTTCGGTGCGGGACGCGGCGCCGGGCGGTCGGCCCGTGCCTCGTCCAGTGCCCGTGCCAGGTCGGCGCGGAGCCAGCCGATCTCGTCCGGGTCGTGCGCGGTCATGATCTCCTGGGCGAGGCCGGCGGCGGGCGATCCGGGCGCGCCGTGGGCGGGAGGGCCCGGACGGAACCGGACCAAGTAGGCGCGCTCGTAGGGGTCCTTGACCATCTCGGCGACCTGGACGGGATCGAGCAGGCAGGTCACGGCGGCGGCGCGGGCCCACGGGTCGCCGTCGGCCTGGCGCAGCAGGAACCCGAGGTGGCGTCCTCGCCAGTTGCGCGGGCGCAGGTCCACTCCCTCCGCCAGCTGCCCGCGCAGGCCTTCGGGGGTGCGGCCGCTCAGCAGCGGCGCGTTGTTCCCGTCGGCCGCGAACTGCCGTAGTTCTTCCGCGAGGTAGAGCCAGACGACGGTCCGGTACCGGTTCAGATAGAACTTCACCGGTACGACGAGCCCCAGGCGGGCGAGGCGGGTGAACCTGCCCGGGGGCACGTCGAGGATTGCCGCGCCGTCCCTGGTGCCCACGGCTTCGACGCGCTTGCGCAGCCCGTCCGGGAAGCCGTCCTCCGCTCGCAGGCGCTCGATCTCCTCGCGTGGGACACGTCCGCCGCCCTCGTCGCGCACGGTCCTGACGCGGCCGAGGTGCACGGCGAGGTCGAACTCGCTTCGCTTGAGTCCCAGTTCCCGCGCGGCTCGGCTCGGCGAGAGCAGCGCGGCGGTCCTTGATGTGGTGGTCCTTGAAGTGGTGGTCGGCGCTGAGACTGCGGCGTTGCCGGTCATGGTCGGTCTCCCCCGTGGAGTGGACGGCTCGCCCGGTCGTGGCGGCCTCGGAAAAAACCGTAGCCGCTTGCGACCCTCTCGTGACGAGCCTGTGGAAAACTCCACGGGACCGGGCAAATCGCCAGGTCAGGGCTCCGTTCTCGGCTTCCGTTCCGGCTGCCGCGCGTCCACGTCGAGGTGCTCTCCGACCCGGTTGACGAGCAGCGTCATCTCGTAGGCGATCCTGCCGATGTCGGCCTCGGCGCCGCTCAGGACGCACAGGCAACTGCCGGTGCCGGCGGCGGTGACGAACAGCACCGCGTCATCGAACTCGATCATCGTCTGGCGCACGTCCCCCGCGCCGAAGTGCCGCCCCGAGCCCTTGGCGAGGCTGTGCAGCCCGGAGGACACGGCGGCGAGGTGCTCCGCGTCCTCGCGCCGGAGTCCCGTACTCGCCCCCGTCACCAGCCCGTCGTTGGACAGCACCAGCGCGTGCCGCACGTGCGCGACGCGCTCGGTCAAGTCGTCCAGCAGCCAGCCGAGGCCCTTGGTCTGCGCCATGGTCCGGTCTCCCCGTGTTCTCCCCGTGCGATGTCTCCCCCTTGGCAGGGGCATCTCCCCCAGCCAGCCTTCCCCACCGCCTGGCTGCGGGCAAGGAGGACGAGCGCGTGGCACGGAAGATGACCGACGACGAGTGGTGCGGCCGCTACTCGGTGGCTTGTGAATGGCGTTCATGCGTTTCATGGCTCACCGGACGGCGTTCCCGCGTCTCGTTGGCCTGTGCGGCGCCCCTGCAGCGCCCCGGACCTTCAGCACCCCGGACCTTCAGCCCACGGAGTCGAGGAGCCGGGCGGTGTGCATCCGCCCGGCGTACTCGACGAGCCGGATCAGCACCTCCTTCCCGGAGTCGCGGTCGCGGGCGTCGCACAGCACGACGGGAGTTCCCCGGTCGAGGTCGAGCGCGCGTGTCACGGACCCGGCGTCATGGTGCCGGGCGCCCGGGAAGCAGTTGACCGCGACCACGAACGGGATGCGCCGGTGCTCGAAGTAGTCGACGGCCGGGAAGCAGTCCTCCAGGCGGCGGGTGTCGGCGAGGACGACGGCACCGAGCGCGCCCTGGGACAGTTCGTCCCACAGGAACCAGAAGCGGTCCTGTCCGGGTGTGCCGAACAGGTAGAGCGAGAGCCCCGACCTGATCGTGATGCGGCCGAAGTCCATGGCGACAGTCGTCGTGACCTTGTGGTCGACGCCGTCCGTGTCGTCCACCAACTGGCCCGCTTCACTGAGCAGTTCCTCCGTGCGCAGCGGTCTGATCTCGCTGACCGCGCCCACCATGGTGGTTTTTCCCACGCCGAATCCGCCCGCGACCAGGATCTTCAGCGCCAGGGCGGCGGAGTCGGCGTCTGTGGCGTCGGAGTGCTCGGAGACCATCGTTCACTTCTCTCGGGAGCGCCGGAAACGGTCGGCGTGCGGAGGGCCGGAAGGGCTGGGGGCAGCGGGGGGTGGTTCATCACAGTGCGCGGAGGCCTTCGATCACCTCGCGCAGAATCCGTTCGTCGGGCAATTGGGCGGGCGGTACGGGGCGGTGGACCGTCACGCGGCCGAGCTCCAGGAGGTCGCCGAGGAGCACCCGGACGACTCCCACGGGGAGATCCGCGCCGGCGGACAGTTCCGCGACCGACTGGGTCTCGGTGCGGCACAGGTCGAGCAGGGCGCGGTGCTCCGGTCCCAGTGAGGCGTCCTCGGCGCCCGGCGCACCGGGGGTCGGGGTGACGAGCGCGATCAGGTCGAAGCGCACTCCGCTCGGCCCGGGCCTGGTCCGGCCGCCCGTCATGGCGTACGGGCGCACCAAGGGTCCGGCCTCGTTGTCGTACCACCGGCTGCCTTGTTCGTGCGGGGCGCCGGCCATGTCCTCGGTCATCCTGTCGGATCCGCCTCCCGGTTCATCCGGCGGCGGTGGGCCGGGGCGCGGCGCGCGGTGGCGTGTAGAGGTGTTCGCCGACCTGTTTCACGAGCCGCGCCATCTCGAAGGCCACCAGTCCGATGTCGGCGGTCACTGCGGTGAAGACGGCCAGGCACGAGCCGTCGCCCGCGGCGGCCACGAACAGGAACGCGTCATCCATCTCGACCATGGTCTGGCGCACGCCTCCGGCGCCGAAGTGCCGGCCCGCGCCCTTGGCCAGGCTGTGGAACCCGGAGGACACGGCGGCCAGGTGTTCGGCGTCCTCGCGCCGCAGGCCGGTCGACGCGCCGATGGCGAGTCCGTCGTTGGACAGCACGACGGCGTGCCGGACCTCGCCGACGCGCAGGACCAAGTCGTCCAGCAGCCAGTCCAGTTCGCCGGACCTGTGGCCGGAGTTCGTGCGCGGGTCCTGGATCATGCGGGATCTCCCTCGTCGCTGTCGGTGCCCGGTGCGGCGCCCCGGGCGGTGCCGGGCCCGGGCCGCCCGCCGCCACCGCGCACCCAGCCGGCCCGGTACGCGGCCATGCGGTCGCGGACGAGTTCGGGTGTGCGCTCGTCGTCGTTGCGGGGCTCGGACGCGGATGCCGTGTCCGTCGGCCGCTCCGCCCTGAGTTGGGGCGCGAGGCTGGCCTGCCGTACTCGGCGCGGTAGTTCGTCGCAGTCGGCGGAGTCGTGCTCGGGGCGGTGCGGACGCAAGGTGGCCACTCCCGGGGGCTGAGTGCGGGGCGCTGTCCCGGTGACCGTCGGGACGGGGACGACGAGAGCGGGCCGGTCGGCGCGCGCCGGGACGGGCTCCGGCGGGCCGGTGGTGTCCGCCACGCGCGCGTGCGTGCGCTCCTGGAGCCGGAGGGCCTCGGCCGGATCACCGCTGGAACGTTCCGTCGCATCGGTGTGCAGCAGCGCGGTGGGCAGCAGGACGACCGCGGTGGTCCCGCCGTACGGGGAGGGCTGGAGGTGCACCTTCACTCCGTGCCGGGCGGCGAGTCTGCTGACCACGAACAGGCCGAGCCGGTCGCTGTCGAACAGGTCGAGCGCCTCGGACTGTGCGATGCGGCGGTTGGCCTCCGTGAGGGTGTCCTTGCCCATGCCGAGGCCTCTGTCCTCGACCTCGACGGCGTAGCCGTTGCCGACGGGTTCGCCGCTGACGCGCACGCGCGTGTGGGGAGGCGAGAACTGTGCGGCGTTCTCGATGATCTCGGCCAGGAGGTGGGTGAGGTCGGCGACGGCGGCGCCGACGACGGACGCCTCCGGGAGCTGCCGTACCTCCACGCGCGCGTAGTCCTCGACTTCCGAGACGGCCGCGCGGACGACGTCGGTCAGGGAGACCGGCATGCGCCAGGCGCGGCCGGGTGCCGCTCCCGACAGGATGATCAGGCTCTCGGCGTGGCGGCGCATGCGGGTGGTGAGGTGGTCGAGCCGGAACAGGTCGCTCAGCTCGTTCGGGTCGTCGGAGCGGCGTTCCATGCTGTCGAGGAGGCTGAGTTGCCGGTGGACGAGGACCTGGCTGCGGCGGGCGAGGTTGACGAACACGCCGGAGATGCCGCTGGCGAGTTCGGCGCGCTCGACGGCGGCCCGCAGCGCGGCCCGGTGCACGGTGGCGAGGGCCTCGGCCACCTGTCCCGCCTCGTCCTCCGAGGCCGGTCCCCGGGGTGCCTCCGCACGGATGTCGATCTCCTCGCCCGCGCGCAGCTTCCGCATGGCGTCGGGAAGTTTGCGCCGTGCGATCTCCAGGGCGCGGTTGCGCAGCCCGACCAGCTCGACGACGAGCCCTCGGCCGATGCGCACGGAGATGACGAGCGAGGCGGCGACGGCGGCCAGGCCGAGGAGGACCGCGGCACCTGCCGGGGTGAGCGCTCCTTGGGTGAACGGGTCGGCCCGGTCCGCGACCGCGTGCGCCGCGTCCCGCTCGACGGTCCGCATGCCGTCCCGCACGCGCGCGTGGGCGCTGTCCCAGCGGGCTTCGGGCGCCGCGGCGAGGGCCTTCGCGCCCGGGTCGCTCGCGAGCGCCGCGTCCTCGGTGTCGCCGAGGACGGCATAGGCGTCGCCGTCGGCGAGCCGCCGCCAGGCGGCCCTGTCGGGTCCGCGCAGGTCGGCCGCGGCGGCCTCGCTGAGGGTGCGGCGTTCGTGGACGGCGCCGATGAACAGGCGCAGCCGTTCGCCGTCGAGTCCGCCCGCGAGGCGGGCGCTGCCGAGGACCGCCGCCTCCTGGGCGAGGGCCTCACCCGCCCGGGCGAACTCGAGCAGGACGCGCGCGTCGGAGCCGAGTTCGGCGTCCTGGATGCCGGTCAGCGCGCCGCTCACGCCGAAGGCCGAGGCGATGGTCCTCGTGTACGTCTCGTACGTCCGGTCCCAGCCGGCGCTGCCGTCGAGGATGTCGGCTCGCAGCGCGGGTAGCCGCTCGGCACCGGCGACGAACGTCTCCAGCCTCCGGGCCACTCCGGTGGGCAACTCCTCGCTGTCGGCGACTGTGTTGCGGTCGCCGAGCCGCAGCTTCGCGAGGGCGCTGTCGGTGCGCTCGGCCAGTTCCCTGAGGTGGCCGCCGCGTTGGGCGGACGGCGCGGTCGCGGCGCGCACCGCGACCGCGCGTTCGGCCTGCAACGCGGCGACGGCGTCCGCGACGGGGGTGCGGATCTTGGCATCCACGCGCTGCACCTGTCGCAGGCGGGCGATGTCCTGGGCGGTGCTCACGGCGGCGTAGGCCCACAGGGCCAGCAGCGACACGACGGGGACCATCAGCAGGCACACGATCTTGGCGCGGACGGTGCGAGGGCGTATTCGGTGCCGCCACGCACGCGCGCGTGCGTCGTCCTTTGCCGTGACGGGCAGTTCGTCCGCGCCCTCGTCGGCCGGGGGTCCGGCGTGCGCGCGGCGGCCTCGCACGGGGGGTGGCGCCTCGGCGCCGGCGGCGGGGGTCCTACGGGGGGTGCGCATTGGCCTCCTCGCTCGGAAGTCGGTGGACGGTGTGCCTGCCCGGCGGGAGGCTCGGGGCCAGTGGCTTCGGGACCCGTGGCTCCGGAGCCTGTGGGCAGCCTGTGGGCCGTGACTCCGGAGCCTGTGGCCCATGGCTCCGGGGCCCGTGGTCAGCGGACGGTGTGCTCCATCGGCCGCTGTGCCGCCGTGGAGGCCTCCCGCTCCCCCGCCGTGGGTGACAGCGCGACGAAGGCGGAGGTGAGGAACAGGTAGGACCCGAGGCCCACGGCGAGGGGGAAGACGAACTGCATCGCCGTGGCCCCGGGCAGCACCTCGCCGGAGGGCGTGACGTCCACGCGCACGGCGAGCATCCCGGTGTAGTGCATGCTGCTGACGGCCGCGCCCATGATCAGCGAGGCGACGCCGACCGCGACGGGCGACTTGATGTTGAGGGCGGCCCACAGCGCGGCCGTCGCCGCGACGACGGCGATCAGCACGGACAGGCCCACGAGCGTCGGGTCGTAGTGCACCTGCCCGTGCAGCCGAACGGCGGCCATGCCCAGGTAGTGCATGCTCGCGACGCCGAGCCCGGTGGTGAACCCGCCGATCAGGAGGGCCCGCCCCTGGTCGCGGCTGTAGCCGACGGCGAAGACGCCGCCGCAGACCACGGCCATGGCGACGAGGAGGCTCACGAGGGTCAGCGGCACGTCGTACCGGATGTCCGTGCCGCTGACGCCGAAGCCGAGCATGGCCACGAAGTGCATGGTCCAGATGCCGGTGCCGATGGCGGAGGCGGCGGTGACGAGCCAGTTCCGCCGCGCCCGCCCTGTGGTGCCGAGTGCGCGGACGGTGCAGCGCAGGCCGAGGGCGGCGCCGGTGCAGGCCATCGCGTACGACAGCGCGGGGGTCAGCCAGCCGAGGGTGGCGTGGTCCAGGTGTCCCATGGCCCCGGGACGCTAGCGGGGTCAAGGGCGCACGAACGGGGCGCATTTCGAAAGGTGCCGCAATATGACGCAGACACACCCGGGACCGATCGGGTCACGCTCGAACGTGTGCACCGGGCATCACACGTTCCGGTATACGGAGTCGCAGCTTCCGTTGCCTCGTTGCGTGGGTTCCGGTCCGCCGGGTCCTGCGCTCCGGTGCGCCGCGTCACGCGCTCTGGTGCGGGATCATGCGGGCATGAGCGACGACCACACGCACGTGCAGGAGTTTTTCACCGCCCGCGCCGCCGACTGGGACACCAAGTTCCCCGACGACGGTCCGGCCTACGCGGCCGCCGTCGCCGACCTCGGTCTGCGCGAGGGCGACCGCGTGCTCGACGCGGGCTGCGGCACCGGCCGGGCCCTGCAGCCGCTGCGGGCCGCGGTGGGGCCCTCCGGGGTGGTGGTCGGCGCGGATCTGACACCGGCCATGCTGGAGGCCGCCGTACGGGCAGGACGGGACCGCGACGGGTGGCTGCTGCTCACGGACGTGGCGGCGCTGCCGCTGCGTCCGGGTTCGCTCGACGCCGTGTTCGCGGCGGGGCTGATCGCGCATCTGCCGCAGCCGGAGGAGAACCTGCGCGAGCTGGCGCGCGTGGTGCGCCCGGGCGGCGGGCTCGCGCTGTTCCATCCGATCGGCAGGGCCGCGCTCGCCGCGCGCCAGGGCCGTGAGGTCACCCCGGCCGACCTGCGTGCCGAACCCAATCTCCGTCCACTGCTGGCGCGTTCGGGCTGGCGGCTGACGTCGTACGTCGACGAGGACGCCAGGTTCCTCGCGCTGGCGGTCCGATCGGGCTGACGGCGCTCCCGGCCCGCCGGCCACCGGACCTGGCCGGCAGCCGCCGTCCGAACCCGGACGCGACTCCTCGGCGCCCGTCCGTCCGGTACGTACCCGCCCGGGCGGCACTGTCAGCTCCCGCCCGAACTCACTCCGCCGCCGGTCCGGGCACGTGCCGGACGGGGCAGCCGCGCACGCCCGGGACCGGGCGGGTGCCGAGGTCGTCGAGCCGGTATCCGTCGGGGTAACTCTTGATCTCCCAGTTCTGGCGGGCGTGGTGCGGTTCGCGGCGCGGGGGCAGCAGACGGACAGCGCGCCCGCGCAGCCGCACCGCGCGGCGCACCCACGCGCGCGTGCCGGGCCCGGGCGGGGTGTAGCGGAAGGCGCGCAGCAGCGGATCGTCGAGGAGGGCCAGTGTCGCGGTGCGCAGCAGTGGGCGCACCGGCCGCGGGTACCAGGAAGCCATCAGGGCGAGCGTGGCGTCCGACACCCGCCGGGCGCCCTCGTCCCAGCCGAAGTGGGCGTCCTCGTAAGCGTCGAGGCAGTCGGCGAACTCCTCGTAGGTCTCCGGGATGTCCTTGATGCCCAGGTGGCGTCCCAGGGTGGCGTAGTAGACCGCGGCGGCGACGGTCTCGTGGCGCGAGAGCCTGCGCCATCCGTAGGCGTCGATCCATCGCTTGGGCACCACGACGAACGTGCAGAGCACGTAGCGCATGTCGTCGTTGCTGATGTCGTAGCCGCGGTGCATCTGGTTGATGCGGCGGATCGCGGTTCTGCCCTGCGGGCTGCCGAAGCCGTGCTCGACGATCGCGTCGAGCAGGAGCGAGGTGTCGTCGTACCGGCGCTGGGTGCGGTCGGTCAGCTCCGCCGTCTCGGCCAGCAGACGACCGATGGAGGGCACCGCGTAGGTGCGGTAGAGGGCCAGTTCGAGAGCGCGGGTGAAGTCCCAGGGGAACTCGTAGGCCGAGGAGAGCCGGTAGATCTCCGCGGCGTCCTCGTACGGATCCATCCGCCGGATCTGCTCCAGCCGTGCGAAGCGCCGCACCGCGTCCCCCTTCTGCCGTCGGAACTCCAACTCTACGTTGTGCAGCGGGAGATGTACGGGGCGCGACGGCGCGCGGCGCGGGGCGCGGTGGCCGGCCTGACTGACCCGGGAGTAAGGCGCGCGGTCGATTCGCCCGGTCTACACGGAAAGCCGCAGCTCCGGATGGCACTGGGAGTCGTGACAAGGGCATTCCCGGCGCATTAGTGTGCGCGCCGTTGGACAAACCTTTGGGGAGGCTGGGATGGCCGGGACGGACGAGAACGCCGTCGCCGCCGACGACGATGCGCTCTATGTGCTCACGGCGGTGCTGCTGACGCCGGCGAAGTTCCCGAGTGTGCTGGGCGACGACTATCCGGAGGCGTGCGCCGCGCTCGGTCTCCCCCCGCTCGCCGACGGCTACGGCCTGGTGCTCGGCCAGGACGGCGACGGCGCCAGATGGACCGTGGTCGTGGACGACGTGTCGCTGGTCGCCGTGGCCATCGCCTCCTGGGACTGCGGCATGGAGTACGACCTGTCGCCGGACGAGCGGAGCGTCGTCGCCGCGCTGCCGGGCTGGCCCCTCGCGGTCGCGGTCGCGGCGCCGAACGTTCCCGCGCCGCACGATCCCGCCCCCGAGATCGCCGAAGGCCCGCCGCTGACGCCGCCGGACACCTCGGTCTGGGGCCCGGCACAGCGCCGCCTGGGTGCCGACGAGATCGCCCTGCAGTGGGCGACGTGGCGCGAGCAGATCGACGACGCCGAGTTCGTCGGCGGGGCAGCGGGGCAGGGCGCCGTGTCGGACGCCGAGGGTGCGGCGAGCGGCGCGGAGAGCCCCGAGGCGGCCGCGGGGAACCGGGACCCGGAGGCCGCCGCCGAGGGCGCGGCAGGGCAGGGAACTCCCAACGCGCCCGTGGCCCCCGACGAGCCCGACGCCCCCAGGGGTCACGGCGGGATTCGACGGGTCCTGGCCGAGGCCCGGGCCTATCTCGACTCGCCGCCGCCCCTCGGCCGGGTCCGGTCGTCGTTCGCCCCGGGCGACGCGCGGACGCTGCGTGCCGACGGCCCCGGCTGGTCGCTGGTGGCCAGGACCGACGACATCGCGTTCGTGCTCCTCGACGAGGAACCCGGCGAGGTCCTGCCGGTGGGCCGTGGCCCGGAACTGCCGGGCCTGCTGGAGGCCCTCGACAAGATGGCGGTCCGCCCCAGCTGAACCGTGCCGCCCGTTCACGGCGCCTCCTGTGACGAACCCCTATGCGGTGACGCGGCTCCATGTGGTCCCAACCCATGGATGGGGTGCGGGAAGGACCGCACGATGGGGCAGCCCTCGGCTCCACTTCCCCGCCGTGCCGGCTGTCCCGTCCCACTCCGGAGGCCCAGATGCGTCTGTCCCCAGGTGTTCCGTTCGTCGCCGCCGTTCTCACGGCGGCGGCTCTCACCGGCCCGGCGCCCGCCGTCGCCGCGCCCGCCGACGGCACCTCCTGCGCGCAGCACGAGCGTCTGCGGGTCCCCGGAGCCGCGCATCAGCGCAGCGCCTGCCTGGCCGACCTGACCACCACGGGACTCGCCGGCACGCCGTACACGGACCCGGCCGACCAGGCGGGCCTCACGGCGGCGGGCACCCGCCTTCCGTCCGGTGTGCCGGGGATCCAGCTCGACGGCTACTTCCCCGACACCTCGCACTTCAACGCCACGCACGGCTGGCGCCACGACGCGCAGTTCGTGATCCGGCTGCCCGAGCGCTGGAACGGCGGGCTCGTCGTCACCGGCGCACCGGGCACCCGCAAGCAGTACGCGACGGACAAGGCGATCTCCGACCAGGTGCTCGCGCGGGGCTACGCCTACGCCGCGACGGACAAGGGCAACAGCGGGACCGACTTCTACCGGGACGGCGACCGGCCCGGCGACGCCGTCGCCGAGTGGAACACGCGCACCACGGAACTCACGCGGGCGGCCCGCCGGGTGGTGGCCCAGCGCTACGGGCACGCGCCGCGCCGCACGTACATCACCGGCATCTCCAACGGCGGCTACCTCACCCGCTGGCAGTTGGAGAACCACCCGGAGCTGTACGACGGAGGCGTGGACTGGGAGGGCGCCCTGTGGACCACGCGCGGGCCCAGCCTGCTCACGTCGCTGCCGGCGACGGTCGCGCGGATGCGGGGCACCGCGCGGGACGAGGACCTGTACGCGGTGGGCTTCGCTCGGGGTTCGGAGTTCCTGTGGCCGTACCACGAGAAGGCGTACTGGGGGGTCACGCAGAAGATCTACCGTGCCGAGTTCGACCCGGACTACGACCCGGCGTGTCCGGGTCCGTCCGCAGGGAGCACCGTGGAGGAGATCCTCGCGCCGTGCGCCTCCGACGCGGCGTACGACTACGCGTCGCGTCCCGGCGCCGTGCACCGCGCCGTGTCCCGCGTGGCGCTGACGGGCCGCATCGGAAAGCCGCTGATCACGCTGCACGGCGACATGGACGCGCTGCTGCCCAAGGCCGCCGATTCCGACGTGTACGCGCGCATGGTCGACGCGAGCGGGCGGGGGCGGCTGCACCGCTACTACGGCATCGAGGGCGGTACGCACGTCGACGGCCTGTACGACACGCATCCCGACCGGCTGCGGCCGATCCTGCCCTGCCACCGCTCGGCGTTCGACGCGCTGACCGCCTGGGTGGAGCGGGGCACCCCGCCGCCCGCCGACCACACGGTGGGCAGGCCGGCGAGCGGCGACGTGGTGAACTCCTGCGCCCTGGACGGCGACGCGGCGCGGCGTTAGCGGCGGCGGGGCCTCAGCGGCCTATCTCCCTGCGGTTGATCCGGCGCAGCCTGCGCCGCTGCGAGGGGTCGAGCGCGAGGTACGCGGCGGCCGGGACTCCCAGGACGATCAGGAGCGCGGCCCACCAGGGCAGCCAGATCATCAGGACGAGCCCGGCCGCCACACCCCCCGCGGCGATCTTGGCGTTCTTCGACATGAGCGTCGCCTCCTTCGCGGCCTTTGCCGCTCTCAGTCTCAAGAACGGCCGCGCGCTCCGCGCGGTTCCGGACCGCGACCCCGAGCCGTCCCTGAGGCCGGACCCTGACGCGCGTCGGGGACACGGCGGGACACGGCCCGGGGCACACGCCTCCCACACGAACCCCACCGCATCCAGTGACTCACGTCACGCCGACATCATGCGGGACGAGTGCGTTCGATGCTGTACTATCGACGACTCCGCCAACTAGTCAAATTTGAGGAATGCGCCATCGCTGTGCAGCAGTCTTCTGTGGCAACCTGCTCCGGGGTCTCCGAACTCGCCCGCTGTTGTGCCGTCTTCCTGCCCGGCGTCCCCGCCCGCACCGGTCGGATCGCGTTCTGGCATCCCGACGGCCAAACCGTTCCCACCGTCGACGTGGGCTCGACGGAGGACCTCGAGGTCGTCGTGCCCTGCGGCAACGGCGACGACGGTGTCGAGGTCGTGACCGTACCCGCCGTCGTACTGCCGGTGCGCGCGGCACTGCACGTCCTCACGCGCGTGCGTGCCTGCGGGGAGGGGCACCCGGCAGCCGCGTTCTGGGGCGCGGCAGCCGTGCACGCCCTGCGTCTCGTGGCGCGCGGCCTGCTGCTGCCGGGACTGTCCTCCGCCGACCACGACGCCTGGCGTCTCGGCCCGTTGCACGCCGAGGACCTGGAACTGGTGCGGAGCCTGGCCGCGTCGATGCCGCCCGAGGGGCACGCCGTGCCCGTGCCCGCCGACGGGCCCCCGCTGCTGCCCGACCCCGAGCGGCTGCTGCGGGCCTTCCTGGACGCCGTCGCCGACACGCTGCCCCGCTCCCCCGCCGCGCCCCTCGTCACCGGCGGCCCCGCCTACGCGGTGCACGAGCCGCAGCACCTGCCGGACCAGCGCGCGTGGGCCGCCGACGTGGCCGCGGGCCACGACGCCGGGGTACGGCTCTCGTTGCGGGTCGAGGTGCCCGGTCTGGGCACGGCGGTGACGGACGACGTGGCCGTGACGTTCCGGGCCGTCCTTCAGGTGCACAGCGTGAGCGACCCCGCGCTGGTCGCGGACGCCGCCGAGGTGTGGGGCGGCACGGCGGCCGAGGCGTTCGGGCCGCGCGCCCGCCTGGACGCCCTGCTGGCGCTGCGCCGCGCCGCCCGGGCCTGGCCCCCGCTCGCGCGGCTGCTGTCGGCCACCGTGCCCGACGCCGTCGAGCTCGCCGACGACGAGATCACCGAACTGCTCTCCGCGGGCACGCGCGCGCTGGCCGCCGCCGGAGTGGACGTGCACTGGCCGAAGGGCCTCGCGCGGGAGCTCACCGCGGACGCCGAGGTGGGCCCGCCCGGCGGTGACCGTGAGCCGGTCAAGGCCGCCTCGGACCTGCCGTCGTTTCTCTCCGCCGATGCCCTGCTCGCCTTCAACTGGCGCTTCGCGCTGGGCGGCCGGCGGCTCACGCGCGCGGAACTCGACCGGCTCGCCGAGGCCACCCGCCCCCTGGTCAGGCTGCGCGACCAGTGGGTCCTGGTCGACCCTCGGGAGGTGCGACGGGCCCGCGCGCAGCAGGACCGGAGGATCACGCCCGTCGACGCGCTCGGCGCCGCCCTGACGGGCTCGACGGAGATCGACGGACGCCGCGTCGAGGTGCGCCCCACCGGCTGGCTGGCCGCCCTGCGGGAGCGGCTCGCGGAACCCGAGGGGCAGGAGCCCGTACCGCAGCCCGACGCCCTGGCGGCCACGCTGCGCGACTACCAGCGGCGGGGCCTGAACTGGCTCGCCCGGATGACCTCGTTGGGGCTGGGCTGTTGCCTCGCCGACGACATGGGGCTCGGCAAGACCATCACGCTGATCGCCCTTCACCTGCACCGGCAGACCGACCCGTCGGCCGCCGGACCCACCCTCGTGGTCTGCCCGACGTCCCTGATGGGCAACTGGCAGCGGGAGATCGAGCGGTTCGCGCCCGGCACGCGCGTGCGCCGCTTCCACGGCACGCGCCGGGGACTGGAGGACCTCGCGGACGGCGATTTCGTCCTCACCACGTACGGCACGATGCGGCTGGACGCCGAACGGCTGGGCACCGTGCCGTGGGGCATGGTCGTCACCGACGAGGCGCAGCACGTGAAGAACCCCTACTCGGCGACCGCGCGGCAGTTGCGCACCATCGACGCACGCGCACGCGTGGCGCTCACCGGCACGCCGGTGGAGAACAACCTCTCGGAGCTGTGGGCGATCCTCGACTGGACGACGCCAGGTCTGCTCGGCCGGCTCGGCGCGTTCCGCGCGCGGTACGCCCAGGCCGTGGAGGGTGGTCAGGACCCCGCCGCCGCGGAGCGGCTCTCCCGACTCGTCCGGCCGTTCCTGCTCAGGCGGCGCAAGTCGGACCCGGGTATCGCGCCGGAACTGCCTCCGAAGACCGAGACGGACCACCCGGTGTCGCTCAGCCAGGAGCAGGCGGCCCTGTACGAGGCCGTGGTGCGCGAGGCGCTCGCCGAGATCTCCGGGGCCGACAGCATGGCCCGGCGCGGCCTGATCGTGAAGCTGCTGACCGGGCTGAAGCAGATCTGCAACCATCCGGCGCAGTTCCTCAAGGAGGAACGGCCCAGGATCGTGGGGCGCTCCGGGAAACTGGAGCTTCTCGACGAGCTGCTCGACACCATCCTCGCCGAGGACGCGGCCGTCCTCGTCTTCACGCAGTACGTGCAGATGGCGCGCCTGATCGAACAGCACCTGGCGGCACGCGGCGTGGACTCGCAGTTCCTGCACGGCGGGACGCCCGTCGCCGACCGGGAGACGATGGTGCGCCGCTTCCAGGACGGCGAAGTCCCGGTGTTCCTGCTGTCGTTGAAGGCGGCGGGCACCGGCCTGAACCTGACGCGCGCCGAGCACGTCGTGCACTACGACCGCTGGTGGAACCCCGCCGTCGAGGCGCAGGCCACGGACCGCGCGTACCGCATCGGGCAGACGCGCCCCGTGCAGGTGCACCGGCTGATCGCCGAGGGAACCATCGAGGACCGCATCGCGCAGATGCTGAGCCGCAAGAGGGAACTCGCCGACTCGGTGCTCGGCGCGGGCGAATCGGCGCTCACGGAGCTGTCCGACGCCGAACTGGCCGATCTGGTGGAGTTGCGAGGGGGCACGCGATGAGCGGGTACGACGGTCACACGGAACGCACGTTCGCGGCGCTGCCGCCCGCGCGCGGGAAGGGATTCGCGCAGACGTGGTGGGGGCACGCCTGGCTGAAGGCCCTTGAGGACACGGCACTCGACTCGGCCCAGCTCAAGGCGGGGCGCCGGCTCGCACGCGCGGGTGCCGTCGGCGCGGTGTCGGTGCGGCCGGGTCGCATCACGGCCGTGGTCCAGGACCGTGACCGCACGGCGCACCGGGCGGACGTCCTGCTGGAGCGGCTGTCCGACGAGCAGTGGGAGCGCCTCCTGGGCATGGCCGCCGAGCGGGCCGGGCACGTCGCGGCGCTGCTGGAGCGGGAGATGCCGCCCCATCTGGTGGAGGACGCCGCGCACGCCGGCGTCGATCTGCTCCCGGGGCTGGGCGACCTGGAGCCGGAGTGCGAGTGCGACGCCTGGGACCACTGCGCGCACACCGCCGCGCTCTGCTACCAGATGGCGCGGCTGCTGGACCAGGACCCGTTCACGCTCTTGCTGTTGCGCGGACGCGGCGAACAGGCCGTCCTGGACGACCTCCAGGCCCGCAGCGGCGCGGCCACCACGGAGCCGCCCCGGCCCGACGGGGTCGACGCGGTGGAGGCCTACGCGACGGGCGGTCTCCTGCCGCCTCTGCCCGCCCTGCCCGAGCTTCCCGACGCCCCTGGTGCGCCGCCGTCCTTCGACACCGAGGCGGCACCGGCGCCCGGTGTCGACCCGGCCGCGCTCGAATACCTGGCGGCCCGGACGGCGGCGGAGGCGCACCGTCTGCTGGCGGAGGCGCTGCGCCCCGGGCACGACCGCCGGGAGCCGGCGGCCGAGCCGACCGTCGCGCAGGACGCGGCGCGCCTGGCAGCGGGTGATCCCGACGAGTCCGTGGCGGCGCGCCTCGCCGAGGGGCGCGGCCGGGAGGATCTGGCACGGGCGGCACGCGCGTGGCGGCAGGGCGGCGTGGCCGCGCTGTCCGTGCTGGAGGACGAGTGGGCGGTGGAGGGTGAGGCTCTCGCACGCGCGTGTGCCGCGCTGGACGCCGCCTGGGACGAGGACGAGCGGCCGCTGCTGCACGCGCGTGCCAACCACTGGACCGTCGTCGGCTCCTCCCTTCAGCTGCGGCTCGGCAGGGACGGTCGTTGGTGGCCGTACCGTGAGGAGGACGGCCGTTGGATGCCGGCGGGCGCCGCGTCCCGGGACCCGGCGACGGCACTCGCGGCGGCGGGACAGCCGGCGGCGGGCTGACCCGCTCCGCGATCGCTCCCGGCCGCTCCCCGATCGCTCCCGGCCGTTCCCAGTCCCGGCTCGGCCGTTCCCAGTCCCGGCTCGGCCGTTCCCAGTCCCGGCTCGGCCGTTCCGACGATCACGCGATGCCCCGCGTTCACCCCGTGGTCGTACGACGTTCCGCACCACAACCAAATCTGGCCACTGTCAGCACACTTGCTCCCAGGAGGCCCGATGTCCCCGTATGCCGCAGGCCGGCGCCGCATCCACCGTTCCGTCGCCGCGGGCGTGCCGCTCGCCGTGGTGGCCGCTCTGGCGGCGGCCGCCCCGGCCACGGGTGCCCAGACGGCGGACGCGCACGTCACGCGCGTGGCGACGCTCGGCGACATCCCGCTCGCCGGGTTCAGCAACGCGCTGCTGCCGGGCACGGTCGCGGACGACCGCGGTGTGGACCTCGGCGGCATCGGCAGCGACATCTACCCGGCGGGCCGCGAGGGCGAGTTCTGGACGGTCACCGACCGGGGCCCCAACGGCCAGATCAAGGTGGACGGCAAGAAGCGCCGTACGTTCCCGGTGCCGGGCTTCGACCCGGCGATCGTGAAGGTCCGCGTCACCGGCGACACGGTGAGGGTGCTGGACGCCATCCCGGTCACCACCTCTTCCGGGAAGCCCGTGACCGGTCTGCCGAACCAGCAGGGCCGCGACGAGGCGCCGTACTCCTACGACGCCGGCACGCCGCTGCCGTACGACCCGAACGGGCTGGACACCGAGGGCATTGTGCGGGCCGCCGACGGCAGCTTCTGGCTCGTGGACGAGTACGGGCCCTCCCTCGTGCACGTCTCCGCGCGCGGGAAGGTCCTCACGCGCTACGTGCCCGAAGGGCTGAATCTGACCGGTGCCGACTACCCGGTGGTGGAGGCGCTGCCGTCGGTGCTGCTGCACCGGAAGGTCAACCGCGGCTTCGAAGGGCTGGCCCAACTGCCGGGCGGCGACCTCGTCATGGCCGTGCAGAGCCCGCTGTCGCTGCCGGACGGGGATGCCGGAGAGGCCTCGCGCACCACGCGCCTGCTGCGGTTCTCGCCGAAGAAGCAGGCGGTCACCGCCGAGTACGCCTACCGCTTCGACCCGGTCGGTGTGGTCGATCCCGGTGAGGACGACACGTCCGAGCTGAAGATCTCCTCGGTGGTCGCGGTGGGCGGCGACCGGCTGCTGGTGGAGGAGCGCACCGACAAGGCGGCCCGGCTGCACCTGGTGCGCCTGGACCGTGCCGCGAACATCCTGGGCGGCGCCTGGGACGACGACACGACGTCCCCGTCGCTCGAAGAGCTGGAGGACCCGGCGGCCGCGGGCGTGCCGGTGCTCGCCAAGCGGCTGGTGGTGGACTTCGGCACGGTCGAGGGCGTGCCGGGGAAGATCGAGGGCATCGCGCGCGTGGACCACGACACGCTCGCCCTGATCAACGACAACGACTTCGGCATGACGGACGGCGCCGAGGCGTTCGACGCGGAGGGCCGGCTGGTGGACAGCGGCGTCGAGACGACGATCACGTACGTGCGCGTGCCGCGCGGTGTCTGACGTTCCGCCACCCGACGGGGACGGGCCGGGGCACGTCGTGCGACGTGTCCCGGCCCGTTCCCGTTGCTCTGTCCGGAGGTCCGGCGGCGTGGTTCAGCGGGCGCCGAGGAGGTGGTCCATGGCCAGCTGGTCCAGACGCTCGAAGGCCATGCCGCGGGCTGCGGCGGCGTCGACGTCGAAGTCCTCGAACGCCGACCGGTCCGCGAGCAGGGCCTCCAGGCCGTCGGCGGCGGTGGGCTGGGCCAGCTCGTCCAGGCGGGCCGCGCGCAGCGCCTCCTGTACCTCGGGGTTGGCGCGGAACGCGGCGGCGCGCTCCTTGAGCATCAGGTAGTTGCGCATGCAGCCGGCCGCCGAGGCCCACACTCCGTCGAAGTCCTCGGTCCGCGGCGGCTTGAAGTCGAAGTGCTTCGGGCCGGCGTACCCGGCGGACTCCAGCAGGTCGACCAGCCAGAACGCGGCGCGCAGGTCGCCGGCGCCGAAGCGCAGGTCCTGGTCGTACTTGATGCCGGACTGGCCGTTGAGGTCGATGTGGAACAGCTTGCCCGCCCACAGCGCCTGAGCGATGCCGTGCGGGAAGTTCAGGCCGGCCATCTGCTCGTGCCCGACCTCGGGGTTGACGCCGAACAGCTCCGGGCGCTCCAGCTTCTCGATGAAGGCCAGTGCGTGTCCGACGGTCGGCAGCAGGATGTCGCCGCGCGGCTCGTTCGGCTTGGGCTCGATCGCGAACTTGAGGTCGTAGCCCTGGCTCGTGACGTAGTCGGCGAGCAGGTCGAAGGCCTCCTTCATGCGGTCCAGGGCGTCGCGCACGTCCTTGGCGGCGCCGGACTCGGCGCCCTCGCGGCCGCCCCACGCCACGTAGGTCTCGGCGCCCAGCTCGACCGCGAGGTCGATGTTGCGGATGGTCTTGCGCAGCGCGTAGCGGCGCACGTCGCGGTCGTTGGCGGTGAACGCGCCGTCCTTGAACACCGGGTGGGTGAACAGGTTCGTCGTGGCCATCGGCACGCGCATGCCGGTCGCGTCGAGGGCCTGGCGGAACCTCTTGACGATGCCCTCGCGCTCGGCGTCCGAGGAGCCGAACGGGATCAGGTCGTCGTCGTGGAAGGTGACGCCGTGGGCGCCCAGCTCGGACAGGCGCTGCACCGTCTCGACCGGGTCGAGGGCGGGGCGGGTGGCGTCGCCGAAGGGATCCCGTCCCTGCCAGCCGACGGTCCACAGACCAAAGGTGAACCTGTCCTCGGGGGTGGGCTGGTAGCTCATGCCGCGGCTCCTTGCTCGCTGAGACTATTTCGTCATGGCGCTTTACAAATTAGTATGCGGACGCACCTCTGGGAAGGGACCAGATGTCCCCGAGGGGCGCCGGCAGGGTCGAAATCGGCCCCGTCGCCCGCAAAACCCCAGGTCAGATCCCCGCTGAGCCGCGGAAAAAGGGAGAAACCCGATGTCAGCAGCCGAGGGTCCGCTCGTCGTCGGTGTGGACACGTCCACCCAGTCCACCAAGGCGCTGGTCGTCGACGCGGCCACCGGCCGGGTCGTCGCGAGCGGCCAGGCGCCGCACACCGTGTCGTCCGGCGCGGGCCGGGAGAGCGATCCGCGCCAGTGGTGGGACGCGCTGTGCGAGGCGCTGCGCCAGTGCGGCGACGCGGCGCGCGAGGCCGCCGCGGTGTCGATCGGCGGCCAGCAGCACGGTTTGGTCACGCTGGACGACCGGGGCGAGCCGGTGCGCCCCGCCCTGCTGTGGAACGACGTGCGCTCCGCGCCCCAGGCCCGCCGTCTCACGGAGGAGCTGGGCGGCGCGAAGTTCTGGGCGGAGCGCACCGGATCGGTGCCGGCCGCGTCGTTCACCGTCACGAAGTGGGCCTGGCTCGCCGAGCACGAACCGGAGGCGGTCCGCGCGACGAGGGCGGTGCGTCTCCCCCACGACTACCTGACCGAGCGGCTCACGGGGCAGGGCACGACCGACCGCGGCGACGCCTCGGGCACCGGCTGGTGGGCGTCCGGCACGGAGGCGTACGACGAGGAGATCCTCGCGCGCGTCGGCCTCGACCCGGCCCTGCTGCCGCGCGTGGTGCGGCCGGGCGAGGTGGCGGGCACCGTGCGCGACAGCCACGACCTGCCGTTCTCCAAGGGCACCCTGGTGGCGTGCGGGACCGGTGACAACGCGGCGGCCGCGCTGGGCCTCGGGGTGCGTCCCGGCACGCCGGTGATGAGCCTCGGCACGTCGGGCACGGTGTACGCCGTGTCGCGGCGGCGGCCCGCCGACCCGACCGGCACCGTGGCCGGCTTCGCCGACGCGCGCGGCGACTGGCTGCCGCTGGCCTGCACCCTGAACTGCACGCTCGCCGTGGACCGCGTCGCGAGCCTGCTGGGCCTGGACCGCGAGGCCGTGGAGCCCGGCACGTCGGTCACGCTGCTGCCCTACCTGGACGGCGAGCGCACCCCCAACCTGCCGAACGCGTCCGGCCTGCTGCACGGGCTGCGGCACGACACCACTGCCGGGCAACTCCTCCAGGCCGCGTACGACGGCGCGGTGCACTCGCTGCTGGGCGCCCTCGACCTGGTCCTCGACGAGGACGCGGACAGGTCGGCCCCGCTGCTGCTGATCGGCGGCGGCGCCCGCGGCACCGCCTGGCAGCAGACGGTACGGCGGCTGTCGGGCCGACCCGTGCGGATCCCCGAGGCCAAGGAACTGGTCGCGCTCGGCGCCGCCGCGCAGGCGGCCGGGCTGCTGACCGGCGAGGACCCGGCCGCGGTCGCCCGGCGCTGGAACACGGCCGCCGGACCGGTGCTCGACCCGGTGGAGCGGGACGAGGCGGCGCTGGCCAGGATCGCCGGGGTACTCTCCGACGCGGCCCCGCTGCTGGAGCGGCGCACGGACTGAGGACTGACCGAGGCATGACCGCACCGCTGCACGAGGCCCATCCCGCCGGCCCCGGACGCCGGACGCCGGACACCCAGCAGGGCATGCGCCGCCGCAATCTCGCCCGGGTGCTGCACACCGTCAGCGCCGAGGGGCCGCTGTCGCGCGCCGCCGTCGCGTCACGCATCGGGCTGACCCGTGCGGCGGTGTCGACCCTCGTGGACGAGCTGATCCGCTCGGGCCTGCTCGAGGAGCTCGGCCCGGAGCGGCCGGGCCGGGTCGGGCGTCCCGGCTCGGCGCTGGCGGTCAGCGGGCGCGGTCCGGCCGGGATCGGCGCCGAGGTGGGCGTCGACCACCTCGCGGTCTGCGCGGTCGACCTGCGCGGGCACATACGCGCGCGTGCCGTGCGCCACGGCGCGAACCGCGGCCGGGCGCCCGGACCGGTCGTCGCCGAACTCGCCGAGCTGGTCGACCTGGTCGTCGCGGAGGCGGAGGGCGAGGGCCTGTGGCCGGCCGGGCTCGCCGTCGCCGTACCGGGCCTGGTGGCACGCGACGCCCGGACCGTCGTCCGCGCCCCGAACCTCGAC
This sequence comes from Streptomyces sp. NPDC037054, assembly GCF_055606745.1. Classification (NCBI taxonomy): domain Bacteria; kingdom Bacillati; phylum Actinomycetota; class Actinomycetes; order Kitasatosporales; family Streptomycetaceae; genus Streptomyces; species Streptomyces sp. NPDC037054. The sequence continues at coordinate 117,512 of NZ_JBVJSJ010000012.1, read as the reverse complement.
TGGAACGACACGGACCTCGGCACGCTGCTGCCCACCGGGTTCCCGCTGACCGTCGGCAACGAGGCCAACTTCGGCGCGCTGGCCGAGCTGTGGCTCGGGGACGGCACGCCGCGGGACTTCCTGCACGTGTCGGCCGAGATCGGCATCGGTGGCGCGGTGGTCGTGGACGGGCGGCCATTGAGCGGAACGCGCGGTTTCGCGGGCGAGCTGGGCCATGTGCCCGTCCGGCCCGACGGGCCCGACTGCCCGTGCGGCGGGCGGGGCTGCCTGGAGCAGTACGCCGGTGAGGAGGCGGTGCTGCGCGCGGCCGGGCTGGAACCCGGCGAGGACCGGGTGGGGCTGCTCGCCGACCGGGCAGCGGCGGGCGACGAGGACGTGCGCCACGCCCTGCGCGAGGCGGGTACGGCACTCGGCATCGCCCTCACCGGAGCGGTCAACCTGCTCGATCCGCAGGGCGTGGTGCTGGGCGGCGCGCTGGCCGGTCTCGCGCCGTGGCTGCTGCCGTCGCTGCGGGAGGAACTGGCCCGGCGCACGGCGGGCCCGGCCTGCCCGGTCGCCGTGTCCCGGCTCGGCCCGGAGGGACCGCTGCTCGGCGCGGCGCACTCCGTGGTGCGGGCGGTGCTGGACGATCCGGCGTCGGTGGCGGAACGCGGCTGACCGCCCCTCCCTCCGACGGCCGTGTCCCCGGCCCAACCACCCGATCGGGTGAGGGAGTTGTCCACAACCGGGCAGTTGTCCACGGCCGGGAGCTGCCCGCTTCGGCTCCGCCGGCGGGCGCCGTAACGTGATTCCGCGAGGCGCAGCCGGCCATGGCCCCGGGCGGCTGTCCCGACGCCGAAGATGCCCGTGACGCCCACACCGTTCGGGTGAGACCTGTCGAAACCATTGTCCGTACGGACACCCGGAGTAACCATGTCCCGTACCGCACGACCTTCCGGGAGGCCGAGTTGACCGATCCTTGGGTGGCTCTGGAGCCGGGAGCCGACCCTGCCGAGCGCACGCGGACGCTGCGGCGCGCGCACGAGTGGTTCACCGAGGCGGGCACGGTGCCGCGGCCGGTCCGCGACGTCGTCGCCGACTCGTGGCGGCGTTCGGCCCGCGCTGGCGTCGGACCGGACGGCACCGCCAGCGTGGAGCTCACGGACGGCGACCTCGGCACCTACCGCGCGGAGCATCCGCTGGCCCGGGTGATGCCGCTGGTCCGGGAGCTGATGGGGACGTTCGCCGCCGACGGCGAGCACCTGCTCGCGGTCTGCGACGCGCACGGCAGACTCCTCTGGGTCGAGGGCCACCCGGCCACCCGGCGGCGCGCGGACGGCATGAACTTCGTGCCGGGCGCGCGCTGGTCGGAGACGGCGGTCGGGACGAACGCGCCCGGCACGGCCGTCGCCGTCGATCGTCCGGTGCAGGTGTTCACGGCCGAGCACTTCATCCGGCAGGTGCAGCCGTGGACGTGCGCGGCGGCGCCGGTGCACGATCCGCGCACCGGGCGGGTGCTCGGCGCGGTCGACATCACGGGCGGCGACGGCCTGGCGCACCCGCACAGCCTGGGCTTCGTGCAGGCGGTCGCGCGGGCCGCCGAGTCCCAGCTCGCACTGCTCACCCCGGAGCGACCCGCCGCCGACACACCGGTGCTGACCGCGCTGGGCCGCGACGAGGCGCTGCTCGCCGCCGGCGGGCGCAGACTCAGACTGAGCCGCCGGCACAGCGAGATCCTGGTGCTGCTCACCCGCCACCCGGAGGGCCTCACCGGGGACGAGTTGCTGTGCGCGCTGTACGAGGACGAGTCGGTGACGCCGGTGACGCTGCGGGCCGAACTGGCCCGGCTGCGCCGGACGCTCGGTCCCGGGCTGCTGGCCTCGCGGCCCTACCGCCTGACGGTGCCCGTCGAGTCGGACGTGGCGGTGGTGGAGCGGCGACTGGAGACGGGGGCGGTCACGGATGCCGCGGCGGCGTACACCGGTCCGCTGCTGCCCGGGTCCCAGGCGCCGGCGGTGGTACGGCTGCGGCAGCGTCTCGCCGGTGGTCTGCGCTCGGCGCTGATCGCCCGCCGCGACCCGGACCTGCTGGCGGACTGGGCGCACGCGCCGTGGGGCGAGGACGACCTGGAGGTGTGGCGTGCGCTCGCGACGGTGCGCCCGACGGCTCCGGTGCGGTCGCGGCTCGCGGCGCTGGAGGCCGAGTTGGCCGCTCCCCCGGCGTGGCCGGGCACCTCGGCGCGCCGCTGACCGGCGCCGCGCGCGGGGGCACGCCGACCCGGCCCTCGTACCGCCTGACATCGGTGCAACGTGGGTGCAACGTCGCGTCGCCTACCGTCCCGGACGAGAGCTGCCCAACGGCGGGCAGCGCATCGTGTGGAGGCTGACCAGCATGACTCGTTACGCGGCGCCCGGCAGCGAGGGCGCGATCGTCTCCTACCAGGCGCGCTACGACCACTTCATCGGCGGCGAGTACGTGCCGCCGGTCCGGGGGCAGTACTTCGAGAACCCGTCGCCGGTGAACGGGCAGCCGTTCACCGAGGTGGCGCGCGGCACCGCGGAGGACGTGGAGCGGGCCCTCGACGCGGCGCACGCGGCGGCCCCTGGCTGGGGCCGTACGTCGGTGACCGAGCGCTCCGCCGTGCTGCTGAGGATCGCCGACCGCATGGAGGCGAACCTGGAGAAGCTCGCCGTCGCGGAGAGCTGGGAGAACGGCAAGCCGGTGCGGGAGACGCTGGCGGCCGACATCCCGCTCGCGATCGACCACTTCCGGTACTTCGCGGGCGCGATCCGCGCGCAGGAGGGTTCGCTCGGCGAGGTCGACGACGACACGGTGGCGTACCACTTCCACGAGCCGCTGGGTGTGGTCGCGCAGATCATCCCGTGGAACTTCCCGCTGCTCATGGCGACGTGGAAGCTCGCGCCGGCGCTGGCCGCGGGCAACGCGGTCGTCATCAAGCCGGCCGAGCAGACCCCGGCGTCGATCCACTACTGGATGAGCCTGGTCGCGGACCTGCTGCCGCCGGGTGTGGTGAACATCGTCAACGGTTTCGGCGCGGAGGCCGGCAAGCCGCTGGCGTCGAGCCCGCGGGTCGCGAAGGTGGCCTTCACCGGCGAGACGACGACGGGGCGGCTGATCATGCAGTACGCCTCGGAGAACATCAAGCCGGTCACCCTGGAGCTCGGCGGCAAGTCGCCGAACATCTTCTTCGACGACGTCTGGGCGCAGAACGACGAATTCCGCGACAAGGCGCTCGAGGGCTTCACGATGTTCGCGCTGAACCAGGGCGAGGTGTGCACGTGCCCGTCCCGGGCGCTGATCCAGCGCGGCAACTACGCGGAGTTCCTGGAGGCGGCCGTCGCCCGCACCGAGCAGATCAAGCCGGGCAACCCCCTCGACACCGACACGATGATCGGCGCGCAGGCCTCCAACGACCAGCTGGAGAAGATCCTCTCCTACCTGGACATCGGCCGCCAGGAGGGCGCGCGAGTCCTGACCGGCGGCGAACGCATCGAGTACGACGGCGAGTTGAAGGGCGGCTACTACGTCCAGCCGACGATCTTCGAGGGCGACAACCGCATGCGGATCTTCCAGGAGGAGATCTTCGGACCGGTCGTGTCGGTGACGTCGTTCGACACCTTCGACGACGCCATCAAGATCGCCAACGACACGCTGTACGGCCTCGGCGCCGGGGTGTGGACGCGGGACATCAACACGGCGTACCGCGCGGGCCGGGCCATCCAGGCGGGCCGCGTCTGGACGAACTGCTACCACGCCTACCCGGCCCACGCGGCCTTCGGCGGCTACAAGCAGTCGGGCATCGGCCGCGAGAACCACAAGATGATGCTGGAGCACTACCAGCAGACGAAGAATCTTCTGGTGTCGTACTCGCCGAAGAGGCTGGGCTTCTTCTAGACACATGCGAAAAGGCGCCTGACCTGGGTTTTCTCCCGTCAGGCGCCCTTCGTGCAACCCGTTCTCGACCGGGCCCGGCTTGCGTGCTAACTCCCAATTCCTCCCACGACTGCACCCCTCCTGACCAGTGCTTCCGGACCAGTCACGGACCAAACCCCCGGTTCAGCCCTCGGGTACGTCACCCTGACTGACGCGCTGCCACTCGTTCATGGACTGCTCGATGAGACGGTTCGCCTGCTCTCGAAGGCCGTCAAGGAACTTGGCGTAGTGGCGAAAGAGAACCTCGATGCTCTGGCCGGCGCGGCGGGCGCACTCGGCCGGGTCCACTCCGGAGTAGAGCCAGAACGAGATCCCGGCGTGACGGAGATCGTAAGGCCGCTTGGCCAGGCGAGAAGTGCGCTCAGTACGGGTCAGGGCGTATTCCCGGGCCCGCGCCCATGTGATGCCGTAGGCGGCAGCGTCCACGTAGTTGCCAGCCTGGTTCCGGAAAAGTCGACCGTCAGGTGCCACGTCGAACCGATTCACATGGGCACGCAGCATGCGTACGAACTGCGGCGGGATGGGAACAGGCCGCGTCGCGCTTGCCGCGCGACGCTTGAGCGAGTGCACCTCGTGCACCTCACCGTCGTCGGTCCACCCCTTGCCAGACGTGACGACCCCGCCCGAGAGGTTCAGCATGCCCCATCCCGTCTTTGGCAAGTGGCATTGCTCGATCCGAAGGTGGATGACCTCTGCTGGCCGCATAGCCGCGAAGTACATGCAACCGAAGAATGCTTCAAGATGAGGACCCCGCCCCCGCTGGCGAGCAACGGCCTCGAGCAGCCGAAGCACCTGGGCCGGATTGGGAACGGCGGCCGGATCCACCTCCTCACTGACTGCTGGCGCTTGCCACCGGAGCCCTTTGAGGGGGTTCTCTGCGAAGTACCCCTTCTCCACCGCAGTGTTGAGAGCTTCGTTGAACGCAGCCCTCTTGCGTCGGGCTGTTTTAGCCGCAGCCGCCTTGCCGTCCAGCTTGCGGCACATCGCATCGAGGGCCCGCCTCAGAACGTCGGCTTCCGCGAGGGCGCTGACCGGCAGCGAGTTGCGCTTCATCCAGTCCAGCGCATGGAGCCACTCCTCGGTGGGCTCGCACTCCCAAGCTTTCTTGTTGAATGCCCACGAGTACAGGGCACGCCGCAGTACCCGCGGATCGGAATACGCTGCGCCGGGGCGTACCAGGGCGGGCGTGACCGTAGCGAAGGCATCAGCCAGGGTGCGGCGGGTGTTCCCTGGCGTGCGCTCCCATCTTTGCTCGATGTATTCGTGCACCAGGTCGTACCACGTAGTGCGCTGCTTGATGGACCGCAACTCGGATGATGGCAGACCTGTGTGCTCGTCAAACGGCTCACCCTCGCGCGCGGCTGTCATCAGCTTCGCACGCCGGCTGTCAGCAAGCGCGAACGCGATGAAGGACTCAGACTTCTCTCGCCCGTTAACCGTCCACCGAATCTGGAAAGGCTTGCGCCGGTCGGGGCGCTCACGTATCTCCCAGAAGCGGATGTTATAACTCATCGCCATCCAGGCGTATCCCTTTCACACGCATCCCACCACGCATCCAGATCGGCGCGCTGGCAGCGCAGTTCACCATTGGGCAGCTTGATCATTCGGGGTGCCTGACCGCGAGCGCGCAGGCGATAGAAAGCCGACGGGCTCATCCTGATTTCCGCTAGGACCTCGGCGAGCTTGAGCGCAGGTGGACGAGCCATTGATGTTTCCTCGGATGTTCCAGATATGTCGGCGGCCCAAGCAGCAGTGCTCGACTTGCACCCACTCCGCCGCAACTGATGGGCAAACTCTGTCAGTTACGGGGACTACTGGTCGCCGACATGAAGGGCCATGGTGTCCGAACGGCTCCACCGCCAAGCACAGCCGCTGAGAACACCTCAATGGTCGTCACGATCGCCGGTTTGGCCAACCGGCGATCGTGGTCTATGTTGCGCCCCGCAGGGCAACTCACGGACGATTGCATCGGACGAAACACAGGGGGCCAGTCGGCGCGATCGGAGAACGAGGCCGCGCCGTCCGTCACGAACACCCCGAGTCCGTTGTCAACGCGGTCGCACAAACACAGGGGCACAGCGCCGGGGAGGAGCGGCGCAATCCTCTCGCTCCGATGTGGTCCATACGTTCAGGGCACCAAGTGTCGAGCAGATGGGGGCGCTGAATCGGACCGATCGGAGAGCGGCATTCGACAGGGGTGCTCCTTGGGTCGGGGCCTCCGCGATGAGGCCGAGCAGCGCGAGGTGTCGGACGTCGTCATGGCCGACGTGCAGGTCGGCCTGGAATCCTGAATCCCGCCACTGACTTGGTATTTTCCGGGACGTTGTACGTTGACATATTCCCAGAGGAGGTTCCAGTCCTTCGGGGCTATTTCTCGTCTGCCGTGGGCGAATGCCGAGCCGCGGGAAGGCCAACCGAAAGACGCAGGGGGCGTTCCGTCGGAGAAGAGGGGCAAGGCGTGCTCCTCCTTCACCTGACTTGGTCGCACCGTGATGTCGATGTGCACGATGCCAGGGACCAGCCCGGACGAGCGGCCCACAACCTCCGAAAAGAAGGCGGCGGAGGTCGCCGGCTACGCTGCAGACATACCAGTGGAGGGCGCAGGCAATTGGGGAGCGAAGTGAAACTGAAGAGCTACAACACCTGAGTGTCGGAGTGTTCGTGAGGGTTACATGGATCCCTCTCCAGTTCCAGGGTCACGGCGCTGCACGGCCATGCAGGCAGTCGACACGGTACTGAGCCTCTGCTTGCCACTCGGTCGCGTGGCCTCATACGGGGCTTTGTAGGTCGCCATGCGCAACTCGCGAGGAGGAACGCGTATCCTTCGCACCTCGGTGACGTCCGTGCCGTACGTCTCGCGAAACAGGGCGTACTCGGTCTCGGTGGCCGCGTCGGCCGTCGTCATCTCCGCGGCCATAGAGTCAAGATCCCACTCCGACGGCACGACGGGGACCCGCTTGAAGTCCATCAGTAGCGGACGGGCCGTCGTGCGGTCGACGTTCACAGGTCACGCACTCGGGTGTGCCCGCGGCTCTGTGCCCCGCGGGGTTCCGCTTTCGATGCCGCAACTACCCGTGACCGTCCTCGGACAGGGGCGTCGCCGCCTCGATGGCTCGGTGACCCGTATGATCACGCCGCTCTGTTTAGCAGATGGTCCGGCACGGGCCGGGATGATGCTGTTTCAGCAGCGTGACGTGTGCCCTTGACGGCTCGGTACAGTCGCGGTAACTGGACTGGAGAGGTAATTGCATGGCCAACGAGATTGTGATCGCGCAGACGACCAGCGACAACGAGGATCAGGCGAAGGCGTTGGCCCGTGGCGCGGTCGAGAGCAAGCTGGCAGCGGGCGTTCACATTGATGCGCCGATCACAGCCTTTTACTGGTGGAAGGGGAAGGTCGAGACGGCGCAGGAGTGGCGGATCTCGTACATGACTACGACGGACCGTCTCCCGGCACTGGAGGCGTGGCTGCACGAGAAGCACCCCTACGACGTACCCCAGTGGATCACGCTGCCCGTGACCGGCGGGTCGGAGGCGTACCTGTCCTGGGTTATCGAGGAGACGGCATAGGTTCTGCGGAGCGCCGGGCCGCCCGTACGACGGCGCTGGCGTCCTGGGCTTACCCGCCTACTGCGTGTGGGGTCTCAGGATGCGAACTTCCGTAGATGGCGGCCGAGTTCCTGCTCACTGTCAGGGAGCGACGAGGCGATAGTCGATGCGCGCTCCTTGCCCATCGTGTTGGGCTTGGCCTCTGCAGCTGCGACGAACTGACGTGACACGTACACCCCTTGATCGACGTCACCCCCACGCAGTAGGGCCGAAGCGAGATCACCGAGGACCACGACGCCCCCGTCCGGTAGTCCGTCTCCGAGGCGGTCGACCGCGGTATCAGCTGTGGACGTGAGCTCGGGACGCCTCAGCTGGCCGTACACGGACAGGGCCAACGAGTCCATGCGGTATGGGGTCACGAACCTGACCCATGCCTGCTCGCTGGCGTGGTCCGCGAAATCGTAAGCGAAGCGCGCTCGGTCTAACGCCCGGAGCGCTCCCACCTCGTCGCCGGCCGCCGCAGCTTCTTCCGCATGCCTACCGAGAACCCAGGCGGCAGCAGTAGCGTTACCGTGGCCGCGCACGTCGTTGGCGGCTTGGGAGAGGAACTCCATCTTCGCCTTTGGCGCCAAAGCGCCGTAGCTGCTGTAGGTCAGGGCCAGGGCTCGGAGTGGAGGATGCCCGGCAGCCGCCGCGCACTGCGACGTGACTTTGTAGTAGGCGTTGGCTTTGTCGTGCTCCCCCAGGTCCCAGGCCACCCAACCGGCCAGAGCGGCGGTTTCTCCGGCGGCGATGGTGAGAGCGCCTTCGTGATCGCCTGCACGAGGCAGGGCCGCAGTGATCGCGTCAAGATGCGACTCGACCGTTTTTTGTAGCCGCCGCGCGCTGAGGTTGAGTTCCTGGACGTGCAGTTCAGCGGCTCGGTCGATGAGCGCGGCGGCAGCGGGCGAATCGATCTTGGCCCCCTTGCTGAGGGCGAAGGCGAGGCGCCCCCAGGGCTCGGCGGCCACGCTCACGCCGATGGTGGCGCTACCCAGGAGCGTGCGACGCTTCACGGCGTCTTGCTCCTCCCCTGCATCGGCATGCCCCTTTCTCTTCCGAGCGCGGGCGGCCTTGGCCTCTCGCTGTAGTTCCTCGAAGGGGACACCGCAGGCCGCCGCGATGTGGCCGATCGTGTGGTTGGTAGGAATGTTCTCGAAGTTCTCATAACGGCTAATCTCTCGGCGGGTCATGGTGTCCCGGCCGGAGACAGCGTTGATCGCCTCCGCCTGCTCCTCCTGAGTCCGGCCTGCCTCCTGCCGCAGCCGGAGGAGCAGGTCGGCGAACGGGTCTGGCATGAGTGTGACCTCTGTTGGTGGGCGGAATCCAATCATGGCCTCAATTCCCCCCTGCAGTTTCCCCCTTGACATATTTTTCCCCCTCTGGATTCCCCTGGTCGACGGCGTCGCCGCGCGGTGCCATAGCCCACATGACCAAGCTCCAAGAGGCGGCCCCGCCCGGCGGGGGCATCCGTAGCTGTGCGGCTACAGCAGGCGCGTCATGCGTCAGGCCGGTTCAGGAAGACGAGCCCGGCGCATGGGCGAGGGCAGAGGTACCGGCGGCATCCCATGCCTGTCAGGCGGCCCTTCTCCCCGACCTCGCGAAGGTCGGGGAGATGCGGCGCATAGCCAGGGCGTTCCTGCGGCGGTGCCATGTTTCGGAGCCGGTGGCGGGGCTCGTCGTACTGGCCGTCTCGGAGCTGGTCACCAACGCCGTAGTCCACGGTGAGGGCGAAGTCGTGCTCCGCATCACGGTGGGCGTCGACGTGGTGCGTGTCTCGGTAACCGACCACAACCCGGCGCCCGCTGTGCTCAAGGAAGCCGGACCCGACGGTGAATCGGGGCGCGGGATCCGGCTGGTCGATGCGATCTCAGACGCATGGGAGAGCAGCGGCGAGGAGACGTGGTGTGAGTTCCAAGACGCGAGGGCTGCAGCTGAGCCAGACCTCCAGTTGGTTGCCGACGATGCAAATGGCAAGCCGGGCAGCTCAGTCGCTTCTGTCACACAGGGCGCTCCGAGGGCCGTTCGCTTGCCTTCGCCCAGTAATTCGGTTCGAGCATCTCGCCGGGCCAGGCAGGCTGACGGATCGGGCCACGAGGCCCCATCTGTTCGAAGTACGGTGCCAAGTCGATCACGGGCGTTCCGTCTACAGCGTCGAGATCGGTGACCAACAGGTCCCGCCCCTCGACCTTGAGCAGCCGCGGGTAGCTGATCGCCAGTTGATTGGGACGCCGATGGTTGCGGTGGACGAAGGTACCGGTCGACGGCCAGTCCGGATTCCCGCGGGGGCTGCGTGCGTGGAGCTGGACGTCTTCCGGTCGCGCCAGGTGGAAGAGCCAGGTCACCGTCAGGTGGGAAAACTCTTCGATTCCCTGCAGCGTCTCAAGGGGGTACGCCTCGTTGAGACGGATGACCGACTCGACTCCGCCCTGGTAATCGTCCTGAACGCGGGTGTGGCCCCCGACCACCGTTGCGATCGATTCGACCTCGTACGTTGCCATCGGCGCTCGTTCCTCTCTAACGGGGTCGCGTGTTCAGCAGCTGCCGTCAATAGCTGCGGACGTGCCCTGTGGTCAGCCTATGGCGCGCAGCATTTCCCGCGCCCGGCGGTCCAGTTCGGCGACGTGGCGGCCACCACGTTGCCGCACAGGCGAGAGGTCGCTCTGCATGCGGACGATGACGTCGCGGGCGCGGCCGGACTGGACGCCAGCCATGGCGTCCAGTGCTTGTCCCCAGGTACCACATGCCTCATCGAGGCGTCCCTGCTGGACCTGGACAGCACCGAGGTAGCCGAGCGTCACACTGTGGGTACGGGCATACTGCTGCCGTCGGCGGGTGGCGACGCTGCGCTGAAAATGCAACTCCGCGTCGAGAGGATTTCCCAGGTCCCGCAAGGCACACGCAGTCTCGTGGGCAAGGGAGGCTTCCTGGAAGAAGCTGACGCGGTCGGGGGCATCCTCGTTATCGGCACGTGCGAGGTCCCTCTCCGCGCGACTGATGGCCGCGAGAGTGCCGCGGCGGTCGCCGCCGGCGGCCAGGGCGCGGGCATGGACTACCGCGAGCAGGGCCTTCTCCCGCGAGCTGGCCTGGCCGTAGTGGGTGCGGGACATGGAGGCGTCGGCCAGGTCGAGCGCTCTGCGTGGGTGCCCGAGGTCGACTGCTTGATGGGCGAGGGCACGCAGGATGTGGCCGCCCAGCGGTCCGTCTGCGGCTTCGGCCGCAATGCGTGCGGCGAGGGTGAGGTAGCGCTGGGCGGTCCGATGCTCGGAGGCGTCGAAGGCCATCCAGCCGGCGAGGTAGGTCATCTCTGCCACGGCCGAGTACGTATCCCGGCGGTGCTGTTCCGTTCGGAACCTGCTGCCCAGGAGCGGCACCGCTTCGTCGCGAAGATGGCCGGCCAGGGCCGAGCGCCCCGAGGCTCCACCGCGCTGCTGGTCCCTCGCGGAGTAGAAGGTGGTCAGTTTGCGGACATCGTCGATGTCAGCCTGAGTCACCAGCCGGGAGGAGACTGCAGGGCGCGAGGCCGCCGTGGCCGGGGCGGCTGCCCACCATGGAGCGGCAGGCAGGACGAGGCCGGCGGCCGAGTACGCGGTGGTAGCCAACAGCTTGCGTCGGTGCATGTCCAGATCGTCGCTTCCCAGCTCGGTCAGCACGGTCAGAGGGTCGACGCTCCAGTCAGAACTACTGTCAGTGGATCCTGTCGGCCCATCTTCCAGTCCGAGGTCAGCGAGGGTGAGGCGTCGGCCGAGCCTGCGGGACAGCGTCTCACGCAGGATATGAGGCGCTCGTCCACTGGGCTTCGTGCCCTGGACCCACATGGCGATGTGGGAGCGGGAAATGGCCTCCAGTTCGCGTGCACCGCTCTCCGCAGCAACGCGAGCGACCGCGGCGGCTGCTTGGGGCTGGGACCAGCCCGCTTCGCGCAGGAGCGCGGCAAGGGCGACGTTTCTCTCACGGGCCATGTACTGCCCCTCGGTTCCGAAATGATCTTTGACGCCTTTGACGGCCTTGAGGGCCGCGTAGGCATACCCCCTGACAGGGATTCGCGGTTCGCTCAACGTAGCCGCAGGATCACTCACCTTGCACGTCAGTTGCCTGCGGTGCACAGCGTTCCTCGCTCAAGTTGGCTTGATTCACCTAGGAGTTGCGTCATGCGTCCCTCGCTGGCCCTTCGCCGGGCGTGCCAACTCAGTGATCAGGGAAGGAGAAGCCACGCCCTTGGTGAGCCCATCCTGCGACGGGACCCGGCGGCCTCGGCGACGGAAACGGTGGCGCTCGTGCTGGGCGAGGACTCGCCGTTACCCGATACTGCCGCCGATGTGGAGGACCTCGCACTGCGGCTGCGAGGACACGTCAGCCAGCTCGGAGCTCTGACGCCTTCGCAAGAGCCAGCCCTGCTCCGTGCGCAGCAGCTCTGTTCGGGCGGCCTCCCCGATGGCTACATGCCCAGCAGGGTTCATCTGGTCAGGCTGGCCGAGGCGACCCAAGACCTTATCGCTGCCGTGCAGGCCCACGACGTGGCCCCTGCGAAGTCGGTCCAGAGACGGCGCTGGTGGAAGCCGCCGATCAACGTGCTGCGCGGCGCGGTCTTCGCTCTCGCCCTCGCGTGCGTGGTTCTGGCCGCGTCGGAGCCCCGGACATGACCGCCGCCGGGGCAGTTCTGATCGCGCTGATTCTCGGTCCCATGGCGTGGCTGGCTCTTCGTGGTGAGCGAGTAACCGGCCGCATTGCTCCACGGGACGTGGATCCCCGGCCGAGGCAGAACAGACCTCCCCCGGACCGGTAACCACCGTGCCTCTCTCACCGACACTTCCCGGCCGCCCCGGCGGCCCCGAAGCCACCCCCGGGTCCACGGGGACTACGGAGACCCACACGATGAAACGCCTCCCGCGCATCGAGCAGTACGGCCTGATCGGCGACATGCAGACCAGTGCCCACGTCTGCGACGACGGTTCGATCGACTGGCTGTGCCTGCCCCGGTTCGACTCGTCGGCCGTCTTCGCCGGCCTGCTCGGCACGCACAAGCACGGCACCTGGCAGATCGCCCCGGCCGCGCCTGGCCCCTCCGGGCCCGAAGCGGTCGCCGAGCGCCGGTACCGCGGTGACACGCTCGTCCTCGAATCGATCTGGCGCACACCGGCCGGGTCGGTCCGCGTCCTGGACTTCATGCCGCCTCGCGACGGGGCACCGCAGGTGATCCGGATCGTCGAGGGTCTGGCCGGTGAGGTGGCAATGGTTTCGGCCATGCGTCCGCGGCCGGGATACGGCAGCGTCAGCCCGTGGATCCACGAGGCCGATGGGCGCATGGTCGCGGAGGCCGGCGCGGACGCACTGTGGCTCGACACCTGCGTCCCGCAGGCGGAGAAGGACGGGGTCGTCGTCAGTGCCTTTGCCATCCGCGCCAGGCAGAGCGTGGCGTTCGTGCTCAGCTGGTGCCCGTCCCACGCACCGGCTCCGGAGATCCCCGACCCGCACGCGGCGCTCACCGAGACGCTCGCCTTCTGGCAGGACTGGACGCAGCAGTGCACCTACGACGGCCCCTACCGTGAGGCCGTGGTCCGTTCCTTGATCGCACTGAAGGCACTGACCTACCACCCGAGCGGCGGGATCGTCGCCGCGCCGACCACCTCGCTGCCCGAGGAGATCGGCGGCCGACGCAATTGGGACTACCGCTTCACCTGGCTGCGCGACGCCGCTACGACCCTGGCCGCGTTACTGGAGACCGGCTACCGGCAGGAGGCGCAGGCATGGCGGCGCTGGCTTCTGCGTTCCGTGGCCGGCGACCCAGAGAACCTGCAGATCATGTACGCGATCACCGGAGAGCGTGATCTTCGGGAACGGGAGTTGCCCTGGCTGCCCGGGTATGAGGGCTCGACGCCGGTGCGGGTCGGGAACGGGGCGGCGGACCAACTCCAGCTCGACGTGTACGGCGAGGTGATCGAGACCCTGTACCTCGCGCAAGAGAGCGGTGTGGCCCACTGTGCCGACACCGCGGTCCTGCACCAGCGGCTCGTCGAGCACCTGGCACAGCGCTGGCGGGAGCCCGACGAGGGGATCTGGGAGATCCGCGGGGCACGCCAGCACTTCGTCCACTCCAAGGTGATGGCCTGGGTGGCGATCGACCGCACCATCCGCCTGGCCGAAGCCGGCGCGCTCGACATCGACCTGGCCCGCCTGACCGAGCTGCGGGCAACCATCCACCACGAGGTCTGCACCAGGGGCTTCGATCCGGTGCGCAACACCTTTACCCAGTCCTACGGTTCCAAGGAACTCGACGCCGCCACGCTGCTGATCCCCCGCGTTGGCTTCCTACCGCCGAACGACCCGCGCGTCATCGGCACCGTGGACGCAGTGCGCCGTGAACTCTCCACGTCTGACGGGCTTGTGCGCCGTTACCCGACCATCGGCGACCACACCGGGGTGGACGGCCTGAGCGGAGACGAGGGCACATTCGTCCTTTGCTCCTTCTGGCTCGTAGACGCCCTGGCCCTGACCGGCCGCCTCGACGAGGCCCACGCCCTGTTCGAACGCCTCCTCGCACTGCGCAACGACCTCGGCCTCCTGGCCGAGGAGTACGACCCCGTCCAGCAGCGCCAGCTCGGCAACTTCCCGCAGGCATTCAGCCACATGGGCCTGATCCAGAGCGCCCGGCTGCTTCAACTCCTGGCGACGCAGTCCTCCCACCGCGGCGCGGTCGCGTTTCCGTCACCCCGCTCGACCGCACGCAGCACACACAAGACCTGCGCAGACCTGACGCTGCAGCACGCCTAGCCACCCCCACCCTGACGAGGATTCCCATGCCTGACAGCGCCTTTTCGGCACGGCCGGCCGCCACCGGCCACCGCCGACGGCGGCCTCCGATCAACGCGTTCACCCTGCACCGTGTCCACCGCGCCGTCGCACTGCCCCTAGTGCTCCTTGCCGCCCTGCTGGGTGCCGCCTTCACCCTCTGGTCGGTGTCCGCGGTGGGCCCCGGCTGGCTCCTGGCCGGCCTGATCTGCGGACTCGCGGGCGTCGCCACGATGGCGGCTCGCGGAGCGCGAACGGCCGCAGGAGCCATACAGGCAGCGGCGGAGGAGGCCCGGGCAACGGCGCTGGCAGCAATCGCAGGGGCAGCCGCGGCCATCGAGAAGTCGGTGCAGTGGTCGGCGGACGAGCTGTGCCGCGGGGGACGCCCGCCGCTGCCGGACCTGCAGGCGCCACCTGCCAGCCCTGACGCCGAGATTGACAAGGCGTTGAATGCTCTCCAAGTGCGGGCCGTCGCGTCGTTGATACGGGTGCACGACGAGTCCCAGTCCGTCGTCCTCATGGAAGTGCTGCGCCGCCTGGCCATGCGCGAGCACGCCTTGGTCGGCAAGGCACTTGAAGCACTGAGCCAGCTGGAGATGCTGACCGACGACCCGGAGCTGCTGGCCAAGATCTTCGAGATCGATCACCTCGTGACGCGGATGCGTCGCCAGGTCGAGAGCACGGCGGTGCTGGGCGGGCAGTCCCTGCGCAGCGTGCGTCGGCCCGTTCCCGTCAAGAGCGTGCTGCGCGGCGCCGTCTCCGAGGTCGTGCAGTATCCGCGGGTGGCGGTTGCGGCGGGGTCCGTGGGCGCGGAGCTGGGCCTTCCCGGCCATGTGGGTCCGGACCTGACGCACCTGCTGGCTGAGCTGGTCGAGAACGCCTGTGAGTGTTCCGATCCGGCTACGAAGGTGATGGTGCGTGCGCAGCGGGTGGCGAACGGGCTGGCGGTCGAGGTCGAGGACCGGGCCATCCCCATGCATCCGCAGACGCGGGCGCAGATGAACCACCTGCTCCAGGCCCCCGAAGAGGTCGACGTCAGCGGCCAGGTGCGAGCGGGGCAGCTCGGCTTGCTGGTCGCCGCGAAGATCGCCCAGTCGCACGGGCTGTCCGTTCTCCTGCAGGAGAACGTGACGGGAGGCACCACCGCCCTGGTGGTCATCCCGGCACGGCTCCTGGTAGCGATTCCCTCCGTCGACGATGCGAGCGCGCTGCCCCAGGACGCCCGCCCCTTGGCGCCGCAACCGCAGCAGGTTGCCGCGACTCCAGCCACTCCGAGGCCGGGGCAGGTCCCACACCCCGGTACCGCAGGGGCTCCGGAACCCGCACGGGCAGGTCACTCTGCCGATGCGCCCGCCCTTCCCACGCGTAGACGCCAGGCCGGCACGTTCCATCCGCCACACGAGCGGGAGCAAGCCCCCGTGATCGCGGCGACGCCAGGGCTCGCAGCCGCCTTCCGCACCGGCATCCAGGCCAGCGGGCAAGCCGGTTCTCCCACCGCTTCGACAGAGCACCCCAGGCCCTGAACCTCGTCCCTCCACGTTCCCGGTGGCCGTTACATCCGCTGGCCCTTCCCCCCTTCTGGAGCGATCCCTATGAGTACCCACCCCGCGATGAACAACGTGACCGGCGACGCACCCGCAACCGAGACAACGGCAAGCGGACAGCGGGACAACATGGCCTGGCTGCTGCGGCAGTTCGCCTCCGACACGACGGGCGTCACGCACGCCGTCCTGCTCTCGCGGGACGGACTGCGGCTGCTGGACAGCGACGTCGACAAGGACTGGGCGGACGAACTGTCGGCCGCCATCAGCGGAGTGGCCTCACTCGCGGCGAACATCACCGGCCCCACCCACAAGAAGAGGCCGGCGAGGCAGGTCGTCATCGAGCGAGACGACTGTCTGATCTTCGTCCAGAGTTCCGGTCGCAGCGCGGCCTTCGAGGGCCATCCCGGCAACGAACGGGGCGTGGTGGACACGGTCCTCACGGTGATCGCGACCATGGACGCCGATGCCGGCACCGTCGGGTTCGAGATGGGGCGCCTGGTGCAGAAGTTCGCCCCCTACATGCAGATCCCCGTCCGCGTCGGCACGGGTGATGAGGTCCGGTGACCGCACACGGGAGCGCGGCCGAGGATTCGACATTCGTGCGGACCTACATCCTGACGCGCGGTCGCACCCGGCCACGGCATCTGCTCGGCCTGGACACGGTGCTGGACGCCGGACCCGGGCGGCCCGGCCCGGGCCAGGCCGAAGAATGCGCAGAGATCCTCGCCCTGTGCCGGGAGCACCGGCGTTCGGTGACCGAGCTGGCGGGCCGACTCGGCCGTCCCGTAACCGCCGTCAAGATCCTCATCTCCGACCTCCTGGACGCCGACGCCCTGGTCGTCCCCGTCACCGCCTATGCCGCGTCCGACGCGCATGCACGTCCCTCTGCACAACTGCTGGCGGCCCTGTCTGCGGGCCTGAAGAGGAAGTGGCCCGATGCCATCGCCTACCCCCAGGCCGGGTGACCCGGCCGTGGTGCTGCGGCCGTCGTCGCGCCCGCGTACCGGTGCACCGACCGTGCTTAAGGTCGTGATCGCTGGCGGTTTCGGCGCGGGCAAGACCACCGCCGTGGGTGCCGTCAGTGAGATCACGCCGCTGAGCACGGAGGAGTACCTGACCGAGGCGAGCGCGGACGTGGACAGCCTGGCGGGCGTCGAGGCCAAGCAGACCACCACGGTCGCCTTCGACTTCGGTCGCCTCAACCTGCCCGACGCGCCCGTGCCCCTGGAATTGTTCCTGTTCGGCACGCCCGGCCAGGACCGGTTCGTCGACCTCTGGTACGACCTCTGTCGCGGAGCCGTCGGCGCGGTCGTCCTGGTCGACACCCGCCGCCTGGAAAGCAGCTTCACCCCCGTCGGTTTCTTCGAGGACATCGGCCTGCCCTTCGTCGTCGCGGTGAACCAGTTCGACGGAGCACATCGTTACCACCCCGATGAGGTCCGCACCGCCCTCGAACTGCCCGCCTCTGTGCCGGTGGTCACCTGCGACGCCCGCGATCCGAACCACGTCGCTGGCGTCCTGCTGACCCTCGTTGGCCACGCCTTGAAGAGCGCATCGGCAAGCCCCGCTCGCCCCGCATCCGCTACCACCTTTCAGGACGCCTGATGTCGTATCAGCCCAACGACCCCTACCGCGCGCGGCAGACCGTCCCCGTCCCGCAGGCCCTGCAGGCGACCGAGCTGGCGCAGCGGTACGAGCTGCTGGATCGCCTAGGCGTGCCCACCGCTGCCAGCGAGGACTTCGACGAACTGGCCCGCGACATGGCCACACAAGCCGGGTTCGTGTACGGCTTCGTCAACCTCTTCCTGGAGGAGCAGACCTTCGTCGGGCTGCACCAGCCGCCCGCGGACAGCGGGTACGTCATCGTCGGCCGCACCATGAGCCGCGACCACGGCTGGTGCCCGGAGGTCATGGCCCGCAAGAAGGCCCTTCCGCTGCACGACGTGCACGCCAGCCCGCGCTTCAGCGGCAACCCCGTGGTCGACGCGGTCGGGATCCGCTCCTACTTCGGTGCCCCGCTCATCCACGACAGCGGCACCGTGCTGGGCACGGTGTGCGTCATCGACCCCGAGAAGCGGCCCCTGGGCGAGGCCCGACGGCTGAGAGACATCGTCATCAACGCCGGCGTCCGGGTGATGGACCACATCGCCCGCGCGCCCGTCCGCTAGTCCGTTGCACGACCCCCCACCCGGGAGCCGCAGGCGATCCCCGGCCGCTCCACCGTGCGACCTTCATCCAGGGAGAGGGAGAGGACCATGCCCGCCACACCCACCACGCCGCCGCCGGCGCTGCGCCCCTATCTCAACGCCCGCCACGAACTGCTGTGGGACGAGGCGGACGCCTTCGCGGCCGAGCACATCGCGCCGCGCGCCGCACGCATGGAGGCCGCCCCCGGCAGGGTGGAGCGCAAGGTCGCCGACCTGATGGCCGCACGACGCTGGTTCGCCGTCAGCGTCCCGTCCTCCTTCGGCGGGCTGGACGCCGGACACGTGGCCAAGACAATCCTCGTCCACCGCATTGCCCGCGTCTCGGCGGCTGCGGCGGCCATCCTCCAGGCCACGCTGATCCCCGTCGGCGCCCTGCTGCACTTCGCCACCTACGAGCAGAAGGGCCGCTGGCTGCCCCGCGTAGCGGACGGTTCACTGCTCTTGTCGATCGCCGTGACCGAACCGCGAGCCGGCGGACACATCGGCGGCATCGAGACCATCGCCGAGCACGTCGGCAACGAATGGGTGATCACCGGCAGCAAGATCCACATCGGGAATAGCCACCTCGCGGGAGCCCACCTCGTGGTCGCCCGGACCGCCAAGGCAGGCGTGAGCACCTCCCAGGCGCTGACCGCGTTCATGGTCGAATCCAAGCGCCGAGGGCTCTCAGTCGCCGACCACTGTCCCGGCCTCGGCCTGCACGGCTTCTCCGCCGGCCGCCTCGACCTCGATCATGTCCGCGTCCCCGAGGAAAACGTGGTCGGAGAGATCGGACAGGGGCTGGGCGTAGCGCAGAGCAGCAGCATCCTGTACGGCCGTCCCAACCTGGCCGCAGTCAGCCTGGGAATACACGAGGCAGTCGTGGCCACCTCGACCGCTTACCTCAAGACGCGCTCCCGCTACCGGGGCGCCCTCTCCGATCTGCCGGTTCTGCGGGACCGCATCGGTGACATGGAGGCCCGCCTGCGCGCCGGGCGAATCCTGGCCTATCAGTCCGTGCACCTCCTCGACCAGGGCCTGCCCTGCGACGCCGACCTGATCAACGCCAAGTACCTCGGCCACCAGTGGGCGATGCAGTCAACCCAGGACGCCATGGAGCTGCACGGCGCCCATGCCCTCAACGGCGACTACATCCTCCAGCGCCTGTGGCGCGACATCCAGTTCACCTACCCACCGGCCGGAACCGGCGAAGTCCAGCGCATACGCCTCGCCGACGCCGCCTTCGACGAGGCCCACATCCAGTGGTCAGAACGTCTCGCCGCCGAAGCGGCGTGGGCCCGCCCCGACCCGACAGCCGCATGAGCCCCCGTGTGCGGCGCCCCGTGAATCCAGACCGCCGCGCACGGGCCCGTGTCGCCGGCCCCCGTCCCCCGCGGGGTCCGGCGACACCCCACCCGATATCCCTCAACCCAGCCGCGAAAGAGACACCCGTGACCCCGCGCATGATGACCAGCGCACCGATCACCCCCCTGACCCCGACCCAGCAGCGCGTCGCCCAGCACCTCGTGGACGGCCTCGGCCCTCAAGAGATCGCCGCGAGGACCGGGCTGTCGGCCGTGACCGTCCGCCAGTACGTACGCGACATCCGGGAGAGCCTCCACTGCCCGCCCCGCTGCAAGCCCCCGGTGATCGTGCACTTCCTGTGCAACGCCCGGCAGGTCGCTCCGCCCACAACGGACAGGCCAATGCCGGAACTCACTCCAGAGCAGCAACTGTTGCTGCGGGCGGTCGCTGAGCACAGCAGTCCCAGCGACATTGCTGCCATAGCCAAGATCGCGCCCGCCGACGTGCGAGCCGCACATGACGAACTGCTCGACAAGACCGGGGCGGCCAACACCACCCAACTTGTCGCCTGGGCCCACGCGTGGGGCCTGTTGGGCGCCAGGCGGGCCACCACGATGGAGAGCGGAGCGAGCCAGTGAATGCCTCACCCGCTTCTGCGGCCATCGAGTCCTCCCCCGCGCCTCGAAGCCAGTGCGCGAAAGGGTTACCGGCCGTGTACGAGATGCGGTCGTTGCGCACCGACGCCGAACGGGACGAGGCCGCGGCCCTCGTCCAGGACCGTCAGCGCTGGCTCGCCATGCGCGGGGTGCCTACACCCGCCCGGTCCGATATCCCGGCCCTGTTCCGCGCCCCGCAGATGAAACCGGCTGGACTGTTCGAGGACGGGCTGCTGCTGGCCTGCATGATCCCGCAACGCGGGCCCGACCTCGGATGGGGCGAAGGCCCGTGCCTCTTCCTGGACTGCGTCCACACCCTGCCCGGTCACTCCGATGACACCGTCCGGCTGATCACTCTTTGGGCCTCCGACTTCGCCGCCCGGCTCGAGGTACCGCTCGTGCGGGCCGAGGCCATGGCCCGCCATCCTCTCGACGTCGATCCGATCGCCACATTCCTTCGTCGGCTCACCGACATGGGCTGGGACGTCCGTGGATCGGGCACCGGACAGCACCATGAGCGAGTCGCGCGCCTCGAACTCACCGCTGAGCTTCGGCCTGGGCTGAGCGCGCTCATCGGCTGCCAGGTCCACGAGCCGCAGTCCGCCGCCGACCAGCGGAGTATCGCGTGAGGACCGCGGAACCGCTGCGGCCGGACCTCGCCCGCGAACTCATCGCCCGCGCCGCACAGTCGGCAGCACGCCGGGCCAGACGCGTACGCAACCAGCTCGACGCCGTCCACCTCGGCCAGGACCGTCACGCTGAGCACGCCGACACCAAAGTGCTGCGCCGCATCCTGGCCGAACATGACTGGCCCGGCCACCGTCTCGTGGGCCCCGACGCAGCACGTGCCGCCTGGAGCATCGCTCTTCACGCCGACGACGAACCCGACTTCCAGCGGGCGGCCACCACCCTTTTGAAACGTGCGGTCCAGGACGGCGATGCGCGCATCCAGCACTGGGCCCACCTTCACGACCGCGCCCTGGTCAACAGCGGGCGCCCCCAAGAGTTCGGGACGCAACTCGTCCTCAGCGCAGCAGGGGTGGAGCTGTGCCCACTGCGGGCGCCGCAGTTGCTGGACCAGCGAAGGGCCGCCGTCGGACTGCCGCCGATCGCCGTCGCTTTGGACACTGTGCGCCGCCGGTACGCCCTGGATCGCATTGTCGGCGGCTCACCGGCCGTCGTGCTAGCGGGGGTCGCATGACGCAGCGAGCCCCGCAGGCTTCCACAGACCCGCCCTCGCCCCATATCACTTTGCGTGAAAGGACCGTTAAAGCATGAAGCTCACCACCGCCGTTCTCGCTGCCGGCGGCGCGGTTTCCCTCGCCACCGTCGTGGTCGGAGCCGCCCGGCTGAGGCAGGACGCGCGGCACCAGGCCGAACGAAATGAGGCGACCGTCGCGCGCAACCAACTCGACTGGCTGACGCAGATGTCCGCCAACCCTGACCTCGCCAAGCTCTGGACGCCCGAGGACCTGGACGTCGAGGAGTACATGCAGCTGCTGAAGGCCAACCAGCTCATCTGCATGCCCAGCCTGCGCGACCGCCTCGGCTTCGTCCGGGAGGGGCGTCTGCCGTTCTACGCCTCGAAGCTGATGGAGAGGGACGTCTGCCGGCGGTACTGGGCCCGTTTCGGGGGCCTCCGCGCTCAGGAGGCCGAGGGCGATGAGCGCGCCGAGCACTTCACCAAGGTGCTGGACAAGGCCGCGAAGAACCACCTGGGGGCACAGCGCGTAGCCGCCTGAAGAGGCGGCTGCCCCACCCCGCCCGAATCAGCCACACCCTCACCTCTCGGAGAAATCGAATGGGCTTCACTGCTGTTCCACTACCGCCCGGCATTTTCACCATCGGTAAGAAGTTCGCCTTCGAGGCTGGCCATCGGCTTCCCCGGCTGCCGCATGAGCACAAGTGCTCCCGCCAGCACGGGCACAGCTACGAGGTTGAGGTCATCCTCACTGCATCCGCGCTGGAGGATCCCGGCTTTGTCACGGACTTCGGTGCGCTCGCCCCGTTCAAGTCGTTCCTGGACACCGAGCTCGACCACCACAACTTGCACGAGATCCTGCCCTTCGAGCCCACCTCGGAGCGCCTGGCCCAGTTCCTGGCCGGCTGGTTCGTTCAGAACCTCCAATCGGAGATCCCCGGCCGCCTTGTCGCCGTCCTGGTCCGCGAGACCGCAAGCAGCTGGGCCCGCTTCGATGTGGTGGGCCAATGACCACAACCAAGCGGCTCAACCTCGAACCGGAAGCTGCCGAAGGCGAATCCCTGATCGTCGCGGAGTGCTTCGGTACCGAGGTGCCGACGTTTCAGGGCGAGGGCCCAAGCTGCGGACACCCGGCCCTGTTCATCCGCCTGTCCCGGTGCAACCTCACTTGCACGAGATGCGACACGAAGTACACCTGGGACTGGTCTCGGTTCGACCCGCACGAGGAGTCGACGAGGCAATCCGTCGCGGGCCTGGTGGCCTGGGCCACGTCTTCACCGGTCGAGCTGGTCGTGATCACCGGCGGCGAGCCGTTGATCCAGCAGGCGCGACTGGTGCCTCTCGTCCGGGGACTGATAGCAGCCGGCAAGCGGATCGAGTGCGAGACGAACGGCACCATCGCGCCCACTCCCGAGCTGGTGGCCGACGGGGTCCGGTTCAACGTCTCGCCCAAGCTTGCCAGCTTCGGCGTGAAGGAGACCAAGAGCATCGTGCCAGCCGCGCTGGAGGCGTTTGTGGCCTCCGGGCGGGCGGCGTTCAAGTTCGTCGCTTCCACGGTGGACGACCTCGACCGGATCGCCGAGCTGGCCGACGCCCACCGGCTCGCGCCGGTGTGGGTGATGCCGGAGGGCACCACCCCCGAGGTGATCACCGCGACTACCCGGGTCCTCGCGGACGGGGTCGCGGCCCGGCACTGGCACTTCACCACCCGCCTTCACGTGTTGGCCTTCGCGGACGCCCGAGGCCGCTGACCGCACGCGACTCCACGCCCCATCCGTTCCCCAGTCCCCGGAAACGAGAGACGCCCATGACGACCTCTATCGCCAGCCCTGCGGCGGCGCCGACCGCTGCCGTCGCCGGGCCCGCTGCGGTCATCGACACCGGCCGGGTCGCCGGCCTGATCCACCAGCTCTTGGTCGAGCTGGGCGAGAACCCCGCCCGCGAGGGGCTGACCGGCACCCCGGACCGCGTCGCGGCCTGGTGGAGAGCCTTCCTGTCCCCGGACGGCGCCGAAACGGCCACCTGCTTCACCGAGTCCCAGCTGGGTGGTCAGCTGGTCATCGTGGGCGGCATGAGCGTGTGGTCGCTCTGCGAGCACCACATGCTGCCCATGAACTTGCAGGTCACGGCTGGATACGTGCCGGATGGCGAGGTGGTGGGCCTTTCGAAGTTCGGGCGGATCGCCCAGCACTTCGCCGGCCGACTGCAGGTCCAGGAACGCTTCACCCGCCAGGTCGCCGAATACCTCAACGGCGTGATCGGACACGAGAACATCGCCGTCGCCGTACGCGGCGTGCACCTGTGCATGAGCATGCGGGGCGTACGGATGGAGGAGGCTCGCACCACCACGGTGCACTCGGGCGGGCGCTTCGGCACCGACCCCGTCCTTTCCCAGCAGTTCCTCACCCTCACCACCGGCCTGTGGGGGGCGTCGTGATCACCACCGCGGGCATCGACTTCTCCGTCATCGCTCCGCCTGCCTACCTGAAGAACTTCGTCGCCCAGGAGCCGGCCCGCGTCCACCACGTGGCCGCCCAGCACGTGCTGTCCGACGAGAGCTACCGGGCCTTCTTCGCTCACGAGGCCGAGCGCGGCGCCGAGATCATCATCGACAACGGGCTCTTCGACCTCGGCTACGCCCTGCCGGCGGAAAGCCTCGTCGAAGCCGCGCTGGCGGTATCCGCGAGGGAGATCATCCTGCCGGACGTCATGCGGGACGGGGCCGCGACCTTGAAGGCGAGCGAGAAGGCCGCGCGAGAGATCCGGAAGCTGTCCGGCGACGCATTCCGGCTGTGCGCGGTCCTGCACGCCGCTGACGACGACGAGTGGCTGCGCACCTACGACGCCTTCGTGACCAGCGGCTGGGCCTGGGCCATCGCCCTGCCGGCCTCGCGTCGACCGGATCCCGACGAGCAACTGTGCCGCACCCGCTGGTTGGCGACCGCCTACCTGCAGGATCGCGGCCTGGTCGACGATCTGCTCATCTACCGGCTGCTCGGTCTGGGCCGGACCGGGCACCTGGAGCTGATCGAGCAGCGCGAGCACGAGTGGATCTCCTCCGTGGACGGCGCAGCCCCGGTCATCCTCGGCGCGATGGGCGTCGCCCTGCTGCCCGAAGGGCCATACGAGAAGTCCTCCACGCCCCGCATCGAGAAGCTCGGCCCGATCCCCGAAGACCGGTTCGATCTCATCCGGAAGAACATCTCCGTCGTTCGCGCGGCGGCCGGCAGCACCGTGACGATCGCCGAGGAGCACCGATGACGCCCTTACTCGCCGACCCGACCTCCGGACTCCTGCGCGCCGCCCCGATCGAGCCGGCCGGGCACACTATGACCCACGCGAGGCTGCTGCGCTACCTGGAGATCAAGGTCCACCACCTCATCCAGGACCAGGACTGGGACAGCATCCGCGTCATCGGCGGCTACGACCGCACGGCCGTGATCTCCCGGTACGAGAAGACCGGGAAGCTGTTCAACATCGAACGGCCCACCGCAGAGATCCACGGCCGTGACCTCATCGTCAAGGCGTTCCCCGGAGCCGACTACGTCCAGCACTACGCCCTGATCATCGCCACGTATCTGGCCATGACCGGCCGCCCCGTCGGCACCGTCACCTATCAGCCGCCCGAGCAGGAGGAGTGCCGAACGGCGCTCGACGCGCTCGACCTGGAACTGGACGGCGACCTGGTGATCGTCGGCTGGGGCCTTCAGTACCTCGCTCCCGAGAACGGAGTGTGGACCCGCGGACCCGGCTACGCCTGGCAGCGCCTCGACGTCGCCGGCCGTCGCGTGGTCTACCTCGGGTTCCTCCACAGCATCTGGGGAGACGTGGCCGGACGGGTCGTCGCGCGCCTTGCCGAACTCGGCGCAGGCGATGTCGTCTACGTCGGCAAGGTCGGCTCGCTGACCCCCGGCGTCGAACCGAACGCCTGGCTGGCGACCGGCAACACCAGCCTGGTACGCGGGGCGCTGGTGAGCTGGGACGACTTCTTCGGCGACTACGCCGCCGCCCACGATGGGGTGCGCAGCGGCCTGCACGTGTCCTCCCCGTCGATCCTGCTGGAGAACCGCGACTGGCTGGCCCAGCACACCGCCTCGTACGCCTTCGTCGACCCGGAGATCGGCCCCATGGGGGCGGCGGCGCGCCAGGCGGGGATCAGATTCGGTTACCTCCACGTCATTTCCAACAACCTCGCCACCCACTATCCCGCCGACCTGTCCAATGAGCGTCACAGCGACGTCCTGCGCCAGCGCGCCGTCCTGGTGGACCGCATCCGCACCATCATCACCGGCCGCCTGACCGCCAGCCCGACCCACCCCCTGGGAGAATCCCGATGACGGCGAACGCGCCGACCACCACCGCAGCCGGGAAGCTGATCACCTTCGTCGGTGGTGACGGGGCCGGCAAGTCCACCCTCGCCGCCCGCCTGCACCAGGCCCTCAACGACGCCGGCCACACGGCAGTCCTCATCGGCAAGCACAGCACCGACGTCCGCCGGGACCCGGAGCTGTCCGCCTACCTCGACCGCCTCAACGAGCTGGTCTACCGGCGCGACGCCGGCGTCGCCCAGGCATGCGGCGACCACTACTGGCTGCTTGCCCTGGCCTCCTGGTACACCCTGCAGGACCGGCTCGTCATCCAGCCGGCCCTCGCCGCGGGAACCCACGTGATCCTCGACAACGCGCACCACAAGATCCTCGCTCGGTACGCGGTCAACCCCGAGGTCTCCCCCCGCCTGTGCGAGCAGATCTTCGCGCATCTCACAAAGCCGGACCTGGTGTTCTTCCTGAACATCGGTGCCCGCGAGGCTCTCGTCCGCAAAGGCTCGTTCACTTCCTTGGAGGCCGGCCACGCCGGCGGCGGTGACGAGGACTTCATCCGCTACCAGGACACCGTCCTGGACCAGATGCGCGAACAGGCGGAGCGCGGCGCCTGGCTGACGCTGGACGTCGCCCAGTTGGACCGAGACCAGGTCTTCAAGGCCGCCGCCGCTGCCCTGGCCGACCGTCTGCGCCTGACCGTCTAAACCGGCCCTCCCTCCCCGATCGACAAGGAACGCACCATGGACCAGGCCCTGCCCGCCAGCGGGACATACGTCTGTCACGGCATCACCTGGGCGAGCGCAGACCCCCGTCTTCTGCTCGCCCCCGTGACCGGCGGACCACTCGTCTACGCCCCGGTCATGGGCAGGCGCCTGAGTTACCAGGTGAGCGGTACCGGCCGGTGGTGCACCGGCCGGTACCGGTTCGCCGACCGCGTCCGCGTCGAGGCGGTCGCCTGCCCTGACCGGGCCCCGGCCGAGGCCGGCGGACAGTGCCCGGCCTGCGCTGGGCGGGACGACTTCCGCTTCGCCCACCGGTTCCACTCCGGCGGGCATGTTCCCGACGCCCTGGCGGCGTACATGGCCCAGCCGCACTGGCTGTACCTGGCGACGTTCGCCGACGGCACCACCAAGATCGGCACCGCGGCCGAACCCCGTAAGCGCTCCCGCCTCGACGAACAGGGTGCCCTGATCGCTACCTACCTCGCCCGGAGTGCTGACGGCCGCGCCGTGCGGTTCCTGGAGGATGCCCTTACCCGCCACCTCGGCCTGA
Source organism: Streptomyces sp. NPDC037054 (assembly GCF_055606745.1). Lineage (NCBI taxonomy): Bacteria > Bacillati > Actinomycetota > Actinomycetes > Kitasatosporales > Streptomycetaceae > Streptomyces > Streptomyces sp. NPDC037054. The sequence goes on along the minus strand of NZ_JBVJSJ010000012.1, from coordinate 90,716 downwards.
CGCAGACCGTGCGAGCCGCGGCCAAGCTGACGGCCCTGGCCGAGCTGCGCGACCTCACCCCGACCGGTGCCGCGCACCAGCGGCACCTCGACCGCGCCACCGAGGCCCTGAGCGGCCTGAACGTCCCGGCCACACCGGAGCCGTGGACGCCGCCCAGCGAAGGCGACCTGCTGCGGACGCCGGAGACCGGGCGCGCCTTGTACCCGCACGACCCACGCTCCGGTGAGCACGGGCTGACGGTGCTCTCCTGCCTCGGCTCCCAGGTCCTCGCCACCCTCGACGGCGACGGTGAACAACTGCCCTACCTGCTCGACCTCGGCACCCTCAAGGGTCGGCGCATCGTCCTCGGCGCACAGTTCTCCTCACCGCCCGCCGCCGTACAGTCCGCGCTCTTTTGACCCTGCCCGAACGCCCGGCCTGCACTGCCGGGCCGCCCTGAGAAGCGAGGCCACACAACATGGCACCCCAGGACGCCATCCTCGGCTGGGACGAGGACAGCAACGCCGAGGCGTACGACGCCTTCACCCGCGCCCACCCCATGTACGACGCGACCAGCCGCGACCTTGCCCGCCGAGGTCATCTGGCCAACGCCAGCCTGGTGGTCGACCTGTGCGGCGGCGCCGGCGCGACCGCCCGCGCGATCCTCGACCTGATCCCGGCCCGCGCCCGGGTCGTCTCCGTCGACAACGCCGCCGCGATGCAGCGCGTCGGCCGCCGCACCCTGACAGACGCCCGCCTGACCTGGATCACTGCCCCGGCCGAACGGCTCGCCGACCACCTGCACGCCAGCAGCGCCGACGCCGTGGTGTGCAACTCCGCGATCTGGAAGACCGACACCACCGCAGTGTTCGCGGCCGTCGCCCACATCCTGCGCCCAGGCGGGCGCTTCGTCTTCAACATCGGCGGTGGCTTCGCCGGCGTCCGGCACCCCGACGAACTGTCCACCCGCACCGGACCTACCCTGAACGCCCTCATCCGCCAAGTCGCCGCTGAGACCCACGGATACACCCCACCGCCGCGCGACGCGGACAGGCCGCCGAAGCTGCCGCTGAAAACCGTCACCGAGCAGCTGACTTCAGCCGGACTGACGGTCGTCGGCACAGAGGTCACCGCCCAGCACAGCACCATGGCCGAGAAGAAGGCGTGGCTGTCCATCCCCATCTTCGCGCGGCCCGAGGGCGGCTTCACCCACGCCCAGCGGATGCAGATCCTCGACACCGCCTACGCCATGACAACCCCCGACGCCCCGGCCGTGACTAGCTGGCTCGTCGTCGTCGCCCAACGGCCGGAGGCCACCGCATGACCCCGGCCGCCCCGGCTCCCGACGGCGGGGCCCCCCTCTGTGACCACGCAAGCGTCGGGGTACTGATCTCCTCCCCGAGCGGTCTGCTGGTCTTCGAGCGGGCGATTCCTCCGGCCGGAATCGCCCCGGTCGCCGGCCACGTCGACGAGCATGGCGGCCCCGAGCAGGCCGCCCGCGACGAAGTCACCGAAGAGGTCGGTCTTACCGTCACCCACCTGCACCTGCTGCTGGACCAGTGGCGGCCCAACCACTGCCACCGCACGCCCAGCGGTCCGGTCGGCCACCACTGGTGGATCTTCCAGGCCGAGGTATCCGGGTCGCTGTGCCCCTCGCCCCGGGAGGTCCGCACCCCTCAGTGGATCCACCCGGCCCAGCTGCAGCAGCACGCGCTGCGGACCGCCGCGCACGCCAACGGATGCCTGGACCGTGAGGAGTTCGAGCGTGAACCCGGCCTGGAGCCGGTGTGGTGCCGCTTCCTGCACGACCTTGAGCTCGTCACCCTGCCCTCGGCCGACCTCGAGCGGATCGAGGCCATCCTGTGAACGGCGGCCAGGGGCCTGCCTCAGCGGGAGCCGACCGCCCGGCCCGCTGCCAGACGGCGAGCGTGCGCACGGATCCGCTCGCGGTCCTCGGGGAAGACGCTGTCCCAGCCTGTGTCCAGACGGAACCATGCCGCCGGCTGGTTCTGCTCCCCGGCGAGCGGAACGTCGCGTCCGACGATCGCCGCGTAGGACAGGCCCAGCGTCGGAGTCCAGTCGGCCCGGTAGGAACGCACCGCCACGGCTGCGGGCTCGGGCAGCAGCTCGCAGCGCAGGCCGGTCTCCTCCAGCAGCTCTCGTGCCGCCGCCGCCCGCGGCGCCTCGCCCGGCTCCACCTTGCCGCCTGGCGGCACCCATCCGCGCACGCGGTGCTTGACCAGCAGGACGTGCTCGAAAGCAGGGTCGGTGACCCACACCTCGGCCGCCAACGGCTCCATGGGATGCCGGCGGGCTTCCTCCAGCCAGGCCCGTGCACCGTCGAACTCCCATGCGGCGAGGCGGGCATCCGCAACAGCCTCGTCCAAAATCACCTGACCGACTTCACCATGACTCACCCGCCCCACCCTAGGCCGACAAACCGGCCGGACGTCGCAGCGACGAGCAGGCAGCCATCCGGGGATGTCCGGCCGACCCGGTGGCCCCTTCGGGCTGCAGGGCGATCACCCGTGGCACCCGCTTCACACGAAGGAGACCAGCGTGCCCGATGAGCAGCCCTCGGACCGGGGAGCCTGGGTCGTCCTCGGCGGCGTCCACCTCCTCAACCGCACCGCGCCACGGCGACCAGACGATCCGATCGTGCTCGTACGGGTGCCACCGCAGGAGGTATGCCGACCGGCCACCACCGTGATCGTCCGCTGGAACGCGCTGGGGCCCTGCCCGGCCGAAGCGCTGCACCCCGGCGGCACCCGGCTCGGGGCGGCCAGGATCGACGGCGGCGAACTGTTCCCCGACGCCATCGCCGGCCCCGCCCTGCGCGGCCTGGTCGGCACCGAGGCCGCCCCCGGCCTGGTGCCGCTGTGCTACCTGGCCGAACACCCCGGCGGCGGCTACCACGCGTACGCGCAGATCCGCTTCCACCCCGAGGACGCCTGCTTCGTCCGCACCACCCGGGACCCAGTAGGCCACGGCCCGGTCGAGGAACTGCGCTGGTTCGACCCCGTGCTGACGGCGCACGCAGAGTCGAGCACGGCGCTCAACAACCATCTGCGGTACTTCCGCAAGCACTTCTCCGGCACCGAGCTGGAGATCAAGTACACCCTCGACCCGGCACCGGACATCTGGTCCGCGTCCATGGAACTGCTCAAGGCCCTGCGCGACGGCAAGCTGGAAGGCTGCCGTCCGGAGTACCGGGAAGAGTTCCAGATCCACCACACCGAGAACCATCTGTTCGACGTCACCGGCCCCGAGCCCGAGATCGGCTACGCCTCCTTCATCCCCACCGTCACCGCCGGGCACGTGCTCAAGCGAAAGTGGTTCACCGAGGACGCCTTCGCCCGCCGCGAGGAACTCACCCCTGGCCTCGACATCACCCCCGACCGCTTCGAGACGTTCCTGCGCGAAGACCTGAACCTCCAGGTCCGGGCCATGCCGCCCTTCCAGCGCGTCCGCTACGACATCCAGTGCGAGTCGCTGCGCACCGGACACGGCACAGGCCGAGGTACCGCGGCGGCTGAGCCAGTCTCCGGAATGCTCCCTGTGCCCGTTTCAACGGTCGGGTACGGTCGCGGCTCCCGCCAAGGACCCTTGGCGACGGCCCATGGGAAGGGACTGCTTCAGCCGCCGACGTCGGTGGGGCATAAGATCTGGCTGCTGGGACGGCTATTTAACACACGTGTTCGCTTGCTGACGGGGCCGCTCGGGCATGATGGGGAGGTGCCATCGGCGCCTTGTCCGGAGGGAGCGGGGATGACGGACGGTCCGGCAGAGGAACGCAAGAGCGGTCCGGCGGCACCTCAGTTGCGGCTGGATGAGCTGCTGGAGGGTCTGCAGGCGCAGATCGCGCAGGTGCGTGCGACCCGGGACCGGGTGCACACGCTGTTGGACGCGGTCCTCGCCATCGGCTCCGATCTGGATCTCGACGTGGTGCTGCGGCGCATCACCGAATCCGCCGTGACCCTGGTGGACGCCCAGTACGGGGCGCTGGGGGTGGTGGGCGCGGAAGGGCGGATCCGGCAGTTCATCACGGTCGGCATGGACGAGGAGACCATCGGAGCGATCGGCCACTATCCCGAGGGGCAGGGCATCCTGGGACTGCTGATCCGCGAGCCGGAGCCCCTTCGCCTGGCCGACCTGGGCCGGCACCCCGCCTCGGTGGGCTTCCCTGAGGGGCACCCGCCGATGACGACCTTCCTGGGTGCGCCGGTGCGCGTGCGCGACCAGGTCTTCGGCAACCTGTATCTGACCGACAAGCGCGGCGGGGCGCAGTTCGACGCCGAGGATGAGGCGGTGCTGCGTACGCTCGCGGCTGCGGCCGGCGTCGCGATCGACAACGCCCGCCTGTACGAGGACTCCCGCCGCAGGGAGCAGTGGCTGGCGGCCAGCAGCGAACTGACCCGGAGCCTGTTGTCGGGCACTGACCCGGACCAGGTCCTGCACCGGGTCGCCACCACCGTCAGGCGGCTGGCGGGCGCGGACCTGGTGACCCTGGCAGTGCCGTTCGAGGGCGGCGACGAGCTGGTGATCGAGGCCGCCGACGGCGAAGGTGCCGAGCAGGTGCACGGGCTGGTGCTGCCGGCCACCACACTGGCCGCGAAGGTCTACCACTCCAACCAGCGCATCACCAGCGGCGCGCTGTCCGGCGAGGAGCAGGCCGGGGGCGGTTCCGCGGCACAGATCGACCTGGGGCCCGGATTCTTGCTCCCGTTGGGGGGCGGCGAGCGCGCCCGCGGGGTCCTGCAGGTCGCCAACCTGAGCGGCGGCCCAGAGTTCTCCGACGCCACCATGGCCATGATCGACGGCTTCGCCGACCAGGCCGCTCTGGCCCTGGAGATCGCCGAGCACCGACGCGAAGCCGAGCAGCTGATGGTTCTCTCCGACCGCGACCGCATCGCCCGCGACCTGCACGACCTGGCCATCCAGCGGCTGTTCGCCTCCGGGCTGACCCTGAACTCGGTCCTCGGCCGCATCTCCGACCGGCCGCAGGTGGCCGAGCGCGTCCAGCGTGTCGTCGACGACCTCGACGACACCATCAAGACCGTGCGGGGCACGATCTACGCACTGCGCGAGCGCGACCGCTCCGACGGGCGCGGCGGACTGCGCGCGAAGCTGCTGGCCGAGACCGACCAGGCCGCCCGGACGCTGGGCTTCGCTCCTGCCCTGCGCATGACCGGTCTGCTCGATACCGACGTGCCCGCCGACCATGCCGAGCAGCTGGTCGCGGTGGTGCGGGAGACGCTGTCGAACACTGCCCGGCACGCGCAGGCCACCTCCGTGGAGGTCACCGCCGAGACGGACGGCACCCGGGTGCGGTTGCGTGTTGCCGACAACGGAGTCGGCGTCGACCCTGCGGTTACCCGCCGCAGCGGTCTGGACAACCTCCGCCGACGCGCCGCCGACCTCGGCGGCAGCTTCGCCCTCTCCCCGAATGAGCCCACCGGCACCGTCGCCGAATGGACGGTTCCCCTTCCCCCACGGACAGAAGCCTGAGCCCCTTTGCCGGTGCCTGTCGTGCCGACGAAGGCACCTTCGGTATCGGGCAGACGAGGACACGCGACGTGCGCGTCGGCCCGAGGGTGGCCCAGTTCGGGTAGTACACCCCGGGTTGGACCCGGTGTTGTCGGCGCATCCGTGCGTGGGGATCCAGGCGCTGAGGCATCGCAGGCCCTGGCCATCGCCGGGCAACCGCCGTGCCGCCTCAGGAGAGCGATATACCTCACGGTGCACAGAGTCGGGTCGACGAGCGCGGGCAGGCAGTGCGGCAACCCGCGTTGGTCGCAGCCTCATTGCCCTGCGGCCCAGCCTAATCTCGGTCGCCGGCCCCCTCGTGGTGATCAAGCCCTTGTGCGCGCGGCCCTTGTGCTGTCCCTGGGAGGGGCGAGCCGGACCGCTCGACGCGGCAGCAGGCTGCCGGACGCGAGGGCGGTCAGCCGACCGACGACCACGGTGTTGACCAGTCGACGGGGGATGCACAACTCACCCGCGCTCAGCGGCCGTTACCGTCCGGGCAGTTGCGTCGGGCGGGACCCGGGGCGCCCGCTGGTCCTCCCTGCCGGTGCCCGTTTGGCCCCATCGTGGGGGCCTGTTGCCTCGCGCCGGGGGCCGTCTCCTTCCGTCACCGTGGAGGCGAAAGCTCCCCCTGGTTCGGCTGAGCCCACTGAGGCAAGCCGGACTCCACCTACCGGATGGCGATGATGAGCCCCTTCCAGGACACCGAAGGAACACGAGCCAGGCCGGCGCCGGCCCCTGCTCCGGCCAGGACCGCCACGGCGGTGCGGCGGGCGCGGGTGTGGACGGCGTTGAAGTGGATCATTCCGGTCGCGGCGGGCCTGATCGTGTATGTGCTGCCGCAGCCGGAGGGAATCAAGTCCGGCGGCTGGGCGGTGCTGGCCATCTTCGTCGGCACCGTGCTCGGTCTGATCCTGCAACCGCTGCCGCTCGGCGCGGTCGCACTGGTCGGCCTTACGGTCACCATGATCACGGGAACACTGGAGCCGGATGTCGCGCTCGGCGGGTTCTCCGAGCCGACGATCTGGCTGATCGTCGCGGCGTTCTTCATCTCCCTGGGCTTCACCAAGACCGGGCTGGGCCGGCGGATCGCGCTGCTGTTCGTCCGTGTGCTGGGCCGCAGCAGCCTCGGCCTCGCCTACGGCATCACACTGACCGACCTGGTGCTGGCGCCGGCCACGCCCAGCAACACCGCCCGCTCCGGCGGCGTCATCCACCCCGTCATCCGCTCGCTCAGCACCAACGCCGGCTCGCACCCCGGCGACGAGTCCCGCCGCAGGCTCGGCGCCTACCTGACCGTGACCGCGATGCAGATCAACACGGTCACCAGCGCCATGTTCCTGACCTCCATGGCCGCCAACCCCCTGGTGCAGAAGCTCGCCGCCGACCACGGCATCCACCTCACCTGGACCTTCTGGGCACTCGCGGCGATCGTCCCCGGGCTGGTGGCGCTGCTGGTGCTCCCCGCGCTGCTGCACCGCGTCTTCCCGCCGGGCGTGCGCAAGACGCCCGAGGCCCCGGGCCAGGCCCGCGCCCAGCTCTCCGAACTCGGATCGATGTCCCGTCAGGAGTGGACGATGGCGGGCGTCTTCGTCTTGCTGCTCCTGTTGTGGTCGGCCGGCGGCCAGGTCTGGGACCTGTCGGCCACCGTCTCCGCCTTCACCGGCGTGGCCCTGCTGCTCGTCACCGGGGTCCTGACCTGGGGCGACCTGGTGGCTGAGAAGGCGGCCTGGACCACGCTGGTGTGGTTCTCCGTCCTGGTGATGATGGCCGGTCAGCTCCAGCAGCTCGGCGTCATCGGCTGGTTCAGCGACAGCATCACCGACGCCACCTCCGGGGTGGGCTGGCAGACGGCGTTCGTGATCCTGACGCTGGTCTATCTCTTCTCCCACTACCTGTTCGCCTCGAACACTGCCCATGTGGCCGCGATGTACGCCGCCTTCCTCGCGGCAGCCGTCGCCACCGGCGCCCCGCCGGTGCTGGCCGCCCTGGTGCTCGGCTTCATCAGCTCGCTGTACGGCGGCCTGACCCACTACGCCTCCGGCCCGGCTCCCGTGCTCTTCGGCGGCGGCTATGTCACCCTCGGCGAATGGTGGCGCACCGGGCTGATCGCCGCCGGCGCCAATATCGTCATCTGGATGGGCGTAGGCGGCCTGTGGCTGAAGGTCCTCGGCCACTGGTGAGCCGCGCTGAGAGGGAGCCCGCTGAGAGGGGCTGCGGCCCGGTCCTCACGGACCGGACCTGCGTGCTGCCAGGCGCGGGCGGGTATCTCCATGAGCACACGCAGGAAAGCTGTCGTCGCGTCGGCTGACGCTGTGCGGGGTTCTGGAACGCGTGAGCCACTTGGGACACAAGGGCCAGGGACAGACCGACCCGTCCTGACCTCAAACCACCCCCCGCCCCCGTCCTCACCTGCGGCGCCATCGCCGGTGCGTCTCGCCCTCGGATGCGTGGACCGCAGGTGCGGAGTTCGCGGTTACACGTGTGCGGGACTCGGGGAGGCTTCGCGTACACGCACCGCGCCTGATCAGGCAGGACACCAGTGCGGTGATAGCAAGAGTCAGGCGCGGGTCCATGAGCGGCTGCATGCCCTCACCACCGCCGGCACGTCGACGAGCACAGCGGGGGCATGGTGCAGATGGCGATCATACGGACACGGGTCCTGGCGGAGACCTCGTCACAGGTATGGATCGCGGTCAGCGGCGCCCTCGTCACCGCCACCCGGCACCCCCTGCACCAGCGGCTCCGTTCCCACGCCGACCAGGGGCACAGCGCATTCTTTCTCGACCTGCGAGAGCTGGAATGCGGCGACGGGATCACCGCCGAGGAGGTGCGCGAGGTGTTTGCGCTCGGTCCCCGGGTGCGGTTCCACCTGATCGGTGCTCCGGCCCTGATTCGCCGGGGGCTCGCAGGGGACACGCGCGCCAGTCTGCACTCCGGCGTGATTTCCGCGTGGGAAGCGTGGGCCTGACCCTCGGCCTCCCCGGGCGTGGCGGCCACTTGAGTCGATGAAGGCGCTGGCCGGCCATCCGGGGAAACCCGGCGCGCGGCCCTGCTGGTGTCCGCTCACCGTCGGCCCAGTGTCACCGCACGTCCAGGTGGCGACCGCTCATGAACCCGTGCGTTCCCAGCCTCGATGCGGGGCCCGGGCGCCGAGTTGGACGTCGCGGCTGCGGTAGACGATGTAGGGGCGGGTCAGATAGCCCAGCGGCGCGGTGAGCATGTGGACGAGCCGGGTGAAGGGCCAGGCGGCGAACAGCAGCAGGGCACTGATCGCGTGGAGCTTGAACAGCACCGGGGCGCCGGACATCAGGTCCGGGTCGGGCTGGAAGTAGAAGATGGAGCGGAACCAGGGGGAGATGGTCTCGCGGTAGTCGTATCCCCCGCCGACGACGTTCGCGGCCACCGTCGCGGACAGGCCCAGCACGATGGTCGCCGTCAGGGAGACGTACATGGCCTTGTCGTTGCGGGTGGTGGCCGAGAACACCGGGCCGACGGTGCGGCGGCGGTAGATCAGGATGGCCAGGCCGCCCAGCGTGGCGACGCCAGCGATGGTGCCGAGGACGACCGCGCCGATGTGGTACGTGTGCTCGCTGATCCCGGCGGCTTCGGTCCAGCTCTTGGGGATGATCAGTCCGCCGATGTGGCCGAGGAGCACGACGAGGATGCCGAAGTGGAACAGCGGGCTGCCGATGCGCAGCAGCCGGTTCTCGTAGAGCTGGGAGGAGCGGGTGGTCCAGCCGAACTTGTCGTAGCGGTAGCGCCACATGTGGCCGAGGATGAAGATCGCGAGGGCGACGTAGGGCAGGGCGACCCACAGCAGGATGGCGCCGGTGCCTGCCTCCGCCGCCAGGGTGAGGGGCTGCGCGGGTGCGGTCATCGGGGACCTCCTACGACGGGGTCGGGCAGGAACACGGGGGCTGACACGGGTGATGGCATGGGGGGCGCGTACGGGTCGAGGCCGACCTGTTCCTCGGGCGGGCCCTGGGCGGCCAGACGCATGACGGCCTCGCGGTCGTCGCCGGCCAGGGCGGGCAGGGTGGCGGAGACGGAGTCCAGGATGTGGGCCCAGGGAGAGGCGTCGTCGTTCAGGGCGAGCCGCAGGAGTTCCAGGCCGGCCCGGTGTTCGGTGAGCAGGCCCGCTCCCGTCGCCGGGTCGGTCGCGGCGAACTCGAGAACCACGGCGAGGTGGTCGGGCAGTTCGTCGTCACCCAGGCGCCATCCGGCCGCGGCGTAGGTCTGCTTCAGCCGCAGCAGGCCGAGGCCGCGCTTGCGGGTGTCGCCGTGGGCGTAGTAGGTCAGGTAGAGGCAGCAGCGTTTGCGGTGGTCGAAGGTGGCCACGTAGGCGGCGGCCAGGTCGGCGGGGTCGGTCTGCTGCGCGTGGGCGGTGAAGCGGAGCAGGGGGCGGGCGACCGGTTCGGGCATGGTGGTGGCGACCCGGCCGGCCAGGGCCAGGTACTGCGCGAAGCTCTCGTCGGGGTAGGCGAGCAGCAGCGACTGCGCCTGCCACGCGTCGGCGTGCCAGGGCTGGGTGCGGGTGGTGCGCGAGGTCTTCCGTTTCATGGCTTCGGTTCCACCTCCCCGTCGCGGTCCGCGCCGTTGGCGTTGTCGGCCGGCCTGTCTGGGAACAGGCCGGGTGGGGAGCTCTTGCCGTCCCAGTTGAGGAGGTTGACCCGGGTGGCCTTGTCGGTGGGGGTGGCCGGGGTGTCGGCGGTCTGCCGGTCGCGCAAGGCGTGGAAGTTCTCCACCGCGATGGGCGCGGCGCCGCCGGAGGTCTCCCCGAAGGGTCCGGAGCCGCCCATGCCGGGGCCGCCTTCGTAGTCGAGGCTGCATTCGGTGGCGAGTTCTTCGAGCTTGTGGGCCTGTTCGGCGTGGGCGGGAGGGATGACGTAGCGCTCGTCGTACTTGGCCAGCGCCAGCAGCCGGTACATGTCGTACACCTGCTCCCCGGTCATCCCGACAGCCTCGGGGATGGCGTCGTTCGGCTCGCGGCCGAGGTTGATGTCGCGCATGTACGCGCGCATCGCGGCCAGGCGGCGCAGCACCGCGTCCACCGGTGCCGGGTCGCCGGCGGTGAACAGTTGGGCGAGATAGTCGACGGGGATGCGCAGGGCGTCGACGGCGGCGAAGAGGGTGCGGTGGTTCTCGGCGTCCTGTCCGGTGTCGCGGACGGCGTCGACCACCGGGGACAGCGGCGGGATGTACCAGACCATCGGCATCGTCCGGTACTCCGGGTGCAGCGGCAGGGCCACCTTGAAGGTGTTGATCAGTGCGTGGATCGGGGAGCGCTGGGCGGCCTCGATCCAGTCCCGGGGGATGCCCGCCTTCTCCGCCTCGCGAACAACCTCCGGATCATTGGGGTCGAGGAAGACGCCTCGCTGGGCTTCGTAGAGGTCCTTGTCGTCCGGGGTGGAGGCGGCTTCGAGTACCTTGTCGGCGTCGTAGAGGACGAGGCCGATGTAGCGCAGCCGGCCGACACAGGTCTCGGAGCAGACGGTGGGCAGGCCGACCTCGACGCGCGGGAAGCAGAAGGTGCACTTCTCGGCCTTGCCGGTGCGGTGGTTGAAGTACACCTTCTTGTACGGGCAGCCCGTGACGCACATGCGCCAGCCCCGGCAGCGGTCCTGGTCGACCAGGACGATGCCGTCCTCCTCCCGCTTGTAGATGGCGCCGGAGGGGCAGGACGCCGCGCAGGACGGGTTGAGACAGTGCTCGCAGATCCGCGGCAGGTAGAACATGAAGGTCTGCTCGAACTCGAACTTGATCTTCTCCGAGACCTGGTTAAGCAGCACGTCCTGCTCGCTGGTCGCAGCCGATCCGCCGAGGTCGTCGTCCCAGTTCGCCGACCAGGAGATCTTCATGTCCTTGCCGGAGATCAGGGACTTGGGGCGGGCGACCGGAGTGTGCTCCTGCAGCGGGGCGTTGGTGAGCGTCTCGTAGTCGTAGGTCCACGGCTCGTAGTAGTCGTCGAGGGACGGCAGGACCGGGTTGGAGAAGATCTGGATCAGCTTCTTGAACCGGCCGCCCGCCTTCAGCGCGAGGCGGCCCTTCTTGTTCAGCTCCCAGCCGCCGCGCCACTTCTCCTGGTCCTCGTAGCGGCGGGGGTAGCCCTGGCCGGGCCGGGTCTCGACGTTGTTGAACCACACGTACTCGACGCCGGTGCGGTTGGTCCATGCCTGCTTGCAGGTGACCGAGCACGTGTGGCAGCCGATGCACTTGTCGAGGTTCATCACCATCGCCATCTGAGCCATCACACGCATGTCAGTACTCCACGTCCTGGTTGGTGCGGCGGCGGATGACGGTGACCTCGTCGCGCTGGTTGCCGGTGGGGCCCAGGTAGTTGAAGGCGTAGGAGAGCTGGGCGTAGCCGCCGATGAGGTGGCTGGGTTTGATCAGCAGGCGGGTCAGGGAGTTGTGGATGCCGCCGCGCCGGCCGGTGGTCTCGGTGCGGGGCACGTCGATGAGGCGGTCCTGGGCGTGGTGCATGTAGACGGTGCCCTCGGGCATGCGGTGCGAGACGATGGCGCGGGCGGCGACCACGCCGTTGCGGTTGACGGCCTCGACCCAGTCGTTGTCGTGGACGCCGATCTTGGCCGCGTCCTGGGTGCTCATCCAGATGGTCGGGCCGCCCCTCGAGAGGGAGAGCATGAACAGGTTGTCCTGGTACTCGGAGTGGATCGACCATTTGTTGTGCGGGGTCAGGTAGCGCACGGTCACGCCGAGTTCGCCCGTGTCGCCGATGCGGGGCTCGCCGAAGAGCGCGTGCATGTTCAACGGCGGCCGGTAGACGGGCAGTTGCTCGCCGAGGGCGGTCATCCAGTCGTGGTCGAGGTAGAAGTGCTGGCGGCCGGTGAGGGTGTGCCAGGGCTTGAGGCGTTCGACGTTGATGGTGAACGGGGAATAGCGGCGGCCACCGGTCTCCGAGCCGGACCATTCCGGGGAGGTGATGACCGGCACCGGGGCGGCCTGGGTGTCGGCGAAGGTGATCTGCTTGCCCTCGTGCTCGGCGGCCAGGTCCGCCAGCTTTGTGCCGGTGCGGGCTTCGAGGGTGTGGAAGCCCTGGGTGGCGAGGTGGCCGTTGGTGGTGCCGGACAGGGCGAGGATCGCCTCGCAGGCGTGCGTGTCGCGGGCGATCGAGGGCCGCCCGTCGGCCGTGCCGCCGCGCACGGTGCCGTTCTTGTGCCGCAGGTACTCCAGCTCGCGGCCGACCTTGAAGGTGACGCCCTTGGTGGTGGCACCCAGGGTGTCCAGCAGCGGGCCGAGAGCACCCATCTTGTCGGCGACGGCGCCGTAGTCGCGTTCCACCGTCACCAGCTTCGGCATCGTGCGGCCGGGGACCGGCTCGCACTCCCCCGCCTTCCAGTCGAGCACCCGGCCGTGCGGGTTGGCCATCTCGTCCGGGGTGTCGTGCTGCAGCGCGGCGGCGACCACGTCCTTGCGGACGCCCAGGTGATCGGCGGCCTGGCGGCTGAACTCCTTGGCGATCGTGTGGAAGGCGTCCCAGTCGGTGCGGGTCTGCCACGGTGGGGCGATGGCCGGGTTGAAGGCGTGCACGAAGGGGTGCATGTCCGTGCTGGACAGGTCGTGCTTCTCGTACCAGGTGGCGGCGGGCAGGACGACATCGGAGAAGACGGTCGTGCTGGTCATGCGGAAGTCCAGGGTCAGCAGCAGGTCCAGCTTGCCCTCGGGCGCCTCCTCCCGCCACACCACCTCCCTGGGGCGGGCGTCCGGCGGCGCCTCGGTGGCCCGCACTGAGTGGTCGGTGCCGAGGAGGTGCTTGAGGAAGTACTCGTTGCCCTTGGCCGAGGAGCCCAGCAGATTGGCCCGCCAGATGGTCAGCACGCGCGGGAAGTTCTCGGGGGCGTCGGGGTCCTCGCCCGCGAACCGCAGCCGCCCCGCCTTCAGTTCGTCCACGACGTGCTCGGCGACCGGCCGGCCGGCGGCTTCGGCCTCGTCGGCCAGGTCCAGGGGGTTGCGGTCGAAGGTCGGATACGACGGCATCCAGCCCATCCGCGCCGACTGCGCGATGACATCCGCCGTGGTTTTCCCGGCGAACGGGCCGCCCGTGCCCGGGCCGGCCGCGGCGAGGGTGTCGGCGGAGAACGGGTCGTAGCGGAACTGGTCGGCGTGCAGGTACCAGTAGGCGGTCTGGATCATCTGCCGGGCCGGCCGGTTCCAGTCGCCGGCGGTCGCGATGGCCGAGTAGCCGGTGATCGGGCGGACCTTCTCCTGACCGACGTAGTGCGCCCAGCCGCCGCCGTTGACGCCCTGGCAGCCGGTCAGCGTGGTCAACGTCAGGAACGCGCGGTAGATGGTGTCGGAGTGGAACCAGTGGTTGGTGCCCGCCCCCATGATGATCATCGAACGGCCGCCGGACTCCTCGGCGTTGGCCGCGAACTCCCGGGCGATCCGGGCCGCCTTCCCGGCGTCCACTCCGGTGATCGCCGCCTGCCAGGCCGGGGTGTACGGCTCCTCCGCGTCCTCGTACGAGGACGGCCACCGGCCGGGCAGGCCGTCGCGGGCCACCCCGTACTGGGCGAGCAGGAGGTCGTACACCGTGGTCACCAGCCGCCCGGCGACCCGCTGGACCGGGACACCGCGCCGCAGGAGCGCCGCGCTGCCGTCGGGGGCGTCGAAGCGGGCCAGGTCGACGGCGACCGGCGCCTCCTCGCCGCCCTCGGCGGACAGCAACGGCTGGATGCCACCGAGGTCGAGGTTCCACTTGCCGGCGCCCGCCTCGCCGTAACGGTCGCCGAGCGTTCCGTTGGGCACCACCGGCCGGCCGGTGGCCGCGTCCAGCAGCACGGTGCGGAACTCCGCGTGCTCGGCCTCGGCGTGTTCGCCGCCCAGATCGGCGGCGGTCAGGAACTTGCCCGGCGTGAAGGTGCCCGGCTCGCCCTCAGCCTCGTCGAGGGCGACCAGGAAGGGCAGGTCCGTGTACTTCGTGACGTAGTCGGTGAACTGCGGCGTGGTCCGGTCGACGAAGAACTCCTTGAGGATCACGTGTCCCATGGCCATGGCGAGGGCCCCGTCGGTGCCGGGCTGGGCGGCAAGCCATTCGTCGGCGAACTTGACGTTGTCCGCGTAGTCCGGGGACACGGCGACGACCTTCTGGCCGCGGTAGCGGGCCTCCGCCATCCAGTGCGCGTCCGGCGTGCGGGTGACCGGCAGGTTGGAGCCCCACATGATCAGGTAGCCGGCGTCCCACCAGTCCCCCGACTCCGGTACGTCGGTCTGGTCGCCGAAGACCTGGGGCGAGGCGACCGGCAGGTCGGCGTACCAGTCGTAGAACGACAGCATCGCCCCGCCGAGCAGCGAGTAGAAGCGGGCTCCGGCGGCGTGCGAGACCATCGACATCGCCGGGATCGGGGAGAACCCGGCCAGCCGGTCGGGCCCGTACTCCTTGATGGTGTGCACGTGCGCGGCGGCGACCATCTCCACCGCCTCGTCCCAGCTCGCCCGCACCAGGCCGCCCTTACCGCGTGCCCGCTTGTAGCGGCGGGCCCGGTCGGGGTCGGAGACGATGTCCGCCCAGGCCGCCACCGGGTCGCCGAGGCGTGCCTTGGCCTCCCGGTACATCTGCAGCAGCACGCCACGCACGTACGGGTAGCGCACCCGGGTGGGCGAGTAGGTGTACCAGGAGAAGGCCGCCCCGCGCGGGCAGCCGCGCGGCTCGTACTCCGGACTGTCCGGGCCGACCGAGGGGTAGTCGGTCTGCTGCGCCTCCCAGGTGATGATGCCGTCCTTGACGTACACCTTCCACGAGCACGAGCCGGTGCAGTTCACGCCGTGGGTGGAGCGCACCACCTTGTCGTGCGACCAGCGGTCCCGGTAGAAATCGTCCGCCTGCCGCCCGCCGGCCTTGTGCAGGGTGCGCAGGTCGTCGGAGACCTCCGCCCGGGTGAAGAACCGGCGACTTCGTACCAGGGCCTGCGCCAGCTCGCCGTCCATGCCCGCCTGTGCCCGTTCCCGACTGGTCTCCGTGCTCACCGTGCCACTCCGCCCCGGGCGCATCGGCCCGTTCGAGTCGTGATCAAGTCCGGCCGCACACGACTCTATGGCCGCCGTCCCCCGAAAGGTCAACCGTCACACCGCAATCAGGCAAAACACGGCTGATGGAGATCGTCTGCGCGCCGAAGCGGTTACCCGGGTTCCGCAGGACCATACCGACGTTCCCGTGTCCGGCCGGATGGTCCGGTCGGGCACGGGAACGGTCGGGTTGGAGTTGGAGCGGCTTCTCACCCGGTTGCGGCCGTCAGGCGGCAGGCCGGGACAGGGCGCTGCCCGCTTCGGCGCGCACCGCCTCCACGGCTTCCCACTGCTCGGTAGACAGGGTCGCCAGCGAGGCGGGGAAGACGCCGTCCTGCTCCTTGAGGATGTGGTCACGCAACAGGGCGAGCACCTCCAGCAGCCGGTCGGGCCAGGTGGGATCCGCCGGAACGCCGTCCGCGGCCTCGGCCAGCACCGTCTCGATGCTGCGGTGTTCGGCCTCCAGGACGGCGATGTGGTCGGGGAACTCCAGGGCCATCGCGGGGAACAGCCCGTGCTCCTCCACCTGGGTGTGCGGGACCAGGACGGTGGTGATGCGGCGGGCGAGTCCGGCCATGCCGGCGAGGTCGCCGTCGCGTCGGGCGTCGCGCACGTGGCTGATGAGGGTGACGACTTCGTCGTGTTCGCGGGTCAGCTCGTCGATCGTCGCCACGGACTGACAGCCGCAGTATTCGCACATCGAAGGACTCCGGTTTCCGTTCTGCGTCGGTTCAGTGGGAGGGGACGCCGGGCGTGCGGCGGGTGAGCGCGTGCCGCACCCCGGTTTCGGTGAAGGTCAGCGCTGCCGCCGCGACCGCGCCCAGCAGGATCAGGCCGAGCGCGTACGAGCCGTAGGCGCCGTACAGCGAGCCCATCACCAGCGGCGGCACGAACCCGCCCAGGCCGCCGGCCGCGCCGACGATGCCGGTGACCGAACCGACCTTGTTCGCCGGAGCCAGCAGCGCCACCAGCGCGAACACCGCGCCGCTGCCCGCGCCGAGCGCGGCGGCCATGGTCAGGAAGGCGATCGTGCCCACCGGCGCCAGGGCCGGCGTGAAGGACTGCGCGAGCGCACCGGCCAGCACCACACCCAGCGCCCCGGCCAGGACCCGCACCGGGCCGATGCGGTCGGACAGCCAGCCGCCCATCGGCCGCATGGCCACCGCGAGCAGCACGAAGCCGGCCATCCGGTTGGCCGCGTCGGCCTGGGCCAGGCCGTAGCCGGTCTTGAGGTAGGTGGGCAGGTAGACGGAGAAGGCGACGTAGCCGCCGAAGGCCACCGCGTACAGCGCGGACGCCTGCCACGTGACGCCTAGGCGCAGGGTGGCGGCCAGACGCCGGCCCAGCGGTTCGGTCGGCAC
The DNA here is from genome assembly GCF_055606745.1 of Streptomyces sp. NPDC037054. Lineage (NCBI taxonomy): Bacteria > Bacillati > Actinomycetota > Actinomycetes > Kitasatosporales > Streptomycetaceae > Streptomyces > Streptomyces sp. NPDC037054. The sequence continues at coordinate 73,821 of NZ_JBVJSJ010000012.1, read as the reverse complement.
GCTGCGTCCGGGGGCATCCCGCAGCACCAGCGCGGCCACCAGCGCGTAGGCCGCCAGGACGGCCGCGGTGATCAGGAAGGGCGTCGACATGCTGTGCGCGTCGACCAGCTTCACCGTGGTCAGGGCGCTGATCGCGGTGCCGCCCATGCCCATGCCGAAGACGCCGATGGCAAGGCCCCGCCGCTCGGGTGGGAACCATGCGCTCACGAAGGGCACGCCGACGGCGAACGAGGTGCCGCCGATGCCGAGGAAGAACCCGCCGGCCAGCAGGGCGGTGAGCGAGGAGTGTCCGGCCAGGCCCAGGTAGAGGACGGGCACGATGGTGGCGGCCGAGACGATCGGGAACATCACGCGCCCGCCGAACCGGTCGGTCAGCGCGCCGACCGGGATACGGCCCAGGGAGCCGACCACGACCGGCACGGCCACCAGCAGCGACTGCTGGAAGGAGGTCAGGTCCAGGGTGTCCTTGAAGCGAGGGCCGAGCGGGCTGAGCAGCGCCCAGGCCCAGAAGTTGACGGCGAACCCGACGGTGGCCAGGGCCAGCATCAGCCACGCCCCTCCCGGCGCCGGTGCACCCGAGGCCGTCCTGCTGCTCTCCGTCGTCGAAGACTGGACCATGCTGTCCGTCCCTTCCCTCTTGCTCACGGTCGTTCTGCCAACGGGGCCGCAGACGATCGGCGGCTCCTCAGCCACTGTCCGCTGCCGGACACCTGGGAGGCATGGGCCATGGGTCCCTGCCGCCGGGCTGACGGTCCCCACCTCGGATCAGGCCGAGTCCTCCTCGGACGCGTGCCCCAGATGGCCCGCGCGACTCCTTCGACACCGCGGCTGCGGCCGGGAGGCAAAGTAGGGCCGACCGGCCCTACCCGGCCACGGGATCCCCGCTGACCATGGTGGGATGCTCGAGACCGATGCCTTTCGCATTCTCGACCGGGATGCTTGCCTTCGCCTGCTGGCCAAGGTGCCGGTCGGCCGGGTTGTGTACACCCGGCAGGCGCTGCCCGCGGTCCTCCCGGTCAACTTCTCCCTGGACGAGGACGCCTCCGTCCTGCTCTACACCTCTTCCGGCTCCGACCTCGTACGCGCCATCGACGGGGTGGTGGTCGCCTTCGAGGCGGACGTTCACCGCGGCGACCCGGTCCGGCTGGAGCGTGGTCGTCACCGGCCAGGCCACCGTGGTGACCGACCCCGCTGACCACGAACGGCTCGCACACATCGGCCCGCAGTCCTGGATGCCCGTACGTGACGGAGTCTTCGTCCGCATCGAGTCCGCGCTGGTCACCGGACGCGAGATCACGGGGACGCGCACCACGCGATGAGCCGCGGCCGGTGCGGGCGCCTCTGATTCCTGTCGGGTCGGCAGGGCACCTGCCGACCCGACAGGATCACGTAGATGGAGCCGTCCTCACACCGGAAGCCCGGGCTCGGGGCCTGGAGAGGGTTGCGGCCTGGCGTTGGCGGTCGCGCGCGGTGTGCGGCCGCCCTCGGGGCCGTAGCCGAACCGGATCAGCAGCTGCGGGCAGCGCCGCCGACGCCCTCCGCCCGTTGCCGCCCGCAGATCCATCCATTCCATCGCCTGGTGCAGCATCGAGGTGCGCACCCCGTATTCGGTCGCGGTGAGCAGCACATGCTGCAGCGCCTGGCCGGCCCTCAGCCAGTCCTCCCGCCGGTCCCACGCCGTCCACAACAGTGCCACCTGCGCGTGGCGTTCGAAGTGCAGGGCAGGTAGATGCGGCACGGGCAGCCGGCCGGTGAAGTCCCGCATCGGTATCCGCCCGGACGCGTCCAAGGCCCCGACGGCGGTCATCGGGATGCCGTAACCGGTCTCGCCTCCCGGGGCGGTGAGCCAGCCGCGCGCCTCGGCCACACGGCCCGGATGGGATGCGTTGCGGACCTCGCCCGCCTGGGTCAACCGCAGCAGGCGCCGGGTCCCCATGATGTCGGGAACCTCCAGGTGGGCGCCCTCCGCACGTGCCGCGCTGATCATCTCCGTCACGATCGGCTCCGGCACGGGGCGGCCGGTGAAGGGCAGCCGGCTGCTGTGACGCCGCTCAATGGCCTCGTACAGGTGCCGCAGGGACGCCGATCCGTCCTCGGCGGGCCCGGCCAGTTGCACGATGGCCAGCAGGCCAGGATCGTCCGCCGTGGGCAGCAGCCGGACCACCGGCTCCCAGCCCAGGTGTGCTGCGGCCACCCGAAGGTTGAAGACGGCCGCGCCCACCGACAGATGCTGGGCCCGCAGGTCGGGATCGGTCGTCGACAGCCGCCGTCCGGGGGCGGCGCGGACCTGGATTGACCGGCTGTCTAGATCCAGGCCGAACCGCCAGGGCTGCGTGTTGTGGATCGACGGTGCGGCCACCGCCGCGGCGAGCAGGCACTGAACGGCTGTGGCGTCGACTTCCCGGGTCTGCATGGCGGTGCTCCTTTGCAACGATCTCCCCGTATCGCCCACCTTGCGCCACCAGCCCCGCTCGGAAGAGGGTTGACCGGCCCCTGCCGGCGCGCCAAACGGCCTTAAAGCCGTGCGCCGGACGACGGCGGGCGCCCCTACGGAAGGCCCAGGATCTCGGCCTGCCCCATGGCGAGTCTCCGGGGCCGCCCTTGTCTCCCCGGATCCCGGGTCGCGGCCGCCAGTCGTTCGCCGGTCCAGCCGCCGAAGGGGACAGCCGGCCAACCATTTGTCCCCGCCCGGCCCTGTACCAGTAAGGCAGCCCCGAGGCAGGCTGGACACGACCACTCTCCTTGCAGGGCCAGTGCCATGACCGTCACCGCCGCAGTGCTCCACCTACTGATCCTTACGGGCGCGTTGTATGACACAGTTCGTCTGCTGACATCGGACGAGGGCGGCCGCCCGCTCCGGTCCCGGCTGTGGGGCCACCGTGCCGCACTCGAGACGGCCGAGCGGCGGCTGGTGAGACGGCGGCTGCAAGGCCGGATCGACGCGGCCGCGTACCGGGCGGGGATGCGCTCCCTGACCGACGGACAGCGCGCACCGGGGCCACGAGGTCACGGCTGACACGGAATACGGGCTGCGGCCCGGCTCGGGATTCGAAGCCCTGCCCCGGCGGACCGCACGGCGACGAAGCCCGGCAAGCGGCGTCGGATTCGGCCGTCGCACCGTACCGAAAAGGGAGCACCCCGCCCAGGGAACGTGCTTTGGGAATAGGTTCTCCCTCAAACGGAGCTGGGCGTATGCCGTGCTATCAGGGGGGCCTGTTTTGCCGCGCAAAATATCCGAAGCCGAGGCCGTCGAAGCCATGACACGTCGCGGAGCGCGCCCCGTCGAACCCTTCCCAGGGACCCAACATCCGTGGAAATGCCGCTGCTTGACCTGCAACCAGGTGAGCGCGCCGCGCTACAACGACGTCGTGAACAAAGGAACCGGAGCCTGCAACAAGACCTGCCGTTCCCTCAAGATCGCTGCGAAACTCACCCGTGACGGGGCGCAGGCGGCCGCCGTCATGCTCGAGTGGGGCTGGGAGCCTCTTGTCGGCTATCCGGGAGCGGGAAAGCCCTGGCCGGCCAGGTGCATCCACTGTGGGGCGATCAAGCCGAAGAAGCTGTCACACGTTCAGAACGGCCGCGGCGGCTGCACCAACTGCGCCGGACGTGAGGTCACCGATGAGTCTGCACGCAAGCTGATGCGTGCGGCCGACCTGGAGCCTCTCATCGCCTATCCGGGGTCACTGCAGCCTTGGCTGTCTCGCTGCCTGCGCTGCTCTCATGTCGCAACCCCCACGTACGCGAAGGTCCGCGCCCGCGGTCACCAATGCTGGTCGTGCCGCTCGGAGAAGATCTCAGACGCCCTGCGGCTCGACGACGAGGTGGCCATCTCCAGCATGCTGGAAAAGGCCCTCGAACCGCTTGTGAAGTATCCCGGCAGCACGGAACTCCCCTGGAAATCACGCTGCATGACGTGCGAGACGGTCCTGGACCCGGGACCGACGCTGCACAACATCCGCGGTCCGCAGGGTGGCTGTCCCACCTGCGCGGAGCGTGGCATCAACCCCGCGCGGCCGGGCTACCTCTACCTCGTCGTCCACGACGGTCACCGTGCTCTGAAGTGGGGCATCGCCAACATCGAGCAGCGCCTCACCCAGCACCTCTCCCAGGGCTGGCAGTTGGTCGCACGATGGAATTTCGACCTCACCGGTGACGCCTGGGCGTTCGAGCGCCAGATCAAGATGTGGATTCGGGGCCGGGGTATCCCTCGGGCTCTGACCTCCGACCAGATGAAGTACCGCGGGCATACAGAGACCGCCTTCCTCGCCGATATCGACCTTCACCTGGTACGGCAGCACATCGAGTCCCTGATCGGCCGCCGCCCGGATGAACCGCCGCAGCTGTAGCGCCCTTCCGCCCCAACATCTCACCGCGCTCTTTCACAGCTCCAGCTGGTGACGCTCGCGAGACTGTCAGTCTGCATGGTCCGCCCGCCTCCTCGGCGGGTCGGCGTCGCCGCCCGCCCGGCGCGACTTCGACTGGGTCCGCACCCTGGAGACGGCGGGGAGGCAGCCGTCGCGGGCCCTGAACGAGGGAGGCGATGGTCCGCGTCGGGCCGGGTCACCGGCCCGACGCCCCACCCTTGTGCGGTGCCTGTGCTCAGCCTTCCGCGTGGGCCAGCCACAGGTCGGGGCCGAAGACCTCGTAGCGGATGTGGCGGGCGGGGATGCCGGCCTGCAGCAGCTGGGCCCGCACGGTGCGCATGAAGGGCAGTGAGCCGCACAGGTAGACGTCGGCGTCGGCGGGCAGGTCCAGTGCGTCGAGGTCCATCAGACCGGTGCGGGCGCCGGGTTCGGCGGCGGCGTCCTGTTCGTACCAGAACTCGGTCCGGGCGTCGGGCAGTCGGCCGACGAGGCGGCGGGTGTCCGCGCGCAGGGCGTGGTCGGCCGGAGAGCGGTCGGCGTGCAGCACCGTGACCGGGCGGGCGGCTCCGGTCGCCGCGAGGTGTTCGAGCATGCCGACCATCGGGGTGCAGCCGATGCCGGCCGAGACCAGCAGCAGCGGGCCGTCGGCGTCGTCGAGGACGACGTCGCCGAACGGGGCGGACAGGGTGAGCTCGTCGCCGGCCCGGACGGTGAGGTGCAGCTGGTTGGACACCTCGCCCTCGGGGGCGTCGGCCACGCTCGCGACCCGTTTGACGGTGATACGGCGCAGCTGGTCGCCGGGGGCGCCGGAGAGGCTGTACTGGCGCAACTGGTGTATGCCGTCGGGCATCTTCACGCGGACGCTGACGTACTGGCCGGGCCTGCCGGAGGGGATCGGGCCGTCGTCGGCCGGGCGCAGCAGGAAGGACACCGCGTCGGGGGTCTCCTCCCGCCGCTCGACGACCGTCCACTGTCGCCACGGATTGCGGGGGTCGACCTGCGCCTCCTGGTACAGGCGGGCCTCCCGGGCGATGAGCGCGCCGGCCATCAGCCAGTACACCTCGTCCCAGGCGGCGGCGACCTCCGGCGTGACCGCCTCGCCGAGCACGTCGGCAATGGCTCCGAACAGGTACTTGTGGACGATCGTGTACTGGTCCTCTGTGACACCAAGTGCGGCGTGCTTGTGAGCGATCCGCGACAGCAGCGCGTCCGGGCGGGCGTCGGGGTCGGCGAGCAGTGCCTGTGCGAAGCCTGCGATGGACCCGGCCAGAGCGCGGCGCTGTTGTCCGCTGGCCTGGTTGCCGCGGTTGAACAGCCCGTCCAGCAGCTCTGGTTGCTCGGCGAACATCGTGTCGTAGAACCGCGCCGTGATCTCGTCCAGGGCTCCGCCGACGGCGGGAAGGGTGGCACGGACGACGGTGGCCGACTCGGGCGAAAGCATGGGTCTCCTCAGCAGTACGGATGTGCAAGGGGATGGCGCTCACCATCGTGGCTTGATCCACGTACGGGGGCCGAGGGCCGAATGGCCTTCCCTTTGAGGCCGATCGGCTCGTGCGGATGCGGACACCCCCACCACCGGACCCGTTGGCGGCAACAGCGCCCCCGGCCACCCCTCGGTCCGAACGGGCCACGGGGTCGCGCCTGGTTTCCGTGCGGGTCTCCAGCGACCGCACGCGCCAAACACCTCAAGGACAACCGACAGCAACGTGGGGCCAATTCGTCCCTCGTCTCGTCCCCACACGCCGTGCCGGAAGTGCGCGGAAGACGCCGATCACAAACGCCATCGTCCCGCCGCGAAGATGAAACGGTCCCACAACCAGACGGCCATGCGGCCAACGGTCCGATCGGGGACCTCCGCCGGATGTGCCTTGATACCGACGCCAGGGCCGCCCACCGAGGCCGTGCCGCTGAGCGAACACTCACATATGCGCGCGATCGCAAGGCCCAGTCAGACGGAAGCGGTCTTGCAGTTACACGATGTCGAGAACGTCAGCGACCGGGCGGCGGGGCGTGGCCGGACCTCGCGGGCCGTAGCCGAGACGCAGCACCATCTGCACCTGCCCCGTGCCCGATCCCGGGTCACGGACCAGCAGGCGCAGCTCGGGGGTCTCCAGCGCGTGGGAGGTGAGGGAGGTGGCCAGGTCGGCCAGGGTTGCCTCCAGGAGCACCCGTTCCAGTGCCTGACCGGCGCGCAGCCAGTCGGCGGGGCCGTCGCCGGGGGTGCTCAGCAGGGCCAGGTGCGGGGTGTACTCGAAGGTGGTGGTGCCGCGGTCGGCCACCGGTCGGCGCCCGGAGAAGTCCCGTACCGGGGCCTTGCCGTCCCGCTTGCGCGGCCCGAAGGCGTACTCGGGGACACCGTCGACGGCTGTGTCCGCCTCCGGGCCGAGCCGGGTCCAGCGGACGAGGTCCTCGCGGGCGCCGGAGTCCATGACATCGCGGCTCTCCGCGTCGCGGACCAGGTCGAGCACCGTCTCGGCATGCCAGGGGCCGGGGAAGAGCAGGGCGGCCGACTCGCGTGCCGCCGCATCCTGCAGTGTGGTCCGGATGTCCTCGGGGATGTCCTTCTCCGCGAAGGGATGGCGACTGGTGTGTCGCTGCCGGATCACCCCGTGCAGCCGGGCCAGCTCCTCGTCCGGCGCGCGCCCGGCCTGCCCGGTCAGATCGACGGCGGCGAGCAGCAGCGGGTCCTGCGGCTCGGGCAGCAGCCGGACGTCCGGGGTGAGGCCCGCGTGCGCGGCGGAGACGCGCAGGTTGAACAGTGCCGCCCCGCAGCCGATGTGCAGCGCCCGGTTGCCGTGATCGGAACGGGGCATGGCCCGCTCGAGGTCGGCATACAGCAGCAAGAGACGTTCACCGGACAGGAAGCGGAAACGCCACGGCTGAGCGTTGTGCATGGACGGCGCCGCGGTGGCCTCGGCGACCAGCGTGGTCACCGTCTTCTCTCGCAATGCCATGGCATCCTCCTCGCACGCACCCACCGGGACGCAGACCCCACTGACGGCTCGGCGGACACGCCACACGCTGTGGCGGTCAGCCCGCGCCCGGCCGGCTGATCCCAGTGTCCGCCTCATGGGACCTGCCGGGCGGGTGAAACCCCGAATGCCGTCCATACTTCTGCGCGAAGCCCCCAGTACGTGGAGTGATCATTCGGTTTCAGGCTCTGTGGGATTTCGGAGGGAGCACGCTGAGCTACGGCCAGACGCCTGCCCACAGGGCTCCGCACCGTGCCGTGATGTGCAGATTGTTGGCGCCTCAGGTGGTGGGCGACCGGACGAGCGTGTTGTCACCGCTTCGGCCGGCGAAGTAGTCCGCGACGTTGGCCACCGTCGTTTCGGCGATCTGGCCGACGGCGTCCCGGGTGAAGTACGCCTGGTGCGAGGTGACCAGGACGTTGTTGAAGGTCATCAGCCGCGCGAGGCGTTCGTCGGTCATCACCTCCAGGGACTTGTCGAGGAAGAACACGCCGGCTTCCTCCTCGTACACGTCCAGGCCGACGCCGCTGAGCCGCCCCGCGCGCAGGGTTTCCAGCAGGGCGTCGGTGTCCACGAGGCCGCCGCAGCTGGAGTTGACCAGGAGCGCGTCGTCCTTCATCAGCCCCAGGGCACGCGCGTCGAGGAGGTGGTGGGTGTCCGGCAACAGCGGCACGTGCAGGCTGACGAGGTCCGCCTCGGCGAACAGCCGCTCCCGCTCGACGTACTGCATGCCCAGGGCCAGGCAGTCCGGGTTCTCGGCGACGTCCCAGCCCAGCAGCCGCATCCCGAAGCCGTGGGCGATCCGCGCGAACGCGGCCCCGATCTTGCCGGTGCCCACCACACCGGCTGTGCGGCCGTGCAGGTCGCGGCCCATCAGCCCGTCGAGCCGGAAGTCGAACTCCCGGGTGCGGTGCGCGGCACGGACGATCCGCCGGTCGACGGCGAGCGCCAGCGCCCAGGCGAACTCGGCGACCGAGTAGGGCGAATAGGACGACACCCGGGCCACTGTCAGGCCGAGTTCCCCGGCCGCCGTCAGGTCGATGTTGTTGTAGCCGGTGGCCCGTTGGGCGATCATCTTCGTGCCGCCCGAGGCCAGGGTGCGCAGGACCTCGGCGTCGAGGGTGTCGTTGACGCTGGTGAGCACGATCTCGTGCCCGGCCGCGGTGGGGGCGGTGTCCCGGTTGAGGAAAAGTCCCAGACAGCGCAGTTCATGCCGGCCCGCGAACTCACGTGTGAATGCGTCGTGCAGCAGCGGCTCCTCGTCCGCGAGGACGCCGTACGCAATGGCCTCCACGTGCACTCTCCTTCTGTGGTGCTGCGGCCCCGGGCGACACCGGATGCCCGGCGATCCGGTGGTGAGCGGGAATCAGAGGTCCTGGGGGTCGACCGGCGTCCCACGCTGCTCGAGGTCCATGCCTGCCTTGCTCTGCGCGATGATCTCCTGCACGTGCTGTTCGATCTGCTGAGGGTCGAGGCCCAGTGCCTTTCCTATGTGAACCGACCACACCTCGGAGCGCAGGTTGGTCTCGAAGTCCAGATCGGCGCGTACGTTCTCGCGTGCCGCCTGCCGGTTCTGGCTGACCATGACGAACGTCGACAGGAAAATCGCTTCCAAGCTGACGATCATGGTGAGCAGCCCGTAGGGATACGGGTCGAAGATCTCTGCTTTCCCGAGCAGGCCCTCGTTCAGCGCGATCCAACCCGTGAACCAGACAGCGTGCAGGTAGACGAACCGCATCGTCCCCGCGAACGAGGTGATCGCGTCGGCGACACGGTCCTGCGAGGTGCGCATCCGGGCCAGCCGGACACGCTCGTGGGGAACGCGGACAGCAGCGCGCCGAGGACGGCTTCGGCCCGCGGAAGCGGGGCTGCTCTCACCGGCGGAGCCCGGCTTCACGCCCTCCATCCGTCGTCCTCTCGATTGGTGCCCGATGGTGACCGGGGTCCGCTCCCAGCATGCGGGACGGGATATGTGCCAGGTGTGGGCCGCATGGGGACGGCATCGGGGACGTTCGGCCCAGCCGCCTTCCGCGAAGAACGCCGGCTCAGTTCTCTTCGCGCCGGAGCCGGTCCTGGGCCTGGGTGGCTATCACCGCGGCCTGGATGCGGCGCTCCACGCCGAGCTTGGCCAACAGCCGTGAGATGTGGTTCTTCACCGTCTTCTCCGCGAGGTAGAGCCGCTGGCCGATCTGGCGGTTGGTCAGTCCCTCGCCGATCAACGCCAGGATCTCCCGCTCCCGGCCGGTCAGGCCGGGCAGGGCGTCCGGCTCCTCCTCCTTCTGCTGGTCGTTGCGCAGTCGGGCCATCAGCCTGGTGGTGGCGCTGGGGTCGAGCAGCGACTGGCCTGCGGCGACCGTGCGGACGGCCGAGACCAGGTCGGAGCCCTGGATCTGCTTCAGCACGTAGCCGGACGCCCCGGCCATAATCGAGTCGAGGAGTGCCTCCTCGTCGTCGAAGGAGGTCAGCATCAGGCAGGCCAGGTCGGGCATGCTCGACCGCAGTTCGCGGCACACGGTCACGCCGTCGCCGTCGGGCAGGCGCACGTCCAGGACCGCCACCTGCGGGCGCAGCGCGGGGACGCGGACCAGGGCCTGCGCGACGGTACCGGCCTCGCCGACCACGGTGATGTCCGGCTGGTCGTCCAGCAGGTCGCGCACCCCGCGCCGTACCACCTCGTGGTCGTCCAGCAGGAAGACCCGGATCGGATCCTCGTGACCGGGTCGCTGACCGTCCGCCATCGCCATCTCCTCGTTCTGCGCTGTCCGTCGCGGTGCCGGCAGCGCCCCCTGGGCGTGACCGGCCCCCTGCCTCTCAGAGATCCTCCGCGATCACGGGCCGAAGAGCCAGGGCCGGTCGCCCCCACTGCGCCGCCGGCACCGCCCGGTCCGGGTGTGGCAGCTGGAAAACCGCAGGTCCTGAAGGGTCCGAGGAACAAGTCAACCGTGCCAGTAACAGTCGGCGGATTCCGGGAGGTCCATGCCGTCATGTCCGGGAGTCCTCGCGCGACCGCGCGTCCCCATCCGCTGGCGTACGTCGACGGCCCGCACCGCCAGGCCCGGCCAAAGGTCGATGACGTCCATGACCGGTCGTTACCGGTAGTTCGTTAAATCCGGAGGTAGAGATCAATACCGTGTCCGGTGGTGACCGCGTCGATCAGGGCCTGGAGATCGGGGGGTGGGTCTCTGTCCGTCCAGGATCGCCACCATCGGTTCAGGGTGGTGGCAGGGGTGAGCCAGGCGCGGACCGAACGTAATGCCTTGGGCCAGCAGGGCAGTTGGGGTGGGTGGGGTTCGGTTGGTCCCCCTCTCTGGCCCCTCGTCGGGGCACGGGTCCGGGGCGGTGGCGTCCAGGGGTCCGGGTGGGGCGAACCACTGGTCCCAGCAGAAGGAGAAGGCGCAGTTGACCAGGGTCTGGTGGCGGCGGATGGCGCGGTCGGAGCGGACTTGGAAGTCGGCCCAGCCGAGTTCGTCCTTGATCTGTTTGTAGCTCTGTTCGATCCAGGGCCGCAGGCCGTAGAGGCGGACGATCTCGGCGAGGTCGGCGGGCGGGTGCGGGCTGGTGGCGGCGTGGGGTGCGTCGAGGTTGGGCAGGTTGGTGGCCAGGTACCAGGTGGCCTTCTCCGGCAGCCGGGCTGGGTCGGTGGTGGCCACGACCAGACGGCAGGGCGAGTCGGGACCGTAGCCGCCCAGTCGGGCATCGGCGGCCCACCAGGTCTCGGTGTGCCCGTCGCGGAAGTGACGCTCCACGGGCGTCCAGTCGCCGGGACGCTTGGCATCGCGCCAGGTCAGGGTATGGGCGGCCTCGATAGGAGTGTGCGGCTGGTCGGCCGGAACCCAGGTGCCGCGGTGCGGCTTGAGCGCCACCACGTAGGCCAGGCCGGCCTCGCGCAGTGCGAAGTACCAGTCGTCGCTGACGGAGTAGGCGCAGTCGGCGACCACCGCCCGGCAGCCGAAGCCCGCTTGCTTGCCCCGGGCCGCGAGGGCAGCGGACAGCTGTGGTTTCGTGCGGAAGGCGGGATCGGACCGGCCGCGGGGGAAGTGGTGGGCGGGGGTGTAGGGGTGCGCGTGCAGCGGGTAGTAGACGTGGCCGTCGGTCCACACCGTGGTCACCGTGACGATGCCGTTGTCGGTCTTGCCCAGCCGGCCCAGCCACTTGCCGGCCCACGTGCGCGGTCGCGGTGCCGTCCTTGCGGTCCCCGGAGTCGTCGATCACGATGACCCCGCCGTCGTGCGGAGCCGTCGCCGGCTCCTCGCGCAGCAGTTCAAGCCGCCGGTCGTTGATCTGCTCGGCCTCCCAGGGCGACTCGGACAGGAAGAACTGCAGCCGCTGCACCCCCGGCATTCCCGCACCGGCCACCGGCTCCGCCCCTGCCAGGCAGGTGATCGTCTTGTTCCGCTCCCGCGGCGCCAGCAGCCCGGTCAGATACTCACGAAACCCCCGCCGCTGGGCCAGGCTGAAGAAGAGGTCGTCGAACCGGGCAGCGTAGTCCTCCAGCGGCCCCGGCGCGCGGACACGGACGGCGAGCGGTCATCTTCAGCCCCCAGCACGGCAGTTGGCCCCTATCACCGGCCTACGACCAACTCGACCCGTCGTCAACCCACACCACCGCCGGATTTAACGAACTACCGGTAACAGTCCAGGTTGGCGGACGGTCATGGCACCCGGCGTGATGATGCTCGCAGACCGGGCTCTGGAACATGATCCTCCTTGGGCTGAAGGACCTCGTGATCCTTCGGGCACCCGGAAGGCCGCGAGATGCCGAACGGCCCGCGGGTGCCGCTGCTTGTGCAGACCGGCCCCCTGCTTCCGTAGGTGTTCTCGGACGAGGTTCGGCTCCGAGCGCACGACTCTCGGATGGGGTGGGGGGACCACCCCCGGTCCGCTCGACATGGGCATCGCTTTGCTGGCACGTATTGCTCTATGGACGCTGGCATCGTGGGCACTACGCGCGGACGCCATCGGCCGATGGGGCCTGTCGGCCCCTGACCGGGGACCTGCGGTCTCTGCACCCGGTCTCTCCTCGTCGCCACTCTGGAGTCAGAACCCCGACCTGGAGGTGGACACCATGTCCCGCAACGTCACCGTGGGCCTCGACGGCTCGTCCGAGAGCCGCGCCGCCGCCGAGTGGGCGGCCCGCGAGGCGAAGCTGCGCGGACTGGCGCTGCGGCTGGTGCACGTCTGGGAACCCGTCCCGGAGCCCATGGCGCAGGCCCCGCTCCTGGGGGCCGAGACGCAAGCGCACTGGAGCGAGCGCATTCCGCGTGAGACGGCCGAGGGACTGCGCCTGCGCCATCCCGGGGTGCACGTGGACATGGAGCAGATTTCCGGCAGGCCGGCGGATGCGTTGGCCGGGGCGGCGAAGGATGCCGAGCTGTTGGTCCTCGGCTCCCGCGGGCTGAGCGGGATCGGGGGATTCCTCGTCGGATCCGTCGGCATGGCCGTCATCGCGGACACGGAGACCCCCGTCGTGCTGGTGCGGGCCGGAGAGCAGGCCGCCGACGAGCACGAGGCGGATCCCGCGGGCATCCCGTCCGCCGCGACCGCGTACCGGCCCGTGGTGCTCGGCCTCGACATCGGCCACCCCCATGACACGGTGATCGCTTTCGCCTTCGAGGAGTCCGCCCGCCGCGGTACCTCGCTGAGGGTCGTGCACGGCTGGAACCTTCCGCCCTACTCCGCCTACGGCCTGCCCGCCGACCTCGAGCTCAACGCCGAACTGGGCCGACAGGAGGCTGCCGCGCTGACCGAGGTGCTGCGCCCCTGGCGGCAGAAGTACCCGGACGTCGAGGTCGCCGAGGAGTCCCGGTCCGGAAGCCCTGCCAACCACGTCATAGACGCCTCCCGCGACGCATCGCTGGTCGTCGTCGGCCGCCGGATCCGCCGCAGCCCGATCGGCGTCCACATCGGATCCGTCACGCATGCGGTACTGCACCACGCCACCGCGCCCGTCGCCGTCGTCGCGCACGACTGAACGCACCCTCTGAAGGAGTGGAGATCATGAACTCAGCGGTGGAACGAGCCCTCGGTGGGCCCTTGGTCGTGGGCGTGGACGGTTCCGAGCCGAGCCTGCGGGCCGTCGACTGGGCGGCCGACGAGGCCGTGCTGCGCGGGGTGCCGTTGCGGGTGGTGTACGCCTGCCTGTGGGAGCGGTACGAGGGTGCCGCACTCGCCCGGGACATCGGCAAGCCGACCGCGCTGCCGTTGGCCCAGGACGTTGCCGGCGCCGCCGCCGAGCGGGCACGTGTCCGGCATCCTGACCTGGAGGTGACCGCGGACGTGGTGTTCGAGGAGCCGGAGTACGCCCTGGTGCGCGAGGGGCGGCACGCCTCGGCGCTGGTCGTGGGCACCCGCGGCCGCAGCGGCATCGCCGAGATGCTGCTCGGCTCCGTGAGCCTGGCCGTCGCCGCCCACGCTGACTGCCCGGTGATCGTGCTGCGCGGCAGCCACGACAACCGGGCGACGCCCCCGGTGCGCCGCCGCGTCGTCGTGGGCGTCGGCGAGGACGTGAAGGAGTCGGAAGCCGTCAGGTTCGCCGTCGAGGAGGCACGGCGACGCGGGGTGCCTCTGGAGGCCGTGCGGGCGTGGCGGTGCCCCGCGCATGAATCCACCGACCACCCGCTCATGTCCGGCGAACCCGCCCGCCTGCACGAGGAGCGGGCGGCCGAGGAACTGGAAGCGGCGTTGCAGGACGTCCCGGCGGACATCGATGTGCGCCGGCGTACCGTCGAGGGTCATGCCCGCCGGGTGCTCGTGGACGCCTCGCACGAGGCCGACCTGCTGGTCGTCGGTGGGCGGCGCCGCGAGGGGCATCTCGGGCTCCAGCTCGGCCGGGTCGCCCACACGGCCCTGCACCACTCCGCCTGCCCCGTCGCCGTCGTACCGCAGCAGGCGTGACGACGGCGACCGGCTCACAGACTCGCCGCGTGATCGGGGACGCAGGTCCGCAGATCGCGCGGCGGGCGCTCGTGGCCGGTCAACGGCCTGGCCGGCAGTCCGGGCACGGGCGGCGGCGCCCATCACCGCCCACGCCGACGACACCCATCGTCGAGGCCGCCCGCACCATGGCCCGGCACCAGGTGGAACGCCTGCCGGTGCTCGACGAGGCGGACCGGCTGGTGGGCATCGTCACCCGCCGCGACCTGCTCCAGGTGTTCCTCCGGCCTGACGGGGAGATCCGCGACGAGGTGAGCGAGGACGTACTGAGGCGCACCTTGTGGCTTCCGCCGCGCAGCATCGACGTGGCCGTTGTGCAGGACGTCGTCACACTCACCGGCCACATGGAACGCAAAAGCGAGACGGCGATCGCCCTGTCGATGATCGCGCGGATCGACGGCGTGGTCGGCGTGGTCGACAAGCTCTCCTACCGACTGGACGACACGCGCCTGCGCACCCAGGAGCAGGCGCTGCACGGCGTGGCCGACGACTGGCTGCGCAGGAAGTGAGAGGAGGCGTACCGCCATGACCGGCACCGTGTTGGTCACCTACGGAACCACGAACGGATCGACGGCGCAGATCGCCGAAACCATCGCCGACGTCCTGCGCAAGAGCGGGCTGACGGTCGAGGCCCTTCCGGCCCAGACCGTCGCGACGGTGGCGTCGTACGACGCGGTGGTGGTCGGCGGCGGACTGTACGCCGGGCGCTGGCAGAAGCACGCGCGCCGGTTCCTCCGCCGGCACCGCCACGACTTGGCCGAACGCCCGCTGTGGCTGTTCAGCAGCGGCCCGCTCGACGCCTCGGCCTCGGAGCGGGAGATCCCGGCCGTGCCCGGAGTGAAGAAGGCCATGGTCGAGGTCGACGCCAGGGATCACGTCACCTTCGGGGGCTGCCTGGAGGAGAGTGCGAAGGGATGGGTGGCACGGATGATCGTCCGCAATGGAAAGGGCGGGGACTTCCGCGACTTCACCGCGATCGAGACGTGGGCGTCACATGTCGCCGACGAGCTGACGCCCCCATAGGGCGGGCCGGAATGCTCCGCTCTATCCAGACCCCGGTGCCCGGCACCGGGGTCGCCGCATAGCCGTGCCTACGAGGGCACCACGGCTACGGGGCACGTGGCTCTCGCAACAAGGACCGAATCCCCCGCGTCTTCGAGCACCGGCACCTCAGGATGCCTCTTACGCCAGGACCGCAGTGGGACCGGGCCGCCTGGGAGGACCAGGAGGTGCAGGAGCTCGCCGATGCCAACCAGCCTTGCGCATGCCTGCAGGCGTGAACGGGCGGAACGGGTGGTGTCCGTACGGTGGGTGCGCGCTGGATGAGGACGTGCGCGATGCCGTCAGCACTGCGCCGCGATGCTGCAACGTTTTCTCGCGGGGCGGTTCACGACGGTGCGGCGTCCTCGCTGTGACGCGACGGGACAGGGGCCGGCTCAGAGGAGTGGCCGTGCGCGGAGATGTCGAACTCCACGTCCACGACCCCCTCGACGGCCCGGATGAGCCGTGCTGCCACGGGCACCAGGGACGCGTCCCGGATACGGCCGTTGAGCGTCACGACACCGTCCCGTACCGAGACGCGTGCGGCTGACGCCGGGGTGGGGAAGAGGTACGACATCACCTCGCGGCGGACCTCCTCCGCGATGTCCTCGTCCTCGCGGAGGAATACCTTCAGCAGGTCGGCGCGGCTGACGATGCCCTGCAGCATGCCCAGGTCGTCGACGACGGGCAGCCTCTTGACCTTCGCGTGCGCCATGGTCCGTGCGGCCTGGGCGAGCGTCGCGTTCGCGTGCACAGTGAGAGCCGGTGAGGTCATCAGCTCCCCTGCGGTCACCGCGCCGGCCTTCGCGAGGTCGGACAGGCGGCGCAGCTGGGTGTGCCGGTCGGGGTCGCTGTCGCGGAACTCCTCCTTGGGCAGCAGGTCGGCCTCGGACACCACCCCGACGACGCGGCCCTCGCCTTCCATGACGGGCAGGGCGCTGACCTTCCAGTCGTGCATCATGCGCACGATCTCCTTGAAGGAGGCGCCCCGGCCGATGGCGGCGACGGTCTGGGTCATGACGTCGCTGACGATGTGCGGGCTGCCGTGCATGACGCCTCCTTCGGCGCTGTCACTTCGATGCGGCGCGTTCACAGGAGGCTGCCGCTGCCGTAGGGGGCGTACAGGTCCAGCAGCCGGGTGCGGGACGAGCGCAGGCGGTGGGCGAGGACGTCCCCCACCCACTGGGCGACGCTCGCGCCGAGCGCGGGGTCGTCCCGGCACATCGAGCGGACTGCGGTGGCGTCGAACTCGTAGGCGCGCACCGGGCTGGTGGCCTCGGCGCCCAGATGCCAGCTGTGCGGGGCGAACAGCCAGGACCAGCCGAGGAGTTGGTTGTGGTCGAGGGTCTCGATGACGGCCGCGCGGCGGCCGGGCACGTGCATGTCGAGGGCGACGGTGCCGGTACGGATGATCCAGAACCGATCCGCCTTGCCGCCTTCCTCGAAGAGGCGGGTGCCCTGTGGGAACGACACCTCGCGGGCGAAAGACATCAATCGATGACGGTGCTCGGCCGGCAGTGCCTGCAGCATGCCTGCCGTGGCGGGAGCGTTCATGACGTGCCTCCAGTCAGGGCGTACGAACCTGCCATGTCCAGCGTGTTCCCGTGCCTGCTCCTGGGCGATGGGCCGCACGGCCCCATCGCCGGGCCGTCCGGTACCCAGCGAGAGCCCTTGGGCCCCTGGTCCGGGAACGGGCCGGGCGGTTCGATGAAGACGAGAGACAACCCGTTGGAAGGGGGTGCTCATTGTGGGTACGTCACTGACCCCGGAGTTCTGGAGGCTGTTCGCCGTCCTCCTGGTGATCTCCATGGCAATCACCTTCGTGCTCAGCGCCGCGCTCGACGCGCTGGCGCTACGGGCACAGCGGCGCCACACCCGGCGCCGGCCGACGGCCACGCGGATGCGCGAGGCGTCCCGCCGCCCCGTCCGGAGTCTGGTCCGGCACTGAGCCACAGAAGTACAAAGCGTAGCTCTCGCGCCGGGAACTCTGATTGCACACCATCAAGGCCGTGCTGGTCGCCACCCTGGATTCCTAATGGAGATGTCAAGGGGCGGCCGTGACGGGCGGTATGGGTTCGTAGCATCGTCCGTCACGCAGGAGGGCCCACAGGACGTTGACCCGTCGGCGGGCGAGTGCGAGCACGGCTTGGACATGCCGTTTGCCTTCGGCGCGCTTGCGGTCGTAGAAACGCCGGGACTCGTCGCAGCAGCGGATGCTGATCAACGCGGAGGTGTAGAAGACGCGTTGGAGGCGTCGGCTGTAGCGCTTGGGCCGGTACAGGTTGCCGCTGATCTTTCCCGAGTCCCGTGCAGCGGGGGCGACGCCCGCGAAGCCGGCGAGCCGGTCGGCGTTGTCGAAGGCGTCCATGTCGCCGCCGGTGGCAGCGAGGAACTCGGCGCCGAGCAGGGGACCGATGCCGGGCATGCTCGCGATCACTTCTGCGTGCCGGTGCCGGCGAAACCGGCCCTCGATGAGCTTGTCCGTCTCGGCGATCTTCTCGTTGAGGGCCATCACCTCCCGGGCGAGCGTGTGCACGACCTGGGCGGTGATCGTCTCCCCGGTGATGCTGGTGTGCTGGTTCTCAGCGGCCTGGACGGCCTTGGCCGCCAGCTGGTCGGCGCCGCGGACCTTGCGGTTGCGCAGCCAGGTGGCCAGCCGTCTGGCACCGGTGCGGCGGATGGCGGCGGGGGTCTGGTAGCCCGTCAGCAGTATCAGCGGGCCGGCGTTGCCAACGTCCAGTTCGCGTTCGAGGCCGGGGAAGATGCTGGTGAGGTGGCCTCGCAGCCGGTTGATGGCGCGGGTCTTGTCATCCGAGAGGTCGCGACGGCGGCCGGTGAGGACCTTGAGTTCGGTGACCAGTTCGTCGCCGGGCCGCAGGGCCATCAGATCGCGGCGGACACGGGCCTGGTCGGCGATGACCGCCGCGTCCTTCGCGTCGGTCTTGCCGTCGCCCCGGTAGCCCTCGGAGGCCCGGTTGACGGAGCGGCCGGGGATGTAGAGCAGGTGCTGCCCGTGGTTCAGCAGAATTTCGATGACGAGGGCGGCACCGCCGTCGGCCAGGTCGATGCCCCAGGCCGTCACTTCGCCCAGAGCGAGGACATCGGCCATGAGCTGGAGCAGTTCGGCCTCGTCGTTGGCCACTCTGCGGGACAGCAGCCGTTTGCCGGTGTCGTCGATCACCACAGTGTGGTGATGGGTCTTGCCGGCATCGATGCCGGCCCAGATCGCTGTCACTTGCCTCTCCACAGGTCGTACTCCTACCGGTACCACGGACGACCTCGCTGTCGAGTCCCTACAGAGCGATCAGTGCCGCAATTCCTAATGAGCAGCCGAGTCGTCGTGGGGGCCGGGCGGCGAATCCTGGGCAGCCACAGACGGCAGAGAACTGAAAGCCACACCCGGACCCCCTGGGTGAGCCAACCCTACGAATGGCTCGCTCATCCCGATCAACAAGGTAGGGAGGACTGAACCGTGCGCATCGTCATCGCCCTCGGCGGCAACGCCCTGCTGCGCCGGGGTGATCGCCCCGACGCGGCCGTGCAGCAGGCGAACATCGACCGCGTGGCCACCGCCATCGCCGCCCTCGCCCTCGAACACGAGATCGTCATCACCCACGGCAACGAGCCGCAGATCGGCCTGCTCGCCATGGAGAACGCGGCCGACCCGGTCCTGACCGCCCCCTTCCCTCTCGACCTGCTCGGCGCCCAGACCGAGGGGCTGATCGGCTCGCTGCTGGTCCGGGCCCTGCACGACACGCTTCCCGGACGCAAGATCGCCGCACTCGTCACTCACACCCTGGTACGACCCGACGATCCGGCCTTCACGCGGCCCAGCAAGCGTGTCGGCCCCGTCTATCCCCGGGACGTCGCCCGCACCCTCGCGCGAAGGCGCGGCTGGCACCTCGCCAAGGACGCCACCGGGTGGCGCCAGGTCGTCGCCTCACCCGCGCCCGAGGGGATCGTGGAGACCGAGACCATCCATGACCTGCTCACCTGCGGTGTGCTGGTCATCTGTGCCGGCGGCGGGGGCGTTCCCGTCACCGCCGACCACGACACCGGCGCGCTGACCGGCGTCGAGGCGGTCGTCGACAAGGACCTCACGGCCGCCCTGCTCGCCGAGGAACTCAAGGCCGACTTCCTATTGATTCTCACCGACGTGCCGAACGTCTACACCGACTACGGCACCCGACACCAGCAGTCCGTCCTCGACGTCACCCCCGACGATCTGCGGCGCGGCGGCTTCCCCGAGGACTCGATGGGCCCCAAGACGGAGGCCGCCGCCCGGTTCGTCGAACGCACAGGCGGTCTGGCCGCCATCGGCGCCCTCGACGCCGCGTACGAGATCGTCCACGGGCGGTCCGGGACCCTCGTACGCTCCGACCTGACCGTCGGCTGAGAGCCGACAGACGCTTCGAGCCCGACCGCTCTATGGCCTGGCCAGAAGGGGCGGGGCGCCGGAACGGTGCTGCCCCGCGACTTCACCGCAGGAGCGGTGGCGCACATCGCGCCGGACCTACGGGCCCCCTGGGGATGGAGCTGATCCGCCCGCCGAGCACATCGCCAGCGCACCGTGGCCAGTGATCCCATCAAGGGCAGTCGTCGTCGCGCAATTCGGACGGCCGCGCCCCGGCAGACGCGACTGCGGAGGCGAAACCGGCCGTGTGCTCGTACGGCCTGGCTGAGTTTCCGTGGCTCAGCGTGGATCACCCGGTCTTGTGTCCCCACTGCGGGCCGACCAGGTCCCACGCCGTTCCCCACTGCTCGATGCGCCGCCGATCGAGCCTCCACCGCGCGAGGGCTCAGCGCCGAAGGCGAGGCCGGCTAAGGCGAGCGCGGCCGCGGGTGGCCAGGACGCCGGCTTCGACGGCCGCTTCCGTGGAAGTCCGCGGCGCGACGGAGATCTCGCCCCGACCCTCCGTCCAGACGACGATCCTGGACCCGGCCTTCTGTCCGGTGTCCACCAGGGTCTTGTCGGTGTGGGCGGAGCCGTCGGGGTCTGTCCATCGGACTGGCGCGGTGATCTTGTCGCTGGTGGATCCGTCACCCACCACGTTCTGCGGGACGTCGGTGAGGAGGACAGCGCGTACGGAATACCGCTCGGCGCGCTGCCGGTCGAACACCTCGTCGGCGGCGTGGGCCGTCACCAGGCCGGTGACAGCCCGCGATGACCGCCCACACGGCCAGCATGATCCAGGCTTCGACGATGTCGTCGCGCCGTCGCAGCGGATTGTTCCGCCGGCCCCAGAGCCGCGTGTGCGTACGCCTGCTGCTGTCCATCGGTCTGCCCTTCGCCCGCGTGACGTTCACGACGGTGACAGTCGGGAGCGAGCACCGGCAGGGGCCGACCAGGCAGCGCGGGAGGGGCGACCGGGGGCCAATTCGCAGCCGATATCGGCCGTTCAGCTCGCGAGTAGCTGGAGGATGGCACGTCACGGCTGCGTTCCCGTACGCCGCTCGCGGTGAGGTGTGACCCGTCCGGGCCCGCAAGCGGGACCATCGGCCCCTCACCGAGGCGTGGCCGGGCACCCACGCTCGGAGAACAGCACCCCCGCCGACGCGTGAGGAGGGCATCATGCCCAGCACATCCCGGGAGGCCGTGATTCCGGAGACCTGCGTGTCGGCCGCGGTCGCCGCGCCCTCGATCCACAACTCACAGCCGTGGTCCTTCCGCCTGGATGCCGAGTCGGCCACGTTCGGGGTGCGCGCCGCGCCTGAACGCGGCCTGCCGCACACGGACCCGGCAGGTCGTGCCCTGCATCTCTCGGTGGGGGCGTGCCTGTTGAATCTCCGGGTCGCGATCGCGCACTCCGGATGGTCGCCGGTCGCGCGCCTGTTGCCATCCCCGGAAGACCCCAGCCTGCTCGCCCTGGTCCGCCTGGCAGGGGCAGTCGGCCGGCGCCCGACAGGTCACCGGGCCGACCTGTATGAGGCGATCTGGCGCAGGCACAGCAGCCGCCTCCCGTTCTCGGGGCGGCCGCTGCCACCGTATCTGCGCAACGAGCTCGGTGAAGCCGCCCGGGTGGAGGGCGCGCGGCTTTGGTTCCCCGACGCCGTCGAGACGGAGCGGCTGCTTCGCCTGACCGCGGAGGCCGAGCGTCGCAACCGCATCGATCCCGACCGTGCCACAGAGAGCAGCCGCTGGGTGCACCGAAACGACGTGGAGCCGGGCCGCGACGTGGGCCTGCCGCAGGCGGTGCTCGGCCCCCAGGACGCCCGCGAACACGTTCCCGTGCGGGACTTCACCGCGCAGCGGCACACCGAGCGGCTGGTCGCCCGACCCTTTGAGGTGGCACCCATCGTCGCTGTGCTGATCACCGAGCACGACCGCCGCGCCGACTGGCTGCGGGCCGGGCAGGCCCTCCAGCACGTGTGGCTCCTCGCCACGGCACATGGTCTGCAAGCCTCCCTGCTGCACCAGGCGCTGGAGTGGCCGGATCTGCGCCGTTCCCTGAGCCCGACGCCCGGTCGGACTGGCCAGATGCAGATGCTCATCCGCCTCGGATACGGCCCCAAAGGAGCTGCGAGCCCGCGACGCACCCCGCGCATGGCGCTCGATGACGTGCTGGCGGGTTGCTAGCCCATCCGCCCGGTCATCAACCCACAGCGACGGACTGCGGCGTACGGGCCAGGGCCG
Organism: Streptomyces sp. NPDC037054; assembly: GCF_055606745.1. Classification (NCBI taxonomy): domain Bacteria; kingdom Bacillati; phylum Actinomycetota; class Actinomycetes; order Kitasatosporales; family Streptomycetaceae; genus Streptomyces; species Streptomyces sp. NPDC037054. The sequence goes on along the minus strand of NZ_JBVJSJ010000012.1, from coordinate 51,874 downwards.
TGCCCGGGCCGGGGTGCAGCTCGAAGACGGCGGACATGGAATGAGAGAACAGGGCAAGGTGCGGCGCGCGTGGGGACGATCGGCCCTACCCGTCTGGTCCTGCAGGGCCCGTCAGGCGTGGCGAAGCAGCCGAGTATTCGGCGAACACGGCGGACAGGCCGGCCGTGCGGCCCATCGACCGTGGTGTTGCGCGGGTCGTTCTCCGTCCCGGCCGGGACCCATGGCCCCTCATCCTCTGGCCTCCTCCGGGGCAGGGTGGAAGACCGCAATGCCGCTGTACCAGGTGAGAGACGGGCTGGCTGATGGACCCCAATGACGGTTTCCGCGAACTCGGGCGGCAGGAGTGCCTGCGGCTGATGGCCAAGGCGCCCATCGGCCGCATCGTCTACACGCGCCACGCCCTGCCCGCCGTGCTGCCGGTCAACTTCACCCTTGACGGCGACGGCGCGATCCTGCTGCGTACCTCCGCAACCTCGGAACTGGTCCGCGCGATCGACGGCGCGGTGGTCGCCTTCGAATCCGACGACGTCGATGCGGCCCGCCACTCTGGCTGGAGCGTTGTCGTCACGGGCACGGCCACAGTGGTGACCGACCCGCCCGAGCATGAACGCCTGGCCCGCACCGGCCCGGTCTCCTGGGTGCCCGCGCCGCAGGAGGTCTTCGTCCGCATCGAGCCCGAGCTGGTCACCGGACGGGAACTCGTCGGCGGACGAACCCTGTACGGGGTGGATCTCCCCGCCTGAAGCTCTTCCTCCTTCTTCCCGTCATTTCTCGTCGGGCCGGGGCCGTACGACGCGCTGCCGGGTTCCCTCGGCCTCTGCCCGCAGTGTCCGCGGACGACGAGCATCTCCGTGGAGCCGCGGCGGAATCGACGCCCGGCCGGCCGGGCGTCGATCTTGTCACCGTCCTCGGTACCCAGGGGGTGAACACCCCGTGCATGGAGCAGAAGGGAACAGGACAATGACTGACCGTCATGTGGTGGTTGGAGTGGACGGTTCACTGGTCGCCGTACGGGCCTTGGACTGGGCCGCCGAGGAGGCGGTGCTCCGTGGCGCCGCGTTGCGCATCGTGTACGCCGTGGCCGACCGGGACGAGGCGGGGCCGGTTCTGGTATCGGCCGCCTCGCGGGTCCACGAGCGCCATGCCGGTCTGCCGGTGGAGGCCAGGGCTGTGGAGGGCGGCGCCGTGCGGGTGCTGGCACGGGAAAGCGAGGGCGCGACCCTCACCGTCGTGGGCACCCGGGGGTTCAGCGGTGTCTCCGGCCTGCTGGCCGGCTCCGTGAGCTGGCGCCTGGCCGCGCACATGCACGGTCCGCTGCTGGTCGTCCGCGGGGATCACCCTCGCGACGAGGGGCGCGAGGTGCTGCTCGGCCTGGAGAGCGACGCCGATGAGGCCGCGGCTGCCTTTGCCTACAGGAGGCGTCCCGGCGTGGGGTCCGGCTGCGTGTCGTGCACTCCGCGACACACCGGTACACCACACCGGAGCCGGCCTCGCTGGTTGCCGCGACGAGTCCTGGCCAGCAGCGACAGGCCCGACGCGACCGGGCGGAAGAAGCGGTGCCGCGCTTCAGTATCGCCCGGCTTCGGGAGGAGTACCCCGGGGCCGAGGTCGACAGCCGCACGGTCCGCACCGGCCCGGCCCACGCTCTCCTGACGGCTACCCGCGAGGCTGGCGTCGTGGTCATCGGCATGCACCGGCGCGCGGGCCGACCGGGCCCACCCCTGGGCCCGGTCGGGCATGTCCTTATGCATCACTCCCACTGTCCTGTGGTGCTGGTGGCGACGACCTGAAGACAGGCACAGCGGCACAGTGTATGGCCCGGTCGGCCCCTTTTGGGTACCCGCCTGGGCGGGTGAGTGTGGGGAGGTACCCGCGTGCACCTCCGACCGCCCCCCGACCCGGAAGGGACCCATGATGTCCGTCGACACGCAGCAGGCGTCCGCCCCGCTCACCGACGACGAGCTGAGGACGCTGGACGCCCACTGGCGCGCCGCGAACTACTTGTCCGTCGGCCAGATCTACCTCATGGCGAACCCCCTGCTGACCGAGCCGCTGCGCCCCGAGCACGTCAAACCGCGGCTGCTCGGCCACTGGGGTACCTCGCCCGGGCTGAACCTGGTGCACACCCACCTCAACCGCGTCATCAAAGCCCGCGGCCAAGACGCCCTGTGTATCTGGGGCCCTGGGCATGGCGGTCCCGCGGTGCTCGCCAACTCCTGGCTGGAGGGCAGCTACAGCGAGACGTATCCGGACGTGTCGCGCGATGCGGCCGGAATGGAGAGGCTGTTCCGTCAGTTCTCCTTCCCCGGCGGCGTGCCCAGCCACGTCGCCCCCGAGACACCCGGGTCGATCCACGAGGGAGGCGAGCTGGGCTACTCGCTCTCGCACGCCTACGGCGCCGCCCTGGACAACCCGAACCTGCTGGTCGCCTGCGTGATCGGCGACGGCGAGGCGGAGACGGGCCCGCTGGCCGCGTCCTGGCACTCCAACAAGTTCCTCGATCCCGTGCACGACGGCGCTGTCCTGCCGATCCTGCACCTGAACGGCTACAAGATCGCCAACCCGAGCGTGCTGGCCCGGCTGCCCGAGGCCGAACTTGACGAGCTGCTGCGGGGATACGGCCATTCGCCGATCCACGTCACCGGCGACGACCCGATGACGGTGCACCGTGCCATGGCCGCCGCGATGGACGACGCCCTGGACCGCATCGGCTTCCTCCAGCGCAGCGCGCGCGAGGACGGTGTGTCCGAGCGGTCGCACTGGCCGGTGATCGTGCTGCGCACGCCGAAGGGCTGGACCGGACCGGCCGAGGTCGACGGGCTGCCGGTGGAGGGCACGTGGCGCTCCCACCAGGTTCCGCTGTCCGCCGTACGGGACAACCCGGAGCACCTGCGGCAGCTGGAGTCATGGCTGCGCTCGTACAAGCCCGAAGAGCTCTTCGACGAGCAGGGCAGTCCCCGCGAGCAGGTGCTGGCCTGTATCCCCGACGGCATCCGCCGCCTGGGTGCTACCCCGCACGCCAATGGCGGGCTACTGCTGCGCGAACTGCCCATGCCCTCGCTGGAGCGGTACGCCGTCCCCGTCGACAAGCCCGGCGCGACCCTGCACGAGCCCACCCGCGTTCTCGGCGACGTGCTGGAACAGGTCATGCTGGCCACTGGCGGGAGCCGTGACTTCCGGATCGTGGGCCCGGACGAGACCGCCTCCAATCGGCTGCAGGCCGTCTTCGACGCGAGCGGCAAGGCGTGGCAGGCGCAGATGCTGCCGGTGGACGAGCATCTCGACCGGCACGGCCGGGTGATGGAGATCCTGTCCGAACACACCTGCCAGGGATGGCTGGAGGGCTATCTGCTGACCGGGCGGCATGGTCTGTTCTCCTGCTACGAGGCGTTCGTGCACATCGTCGACTCGATGGTCAACCAGCACATCAAGTGGCTGCGCACCACGCGCCGGCTGCCCTGGCGCGCCCCCATCGCCTCCCTGAACTACCTGCTGACCTCGCACGTCTGGCGCCAGGACCACAACGGCTTCTCGCACCAGGACCCCGGTTTCGTCGACCACGTCCTCAACAAGAGTCCCGAGGTCGTACGGGTCTACCTGCCGCCGGACGCCAACACCCTTCTCTCGGTGGCGGATCACGCGCTGCGCAGCCGCGACTACGTGAACGTGATCGTGGCCGGCAAGCAGCCGTGCTTCGACTGGCTGACCATGGAGCAGGCTAAGGTCCACTGTGCGCGGGGCGCCGGGATCTGGGAGTGGGCCGGCACGAAGAACGGCGAGCGGGAGCCGGACGTGGTGCTCGCGGCGGCCGGTGACGTCCCCACCCAGGAGGTGCTGGCCGCCGCGCAGCTGCTGCGCACCCATCTGCCGGAGCTGACGGTGCGGGTCGTGAACGTGGTCGACATCGCCCGGCTGCTGCCCGCCGAGGAACACCCGCACGGGATGAGCGACTTCGAGTACGACGGCCTGTTCACCGGTGACAAGCCGGTGCTCTTCGCCTACCACGGCTACCCGTGGCTGATCCACCGCCTGGCCTACCGCCGCACCGGCCACAAGAACCTGCACGTGCGGGGCTACAAGGAGATCGGTACCACGACCACGCCGTTCGACATGGTGGTCCGCAACGACCTGGACCGCTACCGACTGGTGATGGACGTCATCGACCGCGTCCCCGGCCTGGCCGTAAGGGCCGCCCCGGTACGGCAGTTGATGGAGGACACCCGGCTGCGCCACCACGAGTGGATCCGCGTCCACGGCACCGACCTGCCGGAGGTCGCCGACTGGTCCTGGGACGGCTGACCGATGCCAATGGGGCCCGGACAGGGGGCCGTTCGGCCCGGCGGTCCGGGCCCTGCAGCCCCTGCGACGGGCGTCGACGACGCGGGACATTGAAGGTGCGACGAGAGTCGCCCGACATCCTGCGCGTCATACCCCTCGAAAGGGATGAGCATCATGGCAGTGCACGACCACCCTCACCGTCATCCGGGATTCCGCTTCCCGTCCCTGCGCAGGACCGGGACGGCTCCCGCCGCCGGCGAGACGACCGCCACCGCGACGGCGACCCGCGCGTACGTGTTCGCCGGGCTCCGGCTCCTGACCGGGTTCGTCTTCCTGTGGGCATTCCTGGACAAGACCTTCGGCCTCGGTTACGCCACCGGCTCCGGCAAGGGCTGGATCGACGGCGGCTCGCCCACCAAGGGCTTCCTCGGCGGGGTCGCCGCCGGCCCGATGGAGTCCACCTTCCACGACTGGGCCGGGGCCGCCTGGGCGGACTGGCTGTTCATGCTCGGCCTGCTCGGCATCGGCCTCGCCCTCGTCTCCGGCATCGCGCTGCGGCTCGCCGCGGTCGCCGGCACCGCCATGATGGCGCTCATGTGGATCGCCGAGTGGCCGCCGGCCAAGCACCTGTCCGACGGCACGGCGAGCATGTCGACCAACCCGTTCGCCGACTACCACCTCATCTACGCCATCGTCCTGATCGCCCTGGCGGTCGCGGGCGCCGGTGCCACCTGGGGACCGGGCAAGGCGTGGGCGCGGCTACCGTTCGTCAGCCGCAACCGCTGGCTGCTCTGAGGGCCGCGCGCTCATCGGACCGGGGCACCTCCGCCGACGGGCGGAGGTGCCCCCGTCGCTCGTTCGCCGGCGGCCAGGCGAGGCCGGGGGCCCTGCCGGGCCCAACGGCCCGGCAGGGAGGGACCGATGGCCAGGCCCAGGTACTCCGACAGGCCCTCCTCGTGGGTATCGCCGGCGACGAGCATCAGAAGCGAAGAAGTTCCAGGTGCAGAGCGAGGGAGAGACCGGCGATGACGGCAACGGTGACCACTGGAGCCCGGGCGGCAACCGAGGCATGGCGAGGCTTCGCAGGCTTGCGCTGGCGCGACCGCATCGACGTTCGCGACTTCATCCAGGCCAACTACACGCCGTACGAGGGCGACTCGACGTTCCTGGTCGGTCCGACCCAGCGCACGCTGGCCGTCTGGCACAAGGTCGCTCGGCTGTTCCCCGAGGAGCGGCGCAAGGGAATCCTCGACGTCGACCCGGGCAACCCGTCCACCATCACCTCACACCGGCCGGGATACATCGACCGCGACCGGGAGCTGATCGTCGGCCTGCAGACCGATGCCCCGCTGCGGCGGGCCATCATGCCCAACGGTGGGCTCCGGATGGTCGAGAACAGTCTGAAGGCGTACGGCTACCGGGCCGACCCCTTCGTCACCCGCGTCTTCGGCACCTACCGCAAGACCCACAACGACGGTGTCTTCGACGCCTACACGCCCGAGATGCGCGCCGCCCGCAAGGCCGGGATCATCACCGGCCTGCCGGACGCCTACGGCCGCGGCCGGATCATCGGCGACTACCGGCGGGTCGCGCTGTACGGCACCGACCGGCTCATCGAGTCCAAGCAAGCCGAGCGCGCCCTGCTGGACACGCGGCTCTCCAGCCCGGACGTCATCCGCGACCGCGAGGAACTGGCCGAGCAGATAAAGGCGTTGGGCGAACTGACGCAGATGGCGGCCTCGTACGGCTGTGACGTCTCCCGCCCCGCCGTCACCGCCCACGAGGCCGTGCAGTGGCTCTACCTCGGCTTCCTGGCGGCGGTGAAGGAGCAGAACGGCGCCGCGATGTCGCTGGGCCGCACCTCCACGTTCCTGGACGTCTACGTGCAGCGCGACCTGGACGAGGGGACCCTCGACGAGACCCGCGCCCAGGAGCTGATCGACGACTTCGTGATCAAGCTGCGGATCGTACGGTTCCTGCGCACCCCTGAGTACGACGCGCTGTTCTCCGGCGACCCGACCTGGGTGACCGAGTCCATCGGCGGCATGGGAGGTGACGGGCGCACACTCGTCACCCGCACGTCCTTCCGCTTCCTGCAGACGCTCTACAACCTCGGCCCGGCCCCGGAGCCCAACCTGACCGTGCTGTGGTCGCCCCAACTGCCGTCCGGGTTCAAGGAGTTCTGCGCCCGGGTGTCCATCGACACCAGCGCCGTGCAGTACGAGTCCGACGACCTGATGCGCCCGCACACCGGCGACGACACCGCGATCGCCTGCTGCGTCTCCGCGATGACGGTGGGCCGGCAGATGCAGTTCTTCGGGGCCCGCGTCAACCTCGCCAAGGCGCTGCTGTACGCGATCAACGGCGGCCGGGACGAGATGACCGGCGAGCAGATCGCGCCCGAGGCGGCCGCGCTGGCCGGCGAGTACCTGGAGTACGGGGAGCTGTCGGCCGCGTACGACCGCATGCTGGACTGGCTGGCGGCCACGTACGTCAACACGCTCAACGTCATCCACTACATGCACGACAAGTACGCCTACGAGCGCATCGAGATGGCTCTGCACAACCACCCGGTGTACCGGTACATGGCCTGTGGGATCGCCGGCCTCTCGGTGGCCGCCGACAGCCTCTCCGCCGTCAAGTACGGCCGGGTGAGGGTGATCCGGGACGACACGGGCCTGGCTGTCGACTACGAGATCGAGGGCGACTTCCCGGCGTACGGCAACAACGACGACCGTGTCGACTCCATTGCCGTCGACCTCGTGAAGTCCTTCATGGCGAAGGTGCGCAAGCACCCCACCTACCGCAACGCCGAGCACACGCAGTCGGTGCTGACCATCACCTCCAACGTGGTGTACGGCAAGCACACGGGCAACACCCCCGACGGCCGGCGTGCCGGACAGCCCTTCGCCCCCGGCGCCAACCCCATGAACGGCCGTGACCGGCACGGAGTGGCCGCCTCCGCGCTGTCGGTGGCGAAGCTGCCGTACGAGGAGGCCCGGGACGGCATCTCGCTGACCACGACGATCACCCCGGAGGGGCTGGGGCACAACCCCGACGAGCGGTCGGGCCACCTGGTGGGCATCCTCGACGCCTACACGGCCTCGGGCGGCTTCCACATGAACGTCAACGTCCTGGACAGGGCGACGCTGGAGGACGCCATGGAACACCCGGAGAAGTACCCGGAGCTGACCATCCGCGTCTCCGGATACGCCGTCAACTTCGTCCGCCTGCCCCGCGAGCAGCAGCTCGACGTGATCAGCCGTACCTTCCACGGCTCGCTGTGAGCACCACGGTCGCACCGGTGACGGGCCGGATCCACTCCTGGGACCTGTCCACGGGAGTGGACGGTCCCGGAACCCGGTTCGTGCTGTTCCTCAGCGGCTGCCCACTGCGCTGCCTGTACTGCGCCAACCCCGACACCTGGCACATGCGCGACGGGAAACAGACCACCGTCGACGAGGTGATGGCCGAGATCGAGAGGTACCGGCCCTTCCTCACCGCCGCCGGCGGGGGAGTGACGCTCACCGGCGGCGAGGCCCTGCTGCAGCCCGCGTTCACGGCCTCGGTCTTCCGCCGCTGCCAGGAACTCGGTCTGCACACGGCCCTGGACACCTCCGGCTTCCTCGGCGCCCGCGCCACCGACGAGCTGCTCGCCGACACCGACGTGGTCCTGCTGGACATCAAGTCCTTCGACGTCCGGACCTACCGGAGGCTGACCGGCGGCGACCTTTCCCCGACCCTGAACTTCGCCACCCGCCTGGACCGGCTCGGCGTCCCGGTGTGGATTCGCTACGTCCTCGTGCCCGGCTGGACCGACGATCCGGCGGCCGTCGACGGCCTCGGCGGGTTCCTGTCCGGGCTGGGCAACGTCGACCGGGTGGACGTCCTGCCGTTCCACAAGCTCGGCGCCCACAAGTACGACGGGCTGGGCATCCCCTTCCCGCTGCGCGACACCCCCACGCCGGGTCCCGAGCTGACGGAGCGGGTGCGCGAGCAGTTCCGGGAGCACGGCCTGCGAGCGCTCTGACGTGCTGAGGGCCCGGGACCGCGTGACCGGTCTGCTGCTCGTGCTCAGTACACGGAGGCCGGCCACGTGCAGGCCACGGCCACGATGACGCCCACGTCCAACAGCACGCCGACACTGAGCCACGGGTCGAACCAGATCGCCTTGAGGACGAGCCCACTTGCGGCCCCGACCAGAGCTGCGGTGGGCCACCAGCTGCTGCCCGCCAGCGCCCCGGCACCGGTGACCGTGTAGACGACGGCCGTGTACCAGGCCATCGCCACGGCGATGGCCTGGCCGGCGCGGGGGAGACGTGGCTGCCTCACGCAGCGGTGACGCCTATTCTGATCAGCTCTTCGTCGGTCAGCCCAGGGGGAGCCGGGCGACGACGTACTCGGTGAGGTCAAGGAGCCGGTTGGTGTAGCCCCACTCATTGTGGTACCAGCCGAACACCTTCACCAGGTTCCCGTGGACCTGGGTGAGCGGGGCGTCGAAGACGCAGGAAGCGGGGTCACCGACGACGTCGCGGGAGACGATCGGGGCGTCGGACACCCGCAGGATTCCCTTCAGCGGCCCGTCGGCGGCCTCCCGGAAGGCGGCGTTGATCTCGTCGACCGTCACCTCCCGGTCGAGTACGAGGGTCAGGTCGGTCAGGGAGCCGTCCTCGACGGGGACGCGGACCGCGAGGCCGTCGAGGGTGCCAGCCAGCTCCGGCAGGACCAGGCCCACGGCACGGGCCGCTCCGGTGCTGGTCGGGATGATGTTCACCGCGGCGGTGCGGCCCCGCCGCAGGTCCTTGTGCGGGCCGTCCAGGACGACCTGGTCGTTGGTGTAGCCGTGGATGGTGGTCATCAGGCCCTTGTCGATGCCGAAGGCGTCGTCGAGGACCTTCACCATCGGTGCCACGCAGTTGGTGGTGCACGAGGCGTTCGAGACGACGTGGTCGCTGTCCGGGTCGTAGGTGCCCTCGTTGACGCCCATGACGATGGTGGCGTCAACTCCCTTGCCCGGCACGGACAGCAGCACCTTACGGGCGCCGCCCTTCAGATGCAGCCCGGCGTCCTCACGGCTGCGGAAGCGTCCGGTGGACTCGATGACGACGTCCACACCGAGGCCGGCCCAGTCCAGGGCGGCGGGGTCGCGTTCGGCGGTCACGGCGATGCGGTGGCCGTCGACCGTGATCGAGGTGTCGTCGTGCTCGACCGTGCGGCGCAGCCTGCCGTACGTCGAGTCGTACTCCAGCAGATGGGCGAGCCCCGCCGGTGAGGTGAGGTCGTTGACCGCCACCACCTCGACCGGCGTGCCGGCCGCTGTCTCCGCGCGCTCCAGCACGAGCCGCAGGTAGTTGCGCCCGATGCGGCCGAAGCCGTTGATTCCCACGCGCACGCCCATGTCCGTCGTCCTCCCGATCGATCCGCTTCCGTGTCGCTGCCAGCCTGCTGGCCGGGGACGGGATCGTGCTTGGGCCGGACGGGGGCGAGGCGGGAGGACGTTCGGCCCAGCGGCTCGCCGCGGGCTTCAGTGCCCTTGCGGCTTGGCCCGGTCCTGGGCCTGGGTGGCGATGACCGCGGCCTGGATGCGCCGCTCCACGCCGAGCTTGGCCAACAGCCGGGAGATGTGGTTCTTCACCGTCTTCTCCGCGAGGAAGAGCCGCTGGCCGATCTGGCGGTTGGTCAGCCCCTCGCCGATCAGGGCCAGGATCTCCCGCTCCCGGTCCGTCAGACCGGGCAGGGCGTCGGGCTCGGGTTCAGGCTCCTGGCCCTGGCGCAGCCGGGCCATCAGCCTGGCGGTGGCGCTGGGGTCGAGCAGGGACTGGCCGGCGGCGACTGTCCGGACGGCCGAGACAAGGTCCGAGCCCTTGATCTGCTTCAGGACGTACCCGGACGCCCCCGCCATGATCGAGTCCAGCAGGGCTTCCTCGTCGTCGAACGAGGTCAGCATCAGACAGACCAACTCCGGCATCTGCGAGCGCAGCTCCCGGCACACGGACACGCCGTCGCCATCGGGCAGGCGGACATCGAGCACCGCCACCTGCGGGCGCAGCGCGGGCACGCGCACCAGGGCCTGCTCGACAGTGGCGGCCTCGCCGACGACGGTGATGTCCGGCTCGTCGTTCAGCAGGTCGTGCACCCCGCGCCGTACCACCTCGTGGTCGTCCAGCAGGAAGACCCGGATCGGGTTGTCGGGGCCGGGCTGCGCGCCGTCCGCCATGGATGCTCCTTGTTCTGGACTGTCTGAATCCTGCACCGGACCATCGCCCACGGGGTGTAACCGGTGCTTGCCTATCGCAGATCTTGCGCGATCCGGGGTCAAAGGGCCAGGGCCGGTCGGCCCTACTGACCTCAGCGCCCCGCCCTTTCCCGGGTAATCGGATCGTCTACCCGGACCGGCAGCGGCCGAACAAGGATCTGGTCGGCCCGCTCAAACCACGGTGCGAGCATCATCTTCAGCTCCCGCTCAACCCGCGTTGCCGGTCTGGGATACGCCTCGGATGTCATACCGACGGCCGCGAGAAGCGGGGACTTTGGGTGGTCGGCCACGCCGTGCGCCGTCCCGCGTTTCCCGGCCCCGCACGGCCGGGCGCAATGGCGTCAGATCAGCAGGAGGCATCCCGCGTCAGCGAGCCCGGTCCGGATCAAGGTCCGTCTCCGAGTTGCTCGGGGCCGATCGGCCCCACCCTCAGGGACGTCCAGGACCTGCCGCTTTGGCGGGACGGAGTCGACGCTGGAATCGCCCCACACCGAGAGAGCTCGAGGAGCATGTGATGAAGGCAGCAGTCGTCCGGTCCTTCGGCCAGCCGCTGGTGATCGAGGAACGGCCTGACCCGGAGCCCGGCCCCGGCCAGATCCGCATCCGCGTGGAGGCGTCCGGGCTGTGCCACACCGACATCCACGCCGCGCACGGCGACTGGCCCGTCAAGCCCACCCCGCCCTTCATTCCCGGCCATGAGGGCGTCGGCATCGTCGAGGCACTCGGCGACGGAGTGACCCACCTGGAGACCGGGCAGCGGGTGGCCGTGCCCTGGCTGGGCTGGGCCTGCGGACGGTGCGAGCACTGCCTGTCCGGCTGGGAGACTCTGTGCGAGCAGCAGATCAACACCGGCTACGGCTGCGACGGCGGGTACGCCGAGAAGATGCTCGCCCCGGCCGATTTCGCCGCTGTGGTCCCTGATGGCATCGACCCGCGCGACGCCGCCCCGCTGACCTGCGCCGGCGTGACCACGTACAAGGCCCTCAAGGTCGCCGGTGTCCGTCCCACCCAGCTGGTGGCGATCTCCGGCATCGGCGGACTCGGCCACCTGGCCGTGCAGTACGCGAAGATCGCCGGCGCCACCGTCGCCGCGATCGACGTCACCGACGACAAACTCGACCTCGCCCGCGAACTCGGCGCCGACATCCTCATCGACGCCCGCAAGGAGGACCCGGCGAAGGTCCTCAAGCAGCACGGCGGTGCGCACGCCGCCATCGCGCTGGCCGTCAACGAGCAGGCGTTCGCCTCCGTCTACGGCGGGCTGCGGCGCGGCGGCAAACTGGTCATGGTCGCCCTGCCCGCCGGCGGAACCATCCAGGTGCCGATCTTCGACTCCGTCCTGAACGGCACCTCCGTCATCGGCTCCATCGTCGGCACCCGCCAGGACCTCGCCGAAGTGTTCCAGCTCCACGCCGCCGGACGCACCAAGGTCATCTACGAAACCCGGCCGCTGGACACCGTCAACGAGTCCATCGCCGAAGTCCTGGACGGACAGATCAAGGCACGCATCGTCTTCGAGATGTGACCGCCGGAACCACACGACCGCCGCCGTAGCCGCGGCCGCTTGCGACCCACCGTACGGCGCGCCGGCGGTCGCCCCTCGTCCGCGAAGACACGGAGACTTGACACCATGCAGAAGCTCTCACTCGACGCACTGGCCCGCGAGCACCTGGAACGCGCCACGGCCGCCTCCACCGGACGCAGCGCCGCCACCGTCTACGGCGGCCACGAACACGTCCTGCGCCAGACCGTTCTGGCGCTGACCGCCGGCACCGCCCTCGCCGAGCACGAGAGTCCCGGCGAGGCGACCCTGCTGGTGCTGCGCGGGCGTGTACGGCTCACCAGCGGCGACACCTCCTGGGAGGGCCGGACCGGTGACCTGATCACCATCCCCGAAGCCCGCCACAGCCTGCAGGCCGTCGAAGACGCGGCGGTGCTGCTCACCGTCGCCAAGCACGGCTGACGCCCGAACCGCCGACAACGCCCCCGCGACGCACGAGCTCGTCGCGCGACCGAGCCGCTCAGCGCCGGCGGTTCCGGGCCGGCGACAGGGGTGTCTTCACTACGGGCGAGTAGCTGGTTGAGTGCCTGGTGAGGATGCGGCGGTGTGCCTGGGGAGGTCAGCGCCGCATCCTCGTGGATCCAGCTGCATGGGCGGTTCAGGTGCGGTCACCCGGCTGGTGCGGGGGTAAGAAGCAGCTGGGCTCTCCGCAGCAGTGTGGTGAGTTGGGCCCGCCCCTTGACCGGACAGACCCAAGTCGTGAAACGGTCGCCGCCCTTCGCCAGGCCGCCTACGCTGACCGGCGCGGTGGGGCCGGTCAGCGTCGGCGGCCCCAGTGGCGCCATCCCGCAACACTGACAGGTCACGGGTGGCGTGGCCCGATGGCTGCGGTAGCGGCCGGCTCCTGTTGTTCGGCTCTGGCCAGCACCGTGTAGAGGGAGGCGATCGAGGGATTCTGGCCGGTGTTCTCGCCCGTCTTGACGTACAGCTTCTTAACGATCTAAGGAAGAGGATGCCCTGATTCTTGAGGGCGAGGACGAGCGCCAAGGTGAGCGAGTCATCGTTGATCCTCCGAGCGCCCGCCGTGGTTGCCGTTGCTCGCGGCGGCGACCTGCCGTTCCAGGAGGCTTCTCACGGACGTAGTAGCGGTCCTGCTGGGCGGCGACGGCGAGCACGGCGAAGAACATCGCCCCCATCCCGTTGTGGTCGAAGATTCCGGTGAGCGGGCCAGAGGAAATCGAGCTGGACACCGGCCGGCTGGAGCTGGTGGACAGTGTCATCAACGCAGCCGAGTCGCGCGCCAGGCGCTTGAGCTCGTGGACAGGCTTCCACGGTCGTCCGGACCCGCGGTCCTCGGGGATGCGGGACGTCGAATTCCTCGCGCAGGGCGGGGACAAGGATGAAGCGGGCGGTGTGGCACTTCGTCGTGGTCTTCCCGCCGCGGGTGCGCGGGCTCCCCTTCGAGGCTTCACACGCGGTCGCGGGTGCCGGCCCAGACCCTGCGGCCGCAGCAGTGCAATGCGAGTAGCCGCGTTCCAACCGTCGGAGCGTGACACCGCCGGTACGTCCCGTTCACGGCCATTGTCATGACCTCCGTTCCATCCGCCCCGAGGTTCTGGGGCAGTTCGGTCCTCGACCCAGGGACGCTCGGCCCCTGCCCCCACTCCCGCATGGGAAGGAAGCTGAAATAGCACCAGGGGCTGGCTCCCCGGGACGGTCCGACAGGATGACGTCGACCACTACGGCCGAGCAAGCCCGTGAGCTCCGGCCCCGGTGCCCATCGCGGAGCCACGCCGATCCTGGCGCAACGCTCGGCCGCACTCCGCCGGGGAGACGACGCACAAGGAAGAAAGTGGGCGTGATGACGCACATCGTTGGTGACGTGATGACCCGCGAGGTCATCGAAGCCCGCCGGGAGACGCCGCTGAAGGATCTGGCCCGGCTGCTGGACCGGCACCGGATCAGCGGGCTGCCCGTGGTCGACCACGACGACAAGGTCCTGGGCGTGATCTCCGAGACCGACCTGATCCGCCGCCAGGCGGCCCAGTCCGCCGACCCTTCTGTGCGGCGGTTCCGCGTGCCGGCACTGCGACGCTCCGTCCGCCGCGCGGCCGCCGTCGCCCGGGCCACCACCGCGGAGGACCTGATGACATCGCCCGCGATCACGGTGCACCCCGAACAGCGGGTCGCGGACGCCGCGCGCGTGATGGAACGCCACGGCGTCGAACGCCTCCCGGTCGTGGACGAGGAGGACCGGCTGATCGGCATCGCCACCCGCCGCGACCTGCTGCGCGTCTTCCTGCGCACCGACGAGGAGATCCGCCGGGAAGTCATCGCCGAGGTGTTCACCCGCGCCATGCGCCTGCCGCCCGACACCGTGACCGCGTCCGTGCGGGACGGCATGGTCACGCTGGAAGGGCGCCTGGAGCGCCACAGCGACATTCCGTCGGCAATCCAGCTGACGTACCGGATCGACGGTGTGGTCGGCGTCGTCAACAGCCTGAGGGCGGCGACGGCGACGGCCGGACCCCGACTCCGCTGAGGCCGGGCAGGAAGAGCCATCACGTCGGCTGACCCTCTGCGCAGGGGCCGGATCGGAGAGTCGTAGTCGAAAGGCTGATCGGTACGCGATCAGCCAGCACGGAGTCCTACCGTCTCGCCCACACCAACGCACGGACCGAACGCGCGGCGGCCAGCTGATCCCCGGCCACACGAGAAGGACGGGCGGCTCCTGAGGTGTCGGTGCCATGACGTCTGGAGCCGCCCGTCACCCGGCCGGTTCAGCCGGAGCAGCCCCTGCCGTGATCACCGGGAAGCATGGCGGGGCCACCGACACAACACCTGCACGGTGTCGTGTCGCCCGGTCAACGCATGAGCATCAGCAAGGACACGCATCCGGCACCAGCGGGTTGACACCGGCAGCCACTGCCACCATAGGTGAAGAGGTATTCCGGTATTCCTCAACAAGTATTGGCCGACCGGGCCGGAGAGGGCTGCTGATCGCGATGAAGAACCGGCTCACCTTCGCGCCAGCATCATCGAGACCGAGCAGAGTCCTGTCGGCTCGCCGCCGCCAGGGCCCGGGTCGCAGCACAGGGCGCCGCCACCGGCTGAGCCGTGATCACCGCATTCATCACCGTCACGCCGACTGCAGAGCGGCCTTATGCCGGTCCTGCCGTGTCACTTCTTCCTGGTGTCCGCCAGATATACCCGGCACAGCGCTTGGCCGACCGGGCACCGCCCCCGCCCTGCTGGGCAGTCCTGACATCCTTTCAGGTGCTCCACGTACGCCTGGTAGCTGCCCTGAGCAGCAGGCGCGATTCCGACGTGAGCCATGGTCATCGCTCCCCGCTCTAGGGCCGCCGCCCCACAGGGCTGTTCGCCCGGGTTCAACGACCCTTGCGAGCATACGCCGCCAGCCCCCGCCCAACGCCGGAACTAGGGCACCGGGCGGGCACCCGACTTCCCCCCGTGACGCGGCACACCCCGCACGCGGGTGCCTCTCGTTCGCGTGTTCGGGACTGGCGGACGTGTGTCGGGGCAGGAGACCCGGGGGCCGGACGGCTTCTGGCCCTGTCCCACTGGCATCGAGCCCAACTGGAGCCGCATCACCGACAAGGCGGCTCCAGCCTCGCCCAAAGGCGGCGCGGTAACTCCCGCACCACCGCCGCCGAAGGGCACGGGCGCGAGGACCCGACCGAAGGGGAGCGGCGGTCCTCGCGCCTCCGGCCGCCGCCGCTCGCCTGCGGCGGCCGGACATCCACGAGAGTCTGCCACCGCCACTACTGGGGGTCCGTCCTTGGGCGCATCCCGGCGGCGGCACTTGCCGCACTCGATCCCGGGAGTACTGCCCTGCCCCTGCAGCCCCGCTCACCACCGTCATGCGGCGCCCCACCGCTGCGCCCGGATGATCGTGATCACCGCGATGACCACCCGCGTCCGCCCCGCCCACCGGGCGGGGGCCGGGGCCGGCCCGCACCCTCCGACCGGGCCTGCGTGCCAACGCCACAGCCCTGCGCGGTCTCGGCCTGCTGCAGGCCACGGCACCACCGGCATCCGAGGAACTCCTCCTCCGAAGCGTCCATAACCGTTCACCGACCATGCCGGGCGGTGGTGGCGGGAACAGGGTGTCGGTTGAGGATTTCGGGGAAGCCGGTGAGCAGGTGCAGCAGGCTGCGTTGGCCGCGCCGATGCCAATCGAGGGCGTTTCGGTTCGGACCAGAAGCCGTGGTGCCCGCTCACACTCCCCTCCGGCTGGCCGGTTGCGGGAGCCGGTCGTCGCCGTCGGGCTGCCGGCGACGACCGGTGGGTTGCGTGCTCAAGCCCATTCCCCCGGGGCCCTGCCGCATCAGCGGCAGGGCCCCGTCCCTGCTCCTGTTTGGCACGGCACGACACCGGCAGATCGCCACCGGGCTTGGCGTCCCGGAGGACACCGTGCGCGGCTGGCTGCGCGGGCTGGCCGCAACGCCGAACAACTGGGCTGCATCGGTGTCCCGGCCGGCGTCGCTCTCGATCCCGACGCACTGCCCGCCACGGACCGCGGTGACCCGCTCGCCCACGCCTTCGCGGCGCCGGCGGCCGCCGGTGGCTGCTCACCTCCGCTTCGGCCACAGGCCACGCAACCAGGGCCCGCTGATCGCGCTGCTCACCCGCGGCCGGACCGTCGCCCGACGAGGCGAGAGGGTGAGCGGCACCCTGGCGCTGAAGGCGAGCCCTCACCGAGGATGCCGCCCGATTCGCCGGCAGCTTCATCGGCACTTGAACGCCGCTTCGTCGGCATTCTCGGGGCAGGGCAACATCCGCGATAGTCCGCTGCTACCCGAGGCCAGTACTGCGATGCACCGCGCTGCCGGGGTGATGGATGACCGCCGGGCGGTGTGCCGCAGACGAGGCGCGCTACGCCTTCTTCGCGTGGCGTTGGTTCTCGCGGGCGGTGGGCGGGGTGCACGGCGAGGAGGGCGAGGTCGTCGTGGCCGTCGCTGGGGTTGTGGTCGGCCAGTGTGCGGCACAGTTCGTCCAGGGGCAGTCGTGCGTGGGCGGCGGCGGTGGCGGCCAGCGTGTCCAGTCCGGCATCCAGAGGGTGGTCGGGGTGTTCGATCAGACCGTCGGTGAACAGCAGCACCGTGTCTCCTGCCGCGAGGGGGTGGGTGTGGTCGGGGCGTGGCAGACGGGTGTCGACGCCGAGTGGCACGCCGGGTTCGGCGTGCAGGTAGCGGGTGCGCCCGTCGGCGGTGAGGAGCAGGGGTGGAAGGTGGCCGGCTGTTGACCAGTGCAGGCGCCAGCCGTCGCGGTCGGGCTCGATGCGGGCCAGGCAGGCGGTGGTGACGGGGACGTCGGTGGTGGTGGCGTGGAGGGTGACATCGAGCCGGTCCAGAACCAGGCTCGGCGGGGTGCGCCGGTCGTACAGCAGGGCGCGGAGCATATTGCGGGTCTGCGCCATGGCGGCGGCCGCGGTCAGGTCGTGGCCGAGTACGTCGCCGATGATCGCGGCGCACGCGCCGTCCGGGAGCAGCAGGGCGTCGTACCAGTCGCCGCCCAGGTGGTGGCCGGGCGCGGTGGCCGCCCGGTAGACGGCGGCCGCGGTGAATGGCGTCAGATCGGGCAGGGTGGGCAGCAGCAGGCGCTGGAAGTGGTCGGTGGAGGCGCGTATCTGCTCATACAGGCGGGCGTTCTCGATGGTGATGCCTGCGGCGCCGGCCAGCGCGAGGACGACCGCCTCGTCCTGCTCGTCGAACGGCCGGCCGTCGAGCCGGTCGGACAGGTAGAGGTTGCCGTAGATGCGCCCGTGCACGCCGATGGCCACCCCGAGCAGGGTGCGCATCGGCGGATGTCCGGTGGGGAAGCCGACTGCGTCCCGGTGGCGCGGCACGTCGTCCACGCGCAGCGGCTCCCGCTGCTCGATCATGAGCGCGAGCAGGCCGCGGCCGTGCGGCGGGTCGACTCCGGCCAGGTCCGGTCAGGCCGACGGCCTTGAGCACGGCCTCGTCGCCCTCCTCGCCGAGGGTGCGCTCGCGCATGTACGAGCGCAGGGCGGTGAGTTTCATCAGCACCCCGGCGACGACGTCGGCGTCCCCGGCGGTGAACAGCTCCGCCAGGTACTCCAGCGGGATGCGCAGCCGGGTGACGGCGGCGAACACGTGGTCGGGGTCGTCCTGGTTGCCGCCCGCGGCGTCGACGGCATCCAGTACCGGCGAGAGCGGGGGCACGTACCAGACCATCGGCATCGTCCGGTACTCCGGGTGCAGCGGCAGCGCCACCTTGTAGCGCATCACCAGGTCGTACACCGGGGAGCGGCGCGCCGCGGCCAGCCAGTCCTCCGGGATACCGGCCTGCCGTGCCGCCGCGATCACGTGCGGGTCGTGCGGGTCGAGGAAGACGCCCCGCTGCGCGTCGAGCAGGTCCTTCTCGTCCGAGGTCGCGGCGGCTTCGCCGACGCGGTCGGCGTCGTACAGCAGCAGCCCGAGGTAGCGCAGCCGGCCGACGCAGGTCTCGGAGCAGACGGTGGGCTGACCGGCCTCGATGCGCGGGAAGCAGAAGGTGCACTTCTCGGCCTTGCCGGTGGCGTGGTTGACGTACACCTTCTTGTACGGGCACGCCGTCACGCACATCCGCCAGCCCCGGCAGCGGTCCTGGTCGACCAGGACGATGCCGTCCTCGACCCGCTTGTACATGGCGCCTGACGGACAGGCGGAGACACAGGCCGGGTTGAGGCAGTGCTCGCACAGGCGGGGCAGGTGGAAGAGGAAGGTCTGCTCGAACTCGAACTTGACCTTCTGAGCCCATTCCCCCGTGAGGTTGGGGTCGTCGCCCGCGTTCTCGGGGGCGCCGCCGAGGCCGTCCTCCCAGTTGGCGCCCCAGGTGATGGCGGTGGGCTTGCCGGTGAGTACCGAGCGCGGGCGGGCGACGGGCATGTCCTTGCCGGCCGGGGCGCTGATGAGGTTGTCGTAGTCGTAGGTGACCGGCTCGTAGTAGTCCTCGATCGAGGGGAGGTCCGGGTTGGAGAAGATCGACAGCAGGCGCTTGACGCGGCCGCCGGAGCGCAGGACCAGTCGGCCCCGCTTGTCGAGCATCCAGCCGCCCTTCCAGTGTTCCTGGTCCTCGTAGCGGCGCGGGTAGCCGACGCCCGGCTTGGTCTCGACGTTGTTGAACCAGGCGTACTCGACACCGGTGCGGTTGGTCCACGTCTGCTTGCAGGTGACGGAGCAGGTGTGGCAGCCGATGCACTTGTCGAGGTTCATCACCATGGCGATCTGGGCCATCACGCGCATGTCAGTACTCCACTTGCTGGCTGCGGCGGCGGATGACGGTGACCTCGTCGCGCTGGTTGCCGGTCGGGCCGTAGTAGTTGAAGGCATAGGTGAACTGGGCGTAGCCGCCCGCGAGATGGGTGGGCTTGAGCAGCAGCCGGGTCAGGGAGTTGTGGATGCCGCCGCGTTTGCCGCTGACCTCGGTCTTGGGCACGTTCACGTTGCGGTCCTGGGCGTGGTACATGTACACGGTTCCCTCGGGCATGCGGTGGGTGACCACCGCGCGGGCGGCGACGACGCCGTTGCGGTTGTACGCCTCGATCCACTCGTTGTCCTTCACGCCGATCTTCTCGGCGTCGGCGGTGGACATCCAGATCACCGGGCCGCCGCGGGACAGGTCGAGCATGTACTTGTTGTCCTGGTAGTTGGAGTGGATGGACCACTTGGAGTGCGGGGTGAGATAGCGGACGGTGACCTCCGCCCGGTCCTTGTCGTGCAGGTGCTCGTCGCCGTAGTGCCGGGGGGTGTTCAACGGTGGCCGGTAGACGGGGAGTTGTTCGCCCAGTTCGGTGATCCAGTCGTGCTGGACGAAGAAGTGCTGGCGGCCGGTGAGGGTGTGCCAGGGCTTCTTGTGCTCGGTGTTGATGACGAACGGCGAGTAGCGCCGCCCGCCGGTCTCCGAGCCGGACCACTCGTAGGAGGTCATCACCGAGCGGGGCTGGGTGCGGGTGTCGGCGAAGGTGATCCGCTCGGCCTCGCGTTCGGAGGCGAGTTCCACCAGGCCCTCGCTGCCGGTCTGCCGCTCCAGTTCGCGGAAGCCCTCGGTGGCGAGGCGTCCGTTGGTGGTGCCGGACAGGGCGAGGATCGCCTCGCACATGTGGGTGGCGGTGGCCAGCGCGGGCCGTCCGGCGGCGATCCCGTCGCGGACGGTGCCGTTGCGGTGGTGCAGCTCGTCGATCTCCCGGTCCGGGTGGACGGTGATGCCCTTGGTGGTGGTGCCCAGGGTGTCCAGCAGCGGGCCGACGGCGCGCATCTTCTGCGCTACGGCGGCGTAGTCCCGTTCGATGACGACGAGTTTGGGCATGGTGCGGCCCGGGACCGGTTCGCACTCGCCGGTCTTCCAGTCCCGTACGACACCGCCGGGCTGGGCGAGTTCGTCGGGGGTGTCGTGTGTGAGCGGCACGGCGAGGACGTCGGTGCGGGTGCCGAGGTGGTCGGCGGCCAGTTCGCTGAACCGGTCGGCGAGGGTGAGGAAGGTGTCGTAGTCGGTGCGGGCCTGCCAGGGCGGGGCGATGGCCGGGGTGAAGGCGTGGACGAAGGGGTGCATGTCCGTGCTGGACAGGTCGTCCTTCTCGTACCAGGTCGCGGCCGGCAGGACGACGTCGGAGAGCAGGCCGGTGGAGGTCATCCGGAAGTCCATGGTGACCAGCAGGTCGAGCTTGCCCTCGGGGGCCTCCGCCCGCCACACCACGTCCTTCGGCCGGTGCTCGGGCGGGGTCTCCTCGGAGCGGACGGCCGCGTCTGTGCCGAGCAGGTGGCGCAGGAAGTACTCGCTGCCCTTGCCGGAGGAGCCGAGCAGATTGGCCCGCCACACGGTCAGCACACGCGGGAAGTTGGCCGGGTCGTCGGGGTCCTCGGCCGCGAACCGCAGCCTGCCGGACTTGAGCTCGTCGACGATGTGCTCGGCGACCGGCTGACCGGCTGCCGCGGCCTCGTCGGTGAGGTCGAGCGGGTTGCGGTTGAAGCCTGGGTGGCCGGGCGTCCAGCCGAGCCGTATCGCCTGTGCGAGCGTGTCCGCGAACGCCTTCCCCTTGAAGCGGCCTTCACCGAGCGGGGACGCCAGCTCGTCGGGTCCGAACGCCTCGTAGCGCCACTGGTCGGAGTTCAGGTACCAGTACGAGGTGCCCGCCATGTGCCGGGTGGGCCGCTGCCAGTCGAACGCGAACGACAGATGCTGCTGCCCGGTAAGGGGGCGGACCTTCTCCTGGCCGACGTAGTGCGCCCAGCCACCGCCGTTGACGCCCTGACAGCCGGTCATCGTCGTCAGCGCCAGGAAGGCCCGGTAGATGGTGTCGGAGTGGAACCAGTGGTTGGTGCCGGCACCCATCGCGATCATCGAACGCCCGTTGGTGCGCTCGGCGTTGCGGGCGAACTCCCGGGCGATACGGGACGCCTGCTCGGCCGGCACGGAAGTGATCGTCTCCTGCCAGGCCGGGGTGTACGGCTGCGACGCGTCGTCGTACGACGTGGGCCAGCTGCCCGGCAGACCCGGCCGCTGCACCCCGTACTGGGCGAGCATCAGGTCGAAGACGGTGGTGACGAGCCGTCCGCCGATCCTGCGGACGGGCACCCCACGGGCCATCACCGAGCCGCCCTCGGTCGCACCCTCGTCGAAGCGCGGCAGGGCCACGGCCACCGTGTCCTGCGCACTGTTGAGCAGGCTCAACTCGGGGACCACATCGCCCAGGTCGAGGTTCCAGCGGCCTTGCCCGGTTTCCCCCCAGCGGAAGCCGAGTGAGCCGTTCGGCACCACCGGTTCGCCGGTGGCCGAGTCGAGGAGCACGGTCTTGGACGCTGCGTTCTCTTCGGTCTCCGTGTCGTGTCCGAGGTCCGAGGCGGTCAGGAAGCCGTCTGGGACCAGGCCGCTCTCGGCGTGCTCGCGCAGGGTCACCAGGAACGGCGCGTCGGTGAACTTGCGCAGGTAGTCCTGGAAGTACGGCACCTCGCGGTCGATCAGGAACTCGCGCAGGATCACATGCCCCATGGCCATCGCCAGCGCCCCGTCCGTGCCCGGGTGCGGGGCCATCCACTCGTCGGCGTGCTTGACGTTGTCGGCGTAGTCGGGGCTGACGGCGACGACCTTGGTGCCGTTGTAGCGGGTCTCGGTGAGGAAGTGCGCGTCGGGCGTGCGGGTCACGGGGATGTTGGAGCCCCACATGATCAGATAGCCCGCGTTCCACCAGTCCGCCGCCTCCGGCACGTCCGTCTGGTCGCCGAAGACCTGCGGCGAGGCGATCGGCAGGTCCGCGTACCAGTCGTAGAAGGACAGCAGGGTGCCGCCGATCAGCGAGTGGAACCGCGCGCCGGCCGCGAACGACGCCATCGACATCGCCGGGATCGGGGAGAAGCCGGCGACGCGGTCGGGGCCGTACGCCTTGACGGTGTGCACCTGGGCGGCGGCGATCAGCTCGCTCACCTCGTCCCAGTCGGCGCGCACCAGGCCGCCCTTGCCGCGGGCCCGCTTGTAGGCGCGGGCCTTGGCCGGGTCGGACGTGATCTCGGCCCACGCCGCCACGGGGTCACCGAGGCGCCCCCGGGCCTCGCGCCACAGCTTCAGCAACTCGCCGCGCACATACGGGTAGCGGACCCGGCTGGGCGAGTAGGTGTACCAGGAGAACGACGCCCCGCGCGGGCAGCCGCGCGGCTCGTACTCGGGGCAGTCCGTGCCGATGGACGGATAGTCGGTGGCCTGGTGCTCCCAGGTGATGATGCCGTCCTTGACATACACCATCCACGAGCACGAACCCGTGCAGTTCACGCCATGGGTGGAGCGCACCACCTTGTCGTGCGCCCACCGGTCCCGGTAGAAGCTCTCCCACTTCGGGTCGCCTTCTCCGAAGACGGCGCGTCCGTCGGCCGACACCTCACGGCGGGTCAACAGTCTGTGGGCGGCCAGCGGCCAGTCTTCACCGGCGCGCAGCGCCTGGCGCCGTGCGTTCTGATCCTTCTCCATGGCCAGGAACGCTAGAAGCCGCAGGCCATGGCGCACGTGGGGCTGGCGGTCCCTGCCGGATGGTCGTCCGGCCCCATCTGGCTGGTCGTGATAGGGACCAATGGTCCCAGTGCTTGGGTCCGGTCGGCCGGGGAGTCGGCTGCGCCCGGGGTGCATGCTGGGCACTGATCGAACCGCAGATGCCCATCTGTACGACCGCATTCCGTGCCTGCCAGGCGGCCGATTCCCCCGTCCCCGGCTGCCGCAGGTGTAGCGCGTACGGCGCGTGGCGCCCGGTTCGCTCGAGCGTCCGGCCGCTCACGCGGCCGGACGCGGCATCCGCCCCACGTTGGGCTCCGGGATGCCATCCCCGCCCGCATCGGCCGGTCGCGCCGGCCCGACCTGCTGGAGACACGACCATGAGCGTGCTCACCCTCGCCTCGGACCCCCAGGACGCCACGGCACTCCAAGGCGCCGAAGCACACCACGCCCGGCTAGCCGGGGGGTTGGCCGGACGGGTGAAGATGCTGCTCACCGCCGTGGACCGCGACCCGAGCGCCGCCGAGAAGATTTACGCCGGTCTCATCACCTTCTGCGACCGGTCACTGCTGCCGCACGCCGCAGCCGAGGAAACCGCGCTCTACCCCGTCGCGCACGGCATGCCCGAGGCCCGCCTGCTCATCGAGAGCCTGATCGGCGAACACCGCTGCCTCACAGCCCTCGTCGACGCCCTGCGCACCGCACCCAGCCCAGCGGGGGCGGCGGCAGACGCGCGGGCCCTGCAGGTGCTCTTCGAAGAGCACGTGGCCAAGGAGAACGGCCTCGTGCTGCCCCTGCTCGCCATGACCCCCGAGGTCTGCCTGGCGGAACTGCTCACGGACATGCATCACCGGATCGCCGACGGCACGCCCGCCACGGGCGCCGACCGAACCCAGGACACCGAGAAAGGACAGGACGTGCGGGAAGAACAGAACGAGGAGACCGGCGGCTGCGGCGGAGTGTGCGGCTGCGGCGGTGCGGAGGAGACGGCCGAGCCCGAGTTGGACGTGCGGGAGGTTCCGCACGCACTGCGCCACGCCACGGTCTTCGGCGCCCTGGACGCCGTCCCGGCGGGCACCGCGATGGTGCTGGTCGCCCCGCACGACCCGCTGCCCCTGCTCGCCCAGATCGAACAGCGCAGCCCCGGAGTCTTCTCGGTGGAGTACCTGCAACGCGGCCCGCAAGCCTGGCGGCTCCGGCTCAGCCACAGCTGACGCGGCACCCTCCGCCTCCGGCGGCGCGCGGACTGTTGCTCCACCCGACATGGGCGCGCCCGCAGCACCCCAAACACGCCCCAGCACACGAGGAAAGAAGGACAGTAGGTTATGGACAGACCACACCGTCGGGCCGGCGCCCTGCTCGCAACAGTCGGCACAGCTCTGGCAATCGCCGGGCCCATCATGGTGCTGCGCGGCCGCAGCGGCAGGAAGGAGATCCGGACCGAGCTGGCCGCCCAGAAGATCACCTTCCCCGGCCATGGGCTGCCCGCCGAGCTCGCCGGCTACGCCGGGCGGTACGTGGAGAGCGGTCCCGAGGCGCACGCCTACGCCGAGTTCATCAAGGGCAATCTCGCCCACGCCACCGGCGGCCGCACCTACGCCGAGATCACTGCGGAACTGCACGCCACCGGAGGCGACGACGAGAAGCTCTCCAAACTGCGCCAGACCGCGTTCATGGGCCAGTCCCTGCGCGCCTCACTGATGTCCGCCTACCAGGCATGGCACCTCACGACCCTGGTCACGGGCCTGGGGGCCGCACTGACCGGCCTGGGCATCGCCATGGTGGCCACCGCGGACGCCCTGACACCCCGCTCCCCGAACCGCTCCTGAACACAAGGCGGCGCGCACGGACGGAACTTGGACCCTGGCCCGCTCCTCAGAGAGCGCTCCGACGGCGCCCCGGCACGTCGTTGTCGTCCCGACGGCCCGTCCGGCCCTGTCGCACCCGCCGATGACAGGGACCGTCGGCCCTGTCCGAGAAGACCGTTCGGCCGCCGCGCCGCCCACCGCCGCCGGTGGATGCTGACGGCGACCGATCCGGAGGTTATCCCGTGCACGACCACGTCGACCGCCCTCAAGGCCGATTCCACCGCTGCCACTCGCGGTGGGTGCCGCGCCCGGCCCGGCCCGGTCACCGTCCGGCCGCCCGCCTCGTCTGCCCTGACTCCAGGGCGGCCGGACACAGCACCAGGGCGCTGGGAAGGGCCGCGCGATGAGCGCCGCCGCCCACGCCATCCGCCGCCAGCGGCACGACGCGGCCGACCGGCCCTTCATCGTCATCTGGGAGTCCACCCGCGCCTGCCCGCTTGCCTGCCGGCACTGCCGCGCCGAGGCCGTGGCCGACCGCGACCCGCGGGAGCTGGACACCGCCGCCGCCAAGGACTTGCTGGACCAGGTGGCCGCCTTCGGGCAGCCCGCCCCGCTGTTCGTCATCACCGGTGGTGACCCGTTCCAGCGCCCCGACCTGACCGAACTCATCGCCTACGGCAAGGGAATCGGGGTCCGGGTGGCTGTGTCCCCCTCCGGCACGCCGACGCTCACAAAGGAGCGGCTGCGTGCGGTGCACGCCGCGGGCGCGAGTGGGCTCTCGCTCAGCCTGGACGGCTCCACCGCCGAACTCCACGACGACTTCCGCGGCGTGCCCGGCGTGTTCCGCTGGACCCTGGACGCCTGGGACACCGCCCGCGCCCTCGGCATGAAGGTCCAGATCAACACCACGGTCGCCCGGCACAACCTCCACGACCTCCCCGACATCGTCAGCCTCGTCGCCGAGCACGGGGCGATGCTGTGGAGCGCCTTCTTCCTGGTGCCCACCGGCCGCGGCCGCACCCTCGGCGCACTGACCCTGGGCGAGGTGGAGGACGTCCTCAACTTCGTCTACGACGTGGGCCTGACGATCCCCGCCAAGACCACCGAGGCCCACCACTTCCGCCGCGTCGCCCTGCAACGCCAGGTACTCGCCGACGCGGGCGACGACCACAAGACGGTGCTCGGACTCGGGCCGCTGTACCGGGAGTTGACCGATCGGGCCGCCGAGCTGGGACTGGACGCCGGAACGCGCCGGGTCCGGCGACCGCCGCTGGACGTCAACGCCGGCCGCGGCTTCGTCTTCGTCTCGCACACCGGCACCGTGCACCCCAGCGGCTTCCTGCCGCTGAGCGCGGGAAGCGTGCGCGAGACGCCGCTGACGTCGATCTACCGCACCTCACCGCTGTTCACCGGCCTGCGGGCCCCCGACATGCTCGGCGGCCGCTGCGGGCAGTGCGAGTTCCGCCGGGTCTGCGGCGGCTCACGCTCCCGCGCCTACGGCGTCACCGGCGACCCCTTCGCCGAAGAGCCGTGGTGCGGCTACGTCCCCGGATCCTTCCCCTACCAGCGGGAACTGACCGCCCTGCTGCCGGGCGGCACCGCCGTCGGGCCCGGCACGCGTGAGGGTTCGACCGCCGCCCCGGGCGGCAAGGAGCACCATGTACCGCAAGAACGATGACCCCGCCGCTGGCGACGCTCCCCCGCCCAGCAGGTTCAAGACGTCCGGGCTGCGCAGTCGGCACCTGGCCGCCCACGCCCTGATCGCCACCTGGGCCGTCCTCGCGCTGATCGCCGCCGGCGCCCAGCAGACACTGCCGGTGGCCCGCTGGCTGGCCATCCACCTGTTCCTGCTCGGCGCGGCCACCACCGCGATCGTCGTGTGGAGCGAGCACTTCGCCGTAGCCATGTTGCACGCGCCCCGGCCGGACCAGCGGTGGAGCAATGCCCGGCTGGCCGGCGTCAATGCCGCGGTCGTCGCCGTGCTGACCGGCGTGTGGGCCGACCTGCCCGTTGTGATCGGCGCCGGCTGCGCCCTGCTGATCACCGCGATCGCCGCGCACCTGGTGGTCCTGATCCGCCTGGGACGAGGCGCACTCGGCGGACGGCTCGCCCCGATCGCCGATTACTACCGGGCCGCCGCTGTGGCACTGATCATCGGCGGGGTGCTGGGCTGGCTGCTGGCCACCGGCAGGGCCGGCCCGCAGTGGTACGCCGGGCTGCGCCTGGCTCACCTGCACGTCACCCTGCTCGGCTGGATCGGGCTGCCCGTCCTGGGAACCCTCTTCATGCTGTGGCCCACCGTGCTGGGCGTCCGGATGAAGGACCGCACCACCCGGGTGGCACGCTGGGTACTTTGGCTCACCGGCAGCGGACTCCTGGTGGCCGCCGCCGCCCTGACGGCCGGGTGGCGCTGGCCGGCTGCGGCGGGACTCACCCTGTACGCCGCGGGAGCGGCCGTCGCGGTGAACCTGTTCGTCCGCACCGTACGCGGCAGCCGGCCCGTCTCCGCCGCCGCGGCCTGGATGCTGGCGACGGCCACCTGCTGGCTGCTCGTCGCCGTGCTGGCGGATCTGGCGCTCCTGATCACCCGCCCGCTCACGGCAGCGCAGGCCGGGATCGACGCCCTGATTCCCGTGCTGCTCATCGGCTTCGTCGCGCAGATCCTGGTCGGGGCCCTGACCTACCTGCTGCCCATCGTGCTCGCCTCCGGTCCCAAGGAACGCGCTGCACTGCGGGCGGTGCTGGAGCGGGGCTGGCCGTCGAGGCTGGTCGTGCTCAACCTCGGCGTGGCCCTGCTCGCGACACCCCTGCCCGGCACCGCCGACACGGCGGGCACGCTGCTGGCCGCCGCGGCCGGGATCGCCTTCCTCGCCCTGACCGCGGCCGTGCTCGTGCGCAGCGGCCGAGGGCCCCTACGGGACACCGGCCCCAGCCGTGGGACGCGGCGGCCCGTCCTGTGGGGTTCCGCCGCGGGGGCCGTACTGATCGTGCTGGCCGTGCTCGTGGCGAACAGCGGCGGGGACACCGACGGCCCCGCCGTCGCCTCCGGGACGGCGGGCGCGGGCACCGGCCCCACGCGCACGGTCGCCGTCACCCTGGCCGACATGCGCATCCGCCCCGCCCGGATCGAGGTCGCCGCAGGCACCGACCTGCGGCTGAAGGTCACCAACACCGACGCCCAGCGCCACGACCTCAGGGTCGAGGACGGCCCCACGACTCCGATGCTCGCCAAGGGCCACACCCGCGTCCTGAACCTCGGGCGGATCACCGAGAACCGCAAGGCGTGGTGCACCCTGCCGGGCCACCGTGCGGCCGGGATGACCATGGACATCGTCGTCACCGGCGACACCGACGGCGCGGGCGCGCACGAGGGCCACTCCACGACCGCCACCACCGACGGCGGGCCGGACCTCTCCGCCGACTTCTCCTCCGGCTGGCAGTCACGCGGCGCCGACCTGGCCCCCGCACCCGGCGGGACGGTGCACAAGGTCGAACTGCGCGCCGCCCACACCGAGATCGAGGTGGCCCCGGGCGTGAAGCAGCAGATGTGGACCTTCGGCGGCACCGCACCGGGTCCGACCCTGCACGGAAAGGTCGGCGACGTCTTCGAGGTGACCCTCGTCAACGACGACCACGGCATGGGCCACGGCATCGACTTCCACGCCGGCTCCCTCGCCCCCGACGAGCCCATGCGCACGATCCAGCCCGGCCAGCGGCTGGTCTACCGCTTCCGCGCCGAGAAAGCCGGAGCGTGGCTGTACCACTGCAGCACCGCACCGATGCTCCAGCACATCGGCAACGGCATGTACGGCGCCGTCATCATCGACCCGCCCGGCCTGAAGAAGGTGGACCACGAGTACGTGCTGGTCTCCTCCGAGCTCTACCTCGGCACACCGGGCAGCACCGCCCAGGTGACGAAGATGCGCCAGAACACCCCTGACGCCTGGGCGTTCAACGGCGTCGCCAACCAGTACACACAGCGGCCCCTGAAGGTGAAGGCCGGCGAGCGGGCCCGCTTCTGGGTGGTCGCCGCAGGCCCCAGCGACGGCATCGCCTTCCACATCGTCGGCACTGTCTTCGACACCGTGTACAAGGAGGGCACCTACCTGCTCAAGCCGAACCAGGCGGGCGGCTCCCAGGTGCTGGACCTGGCCACCGCGCAAGGCGGCTTCGTCGAGACGACGTTCCCCGCAGCCGGCCACTACGCGTTCGTCGACCACGACATGCGCCACGCCGAAGCCGGCGCCCACGGCACGGTGGAGGTGAACGACTGATGGACACCGTCGGTGTGTGGTCCCTGGTGCGGTTCGCGCACGTGGCCGGCGCCGCCCTGTGGGTCGGCGGCCAACTGGCCCTGTCCCTGGTGATCCTGCCGCTGGCCCGCCACCTGCTCGACGCGGACGCCAAGGACCGCTTCACCGCCGCGGCCGGCCGCCGGTTCGGAATGCTGACCGGCGCGGTGTTCCTGCCGGTGCAACTGGGCACCGGCTGGGCCATGGCCTGGCACCGAGGCGTCACCTGGGCCTCACTGGCCGAACCCGGCTACGGCCGCACCCTGGCCACCAAACTCGCCCTGTTCGTGGTCGTGATGCTCGCCGCGACGGGACACGGCATCGCCCACGCCAAAGGCCGCGCCGACCTGGCCCGGACCCTGGCCGTCGTCTCCCTCGTCGGCTCCCTCGGCGTCGTCCTGCTGGCCACCGCCCTCCCCTCCACCTGACCCGCGGCAACGAAGAAATCTGGAGGCATCATGCGTACCCAAGTCCTGCTGGACCCAGCCACCGTGGAGTCGCTCCTGGCTGCGGCCGTAGCAGCCCCGTCGATCCACAACACCCAGCCCTGGCGCTTCCGCCTGAACCCCGACAGCCAAGCGCTGGAGGTCCGTTCGGCGTCGGCGCGAACGCTGCCGCTGGCCGACCCGATGCACCGCGCCCAGTACCTGTCCGTGGGCGCGGCGGTCTTCAACCTCCGCCTCGCCGCCCTCCACCAGGGCCGGCGCCCCGAGGTGAGGCTGCTGCCGGACCCGCACGAACCCGGCCTGCTGGCAACCGTCCGGCTGACCGGTCCGCTCGCTGCGGACGATCAGCCCCCGGACCCCGGCCTCTATGAGGCCATCGCACGGAGGCACACCAGCCGGATGCCGTTCACCGGCCGACCGGTGCCCGAGCCGATCGTCGCGGAGATGACGGCAGCCGCACACGCCGCCGGCGCACGGCTGCACGTTCCCGACATCGCCGGAACACGCCGGCTGCTGCGCCTGACCTCCGCAGCCGAGGCACGCAACCACGCCCACCCGGACCGCGCAGCCGAAACCCTCGCCTGGATCAACGCCCCAGGAGCGAACGCCCCCTACGGCATACCCGTCACCGCCCTCGGCCCGCCCGACGCGGCCGCACGGATGCCGATGCGGGACTTCACCAGCGCGCTCCCGGCCCTCCGCCTGCCGGCCCTGTGGTTCGAACGCCACGTCCAACTGGCCCTGCTGTGGACAGGACACGACCGACGGCAGGAC
This sequence comes from Streptomyces sp. NPDC037054, assembly GCF_055606745.1. NCBI lineage: Bacteria > Bacillati > Actinomycetota > Actinomycetes > Kitasatosporales > Streptomycetaceae > Streptomyces > Streptomyces sp. NPDC037054. The sequence continues at coordinate 21,521 of NZ_JBVJSJ010000012.1, read as the reverse complement.
TGGCTGCGCACCGGCCAGGCCCTGCAGTACGTCCTCCTCACGGCGACCGCCCGAGGACTGCGCACCTCGATCCTGCACCAGACCATGGAATGGCACGACCTGCGCACGGCGATGGCCCTCCCACGCCACAAGCGCTGCCATCCACAGCTGCTGATCCTCTTCGGATACGGCCCGGACGGCGTAGGCACACCACGAGCGCCCGGGCACTTGGCCACTTATTCACGAGCGCCCGCACCCCCTACCGAAACGAAGTGAGCGCTGCGGTCGTACGGTCTTCGCCATGCCCCGGGCGTTACTGGTCCAGCGCAAGAGGCTGATCGTAGGCGCGCAGCAGGGCTTCAATGAGCGGGTCGTTGATCGACTGCCGGTCGTAGAGGTACTTGGTGGAGCGCTCAGGTCGACGCTGTTGCCGCGCTGGGCGACCTCGGTGGAGTTCGTGCCCGCGCAAGGCCAGGTGGACAGGACCGAGTGCCGCAGGTCACAACAGGTCGGCGAGCCGTGCGCCCAGCCAACTCTCAGCCAGCCTGCCGAGCTGAACACAAGGACTTGACAGGAAACCACACCGCTGCCCGCACAGGACCGAGCTGCTGCGGGAGAGCTGCTGTTCCTGGCCGACCATGTGCGGCTGCTGGAGTTCGACCCGCGCGATCTGGGCGCCTGTGCGGTAGCTGACGAGCAGATCATCAACACCTGCCACAGCGTGATCGCGGTGTGGGACGGCTCGCCGGCCGTCGACGCCCAGGGCGTCGAACCTCTGGTGGCCTACGCACGCGGACGTGACCTGCCCGTCGAGGTGGTGTGGCCCGCTGCTGCCGAACGCCTCACCTTCTCAGCCCAGGAAACAGTACTCACCGACGGAACGCCGCAGTGAGCGGAACGCGGCCTACGCCGGTGCGGGATCGTGGAACTGGACTGCACGCAGTCACCAGACCTGCTGGCGGGAGTGCCACTGGGGCGGGTGGTGTTCTCACATCAGGCGCTGCCCGCGATCCGGCCGGTCAACCACGCCGTGGACGACGCGGGCTGCATCGTCTTCCGTACCGACGCAAAAGCCGCGGTGCTGGGGCCCGTGGGCGCACAGAGCATGGTCGTCTTCGAGGCCGGCGACATCGCCCCGGTGTCCCATACGGGCTGGAGCGTGATCGTTACCGGGTTTGCGTCCCTGGAAGGTGGCCCGCTGGCGGCGCGCGCAGACCCCCTGGACCGGCGGGCAGGGGGAACACGGCGTGCGGATCGGCCCGGCCTCGTGACCGGCTCCCGTCTGCTTCGACCGCCCGCGCCATAGGCCCCGCAGGCGGGGGTAGACAGCGGCCGCCTCCCGCCGTCAGAGCGCGGAATGGTTTCCGCCGAGAGACGGCCGCCGCTGGGGTGGGACCGCCGTCTAAGACGGCCTGCGCCGCCCGGGTGCGGCCTTGGGTTCGGCGGCCTCAAGGTCGGCCAGCAGCTCGGCCTGGCCCGCCAGCACGCCGGACAAGATGGTGCGCGCGACCCGCAGCAGCTCCGCCACCTGCACATTGGCCAGCGAGTAGTAGACGGCCGAGCCCTCCCGGCGGGGGATGACGAGGTTGGCCCGGCGTAGCACGGCTAGCTGCTGAGAGAGGTGGGCCGCCTCCACGCCCACCTCACCGAGCATTTCGGAGACCGCGTGTTCGCGCTGGCTGAGGAGTTCCAGCACGCGGATCCGTACCGGATGGCCGAGGGTTTTGAAGAACTCCGCCTTCAATTGGTACAGCGGTGCGCTCACCGCGCCCGCCCCGCGCCCGTAGAGGCCGCAGAAGTGCCGGACGGCCGCTGTCGTGCGTGCACCGTGCATCGCATCCACCCAAAACTCTTCGCCATGGGGACATCCTCGCGCCCTCACACACACATGATGACCTCGGGAATTGCTAAGATTAGCAATTCGACAAGCCGTGAGGGAGGTTCGGTGCGCATTCCACGACTGCCCGGCTCCGACGGAGCCCTCCTGAAGTGCCCGGCCTGCCGTCTGAAGTGCCTGCCGGCCGCCGTCGGCGAGGACGGCAACTGCCCACGCTGCGGCCACGACCACTTGATGCGTGTAGGCATCTGGGGCGGCAGCACGGGCTCGGCCACCCGCACGGCCCGTGCCGTAGAACCGACCGGCCCTACGCGCTAACCCGCGGAACAATGGCATCCATGAGCTTTAACTGGCACTACGAGGACCGGCGTGGCACGGGAGTGATCCGTCTGGACGGTTACCTCGGCGCGGATGGCACCGCCCGCTTCACCGGTGGGGTCGACTGGGTGCTTGCCCAGTGCCAGGGCCCCATCGTGCTGGATGCCAGTGGGCTGCTGGGCTGGAGCCCCAAGGGTGAGGCTGCGGTCCTGGACCTGGCCCGCCGTGTATCGGGCCGATCGCGTCCGCTGGCCCTGTGCGGAATCGGCTCCCTGCCCGCAGGGACCCTGGCGGCCAACCATCTGATTCCGTTGACCGCGCATGCCGATCTGGACGCTGCGCTGGACGCCCTGGACCCGGCCCATGGGTAGGCGCCAGGCGTCGAGAAACAGGTGGTCCCGTCCTCCGCCGAGGACGGGACCACCTGGGTCTGCACTAAGCCCGTAAGACGCCGACGGGCCGCTTGGTCAGGCTTTCTTGACCACGCTGGACTTGAGCTGCATGGGACCGAATCCGTCGATCTTGCAGTCGATGTCGTGGCCGTCCACTCCGTCCACGAGACGGATGTTGCGCACCTTGGTACCGGCCTTGATCCCGGACGGGTTGCCCTTGACCTTCAAGGTCTTGACCACTGTCACCGTGTCGCCGTCGGCGAGCACATTGCCCACCGCATCCCTGATCCCGCCGTCCTCAGCGCCGCCCGCCGGTTCTGCGGCTGCGGGCGACCACTCGTGGCCGCACTCGGGACAGACCAGCAGCGCGCCCATCTCATAGGTGTACACGCTGGAGCACTCGGGGCACGGCGGCAGCGTCTCGGTCACATCGCTCATGGTGTTCGTGTTTCCTTGCCTTGTTCCTTGCTGTGCATCACTTACATCAGGCTCTATGTCGCCACGGCGTGCTCGCCGGGCCAGGCGTCGCTGCACCACTGCCGCTGCTCACCGGCCACCGCCTGGTGGGCGGTGAGGGCGGCGGGCAGGTCGCAATGCACGGCGATCGGCGGTTGGACGCTGCCGGGGACCGGGGAACCGTCCGCAGGGATCGCAGCGAGTTCCATCCGGCGTCCCTCGTCGGCGAGTTGGCGGGCGGCCTCGGCCATCGCGATCTGCCCGCCGACCGACCAGCCGCGCAGCTCGGTCAGGTCCAAGATGACCGGCCCGGTACCGCGGGCCAGGACCCAGCCGATCGCCCCGGCGAACTGGGCCACCGCGTCGGGGCCCAAGTGCCCGGCCAGGGAGAGAACGCACAGGTTGGGGTGGGTGGTGTAGCGCCACTCTATGGTCATCCGCTGCTGCCTCGGTCTTTCACAGGGGGAGGGTGATCCAGATGCTTTTGCCACGGCCGTCCGCGTCGCCCCGGATCACGGCAGTGCCTCCGAGGCCCAGGGTGAGTTCCATGACGGTGCCCAGTCCGCCGCTGCCGCTGCCAGTGAGCGCGGCAAACAGAGCGGGCTGGTAGGGGTGGCGGTCGTGGACGGCGAACGCGAACGTGTCCGTCCCGGCCGCGTAGATCACGGTGACGTTCGGCGACATGGAGGCGGCGTGCTGGACGCTGTTGGCCACCAGCTCGGACAGGATCAGCAGCGCCGGATCCACGGTGGGATGGCGTCGGCTGATGCCCCATTCGGTAAGGACCTGTTCGGTGGTCTCGCGGGCGATCCGTACCGCTGAGCCCATCGCGGGCAGCGTCAGCACATGCCGCAGCGGCAGGGATTCGAGCTGAGTGCTCACCGGGTGGCCTCGGCATGGGCCAGGCGGAACCCGGTCACCGTCTGCGGGCGGATCCGCACCAGGGTGTCGTGCGGACCGTGCGCCCAGCCGGGCAGCGTACAGCGGTAGTGGGCGGCCTCGTCCGGGTCGATGATCACCTCGGCGGGGCCCGTGGCGGTCGCGGTCCAGCCGGTGCCGCCGGCCACCTTGATCTCATCCGACTGGTAAGTGAGCGAGGCCCGTGCGGACAGGGCGGCGGCCTGCGCCGGCGTACGGACGATCAGACGCCCGTACTCCAGGACATGGACGGCCGGGCGAAGGACCGGCTGCTCGCGCTGAACGTACACCAGCCGCCCCTGGGCGGCGCTTTCCAGCAGCCACAAGGCTTCGGTGCCGGAGACCTCGACCATGTGGCGTGCGGTGGGGGTGGTCATCGGGAAGCCTCTTCGGTGACGGGGGCGGCGGGCAGAACTCCGGCGTGGTGCAGGTGGGCGCGGGCCCCAGCGATGGCCTCCGGAGTGGTGGCGTACTCGCGGCCCCCCAACTGGAGGAGTTTCAGGGCGCCGACCGACTGCAGGGCCTGGCGCTGACCGGGGCGTATCCCGGAGGTCATCACCGCGATGCCGCGCCGGTTCAGCTTCTGCACCGCGTCCTTGAGGACTAGGGCGCCGGTCGCGTCCATCGTGGTGATCCGCGACATCCGCAGGATGACCACCCGCACGTCTGCGACCTCGGAGAGTTCGAGGAGGAAGCGGTGGGCGCCGGCGAAGAACAGCGGCCCGTCGATCCTGTAGGCGACGATGTGCTCCGCGAGCAGCGCGTGCTCCTCGTCGCTGTGCTCGCCGGGCAGGTCGGCCTTGAAGTCGACCTGGTCCATGCGGGCCTGGTTCGCGACGGCCCGCAGGGCCAGGGCGCCCGCGACGACCAAGCCGATGATCACCGCGTAGACGAGATCAAGGGCCAGTGTGGCGACGGCCGTCAGGACCAGCACGATCGCGTCCGAGCGGGTCGCGCGGGCCATCGCGCGCAGCGCACCGACCTCCACCATCCGGATCGCAGTGGCCAGCAGCACACCGGCCAGCGCGGCCAGGGGAATCTTAGAGACCAGCGGGGCGGCGGCGAACACAATCACCGTCAGGACGGCGGCGTGAGTCAAGGCGGCAAGCCGGGAGCCCGCTCCGGTACGGACATTGACCGCAGTACGAGCAATCGCGGCCGTTGCAGGGACGCCGCCGAACAGCGGCGCAGCCAGGTTCGCGATGCCCTGCCCGAAGAGCTCCTTGTCCGGATCGTGCTTCTGGCCGACCGTCATCCCGTCCGCCACCGTCGCCGACAAGAGCGACTCCAGTGCGGCCAGCGCGGCAACCGCGACGGCCGGGGCAAGCAGCGAACCCACCGCAGACAGATCAAGGAAGGCTAGGGAGGGGGCGGGCAGCCCGGAGGGTAGGTCCCCGATCGGGGCAGCCGCGTCCAGGTGGAAGAGCTGGGTGGCCAGGGTGGCGGCGATGACCGCGACGATGGAGAACGGAATCGTGGGGCGCCAGCGAGCACCCTGCAGCATCACGGCCGCCACGGCGACGGCCAGGATCACGGCGGTCCAGTTGGGGGTGCGTACGAACTCCTCGACCGCGCGCCAGGTGACCACCAGAACCTTGTCGCCCTCCGGCTTGGTCACCCCCAGCGCGTTGGGTACCTGCTGGAGGCCGATCACGCAGGCGATGCCCAGGGTGAAGCCCTCCACCACTGGGGCGGGGATGTAGCGCATGTAGCGGCCGGCCTTCAGGAGCGCGAGCGCGATCAGCAGGACACCGGCCATCAGCCCGACGGTCAGCACCCCGCCGGGCCCGTACTGGGCGACGATCGGCACCAGCACGACCGTCATCGCGCCGGTGGGGCCGGAGACCTGGAGGTTGGAGCCGCCGAACAGTGCGGCAAGGGCGCCCGCCACCACGGCGGTCGCCAGCCCGGCTTCGGCGCCGAGGCCCGAGGACACGCCGAAGCCCAGCGCGAGCGGCAGCGCCACGATGGCGACGGTGAGGCCGGCGAGCAGATCGCGGCGCGGGTTGCGGGCCATGACCGCGAAGTCGGCGCGGGCAGGCAACAGGGAGCGCACCCGGCCCACTGCCTGGGCGAGGAACGTACTCACGAAGCCGCGACCTCGGCTTCCCGCAGCTCTTCCAGGAGTTCGTTCTGCCCGGACAGCATCTCAGTCAGGATCCGTCGCGCGGCCCGCATCAGCTCCGCCACATCCCCGCCCGCCAGCTCGTACACCACGGTCGAGCCATCACGGGCCGAGGTAACGATGCCCGATCGGCGCAGGACCGCGAGTTGCTGCGAGAGCGCCGAGGGCTCCACTTCGATCGCGGTCAGCAGGTCACGTACCGGCATCGGACCGCTCTGCAGCAGCTCCAGCACGCGTATACGCACCGGGTGCCCGAGCATTCGGAAGAACTCAGCTTTGGCCTGATACAGCGGAACCGGCACGGCCTAGGACTCCCTTCACCACCCCGAACCCTCGAGGTGTCGTCTGGTGCCGTGCCCGCGGCTACCTGCGGACACAGCCAACACAGCATGTAGTGAATTGCAGAATTTAGCAATTCATGGATTGGGTGGAGAGTCTGGTGGTGCCCCTTCCGCCGCTCTTGCGGGCGTCGCCCTCGCGTGCGGTGGAGATGCCGGATCCGGCGCACGGGGCTCACTACGCTGCCGAGGCGAGACTCCACGGCGGCGAAATCCGGAGATGTCCATGGCTTACGGCACCGATCGCATCGAGCACCTGCTGGCCGAAGGCGTCCGCGACAAGGTCCACCCGGGACCGTGTGGGCCGTCGGCACCTCCGCTGGCATCCACGCTTCGGCTGCTGCCGGTGTCCTGGCCCCCGGCGAGCCGGACACTGCTTTCAACGCCGCCAGTCTCATCAAGATCCTCGCCGTGTGGTCCTCCATCGGCGCCCTGCGGGAGGACGGCGGCCCGCAGCCGCCCACCGACGTGGGAAACGCCTTCCGCGAACTCGTCTTCAGCTGATCCCGCTCAAGTGAGCGTCCTGCCTCGATCAACTCGCAGAAGACCAGGGAAGGTTAGAGTGTGCCGTTCGTCACGTGCAGAGACGGAGAAAGCGACACCATGCATCGCACAAACGCAACACTGGTTATGGCGCCGACCGCCCCATAAAGCGACACGACCTGCGGGGGACACAGCCTCTGCGGCAACAAACCTGCTCAAGTCCCTTTCGATGAGCCCGACCGCCTTCGGCGTGGTCCTGGGTCTGGGAGCCCTCGGCGCGGCGGCAGGAGCACTTGCCGCCCCGGCCCTCGCGCGACGGTACGGGCCCGGGCCGATGATGCTCGTTGCGCTCGCGCTCACCCCGCTCACCCAGATCCCGCTGCTGCTCGCTTCCCCAGCCCTGGCCTGGCAGATCGGCATCGGCGCCGCCCTGTTTCTCCAGCTGGCCTGCGCCGCGGCGGCGGGAACCACCCAGCGCTCCATTCGTCAGGTCGTCACCGCCGATGACATGGAGGCCCGCATGCAGGCCGTGAGTACCTGGCTCACCTCAGGCGCCCGGCCGGTGGCCGCCCTGGTCGCGGGCGGCCTCGGGACACAGATCGGCGTACGGCCCACCCTGATCGTCGGCACCTGCCTGCTCCTCGTCCCTTCCGTGGTCCTCTACCGCTCCCCACTACGCGGCCTCCGCCAGATGCCCGGAGCCCAGCCTGTCCCCTCCCATCCAGGAGATCCGCTCATGCAACCACCCGTCCCCTCCCCCTCACCTTCACCCGGCGCCGCCCCCGCTGACGACGCACAGCGCAATCCCGCGGTGGGCGGAGGTGGTACGGCGTGAGCGCGGAACTGAACGTGATCGGCGGCCACCTGTACCTGGAGCGGGACGGCATGGTGCTGCTCGGGCAGCGGCACCCGGATTCGGCATACGCGGGCGGCCAGTGGCATCTGCTCGCAGGCCATGTGGAACGAGAACCGGCCCGGACCTGCGTGGCACGGGAGGCGATGGAGGAGGCGAAGCTGGTCGTCGCCGAGGAGGACCTCATCCTCGTGCATACCGTGCACCTCCTCGACCACGAGGACGCCGTCCCGCGCGTTCAGCTGTTCTTCCGGCCCAGCCGGTGGGAGGGCGAGCCCCGCGTGCTGGAGCCGGACATGTGCCTCCGTTGGGCCTGGTGGCCTGTCGACGGCCTGCCGGAGCCGACCGTCCCCTACACCCGAGCGGCCATCGAGGGGATTCGTGCTGGCCGGCTGTATACCGAGATCGGTTGGGAGCGGCGGAAGTGAGCGCCCCGGAGATGGACACGCACCGGCCTGGTCCTGAAGCCGCCCAACAGCCGGACCTCTCTTGCAAACACCGCGCAGGGGTCCCGGATACACCCGCGCCTCCCAGTGCAAGCACGAGAAGGACGGCCGTAGGGCCAACCGGTCAGGAACGAGGAGAGGGTTCTGCATCGAACACGTCCCAGCGTCCGAGGATGTCCGCTGACCTGCTCGCCGCAACGGCCGCCGCCCGCACCGCGATGGTCGACCGCCTCGTCGCCGACGGCGTGCTGACCGACCCGCGACTGCGCGACGCCCTCCTGCGTGTGCAGCGGGAAGTGCTCCTCCCCCACGCGTACGTCCGGGTCAGCGGCCCAGGCGCGGATCCGATCGACTGGCGGCTCCTCGACGGCTCGCACCCCGACGACCAGGCGGAGTGGCTCGACCTCGTCCACAGCGGCGACTCCGTCCCGCTCCAGCGCGACGGCGAGCCGCTGGACGCCCTTCGCCGGGGACCGGTGACCGGCGGCCACATGACCTCCATGAGCACCTACGCCCCTGCCACCGTCGAGGTGTTGCAATGCCTCCAACTGGATTGCGGGCAGCGGTTCCTGGACCTTGGTTCGGGTCCGGGGATCTCCCTGGCGCTCGCCGCTGCCATCACGGGCCCTGGCCGTGCCACCGGGGTTGAACGCGATCCGCACATGAGCGAGTTCGCTCAGCGGAACCTGGACCGGCTCGGGCTGGGAGCGACGGTCGTCGAAGGCGACGCGCTCAACCGACACGCCACCGGGGCACCGTATGACCGGATCCATTCCGGCATCGGCGTGCCCTGCATCCCGCTGACCTGGGTCGAGCAGCTCGCCCCCGGCGGAACGCTGCTGACCACGCTCGTGACCAGAACGCCCAGCTGGCCCGGCCAGATGCGCGCCATCCGCACGATGAAGGGCAGGCTTCAGGCGGTGCTGACGGGCAGGCCGCGCGGCCACCGGCCCCTGCTCGGCTACGAATGGCTCACCGCCGTCAACCACCGTCCCCAGGTCAAGGCCGACCCCGGCCGACCGCGCCCAACCCGGCTCACACCGCCCGACGATGACGCCCACGGCTTCTGGGTCGCCGCCGCCTACCTGGCACCGGGCTTGGTCAGGGATTTCCAGGCCGACACGATGACCATCGTCGCCCCGGAGGAAGATTCCTGGGCGGTGACCGGCCCCGGCGACGGCACGGTCCGCGTGCACGGGCCGCGCGATGTGTGGGCCGAACTCGAAGACCTCCACGACGCTTGGGAGCGGGCGGGCCGTCCGGACACCTACCGGGTCGATATTCCAGACGGCGGGGGCCCGCAACGCGTCACCTCCGGTCCCGGCCGGAAGGCCCTCGCCTGGACGCTGCCCCCAATCGCCACCGTCCCCCACCAGATGTCTCCATCGCACGGGAGTTGTCCATGACCCAGCAACGGGAACCCCTTCCACAGCCCGCCGACGGCCCCAGTCAGCCGGCCGGGTGGTCCGAGGAATTCCTCCGCCACCGCGACGGCCACGGCTGCCCCATGTGCGGCAACGACTTCACCGCCGACGACATCGGCTGGGGCATCCTGCTCCACCAGGGCGAAGTGGCCAACGCCTACCTGTGGCGCTCGGGCCAGGTCCGGGGCTACTGCGTACTCATCCACCGCGGCGGACCGCACGTCGCCGAGCCCACCGATCTCTCGGACACCCAGGCCGCCGCGTACTGGGCCGACACCCTCACGCTCGGCAAGGCCCTGACGGCGTTTTATCAGCCGGTAAAGATGAACTACTCCACCCTCGGCAACGTGGTGCCCCACCTCCACACCCACATCGTTCCCCGCTACGCCGGCGACGCCGACCCGGCGCCTGGCGAGCCGCTCCCTTGGACAGCCCTCGATACAAACCGCCAGGACGAGGCACAACTCCAGGCGGACGCCGCCGCACTGCGCGCGCTGCTGGAGCACGCATGAGGCGCCGCCCGGGAGAGGAGTCCGGGGGCCTGTTCGCCTCGGCGGCGGCCGACTACGCCCGATACCGGCCGGGCATCCCGTCCGAAGCGGTCCGCCTGCTCGCCGGCACAGTGAAGGGTGTCGCCCGGCCTGTCGTGCTCGATCTCGGCTGCGGCACCGGGCAGGTTGCAGCTGCGCTGCTTCCCGCTCTAACGAAGTTCGCCCGCCTGGACCTGGTGGATCCGGACCCCGGGATGCTCCGCGAGGCCACTGAGGTCCTCGCCCCGCTCCTTGGTGACAGTCTCGCTGGCTTCCACTGCGTGCAAGCCGAGGACTTCACGCCGCCGTTCGACGGCTACCGAGCGGACCTGGTCACCTGCGCACGGGCGTTTCACTGGATGCCGCGGCCCGCGGTCCTCTCGATGACCGACCACGTCACCGCTCCGGGGGCCAGCGTGGCGATCATGGGAGATGGCAGCCTCTGGACCTACCAAGCGCAATGGACGGCGGATCTGAAGCGGCTCATCCAGTCCCACCTCGGCCCCGAACGACGGGCCGGCACCGCCGGGGCGTACACCGAGCCGGGGCGCAGCTACGAGGACGACCTCGCCGAGTCCGCGTTCAGCGACGTCACCGAGCACCGGATCCCAGTCCGCCGCAGGTGGACACCCGCAGCTGTGGTCGGCTATCTGCGCAGCACGAGCTTCGCCCGCCCACCGCTTTTCGGAGATCAGCACGCACGGTTCGAGCAGGAGGCCCACTTACTGCTGGAGGAACACGGCCGAGGTGAAGGGCTCGTTGAGGACACCGTGTTCACCGTACTGCTCGCGCGCCGCCCCGGCGGTGACCGGTGAGCGGGGGGCGGCACACCGAGCCGCTGGACGCGCACCTGGTCGCGGTCCGCGATACCGAGGCCGGCCCCGAAGTGCTCCTGTCCCGGCGGGCTGGCGATGTCTACGCGACAGGACTCTGGCATCTCCCATCTGGTCACCTCGACAACGGAGAGGATGCCGTCACCGCGCTTGTGCGGGAGACCGGAGAGGAGACCGGCGTCCTCGTCGACCCCACTGATGTTCGCGCGGCCGTCACCGTGCACCACCGCTCCCCCGGCGGGGGCACGCGCGTTGGGTTCTTCTTCGAGGTCCGGCACTGGCACGGCAGCCCCCGCGTCATGGAGCCGGACCGGTGCGACGCCATGGGCTGGTTCCCGCTCGACGAGTTGCCGGAGCCCATGGTTGCCTACTGCCGGGCCGGGCTGGACGCCTACCGGGCCGGAGCCCGGATCGCCCTGCACTTCCAGGAGTCCGGGGATCCCATCGCCTACGACCCGGCCGTCGATCGGCTACGCGTCGTCCCCGACGCCGGCCCAGGCAGCACCATGCCCGAGGACGCGGTGCGGGACTTCGTCGAGCGGGCAGTCGGCCGGATCACAAGCTGGACGGATGTCTCCTGGGCACGCAAGGGCAGCCAGGTGTGGCGCGCACGCGATGCCGAGGATGGGGTGTGGTTCGTCAAGATCCACCAGAGCGACCGCTTCCACCAGCGCGAGGTGACCGCCTTCCGCAGCTGGGTTCCCCGTCTGGGCCCGATGGCACCCCGGCTAATGGCTGCCGATGAATCACTACGGGCCGTCGTCATCACAGCCGTGCCAGGCCGCTCCCTTCACGGCGCCGTCCACCCACCCCAACAAGAGCGACGGATCTTCCACCGCATCGGACAGCTCGCGGCAACCATCCACCGCAGCGCCCCGGCACTGCCGCCCCTCCCCGACTCCATGCCACTCCAGAAGCTGGAACGGCACCTGGACGGAGCACGCGCCTACCTTGAGCCCGGGGACGAGGCGTTCATCCGCGCCACCACAGAGGGGGCCGCAGGTCTGCCAGCACTGGAGAGAGTTCCCACGCACGGCGACTTCCAGCGGCGGAACCTTCGCTGGGAGAAGTCGACTGGCACCTTGTACGTGATCGACTTCGAAAGAAGCGAACGCGGTCCGGCCATCAGGGACTTCGTCCGCTTGTCCGACGCCTGGCACGGCCGACCGGACCTGCACGAGGCCCTGATGACCGGCTACGGCCGCCCCCTGACCCCCGCCGAAGAAGAGCACCTGGCTGGCCTGTCGGTACTGGATGCCGTCTCCGGCATCCAGTACGGCACCGCCCACGGCGATCCTGAGCTCGTCGAGCGAGGCCGCCGCACCCTGGCCAGGCTCCGCGCAACCCACCGTCCTTGACCAGCACACCACACCGCCCGACAAACAAGAGCAGCTGAGGAGCACGACCGTGGCGTACGTCGTCCGCGACCAGTGGCAGCAGCACTATGCCAACGGCAAGGGATTCCGGGAACTCGGTGAGCGCGAGCGCGCCCTGCTCGCCGAGCACACCCCCGCCCCAACCGACGGCGGACGGGCTCTCGATGTGGGCTGCGGCACCGGCAGTCTGGCCGTCTATCTTGCCTCCCTCGGCTACACGGTGGACGCCATCGACTTCGCTGACAGCGCTCTCGCCCGGGCCCGGGACGAACACACCGGCGTCGCACGGCTGCGCTGGATCTGCCTGGACATCGAGCGCGACGACCCGGCAGAGCTACACAAGGACGGCTACGACCTGGTCACCATGCGGCTGATGTACCCGTTCCTGCGCGATCGCAGCCGCGTCCTGCACGGGCTCAGTGAGCGGCTGCGGCCCGGCGGCACGCTGGTGGTCATCACTCCGGTGGTCGAGCACACCCCGGCCGATCGACGGGGCATCGCCCTCGACGAAGACGAGATTCGCTTGCTCACCGAAGGCTGGGAAACCGTCGAGCGGCTGGAGGCAGACCAGCTCGCCGTCCTGGTGCTGCGCGGTCCCTGCCACGCCAACACCCAGGCAGTGGAGAAACGCCCACCCACCGGCCACGCTCTGACCGGAGCCCTGGCCGTCGTCACCGACTACGCCGGGCGCGTCCTGCTGGGCCGCTCACGCCGAGGCATGTGGGAACTCCCCGGCGGGAAGCCCAGCGGTGCGGAGTCCTTCGAGGCAGCGGCGATTCGAGAACTGGCCGAGGAGACGGGCCTGACCACCTCGGCCTCGGACACGCACGTGGTCACGATGCTGGCCGACGACAGCCACGGCGTGCCGCGGCTCACCGCTGTCGTCCGTATCACCGCATGGTCCGGCACCCTCGCCAACCGAGAACCGCAGTTGTTCGACCGGTGGGAGTGGCATGACCTGCACGCCTTGACCTGCATCGGTCCCGTGTTCGTTCCAGCCGCGCAGGCCCTGCACGCGATCTGGCCCGGTGTTATCCCCGACCTTGCACCGGTCCACTCCTATCCGCTCGCGATCGACCAACCGCCCGTGCCCGGAGAACCGGCCCAAGCCGTCCGGCTGCGCCAGCAGATGACCAACACGGTCATCGACGGCGGCTGGGCGCCCTCCGAACCGGTACAGCAGGCGCTGCGCACGGTGCCCCGTCACCGCTTCATCCCCGAGAAGGACCTCAAGACCGCGTACGACGGCGGCGACCAGGCCGTCATCACCCGCCGCGACGAGACAGGGAAAACGACCAGTTCGGTGTCCGCGGCCTGGCTCCAGGCCGACATGCTCCAAAGCCTGTGCCTGAAGCCGGGAGCGATCGTGTTCGAGGCAGGATCCGGCGGCTACAACGCCGAGCTCATCGCCCATGTGGTCGGCGCCACGGGCAGGGTGGTCACCGGCGACATCGACCCCTACGTCGTGCACCGCACCCGGCGGTTGACCACAGAGGCCGGCAGCGGTCGTGTCACCGCGTTCCAGGGCGATGCGGCACTCGGCGCCCCCTCGCACCTCGCACCGCGCGGCGGCTTCGACGGAGTCGTGATCACCTACAACTCCTGGGACATCTCCCCAGCCTGGCGGGAGCAGGTCGCTGAGGGCGGTCGCCTGGTCTTACCCCTCGAAATCCACGGATACACAAGGGCGATCGCATTCGAGCGACGCGGCGAGATGCTGCACGCGCGGAAGTTCACGCACTGCGGATTCCTCCGCGCCCAGGGCGAACACGCCCGCCCCATCCCGGTCGTAGACCTCCTCGACGGCGAGCTGAAGCTCCGATTCGAAGACGGCACCCCCGCCTCGACGAAGGGATTGGAAGAGGCCCTGCGCGGGCCGCGCCACCAGGTCGCCACCGGGGTCACCATGGGGGCGGGCTTCTACTTCGGCTCGCTGCAGCTCTACGCGGCCACCACATTGCCAGGCTTCGTCCGTCTGTCCGCCCACCGGGACAAAGGCACCGGCGTCACCCAGATCGCGAAGGACGGCGATGCGTCGGCGCTCCTCGGCGACGCCTCACTGGCCTACCTCATCCACGTCCAGACCCGGCACGGTGACTGCCCTGCCGAAAAGGAGTGGGAGTGGGTCGTCCATGCCTTCGGACAGGACGGCCCGCAGCTCGCCGAGCAGCTGGCGGCCACGGTGAGAGCCTGGGACCGCGACGTACGCACGAATGACGGCAAGCAAAACGACCCTGTCCTGACCGTTCACCCGGCTAGCACCCCCGACGGCCAGCTACCCGCCGGGGACGTCCTGGACAAGCCCCATAGCCGCCTCGTGTTCCAGTGGCCGGGCCGTGTGCCTTCACCGTAGACCCGGCCGGACGAAAGACGTGGCGCTGTCGCTGAAGCGCGCCGGACCGGGCCGGCCTGCTATGTCCGGCATACGTGAGCCCGACGGAACCCCGGCTCACGGGCGTCGAGTCCCACCCCTCATCGATCCCTGCACCTGCTAGAAGCCTCCACGACCCTGCCGTCCGCATCCCGTTTCCTCGAGGAGATCCATGGCCGAGACGACCCGCCCCTCCGAACAAACCGAGCGTGAAATCTGCAACACCACACGCAGTCCTTGCGGTGACCCGGTGCTGGTGCACACACCGTCCCGCCTTGTGTCCGAGAGCCAGCAAACCGACGGAGACCGAAGCCACCGAACAGGCTGTCACCCTCCTGGCCCCAGAGATCCGAACCGGCCGATGCCAGTGCGGTGACATCGCATACGAGGTAAGCGGCCTCCCGGATGATCCTTAGGGAAGGTTGGCTCGGAGGAGTTGAAGGTCTATCCGCCAGCCTCTCGGCGGCAGAAGAGAAGATCGCGGCGCTGGACGCGAGACATCAACGGCAAGAATCTGCCGTCTTTCTAGGAATCCCCTCACTCGATCAGCTCGCGGCCCGCACAAGCGACGAGCGATAGGGCCGCATGCTTCGGGCAGCCTTCGACTTCCTTATTCGGAGAAGGCAGACCGCCACCGGAGACGACGCGGGAGGGACCGGGTATGAGATGAGTAGATCAACCCTCGTTCGACTGCGAGCCCTGAGTGTCGCGCCAATGCGCCATTCCGTCAACGAAAAGTTCAACGCCTGCTTGAATCATTCCCAGAATCCTTGGAAGGTGGAAAACGAAGTCGGCGGGCTCATTGAAAAGCATTTCCGTTGACGCAGAGGCTCTCTTTATCTCTGAGTCAAAGAAGATCCGCACCCCATTGCGGCTAAGTGCAACCAAGTTGGAAAGTACCAGTACAATCTCCTCTTCCTCGTCTGGGTTTACTGTCCAGAAGTCGGGATAAATGACCCGGTAGTAGGTGAGGTCGTCAGGGTCTCTGGGTATGGCATATCTTGAGCCGTTACTTTCGAAAGTGATGAGATTCCCGGAAACCTGCGGCTCGTAACCTTGCCCTCGGAGGAGCTCGACACACTCACTAACATGCTGCTCGATGGCGGGGGCTTCTTTTGCCTTCTTGTTCTTCGGCGTGGATTTTTGGGTTGAGCCCGCCCCTGTCGACATAAATTGCCTTCCAGCCCTCTCGATGAAAGCCACCTCGCCGCCAGGCCCCATCAGCTCTGCCTGAAGAAGGTTGATGCGCGCCTCTCTCATCTCGAAGGGCTTCGCAGCAAGTCCGCTTAGTCTGAGCTTGATGATACTTTCCAGTATTTCCAGGGGGGCAGTGACGAGAGTCTTCAGTCTGGCATTCTTGTATTTCATGCGATGAGTCTTCAGGTGACAGGTATGCATGTAGAGCAATTCGTCAAGCTCATCCCTCAATTCCTGGAGGGAGGTTGCTTGGACTGCCGTCTTTCGCATCCATCGGTGAAGAGAGGCCAGAGTGCCTATGGCTTCTTCGTCATCACGGAATTCCAGGATGGACTCGATGGGGGTGTCTTGCGAGGGGACGGGAAGGGCATTTAGGGTGATCTCTGCGACCTCCGCAGGGGTCAGGCCGCCTCCCTCTCGTGGCCCTGTAGAAGACAAGATCGGCACAGCGTTGATTCCCTCGAGGCGGAGCTGGATGGCGGTTAGTCGCGCCCGAGCATCAATTTTGCGGCTCTCCACCGATTGGGCCTTTTGGTGTTCCTTGCCGCTTCGCAGTTCCCCTTTTGTTCTTTCTACGAGCTCGTTCAGTCCCGGCGGGCCGGGCAAGTTCAGGTGGATCGGCGTCGACTCTTCAACTGTCAACAAGTATTCGAGAAGTTCTTCCTCATACTGCTCGCTGATCTCCTCTGATGGCAACCTTAGCTGGAGGATGCCCCTTTCCTGGAGGTATCGTATGTCGGCGATGCTCCGCTGCACATCTAGATCAGGGGCCATTGCGTACACATCGAGGGCAGCTTCAACGCTGTTCATTACAATGGAATCGAAAAGCAGCAAGTAGTGCTTGGGAATGTCCGGATAAATCCCAACTACCGCCACGGGGCGTCCTGATTGTGTCATAGCCGACTCCAGCTCGCGCCTGGCTTTCGAGACAAAATTGACGACTCATGGCCATTTTAGGAGCGCATAGCAAGGCAGGCGATTCGATCTCGCGGCCGGCCACGGACGTGACCACGGGTCAGTGTTGCGCCCGGATTCGCGCGCAACCAACGTGGCACCCTAGCCCCCTTGGTTCGGAGAAGGTGCTCACCGACGTTGTGGGAAGACCTTCTCGTCGACAACGGCCTCCTCGTCGACGCAGTCGAAGTCCTCGACGCCGATGACAGCAACCCCGTCTCGGTCCGTCTCTTCCGAGCCTGCCGGCGCCTGAAGCAGTAGCAGGCCAACGTCCGATCCGGTGCCCATTGCCAGCTGATCCCCGCCGAGAATCAGGCCGCCTGGCAAGGAAGTCGCTGGGCCGCATTGCCGGTGGAGAAAACCGAGCCCGCCGGTTATGCGACCGAGCGAGACACCCGGCGGGCTCGGAAACGATGAGAACGTTCTGACTGCCAGGTCGCCGCCACATGACTTTGTGCAGGTGGCGGGCGGGCAGGCCCCGATTACGGCTACTGGTGCTGGACCCACCAGAGGATGCCCGCGACGAGTGCTGAGCCCAGGGCCCAGCACGCGCCGCGGACCAGGCTGAAGAGCGCGGCACGGCCCAGCTTGCGGGCGATGGGCATGGTCATGGTCATGTGTTCCTTTCCTCGGTGATCGTCGGCCGTAGGGGCCGACAGGGATGACCGTGCCGCTTGTGGGTGGTGACTGTCCGAAAGGGCGGGCACTGCGGGTGAACTGCCTCTACGCTCCTGGTCATCGGCGTGCCCGCCGCGTCTCGATGCGGGCAGGCGGGCACACGGGAGAGGTGGCGTGGGTGGGGGAGTCGTCCAAGGCCCGTGAGCTGTACGACGCGCTGCGGGCCCTGGAGGGCAGAGCCAAGGCCGCGCACAACAGGAAGGCGGGGCAGAGGTATTCGCGTCGTTCTCTCGCCCGCGCGGTCGGTGGCCATGGTTCGAAGTTGGACAGGCGCCTGGCGGAGTGGCTGCACGACGAGTGGGAGCGGGTGAAGACTCCGGATCCGAGCAGCAGTGAGCAGCTGATCGCCGTGGTCCGGCAGTGGAGCGCATGGACGGGTGAGCGGTTCGACGAGGGCCGGTGGCGCACCCTGTTGGACCAGGCCCAGCCGCCCCGTTCGCCTCTCACACCGGCGAAGCCGCCAGAGCGAGGACACGAGGCGCACGCCGCCTGGATCGAGCAGCACATCCTCCCGGCGCAGTTGCTCGACAGGGAAGACGAGCTGCGGGAGCTGACCGCGTTCTGCAGCGGTCCGGACCTGCGGGGCGCCTCCGCGTATGTGTGGTGGCAGGCACCCCCGTGGGCAGGTAAATCGGCCCTGGTCTCCGACTTCGTGCTCCGGCACCGTCCGGACGGCGTGGAGATCGTGTCCTATTTCATCACCGATCGCCTGGGCCGCAACGACCGGCAGGGATTCCTCGAGACGGTGACGCGGCAACTGGCCGCGGTCGCACAGCGGGATGGCACAGCTGCAGGGAGCCGGCTGGAGGACTTCCCCGACCTGTGCCGGGCCGCTGCGGAGGCGTCCCGGGGCCGGGGTCGGCGCCTGGTGCTGATCGTGGATGGACTGGACGAGGACCAGGGAGCCGTATCCGGCGGACTGAGCATTGCCGCCCTGCTGCCGAAAGCCCCACCAGCTGGCATGCGCGTGGTGGTCACCGGCCGGCCAAGCCCGCCCGTGCCGGACGATGTTCCCTCGGACCACCCCCTGCGCTCCGGGAACATCGTTCGCCCGCTTGCTCCGTGGCCTCACGCCGAGGGCATCAGCGCCCTGGCCCGACGGGAGTTGCGCCGGCTGCTGGACGATGAGCCCGTCGGGGTCCCGCTCCTCGGGCTGCTGGTAGCGGCCCGAGGCAGTCTCACGGCCACGGATCTGGCGGGCCTCGTCGGCGTACGCCCGTACCGGGTCGACCGACTCCTGCGCGGGATCACCGGCCGCAGCTTCATTCCCGGCAGCCACAGCCAGGTCCTCGTGTCCGACACACCAACCGCTCCCCACCTTCATGCCCTGGGCCACGAGGAACTGCGCCGAGAGGCCCTGACCGCCTTGGGCGATGTGACGGACTTCGAGAGACAACTGCACGAGTGGGCGGATGGCTACCGCGCCCAGGACTGGCCATCCGACACCCCGTCCTACCTGCTCTACGACTACTGTCAACGGACTTCTTGAGCTCCCCGGTGGCGGACAGGATCAGCCGCCCGCTGGCGGACACTAAAACTCCCCACGGACAGGAAAACTCCCCACTCTGGGGCGAGTGATCCCTCTTGGGCTGGGGTCAGTGCAGGGGTCTCACCCCCTTGCCGGAGGTGGCCTCGGTGAGCCGGAGCGAGTCACCCTGCGTGACGACGACATGGGCATGGTGGAGGAGCCGGTCGACGGTCGCGGTGGCGAGGGTCTTGGGCATGATCTCGTCGAAGCCGGACGGGTGGAGGTTGGAACTGACGGCCAGAGCACGCCGTTCGTAGGCGGCGTCGACCAGGCGGAAGAAGCCCTCGGCGGCGTCCGCGGAGACGGGCAGGAGCCCGATGTCGTCGACGATGATGAGGTCGGACCGGATCAGCCGGGTCATCGCTCTGGCGAGGGAGTCGTCGACACGGTGCCGGCGGACGAGGGCTCCAAGGTCCTCGATCGCGAACCAGGCGACGGTGAGTCCGGCCTCGACGGCGGCCTGGCCGAGGGCCTCGGTGAAGTGGCTCTTGCCCGTGCCGGAGGGCCCGCAGACGCAGAGGTTCTCCTTGCGGGTGATCCACTCCAGCGTCTTGAGCGAGTCCTGGACCTGGCGGGAGATGGAGGACTTCGTCTCGTCCCAGTCGCCGAAAGTCTTGCCCGCGGGGAAGCCGGCCCGCTTGCGGCGGGTGCGAAGGTTCGCGGCATCGCGTCCGGCGGCCTCCTCGGCGAGAAGGACGCGGACGACTTCGGCCGGGTCCCACCGCTGGGCCTTCGCGGTGGGGATCAGGTCGGTCAACGCTCGTCGGATGTGCGGAAGTTTGAGCCTTCGGGTCAGCTCGATCGCCTCCGCCAGCGGGTCGCCGTGGGAGCCCGAAACGGTGCGGAGAGGGGTGGCCATCAGTGTTCGTCTCCTTCAGGGGCGACGCCGAAGCGGGACCAGGCGGACGTGCCCGGCTGCAGGCTGTGGTCCTCGGACGCCCGGGTCGGCTCGGGAACGTGCCGTCCGATGTGGTGGTCGAGGATCGAGATGAGGTCGTTCTCGGCGAACCGGCCGGCGATCGCCGCGGTGCCCAGGGCCCGGTCGACCTCGGCGGCGCCGTGGAGTTTGGCGAGCTGGACGGCCTCGGCCATCTTCGGCCGCATCCGCCGGGCCCCGGCGGCCGCGGCCTCGACCAGCCAGGACGCGGCCCCGGGGCCGAGCTGCAAGAACGCGGCCTCCTCGGCGGAGGTGGCCTTCGGGGTGCGGTCGCCGCCGGTGTCCTCGCGGGGCGGGTAGTGCTCGTCCTTGATGGACGGGCTGCCCGGAGTGGACCGCTGGTGGCGGGCCGCCTCGGCGGCGCCGTGTTCGGTCACTGCGGTGACGATGAGTTCGTCGCCGTGGAAGCGGGCCCAGACCGTCTGCCCGGCCAGCTGGTGCGGGACCGAGTAGCGGACCGAGTCCACCGAGATCGTCGCGTCGTTCGCGACCTTCCGAGTGGTGCCCAGGGCGGCGGTGAACGGGTTCTCCGGCAGCCGGTGCAGACGGTGGGCTTCCTCCGCGAGGGCCTCGACGGGCTTGCGCCGGATGGCCCGATGGACCTTGTTGTTCACCTCGTCGGTGAACTGGCGGCAGGCGTCCTCGAGCTCGGCGAAGTCCCGGTAGGCCGGCCGCAGGTTGACGTCGGTGGGCACCAGGTCCCGTTTCGCGATCCGCACCGTCGCCTCGGACCCGCCCTTGGACTGCGGATCGGCGGGAACACACGTCCTGACCGTGAGCCCGTAGTGGTGGCCGATCTCGATGATCTGCGGATTGCGTACCGGTATTCGCGCGATATGGTCCGTGGTGACCGTCCGCTCGTTGTCCGTGAGCGCGTAGGTCGGGGCCCCGCCGATCCGCCGCAGCGTCGCATCGAGACAGCTGGCGATCGTGGGCAGGGTCTTGTCGAGCACCGGGATCACGACCCGGAACCGCGACCAGGCCAGCCAGGCGCACCACAGCCACGTCTTGCGACCTGCGATTTTCGGGCCGTCGCCCCAGTCCCACTGGATCCACAAGCCGGGCTCGGGAATCCACGGGCGGAACACTCTTCGGTGGCCTGCCTGATACGACGCCTTCGCCGCGGCGACCGCCCGCCGCGTGGTCCGGTCGGTGCCGGTGAACCCCATCGCCGCGATCTTCTCGTGCACCCGGTCGGCGCCTATCCGGCCGCCGGACCGCTCGATGAGCTCCTCGATCTTCGGCAGGTAGTCGTCGATCATCTTCGGCCGCTGCTGCCGCTTCGTCGGGTCGCCGCCCCTGCCGCGAAGCTCCACATATCGCTTCACCGTGTGGTGGTCGACCCCGGCCAGCTCGGCCGCCGCACGGTAACTGCCCGTGAGGTCGTACGCTTCCAGAATCTCCATGATCTCCTCTTTGCTCTTCACACCGGCCAAGAGAACAGACCGGGTGGTCTAAGAGCTGTCCCGCAATGCTCGGTTGGGTACAAACGAGGTGGGGGATCTTCTGTCAGCGGAGGCGAAGGGCTGGGGCAAGCGGACCCGCCTT